>CAYXGW010000010.1:0-90070 GCA_964464595.1 uncultured Deferribacteres bacterium
ATTTCTGTATTTCCAATAGGCAAAACAACAATCTGTTCTTTATCAAATCCCAAATTTTTTGTTTGCATAAATTGCATTTGCTGGTAAATAATGATAGTACCTGCAATCAAAATGATTGATATCCCAAACTGAAAAACAACCAGTCCGCTTCGGAATGTCGTACTTTTTATACTTTTTGTCGAGTTACGTTTTAATGAGGGAATAATTGGCGTGTTTCCGCTTAAAACAGCTAGCGGGCGATAGGATGACAATAACAGCGAAGGATAAATTCCTGAGATTGTACCGACAAAAACCGGGATACAAACCAGGATCCAAAACAAAGACCAATTACTCAATGCATCAAATGCTAAAGATTTGCCTGTAGTTGCATTGAAATAGGGTAAAATGACCTCAACAAAGTTCACTGCAATAATTGATGCCAAAAAACTCAACAATATCGACTCACCAAGAAACTGCTTCGCAAGCTGTTTTCTTTCGGCACCTAAGACTTTCCGAATCCCAACTTCTCTGGCTCGTTTTGTCGCCCGGGCCGTCGATAAATTTGTGAAGTTAATACATGCAATAAGTAAGGTTAATAATGCAATGGCTGAGAAAATATAGACTGTAGTTATATTACCCAACGACAAGCTATCATTAAATCGAATTTGTGACGATTCAAGATGAATATCTGCAAGTGGCTGTAAATACAGTTTATAATATTCTGCTTGCCTGGGCATATACTTCACCATAAAATCAGCAAATTTCTGTTCAAAAGCATGAACATCAATTTCTGGAAATAATAGTAAATAAGTGAAGTTGACTTGCGTAATCCATCGATTCAACCAACTCCAATTCAACGGTCCAGTGCCAGGAATTGTCGAAGTCCAGGAGATCAAAGCATTGTATCTCAAAGAGGAATTAGCCGGAGTTTCCTCAATAATTCCAGTCACTTTGTATGATAAATCATTAAGGCCTTGAATAACCTGCCCAATCGGATTGGAGTTACCAAAAAACTTCCCGGCTGTTTTTTCGGATAAGATGATGGACAACGGCTCAACCAGAGCAGTTTTAGCATCCCCTTGTAACAGATGAAAATCAAAAATTTCAAAGAAATTGGAATCAGCAAAAACAACATTTGACACTTTCAATGAAGTTTCACCCTGGGTCATCAATACATCATCAAACCAGGGCAGCAAACGCAGGCTTTTCTCCACTTCGGGGAAATCGGTCAGCATTGTCGGCCCCATTAATCCGGGTGTAATTGCATGCCATTCAGTGCCACCGGTTTGGGGAGTAACTTCTTTATTCAGGCGATAAAGTCTCTCCGATTTTGTATGGAAATTGTCAAATGACATTTCATCCTGTACATACAGAAAAATCATGATAGTACAAGTCATTCCAATTGCCAGTCCTACTATATTTATAAGAGAGTAGCCTTTGTAGCGAAGAAGATTTCGAAGTGATATTTTTAAATAATTTTTGAACATGCATCCTCCAATGAACAGTTATCAGTTATCAGTTATCAATTATCAATTATCAATTATCAATATTACTAAACTTACACTTGATCGCATTGTAAGATAATTGTTTCAATTCATTTGAAATCAAAATGCTTCTAATCTTCAAAATTATTCGTTTTATTATTAACCACATTTTCTTTTCCAATTTCAACTTTGTTGTTTGTAATAAATTGATTCATTGTTCATTGTTTATTCGTATCTCAATGATTTAACGGGATTTACAATGGCTGCCTTAATGGCTTGAAAACTTACTGTCAGCAAAGCGATTACCAATGCGATTCCCCCTGCTGCTATCAGCAGGCTTGGCCCCAGCTCAATCCTGTAGGCAAAGTTCTGCAGCCAACTATTCATCCCGTAATAAGCCAACGGTGTGAGCAGTACAATACCAATAATGACTAATTTAACGAAGTCCTTTGAAAAATGGTCATCCAAAAAGAAATACTGAAATGGGTACGACGGGACAAAAGCATTCCACTGTTTTTCTAAAAAAGGTATCAGATCATCTAAATCTTTGGTGTTGACTTTCATAGCAACAAACCGTTCTGAAGCAGATAAAGAAAACATAACCGGACCAATTTTCTCCTTTAGCGAGTTATAATGGAAATCCCTGACAACACCTACTACATACTTCCTGTTTTTTACTTCCCCTAAATAGTTACCAATGGGTTCTTTCCAGCCAAATTCGCTTGCTGCGGTCTCATTTATTAATACAGCATCATTTAAATCAGTGGTAAATTCTTCTGACAAATTGCGGCCGGCAACGATTTCCATGCCTAAAGTTTCAACCAGATCGTGGTCACCCTGGAAATGTTCTAAAAAAATATTGCTGGTTTGTTCAACATCTTCAATGGCATCAAAAAAGGAAATAGCTCCCGGTATTCCTGGTGCAGAGTAGGTCATGCTTACACTTTCTATACTTGCATTTTGTATCAAAGCTGTTTTCAAAGGAGCCTGCTGTTGACCTAGCTTTCCCTGGGTCTTAATAATGAGAACCTGTTCCTTATTAAACCCGAGGTTTTTGCTTTGCAGGTAGTTAAGCTGACCTTGTATGACTAAAGTACTTACGATTAGGGCCACTGAAATCCCGAACTGAAATACGACCAGTCCTTTTCTTAGCTGAACACCCCGCCTGGTATCTGTGCTTCCACGTAAGACTTTTATTGGCAAGAAAGCAGATAAAAAGAAGGCGGGGTAACTGCCGGAGAGAAATCCGACAAGCAATACAATACCGATTAGAGCCCATAAGAACCAATTCCCAATCCCATACGAGATCACTAAATCACGCTGGAGAACATTCCGGAATCCAGGCAAAAATAGCTCAACAAGAACACCAGCTAACAGAACTGCCATTAGTGCAAAAATAACTGACTCACTGAGAAATTGCCGAATCAATTGCGTCCGGTTTGCCCCTACTACTTTACGCATGCTCAATTCGCGGGCACGCTGTAATGAACGGGCCGTAGCCAGGTTCATATAATTAATGATAGCAATGAATAAGATTAAAAATGCTACGACTAAAAAAAGATAAACGGTTCGAATATTACCCTGGGGTGAAATATCATGCGTAAACCGGCTGTAAAGATGAATATCAGTCAAGGGTTGAAGAAATAGATATATATTGCTAAAATACTTTGGAAAATATTTAGACTTGAAATCAGAAAATTTTTGCTCAAGTGCAGCTGGGTCTTCGCCTTCTTTTAACACGACATACGTATAAGCAATTTGGGACCATTCATTTCGGCCCGGACGTAAAGGAGGCATAGATGCAATAAAATTAAATTGAAAATGCGATCGATGTGGCGGATTCTTGGCGATGCCTGTAATTTCATAATCTTGCTTATTGTCAACAGTCAGAGTTTGTCCGATAGGGTTTTCATCTTCAAAATATTTCAGTGCCATTTCTTCAGTAAGAATTATGGTGTAAGGGCGGTTGAGTACGCTGGCGGCATCCCGCCCATTTAGTTGAAAATCAAAAACTTCAAAAAAAGTAGAATCTGCAAATAAAAATTGATCCTCGTAAAACCGAATGTTATCTCGCTGTACTAGCCTGTTTGAGCGGGGAGATAATCGAACGACTGTTTCTATTTGCGGAAATTCATTTTTCATCAGTGAAGCGATCGGAAAAAATGTTCTGGCCGAGTATTGATTATTAGTTTGGTTAGCAATACGGTAGATTCGATCTGATTTCTGATGAAAACGGTCGAAGCTTAGCTCATCTTGAACGAAAACCAGAATCAACATACAACAAGCCATGCCAACGGCAAGACCGCCAATGTTGATGATAGAGTAACCTTTATGCCTGAGAAGATAACGTAAAGATATTTTTAGATAATTTTTAAACACTCTATTTTATCCTTGATTAAAACTGATAAGTCTTTATAACCCTGGTTGCGAATTGTTCATTGTTCATTGTGTTATTCGTATCTCAATGATTTAACCGGATTTGCAATGGCTGCCTTAATGGCTTGAAAACTTACTGTCAACAAAGCGATTACCAATGCGATTCCACCTGCTGCCATTAACAGGCTTAGCCCAAGTTCAATCCTGTAGGCAAAGTTCTGAAGCCAACTATTCATCGCGTAATAAGCCAACGGTGTGAGCAGTACGATACCAATAATGACTAATTTAACGAAGTCCTTTGAAAGCAACAATACGATATTGAATACCGTCGCTCCCAACACTTTTCGAATACCAATTTCTTTTGTACGGCTTTCAGCAGTAAAGGCACTCAAACCAAATAATCCAAGACAAGCAATAATAATTGCTAAAAGAGCAAAAGTCCCAAAAATACTGCCCAGACGTGCTTCAGACTGGTACATGCGATCAAAATGGTCATCCAAAAAGAAAAACTGAAATGGGTAGGACGGGACAAAAGCATTCCACTGATCTTCTAAAAAAGGTATCAGATCATCTAAATATTTGGTGTTGACTTTCAAAGCAACAAACCGTTCTGAAGCAGATAAAGAAAACATAACCGGCCCAATTTTCTCTTTTAGCGAGTTATAATGGAAATCCTTTACAACACCTACAACATGGTTAAACGTAACCAGTGTTGTCACAATCATGATAATAGACAAAACAAACTGGGTTACAACAAGCGATCGTCGTAAATTGTTCGCCCTGCTCCCTGATTTGAATTTACTTTTCAAAACACTGATGATTGGTATTTTTGATAAATAAAAAGCGGGATAACTTCCGGAAGCCAGACCCACTATAAATGTTAAAGAAACCAGGCCAAATAACAATTGTCCTACATTGTTTAAATCGAAAGATAATTCCTTGCCTGTAAATGAGTTGAATTGAGGTAAAATAATTTGTGCAAGTGCATAGGCCAACAAAAAGGCAGCAAAAGACATCAACATAGACTCGCTGATAAACTGGCCCACAAGCTGCATAGGTTGAGCCCCAACAACTTTTCGTAAGCCCACTTCATTGGCGCGATTTGCAGATCTTGCCGTGGCCAGGTTCATATAATTAATACTGGCAATAATAACAATAAAGAAGGCAATTGTTGCAAAGATATAAATGTATGCAATTTTGCTTTTTCCATAGTTTCGTTCAAATTCGATGTTTTCGGAAAAAAAATGAACATCAGAAAGATTTTGCAGGGCAACTTTTTTCTCAACTGTAGACTCCGGCGGTTGGTATTTATTTAGTAAAGCCGGAAGTTTGGCTTCTACCTGATCCGAATTATTATGTTCATCTAATAGCACATAGGTTTGAAATGCGACAACGTCCCAACTCTGCAGGAAAGTCCTATTTTCATCATCTTGTGCAATAGCTAATGTAAACAACATATCGAATTGCAAATGGGAGTTTTGAGGTAAATGACGAAGAACCCCCGCTACCTTAAAATCCAAACCCCGGTTAGTGTTAAGGATTTTGCCAATTGGATTTTCATCACCAAAATACTTTTGGGCAGCGTCTTCAGTTAATATTACGGTAGCCGGATCATTAAACAATTTATCTCCTCCGGCAATAAACTCAAAGTCGAAAATCTCAAAGAGATTCGGATCGGCTGCAAGGAATTCCTCATAAAACTTGTTCTCACCATATTGAACAACTAGCCTGCCTAAACGAACGACACGAGCATAATTTATTACTTCAGGAAACTCTTCAACCATAGTTGGACCCAAAGGCGCTACTGTAGCGCCGAACTGTCGTTCTCCTTGATCCGGAGATGCCTGGGTTTCGATTAGACGGTAAATTCTTTTAGCTTTGGAATGGAAACGATCGAAATTAAGCTCGTCAAAAACATAAAGAGAAATCAAGATACAAGACACCAGGCCGATGGTTAAACCCAATAAGTTAATGATAGAATAAGCTTTGTGTTTTGCTAGATTTCGAAAAGCAATTTTCAGATAGTTTTTTAACATAATTGATTCCTCTTATTTCCTTGATCTTAGGTCATTGTTTATTAGTTTACTGGCAATTTGCTTTTGATCAATTGAGTTTTTACAATAAGCATGCCATAAGACGATTATGAGGAATACTCTAATGTCCAGATGTATAGTTGGAGAAAGAAGTATCCGCTGACATTACATCAAGTGTACGCCAGTGAACAGATTTAAACTTGGTATTTTAGGAGTGATTCTAAAATGACACAGCTATAGATTAAGATGAATTTTAAAAAGGGAATTTCGCAGGAATTACAATTATTATGCAAATATCATTCAGAAGTCCGCGACTTGAGTAAAAGTCGAAAAGAATCCATTTAGCAAACTGCCCACTAATATTGAAATAGATTCCTTCTTAATGACATCTATTCAAAACCTTAATGCTGTCGAATTCTCACACTGCCATTGGTTGTGACCGCTCGAATTCTCGGGCCGCCATCGCCGATTTTGGTGCGGAGCCGCCGACTTAAATCACCCTGGACCATTATAGGGAAATCGATATGGATAGTGCCATTGACCGTTCCCGTTTCAAGATCGGCCGAATAATCTTCCGGCATGTTTAATTTTACACTACCGTTAGTAGTCTTTACATCCAGGCCTCTTCCGTTCCATTTATTCCCATCTAAATCTACTTGGATTCCGCCATTGGTGGTACTGCCATTGACATCACCGCCCACCTCGGCAAGTTTAATTCCACCATTAGTGGCATCGAATTCAATTTCTCCATGTACATTTGTTATTGTGATGCCGCCGTTGGTAGTTTCCAGGGAAAGGTCTGATTTCTCTGGTACCATTAAGCGATAACTTACAGACCATCCTTTACGTTTTCTCCAACTTGGGCCCTCTGCACGAATCCTTCTGCCATTTGTTAACACGTCAATTTCTGCAACCAGTTCTTTGGCGTCACTTCTATCTCGATCCCAGGCGCAAATATTAGCCCGAATACGGATCTCATCACGCCTCCAACCTTCTACCCGGATCCCCCCGTTTGCCAATCCATCTACTGAAATCACATCTCGATCAGCGGGTAAAGTAATTTCACGAACTTCACAATATTTTCTATCCCGGCTGTGGTTATCATTCTCCCACTTATCATCAATTTTGGACCACTGTTGTGCTGTTGCACAAGAATAGAAGGCTACACTCAATAAAACTGGACACAATGTTCTAAAAAATGATGATTTTGACATGATTATCTCCTTTTGAAAAATGCCCTAATTATGAATTGTTTTAACCGATATTTTCCTGGCGGTCAATCCTGCCATCAAGCAAATGAATAATTCTATTTCCATAAGACGCATTTTTCTCCGAATGGGTTACTTGAATTATCGTTGTTCCCTCTTCATTCAGTTTTTTAAACAATCCCATGATCTCTTCACCCTGGGCAGAGTTTAGATTTCCTGTGGGTTCGTCGGCTAATATTAGTTTTGGATTTATTATAACAGCTCGGGCAACACCGACAAGTTGTTGCTGTCCTCCCGATAATTGATTCGGAAAAAGTTTTTGTTTGGCAACAATATTAAAACGATCTAAGGTATCACAAACCATGCTCTTTCGCTCCGCTCCTTTAATTTTCTTATAAAGTAATGGAGTCTCCAGGTTTTCATATACTGTCAATTCATCGATCAAATGATAACTTTGAAAAACGAACCCGATATAATGAGAATGTAATGAAGACCGATTCCGTTCACTTAGTTTATGTACCTGTTCGCCAAGAAAATTATATTCACCATCGGATTGATTATCTAACATACCCATAATATAAAGTAATGTTGATTTTCCGGCTCCTGATGGTCCCATTATCGTAACAAATTCACCCTCTTTAATATCAAGATTTATATCCTGTAAAACATAAGTCTTACCAAACCCGCTTTTATAGTATTTGAAAATGTTTTTTAAGACCATCATAGCTAGTCACCTAAATTTAATAATCGAACCAAAATTGTGTTACTGGAAATATTTAAACATGAAATCCTTCTTTAATATTTTCAGTGACGATATGTCCATCAAATAAATGAACAATGCGATGGCTGTATTCTGCATACGTGGGCGAGTGTGTAACCATCACGATTGCCGTTCCATTTTCATTTAATTCTGTTAACATATTCATTACTTCATCGCCATTTGCAGAATCCAGGTTTCCTGTTGGTTCGTCGGCAAGAATCAACTTCGGTTTTGCAACAACGGCTCTTGATACCGCAACACGTTGTTGTTGTCCGCCTGATAACTGTTGTGGAAAGTGACTCTTGCGGTGCATAATTTGCATGTGTTCTAATACTTCATTTACTCTTGTTTTTCTTTCAGAACCGGAATAGCCCAGGTACAAAAGAGGCAATTCAACATTTTCAAATACTGTCAATTCATCAATTAAGTTAAAACTTTGAAAGACAAAACCGATATTGTTTTTACGTAGATTCGCTCTTTGCCTCTCCGAGTAATTCGCTACTTCTTGATCAAGAAAATAATATTCACCACCGCTGGGATTGTCCAAAAGGCCTAATAAATTCAACAATGTTGATTTTCCACAGCCAGATGGTCCCATTATAGCGATAAATTCACTTTCCTTTAATTCCAAATTAATATTGTTTAAAGCGGTAGTCTCAACTTCCTCTGTAGTATAGACCTTTTTTAGGCCGTTGGTTCGGATCATTTCTTTCTCCTTTTTTGTTAATTATAAACTCGACAAATTATTTGATAGAATACTTTTATTATATTGTTTGATAGCCGTTCATCATTTCAAAATCAACTTATCAATATCACCAAAATTGTCATATGTAGAGGTAATCACCTTTTCACCAGGTTCAAGGCCGGCAAGCACTTCATAAACCTGGGTATTTTGCCTGCCCAACCGGATCGTTCTCTTGGTTGCAAATTCTCCTGACTTATCAACCACATACACCCATTGTCCACCGGTTTTTTGCCAAAATCCACCTCTATTAAGCAGGATTGTTGCTTCATCCAGGTCGCCTAAATCCAAGCGAATATGCACGGTTTGTCCACGACGAATCCCTTTTGGCTCAACCCCAACAAACTCCAAATCGATGTCGAATCGACCTTCATTGATCTCCGGAAATATCTTTTTGGTAGTCAATTCATAAGTTCCACCGGCAAAATCAAACCTAGCTGGAAGTCCCATTGATATTCGTGCAAGATAGTGTTCATCCGGGCTGGCGCGCACTTTAAATCCATCCAGGACATCCACTTGGCCAAGCCTTTGCCCTGCAGATTTTGATTCACCAATTTCTGCGTTCAATGATGTTAATTGTCCGGTTATAGGAGCTTTTACTACTAAATTCTCTAACTTCTTCCTAACAACTTGTAGGTTTGCCTCCATACGATCAAGAGAAGATTCCAACTGTCCAATTTGAACCTCGCGAAAAACAGAATCTTGTTTGTATGTCACCAAAGCCAGATCCTTTCGTTTGATATTATACTCATATTCATCTTTTAGCTGATCATATTCCTCCTGAGAAATTAAGTTTCGATTCCTTAATTCGGCTCCCCGTCCATAACTTCTTTTCAAGTGTTTAATTTGGTAATCAATTTCCACCATTTGTTGTTGTAAGGCAAGCCGGTAGCGTTCCATTTCCAAACGAGTATTGCGCAAGTTATTTTGTTGTTCATAAAACTGAGCTTCACGGAACATGATATCCAGGAGTAAGTTGGTATTCGCTAATGACAGGATTGGATCTCCCTCGTTTACAAATGTTCCCGCCTCAATCATCTTTTCTTCAACTCTTCCCCCTTCGATTGCATCTAAATAAACAGTCTTAATAGGAAGAACTGTACCGGTTACCGGAATAAATTCCACAAAAGGCCCCATGGAAACTGTGGAAATCGTTATCTTCTCACTTTCTACATTCAATTTAGAACTTCGGTCTCCAAATACCAAATTGTAAATCACAACGACAAAAAAGAGACTGGCTAGACCAAAACCAATAATTCTTTTTGGAGTAAATCTTTTCTTTTTTATCTGACGATCCATTGACATGGATATCTCCTTTTTAAACTTTATAATTATATAAATAAAAAAAAGCTGAAGAATTCAATTTTCAATTAGACGTTAAATTTATCAAAACAGTTACATGAATTATACAATTCCAACAATCATACCAAAATTAATTACATGCGGGAGTCTTAAATTATCAAAAACATATTTTGCAAAAAGTATACGCTGATATTACAGAATGTGTTCGTTATCGTACAGTTTACTTGAACTATTCTTAACAAGAAATTATAATATAGTAAATTTTGATGGCTTATAAAATAAATATTTTATCTTGGTTCAATTATTGCCGTAGCCTCTTGAGAAACTGACGAATAAGGTTAGAGAATATATGAGTAATAAATATGGTAGATTGTTGGTTATTGATGACAACGAAGATGTGCTATTGGCAGCCAAACTTCTCCTCAAACAATATATGGAATTGGTTCATACGGAAAAGAATCCGCAAAAGATACCTAATCTTTTGAAGAATGAAAATTATGATGTAATTTTGTTGGATATGAATTTTGCCAGGGATAGCACGAGCGGTGTTGAGGGATTTCAATGGTTGCATAAAATCATGGAAATCGATCCCGATGCAGTTGTGGTCTTGATTACTGCATACGGTGATGTTGAGATGGCTGTGCGGTCCATCAAAGAAGGCGCCACGGATTTTGTTTTAAAACCCTGGCAAAATGAAAAATTGCTTGCCACATTATCAGCTGCAATGAATCTCCGTCAATCCCGCAAAGATGTGGATTCTCTCAAGCATCGTCAGATTCAACTTAGCGCTGATCTCGACAAGCAATTCCAGGACTTTGTTGGAGATTGCTCTTCGATGCAAATCGTATTTGATACCATTCAAAAGGTCGCAAAAACCGACGCCAATATTTTGATCATGGGCGACAACGGAACCGGCAAAGAGCTAGTCGCGCGGGAACTCCATCGCCAATCACTCAGAGCTAGTGAAGTATTTATTAGCGTCGATATGGGCGCCATCACAGAAACGCTTTTCGAAAGTGAATTATACGGCCATGTAAAGGGAGCCTTTACCGATGCCAAGGAAGATCACGCCGGTAGATTTGAAATTGCATCCGGCGGCACACTTTTTCTCGATGAAATTGGTAATCTGACACTGCCGCTGCAAGCCAAGTTGTTAAATGTTTTGCAGAACCGGCAAGTAATCCGGGTAGGATCCAATCAACCTCGTCCAATCGATATTCGGTTATTATGCGCTACTAACCTGCTAATCCATGAATTGGTGGCTGAAAATAATTTTCGGCAAGATTTATTGTACCGGATTAACACCGTAGAAATTCACTTGCCTTTGCTTAAAGAGCGAGGAAGCGATATTCCGTTATTGGTTGATCATTTTTTAGGTTTTTACTGCAAGAAATATCAAAAACCGATGAAGAGAATTAATCCATCCACATTAAAAAAACTAGAAAAATATAGCTGGCCCGGAAACATCAGGGAATTGCAGCATGCAATCGAACGGGCAGTAATAATGAGTGAAAACCAGGTTCTACAGCCTTCGGATTTTTTCTTCACAATCCCGGGAACCAAAGAAGAAGGCTTGGTATTTGACAATTTTCAACTGGATGAAGTTGAAAAGATAGTTATCCGTAAAGCGCTTACCAAGCATGGGGGAAATATTAGTCAGGCTGCTAAAGAACTAGGCCTAACACGAACGTCACTCTATCGCAGGCTGGAAAAATATGGTATATAAACATTTCCGAATCAACTGTATAATCCGTGTGCTTCTTATCGCCCTATTCATCTACCTGTTTTTCTATCTACTATTTGAAACAGAACTTTATGCCACAATGATCATCGTTGCAAGCATTTCGATCTACCAAATCTATGCCTTAATTTATTATGTTGAAAAAACCAACCGGGATTTGACCCGTTTCTTGGATGCGATAAAACATTCCGATTTTTCACAGACATTTTCCGTAACCGGGCTCGGTTCCGCATTTAACGATTTAAAGGAAGCGTTTAATGAAGTAGCGGATAAATTTCGCCAAACCAGAAGTGAAAAAGAAGAGCATTTCCGATATTTGCAAATTATTGTTCAGCATGTTGGAATTGGGCTGATTGCCTTCGAAGATGATGGCAATGTTGAGCTCATCAATACCGCAGCCAAACGATTACTAAGAATACCGCACTTGAAGAATATCAACAGATTAGAATCTTTTAGCAAACCCCTTGTGGATATTTTGTTCAAACTCAAATCCGGTGAAAAGACTTTGGCTAAAATCTATGATAACAATGAACCATTACAAATATCTATATATGCAACCGAATTCAAAAGACAACAACAAAAGCTAAAGCTGGTTTCATTACAAAATATTCAAAGCGAATTAGAAGAAAAAGAGATGGAAGCCTGGCAGAATCTTATCCGTGTTTTAACTCATGAAATCATGAATTCCGTGACTCCAATTTCATCTCTTGCCTCTACTGTGAACAACATGCTGACCTCTAATGGCGTCGATGAAAATCTAAATTTTGGAAATGAAACAAGTGAAGAAACCATAGCAGATATCCGAGGCGCTATACAGACTATTCAAAAACGCAGCGAGGGATTACTTCATTTTGTCGATGCTTACCGGAGTCTCACCCGTATTCCCAAACCCAATTTCAAGATATTTGCGGTTTCGGAATTGTTCGATCGCATTATTCGATTGATGCAAACTCAAATAGATAACAGTAAGATTCATTTCGAGTCGGATATTAATCCGGAAAGTCTGGAATTGACGGCCGACCCGGAATTGATCGAGCAAGTATTAATCAATCTGCTTTCGAATTCCATACAATCAGTCGGTCAGCAATATAAGCCAAAATTAACATTAAGCGCAGAAATGGATGACCGTGGCAGAACTTTGATTAGAGTGATTGACAACGGCCCCGGTATTTTGAAAGGCGTTTTGGAAAAAGTATTCATCCCGTTTTTTACCACTAAAAAAGGCGGGACTGGTATTGGTTTAAGTTTATCCAGGCAAATTATGCGCTCCCACCGAGGAGCGATTAGCGCTGTATCTAAACCGAATGAAGAAACTATTTTTACATTGAGATTTTAGGCACCATCCCATTTATGCAACACAAATTGACTAAAGAGAAATATTTTTTAAAGATGCATCCATTAGCGAGTGATACGACAGATTTATAAAATCCTATCTATTTTTCTTTCTGAAATTTTCCATAGCATTTTTAATATGATCATCCAAAATCGTTTTAGAAGTGACTCTTGAATTGAAAATCTGATTTGCTCTTAAATTAGTTCCTTTAAGGTTGGTTTTATCTAAATTTGCCCCGGTTAAATCAGCATCTGTAAGATCTGCTCCTTCCAGGTTTGCATTACTAAGATCAGCTTGAGAGAGATTAGTCCCTATTAAGTTAACATTCTTAAGAATCGCACCTTGAAGTTTAGCCTTGCTTAGATCAGCTTGTGAAAGGTCCATTACTTGTATTGCCTGATTTTCGACACCTTTATTTACAATTTCCCAAACTAAATTCCATTTATCATCAAAAATTGTCATCGAATCAATTGAAGTTTTATGTAGTGAAGTATGCCTTAAATCTGCACCAGTAAAATCAGTTCCTCGGAGATCGGCTCCATAAAGATTACTTCCATATAAGTTTGCCTCAGATAAATCTGAATAAATGATATTTGAATTGGTTAGATTTGCTTTAGATAGATTAACCCCACTTAGTTTTCTATTTTCAACATCCTTATTGACAATTTCCCAAACAAGTCTCCATTTTGGTTGAATTTGGGTTGAACTATCAATTTTGGCAATAACCATATTCGCATATTCCAATTGTGAATCTTTAAGTATGGTTCCTCGAAAGTCTGCGCCAGAAAGGTTGAAGCCTTTAAGATCAGCACCTGTTAAATTCATTTCTCTAAAATCATATTTGCTCAAATCACTATCACGTAGCCTCTCTCGATGCAAATTACTTGGTATACTTTCTAAACGATCCCTTTGAAAATAATCTTGCCCTCGTGATTTCATAGTAATAGGAAATATTTCAAATGGAGTTTTATCAATCAATCCTAATTGAGTAAATAAATCTTTATCAAAGTAAGCAAGTAGAATATTTCTTGTTTTTAATATTTGGTCTTTAGTAAGGTTTTTAATGTTTTTAAATTCAACTCCTTGAAAATTTGCATTTGTTAAATTAGCTTTGTTAAAATCTACATCATTTAACGTAGCATCTTTAAAATTTGCGGAACAAAGTTCGGCCTCTTCAAAATCAATATTGTATAATTCTGCATCCTGGAAATTAGCCCCTTGAAGTTCAGCTTTCGATAAATCAATCTCACTTAGATTAGAACCTTTAAAAACATAACTGTTTAATTTATTATTATTTAGATTTTTATTATGAAAATGTGGAAGGCCTAATATCTCCAGAATTGTAGAATCATAAAAAGCCAAATTCCAATTATACGCTTGTTGAAGTTGTCTTTTATTAAGTCCTTGTGCATTCTGCAGAGTAGCTCTAAATAAATCCGTTCGATTGAGAATTGCTAAATCAAACACGGCTGAATTCAGTTTAGCTCCTCGAAGTTTAGCCCCACTAAGATCAGCACCAGTAAAATTTGCAGACGTTAGATCAGCTTCCTCAAGATTGGCATATTTAAGTATCGCAAACTCTAATTTAGCTCCATAGAGATCAGCCTTCTTAAAATTGACTCTAAAAAGATCTGCATGATTTAGGTTAGAATATCTGAGATCAGAATTAAAAAGGTTACTATTACGAAAACTTGTATTTTCAAGATTCGCTCGCCTTAGGATTGTATTGTTTAAATTGGCTCCGTCTAACTTTTTCCTTGCTAAATTTGCCCAGTAAGGCCGATCAGTATCTATATTTGGTTTATTTACCAATTCTTGATAGCTTAAATCAATGAAAAAATTAAATTCGTTAATCACCAAAATAATCATAATAATAATCAAATTTTGAATAATTGAAAATAGAATAAAAATTCGTTTCCCTAAAGAGTTAGGTATCTCAGTTGTATTACGAATTAGTTCTTTTAATTGAATGGAATCATTTTTACACCAAACCAAATAACAATACAACCTGCCATTAGTGATATAATAACTTCGAGATAATATAATATTGGAATATTTAGTCTGAAACTCTGCAAAACAAAAAAGCACAAAACTATAGGTAAAAACCACCAAAGAGAAATATAAACAAACGTCTTTTGTATTTTTCCCATTAGTCCCAATTCGGGAATTTTAATAATATTTAACATCCAAGGATAAATCCGTCTTTTTTCAAATTGATAATTACTTCTTAAATCATCAATCATACATTTTAAACTGTACATATAGAGTTGTAGGTAAACAAAAACTAGTATTGAAATTAATGGAGCTAAAATAATAAAACCCCTAAAAGAAATATTCGAATTTATTAATGGAAGTTGAATTGTTTCATTAAGAATTATTTGTCGATCCGATATTCCCAGTAATGTGATTCCACAATATGTAATAAAACTAATAAAAAGCAAATAGACTCGTTGTGAATTTTTGGAAATCTCAGTAATTTTATCAAAAAGCCATACAGGCGCTTGTGGTTTATTCTGATTTGAATTTGGTTTTATTTTGCCGAATTCATTTCTTTTGTTAACCATGGTCGATTTTAAAAATGTTTTAATCGATATTACTGATACATAAAAGCCCTAAAATTGAGAACGT
The DNA here is from genome assembly GCA_964464595.1 of uncultured Deferribacteres bacterium. GTDB lineage: Bacteria > Zhuqueibacterota > JdFR-76 > JdFR-76 > DREG01 > JADFJB01. The sequence continues at coordinate 15,587 of CAYXGW010000010.1, forward strand.
TTTAATTTAAGATTGTTTTGAAAGTTTGTCAAGCAAATTTAGTGGAGCTTTTAGAAGATAATTGCCAAGACTATGTTTTTCAAACGATTTGATTTATGTTAGTGCTTTATTTTATTTGCGTTTCTTTCACCCAAACATCCCTTCTATCAGTCTTTCTTTTGTAATCGGAACAATACCAACTTCTCCACAAACAATACCCGCAGCGTAGTTGGCCAAGCTGGCAGCTTCTTCCAGGTTGGCGCCGGATAATAAGGCTAAAGTTAGTGTACTGATAACGGTATCTCCTGCCCCTGATACATCTGCAACTTTTTGAGCCCGGGTCGGGATTATTTTCAACTCGTCATCCCCGTTAAATAAGGCCATGCCATTCTCACCGAGAGTTATTAGAATACTTTTGCATTGCAATTGTTCATATAGAGATTTAACCGACTTCGTGATTTGTTCTTTGTTGTCTAATCGAACACCAAGGATATTTTCGGTTTCACGGCGATTGGGTTTAAACACTGTCACTCCTTTGTACTCGAGAAAATGATCAAACTTTGGATCGACTGTAATAACTTTATTGTACTGCTGTGCCTCGGTTATCACAAACCGAATCAACTCTGCTGTGATCAATCCCTTGTTGTAATCTTCAAAAATAACAGCGTCGACTTCCGAAATTAAATTTAATACAATCTGCTTAATTTTCTCGAAAATCGGGTTATTAATCGGATCCCGATTTTCACGATCAATTCGGACAACATGCTGAGAATGGGCAATAACTCTGGTTTTAACCGTAGTTGATCGATCGCTAACTTTAACCAGGCCGGTTATCGGGAAGCCATCTCTTTCCATAAGACATGATAATTCTTGCCCGGATGAATCATCTCCAATTACACCAACCAAGTAAGGGACGGCGCCTAATGACGCGATGTTATTGCCAACGTTTGCAGCCCCACCAAGCCTGCTGTATTCATCCTCAATTTCGACAATTGGGACCGGCGCTTCCGGCGACAACCTGGATACTTGCCCCCATAAATAGCGATCCAACATGACGTCGCCCAGTACTAGGACTTTCTTATCACGGAAATTATTTAATAAGGATATAGCTTGTGGTTTTGTCAGTTTAACCATCTTGCTTTTACGCTGCCTTTAAAAATTAAGTATATCTATTATTTTAGTGCTTGTTCTATATATTGCGCTACTCTGAAAGTGATTTTTTCATTAAAAGATTGGGTTAGCAGTTGCACTCCGATTGGCAGGTTTTTAGAATCTTTTCCACAGGGAATGGAGATGCCATTTATTCCAGCTAAATTTGCTGATATGTTATAAATATCTGATAAATACATTTGTAATGGATCCGCAATTTTTTCACCAATTTTGAAAGCCGTTGTAGGGCTTGTAGGAGTTATAATACAATCAAATTTCTCAAAAGCCAAATCGAAATCTTGCTTAATTAAAGTTCTCACTTTTTGGGCTTTACGATAATAGGCTTCATAATATCCTGCCGAAAGCACATAAGTGCCAAGCATAATTCTTCGCTTGACCTCTTCACCAAATCCCTGGCTACGACTTTCCACATACATCTCCTCCAAATTGGAGATATTATCAGCCCTAAATCCATATCGAACACCGTCGTACCTGGCTAAATTAGCCGAGGCTTCCGCAGTTGCCAGTATGTAATATGTTGCTATGCCATATTCGGTATGCGGCAAAGAGATTTCTTCTATATCGGCTCCACCGTCACTCAACAATCGCAACACACTTTCTACGGCGGCTCTAATTTCCGGATCGATTCCATTGGTAAAATATTCATGAGGATAAGCAATGGATAATCCGTTTACACCGAGATCAATATTTTTGAAATAATCCGGAACGGGCGCAGATGCAGAAGTGGAGTCTCTTCTGTCATGACCGGCAATAACCGATAAAATTACTGCGGAATCTTTTACCGATCGAGTGATTGGTCCAATTTGATCGAGGGAAGATGCAAAAGCGACTAATCCATATCGGGAAACCCGACCATAGCTGGGTTTCAATCCTACCACTCCGCACATGGCTGCAGGTTGACGAATAGATCCCCCGGTGTCCGATCCAAGAGCGGCGGCAGACAGATTCGCAGCGACTGAAACGGCAGAGCCACCGGAAGATCCGCCGGGAATTCTCTCCGGATCATGCGGATTTTTCACCGGGCCAAAATAAGAATTTTCGTTGGATGAACCCATGGCGTATTGATCCAAGTTTGTTTTTCCGATAATTATGGCATCTTCACGTAACAGTTTTTGCACGGCAGTGGCATTGTAAAGAGACTCGAAATTTTCCAGGATTCTGGAGACGCAAGTCAACTTTTCCCCTACCATGGCGAGATTGTCTTTCACAGATATAATTAAACCGGAAAGCCTTCCTGCGTGATTGGCTTTGATTTTTTCATCGATTTCATTTGCTTGAACTTTCGCTCTGTCAGGAAATATGGAGATGAAAGCATTAAGGTGGGAATTGGCTTCTATATTATTCAAGAATTGTTCAACTAATTCACTGCAACTCAGTTTTCTCCTATCGAGTAATTCTCGAGTGGTTAAATAATCCGCTGTGTCCAAATGCCGTATTCACTTTTCTCTTTAGGGTTTCTCAGAATCATTTTCGGAGATTTCTTTTTTCTCCTTGTCCTCTTCATCTTTGCCACCCAATGCTTTTTTAAATTCTTTGATTCCTTGACCAAGACCCTTTGCAAGACCCGGCAATTTACTACCGCCAAAGATCAATAAAATAATCCCAAGGATGATGATCAACTCAGTTGGTCCGGGCATATTCATAAAGCCTCCAAATTTGAATAACCTATTGATGTATTTTTTTATTCATTTATCATCAGCCTCTAAATTTTTCGAAGATGGCTGATTACCATTCGAAATTTTATTTTTATGACTGTTCTGGCTCTTTAGAGAATTATTCTGTGGTTGTTTTTTTTCTTCTTCGTCCATAAAATCCATGTTCAGAGTTGGATCTGTTTTAATTGAATTGCTAATATCATCGATTTCTCTTTTAATCGGATTTTCAATTTTTAGATTATCAGCCTCAGACAGGATTTCATTTCTTACCATATTCGCAGCTTTTTTAAATTCTCGAATTCCTTTACCCAACCCACGGGCCAATTCCGGAATTTTATCCGCACCAAACACCATAAGTACAATGATAAAAATGACCAACATTTCAACCGGTCCGATTGCATTAAACATTGTTCACTTAACCTTTAAATCTAAAGTAATTAATAATAATAATACGTCAATATCTGCAATGGTTCCGGCTAATTATTAATTTAAATACCCATTCACATTATTTATACCATCTTAGAAGGTAAGCAATCATAACTATGCCTACAATTCCAACCACATTTAATTTAATTGTAAAACCAATAGTAAACGTCAGCAATATCACATTTAAAGTTGTAGGTCCAAAACCTCCTTCAATTGATTTTACAAAAAAATCTCTTACAACACCCTCTGGAATAATTAAACCGAGAATTTCTCCTAATCCGGAACCGACCAGAGCGCCTGCCAATAAAACAAAAACAATAAATCCAAGCGATGTATTCTTTGATTTAAACACAATCCATTTCTCCACTTCATCTTAAGATAAACTTTCAATAATTGATTGAAATATTAATTTACCATCATCGGATCCAAGCAACTTTTCGGATGCCCTCTCAGGGTGTGGCATTAATCCAAAAACATTACCTTGTTTATTCATCACTCCTGCAATATTATCCCTTGAACCGTTAGGATTATAATTTTCTGCAATAGCCCCGTCTTGAGAACAATAGCGCAATAGAATTTGTTGATTATCCTCTAGCTCTTTTAACAGGTGGGCATCTATATAATAATTACCCTCAATATGGGCAATTGGGATGTTCAGTATTTGTTGCTTTTCGCAACTACTTGTAAACATTGAATTTGAGTTACAAACTTTTACACTTACAAATTTACAAGCAAACTGCAGATGTTTATTCCTTAACATTGCGCCTGGTAATAATCTACTTTCTAGCAAGATTTGAAAGCCATTGCAAATTCCAATTACCGGTCTGCCGGTTTTTGCAAATTGAATAACCTGATTCATGATGGGTGAGAATCTGGCAATTGCCCCGGTTCTTAAATAGTCGCCATATGCAAAACCCCCGGGGAGAATTACAACATCGGAATCTTCTAAAGAATTGTTTTTATGCCACAGATATACTGCTTTTTGATTAAAATGCCTTTTTAAGACATCATATACGTCATGGTCGCAATTGGAACCGGGAAAAACAATTACACCAAATTTCATTAGAATGAACCGCTTCAGTCAGGAAAAACTTCAATACTAAAATCTTCGATTATAGGATTGGCCAGGATCTTCTTACAAATTTCTTCACTATGCTGTGTAACTTGTTTCTCAGACAATTGTGGGGAAAAATCCAAGGTAATTGTTTTGCCAACACGAACTCTATCCACCTGTGTCATATCCATTGATTTTAATATATTATGAATAGCTTGACCCTGGGGATCCAGAATGCCATTTTTAAGGTAGACATTTATTTTCGCTTTTGCCATTAATCGCTCAACAGATCATATCGATACATCTCGGACCTCTTCTTCATCATGCTGTAAGTCTATTATACCTTTTACAAACCCGAAAATGACATACGTAAGACAGATTGGGAAAAAAGTAACCTTGGGATATAGAACAATAAGGAAAAAAAAGAGAACAAAAAAAGCCAACTTAACCTTGTTTTTAATACTACCATGTTTTGTAATCTTGGGGTAAGTTTCATATTCAAAATGGCTAATCATTAAAAGACTCAGAAATATTACATAGGCAGCCAGGCCTACTGGAAATCGTATCGCTCCCCATACGGTTTCACAAAAAATTAAATAAGAAGCAAGAGCTGAGGCTTGAGCTGGTATGGGCAAGCCAACAAAATTCTCTTTTTCGAATCCTTTTAACATCAGGTTGAACCGCGCTAATCTGAAAACTCCGAATAGGAGGGGTAAGAAACTAATCACAATTCCCAGGTTACCTAATTCATTAAAATACCAATAATACAATAAAATTGCCGGAGCAACACCAAAAGAAACTACATCCGCAAACGAGTCTATTTCAGCTCCAAGTTTACTGAAACTTTTGGTGATTCTCGCAACAGTTCCGTCTAAACCATCAATAATTCCCGCTAAAATAATCAACCAGGCAGCAGTTGTCAAATCGCCTTCCAAAGTATTCTTAATAGCCAGAAAACCACAAAAAAGATTCCCGATCGTAAGAATTCCAGGAATCAAAGCGCGTTTATTTGGTTGCATATTTTCCAAGGACTGTCTCACCTCCTTTAACCTTTTGATTTTTAGTTACCATAATTTCCACGTCAAGCGGCATAAGTACATCAACACGCGAACCGAACTTAATCATACCAAATCGTTTGCCTCTCTCTACCGCGGCCCCTTCCCGAATATTACATACGATTCGACGTGCCAGGATTCCTGCAATCTGTTTAAAAAGAATTTTTCGATAACCGTCTTCAATTCCAATGATCGTTTGTTCATTTACTATAGACGCCTTAGGATAAAAAGCAAAGCTGTATTTTCCTTTTAAATAGTTGAAATATCCTACCTTCCCGGAAATAGGAATTCTATTTATATGAACATCAAAAACTGATAAAAAAATACTAACCTGCCTTGCTTTGGATTGTAAATATGTATTCTCTTCAACTTCTATAATTTGAACCACTTTGCCATCACCCGGAGATAGTATTGTGTTTTCATCGTTGGGTATAGATCGGTCCGGATCACGAAAAAAATAAACTATAAAAAAAGAAAACAACCAGCCAAATCCTGCCACTATAATAATTGGATGCGAATAGCTGATAATACTGATTACCGAAAACAAAACAGTCGGAAGCAAAATAGCTACAAGAATTCCGATTCCATCTTTTGCCATAAGATAACGTCTTTTGATTATAATTTCAATACTCTTCTCATCATTTCCTGATATGCTTCCTCAACACCGCCTAAATCTTTTCGGAAACGATCTTTATCAAGCTGCTTGCCGGTCTCCAAATCTAAAAATCGACAAGTGTCCGGTGATATTTCATCACCAAGATACAAATCATTCTTGAACCTGCCATACTCAAGCTTAAAATCCACTAACCTTACTTTGCGTCTAATAAAAAATGATTTTAAAATCGCATTAATTTTAGTCGCAGATCTTACAATGAATTTCATCTCTTCAGGAGTAGCAAGGCCAAAAGCAGCCGCATGGTATTCGTTCATCATTGGATCATTGAGATCATCATTTTTAAGATAGAATTCCAATATTGGATATTTTAAATCCTCACCTTCTTTACAACCATATTTGGCAGATAAACTTGTGGTGGCGATATTCCTAATAATTACTTCCACTGGTATCATTTCCAATTTTTTTACTAGCATTTCCCGTTCTGACAAGGATTTTATCAGATGTGTCCGAATATGATAGCTCTCTAAATAATTTAACAAGTAAGCAGAAATTTTATTGTTTACTATGCCTTTATCTTTAATGATGCCTTTTTTCTTTCCATCCAAGGCTGTTGTATCATCCTTGAACTCAATAACCAGCAAGTTTTCATCTTCTGTATCAAACATCTTCTTAGCTTTTCCTTCATAAATTACATTACCCTTCTTCAATGGATCCTCCCATCTTTAGTTAAGTCCTATTCTTTCAAAGATTGTATTTACATGTTTCAAATTATTTTTTAAATCAAAACAGGTATCAATTTCATCTTTTGAAATATATGAATGAATTTCCTCAGATTCCAAAACAACCTGTTTGAAGTCTACAGTATTTTTATTCCCAATTGAATGAGCCAACGACTGTACAATTTCGTAGGCTTTTTCTCTACTTACTTCCTTTTCAGTGAGTTTCAAAAGAAGTGCTTGCGAAAATATCAATCCTTTTGTCTTTTGCAAATTATTTAACATTGTATCCGGGTATACCAGGAGCCTGTCAATCACATCCTTCATTTTGTTGAGGATGTAATCCAAGATAATACAGCTATCCGGAAAAATAACGCGTTCAACACATGAATGGCTAATATCTCTTTCATGCCAGAGCGGAACATTTTCCAAAGCTGCAAGGGCATTCCCTCTCATTAGTCTCGCCATGCCTGAAATACGCTCACATATAATCGGGTTGCGCTTATGAGGCATTGCCGAGGAGCCTTTTTGACCTTTCGCAAAATATTCTTCAACTTCTAATACTTCTGTTTTTTGCAAAGCACGGATTTCAATAGACACTTTTTCAAGCGTCGATGCGATTAATGCAACCGCAGTCATAAAGTGAGCATGACGGTCACGTTGTATAATTTGATTAGAAATTTCAGCCGGTTTTAATCCAAGTTTTGCACATGCTTTCTCCTCAATTTGAGGATCGATATATGCAAATGTTCCGACTGCACCAGAGATTTTTCCCACACGCATATCCTCAATGGCATTTACCAACCTTTTTTCATGACGTTTAAATTCGGAATACCATAATGCCACTTTCAATCCAAAAGTAATGGGTTCTGAATGAACTCCATGGGTTCGGCCGATACACGGAGTATTTTTGAATTCCAGAGCCCTTCTTTTCAAGACTGATAAAACACCCTTGATATCTGCTAAGAGAAGATTACCCGATTCCACAATTTGAAGCGCAAGGGCTGTATCCAAAACATCGGAAGATGTCATCCCATAGTGAATATATCTGGAGTCAGGACCAACGTATTCCGCAACATTGGTCAAAAAAGCGATTACATCGTGGTTGATCTCGGCCTCAATTTCAAGTATTCGATCGACATTGAACCTGGCTTTTTCCCTAATATTAATCCATGCGGAGGATGGAATTTTTTCGGTTTCTGCAAATACTTCACAAACAGCAAGTTCAACATCAAGCCATTTTTGAAATTTGTTTTCTTCTGTCCATATTTTACCCATTTTCGGCAGTGTATATCGATCAATCATAATAAACTCTTTTTAGCTGACCTTTCCTAATTTTAATTGAAGCTTATATAAGCGTTCTTTCCGCAGGATAATAACTTCTAATAGATCTCCAGCTCTGGCATCTTTGTTGTCAAGTACATTCCAAATATCTTTTGTTGAATTTACTTTTTCACCGCCAAATTCAGTGATAATATCACCCACATTAAAACCAGCATCATTGGCAGGACTATTCTGTTCTACATTGGAGACGATGACTCCTTTAGTGGTTTTCAATCCAAAATATCGTGCTACACTTGGCCGGAGGTTTTCAACTTCCAATCCTGTAATATATTGTCTATCGACTTTACCAAATCTTTTCAATTCCTTAACAACTTCTTTGACTTTGTTGATCGGAATGGCAAATCCCAGACCGATAGAGCCCTGAGTCTGCTGGTTGCCTGTATAGATAAAGGTGTTGACTCCAATTACCTGACCAAGCGCGTTTGCCATAGCACCACCTGAGTTACCTGGGTTTATGGCCGCATCAGTTTGAACCATTCTTTGATAAACACGGTCATCTTCCTGCCTACCAAAATTCAAATTTTTTGCGCTGATTACCCCAACAGTAGCAGTAGGCTGTTGCCCTAATTCAAACAATCCAAATGGATTACCGAGAGCTATAGCCCACTCCCCAATGATAATTTCGTCCGAATCGCCTAGTTCGCAATATGGTAAATTATTCCCGTTGATTTTCAACAAAGCTATATCCGAAATATAATCGGATCCGATTATTTCGGCTTCATATTTCTCTCCGCTAGCTAGAAAAACTTCAGCCCTTATTGCACTATCAACTACGTGATCATTGGTTACGATATAACCATCAGAAGAAATAATAAATCCGGAACCAATACTTTTTACTTCCTTTTGGCGTCTTCTTTCAGGAAAATACGGTTCAAAAAACCATTCACTAAAGGGACTTCTGGTTACATATTCTCGAATTTGAGTTACATTGATCCCAACTACACATGGCGTTAATTTACTAATTGCCCGGGTTATCGAATTGGATCTGGAATTAGCAATATCATCCTGAATAGATCTTTGCTTAAAGCTAATCTTAGGTTCTACAACACTATTTTCAATTAAAGAGACATTAGGCATTGCCTGCTTTGGTTCTTCGTTACTCTTTCCACATGCAAGTATAATTACGCTAAAAAAAACCGTAATGACCTTGTATAGTGTTCCGTGAAATTTCATCATAAGTATTATGATCTACAAAACCTTACTGGTTAATTTTTTCCCAATCCTGAAGAAATTTATCAATACCTAAATCGGTTAGCGGATGTTTAACGAGCTGAGCAATCACTTTTAATGGCATTGTTGCAATATCCGCTCCCATTAGTGCAGCCTGCATTACATGGATTGGATGCCTGATACTTGCTACTAAAACTTCTGTTTCAAAAGAATAATTGTCAAAAATTTGAAGGATCTGCTCAACCATTTCCATGCCATTATTACTAACATCATCAATTCGTCCCACAAATGGACTCACAAAAGATGCGCCCGCCTTTGCGGCTAGAAGAGCTTGCGATGGCGAAAAAACCAAGGTAACGTTGGTGCGGATTCCTTCTTTTTTAAATGTTTGTGCAGCTTTTAAACCATCCAATGTTAATGGCACTTTCACAACTATATTATCATGAATCCCAGCATGCTCCCGACCTTCTCGCAACATACCTTCATAATCGTTCGCCACAACTTCAGCACTAATAGGCCCATCGACAATTTCGCAGATTTCTTCCAGGATATTCCTGGGTGATTTTCCATTGCCGGCCACTTTAGATAGCAAGGATGGATTAGTTGTAACGCCATCAAGCAAACCCATATTTGCTGCTTCACGTATTTCTGTTACGTTAGCTGTGTCGATAAAAAACTTCATTATACCTCCAATATATTTCTATCATAATCAATTTTCATTAAACATAATCCCTTAGCAGGTGCAGTAATTCCGGCAACTTTTCGATCTTTTTGTATTAACATCTTCTTAAATTCTTCGACAGAAAAACGGCCTTTACCAACTTCAACCATTGTACCGACAAGGATTCGAACCATATTATGTAAAAAACGATTAGCACAGATGTAAAATGTTAGAACTTCTGGCATTGTATACCGCCAATACGCTTTAAAAACTGTACAAAGATAATGATTTACTTCCGCTTGTGTACTACAAAAAGATTGAAAATCATGTTTGTCGATTATGATTCGGGAACATTGCTGCATCTCTGCAATATTAAGATCCTCTCGAACACACCAGGAGATTCTTGAATATAATGCGCTTTTATTGCGAGTTATTTGGTACTGGTAGTGGCGGCGAATTGCATCAAATCGGGCATTAAAATTCTCATCAATTGGTTGCGCTGAAGTAATACTAATTGGGCCGGGAAGTAAACTATTAACACCATAGAGAATAGACTTTACTTCGCGGTTCTTTAAAGAAGTAAAATTAATAACCTGTTCTTTTGCATGTACTCCTGCATCAGTTCTTCCTGCACCAGTGACAGATATTTCTTCTTGAAAAAGTTTTGAAAGAGCATTTTCTAATTCACTTTGAATTGTCCGTTTATTGGGTTGTACTTGCCATCCTGCGTAATCTGTTCCATCGTATTCAATAACAAGTTTATAGGTATGTTTTAGCATCAAATAACAGTAATAAAAACAGCGATCAAAAACACCCCTGCGATAGAGGCATAATCCAAAAATTTAAAATGCAACTTGCTAAAACTTGTTCTCTCCTTTCCTATTTGGAAACATCGAGATTCCATAGCTAATGCGATATCATCTGCTTTTCTAAAAGAAGAAATAAACAGAGGAACCAATAAAGGAATTAAATTTCGTATTCTTTGAATAAATTTTCCATTAAAATGTGCGCCTCTGGCTACCTGGGCGATCTTTATTCTTTCAGCTTCCTCCAATAAAATTGGAATAAACCGAATAGCGAGTGTAAGCATCATAGCAAACTCGTTTACCGGGAGTTTTAATTTCTTAAACGGGCCAAGCATTCTTGATAAGCCATCAGCCAATTCCATTGGTGTGGTTGTCAAAGTAAAAATAGTCGAATAGCCAATTAATAATACCAATCTTATTGAAAATGCAGTTGCTCGTATCATTCCTTCTTCTGAAATGTCTAAATTAATAATAGGAATTGTAAATAGAATTTTACCAGGATAGTTAATCGCATTCAAGATAAAGGTTAGTAAAAATAACCATAGAAATGGTCTAAGATTTTTAAAAACAATTTTATAGGAAATTCCTGAAAAATAAATCACACAGAAAAGAAACAAAGAAAAGAAAAGATAAATGAATAAATTAATATTCAAAACCAGGAAAATCATTATTGTTAATAAAATAATGCTCTTAGAACGAGGATCTAACTGATGGATTAGAGAATTAGAAGGGTAATATTGGCCAATCGTAATATCATGAATAAACGACATTTATTTCTATCTTTTTAATGTAAATATATTAAAATTGCTCAGGAATTCAAATAAAAAGGAAATCGCCATTATTAAATTAAATAAACTATTTTTTTAAAAAATTGCTTGACAATGATTCATTGAAAATTTATGTTAACATAACCACAAGATTTAATATTTCTCTAGTGTCCTATAGTATTTGTTAAGTTAGTTTACATAGTAAACCAGAATTTGGGGTAAAAAATTGTTTTTATTATGTTACCTATGAAGAATCAACCAGAAAATAAATTTGAGCGAGCAATAGGGACTTTTATCAGGGAATGCATTAAATTAAAAAAGCATGAATCAACTCTTATTATAGCTAATACAAAATCGATTGCTCCTGCAACTGCTCTTCTGAATTACACACTTACTCTAACAAATAATGCATACCTGGTTCAAATTCCAGAGCTACAAAAGCCAGGTTTCTTAGCTCCGATATTGAAAATGGTGAGCGAATTGGATGTTATAATTATAGCATGTGATATGGATTATCGACATCTGGAAAGTTTGAACCAGCCAATTGATCACAACTCCCGAATTATCTATTTCCCACATTTCAATCAATTAATACGGAAAAAATCAATACACGTTAATTATACTAAGCTCAAATTGATGAGTAACCGCCTGGCAGATATTTTTTCAATCGGTAAGAATCTGGAATTAAAGAGTGATGGCGGAACTCTTCTGAAAATGTCAATTAAAAAAGAAAACGGCATCTCTTTGGACGGTAAGATGAATGAGAAGGGAATTTTTTCTATTTTTCCTAGCGGGAAAGCACAAGTGTGCCCTGTAAGTAATTCAACGAATGGTACAGTTGTCGTCGACGGATCCATCCAGGGAGTAGGACAAATTACAGAGGAAATAAAGTTAAATTTTAGGAATGGCCGTTTAGTTAGAATTTTCGGGGATGGCCAGGCAGAGTTGTTGCGAAAATTTCTAAAAAATAAGCCATTCTCAACCGCAAGAGATTTAATTCGAATTGGTGTGGGTACAAATCACAATGCTAAAGTTTCAGGTAATCCTTACGAAGACGAAGTGGCTTACGGAAGAATTCATTTGGGAATCGGGCAATTTATCCCATCTAATCGCCGATCGAACTTACTTAATTATTTTCGCATTACTCTTCGCAAAGCAGAGCTTAGTATTGATAGTAGACCGGTAATCTCCAACGGCAAAATGATGGTTTAGTAGTTACACTGGAGTGCAGACTTTCGCTTGAAGTTGTGGGAAGAGCTGAGATGTTGTTTTCATTGAGATACTACTAACTATAGTTTTCCACACAATCATCTAACAAATTAGCCAATTCTTGAGCTTGGTTTCTACGGGAATATTGAATGAGATTATCTGGAATTTCTGCTGTCGAAAATTTATTTTGCTTTTTATCGAGATGATTAAGTAGTAAAGAAGACAGAGCTTGCTTAATTTTACCTGGCTCATCAGGTTCAGCAAGATAACAATCGGGTTTATTTTTAAGCAATCCATATGCTGAAGTGTGTTTCGGAACAATTGCTAAAATTGGTTTCCCGGTCGCTAAATATTCGAAAATCTTACCAGTTACAATTCCTGGTGCATTTTCCTTTGATAAAATAAAAAGGAGTGCATTTGATCCCAATGCATAGGCAAGACTTTCCTTATGCGGTATGTAGTCTTCAAAATTAATGATCTTGTCCACAAAGTTTGTTGCTGGAGGTAATACAATACCGAAATGTTTACCGATAAAATAGAATTGAAATTTCCCACCATAATTTGGGTTTTTTTGTATAAACTCTTCCAAAATGTTGATTAGCAAATTCGGTGATCTTTGGGGATTGAGATTACCAAGATAAGTAATGGTAAACTTATCAAACTTTCTTGGTATTATATTGGTAAAATCAGATGGATCAAATCCATTTGGAATTAAAACAACTTTTTTTTTATCCTGTTCTTTGGCATTAGATCGAATTGAGTCAGCGATGGGTTCGGAAACAGCAACGATTTTTTCAGCATTTTGTGAAATTATTGACATAATCTTATGATATTTACGCTTATGCCATTTCGTTGGAGCATAGATTTCTTCCTCGGTAGTCCAATAATCCCTAAAATCTGCAATCCAGGGGAGATTTAATTTACCTGCAATTAGGTGTGCTGATACCGGCGGAGAAGTCGAATAAACAGCATCAAAATGAATTTTTGAAGAGAGTGTGCGAATTTTATTCATCGCAAAAGGAATCCAGAGAATTTTTGAATCCGGGTAAAAAACTTTACGAAGAATATTGGCCAAAGAAGAGAGTTGGGTGTCCGTTTTATTTTCGTGGATTTTTGGTTGTCTTCCTTTCTGCTTTAGATTTACAAAGGAAAGAGCCTTCGCCACGCGTGCTGGGTCCAAAGAACCGGTTCGATAAATCGGAAGATGACTGACTTCGTCCAGCAAAGTGTCATCAAAAGCGTAATAAAGAATATCCTTCACTGTTACAACATAGGGATGCCATCCAAATTCAGGTAAATACCGGGCAAATTTGGTTGATCTTTGCACTCCCCCCATACCTAATGGTGGAAAATAATAGGAAATAAAAAGTAAATTCCTGGTAGATTTATTGGACAAAATAATAATATTGGGCTAACAATTATACTTCGTTATATAATTTTAGAAAATCTTCGTAGTGTTCTGCTCTCCGGATAATACGGTAGTTGGTCTCATCAACCAAAATTTCCGCCACTCGGCACCTGCCGTTGTAATTTGAGCTTAAAGAGTACCCATATGCTCCCACGGAAAATATAGCTACTTGCTCACCTGTTTCAAGAGCTGGCATTAACCGATCTCTTGCAAAAAAATCTCCTGTTTCGCAAAGCGGTCCGACTACATCCACAACCTCTTCTTCACGTCGATCCATGTTAGAGATTGGCAATATATGATGATAAGCCTGATATAAACTTGGACGGATCAAATCATTCATTCCCGCATCCACAATAATAAATTTTTTTGTCTTGGATTTTTTGATGTAAAGAACCGTTGTTAATAAAATAGCGGTATTTGCTATAACAGCGCGCCCCGGCTCAAAAATAAAATTAATCGGCAAGTCTTGTAAATGTTTTCTTGTCGCTTGTAAGTAATCATTTACAGTCAATTGAGTATTGTTATCATAACCAGGATAAATTTCTTTAATATTTCTATACTCAATACCCAATCCCCCGCCAAGATCTATATCGTCAATTTGGACACCATAATGTTTTAATTCAAAATAAAGTTCTCTAATTGCCTGACTTGTATCTTCGAATGGAGAAATATCAGTGATTTGAGAACCAATGTGGACATGAATTCCCTTTAATTCAACAAATGGTAATGAATCAGCTAATTTTGCGAGTTCAATAGCATCTTGTTTTTCGATGCCGAATTTATTTTGTGTCAAACCGGTACTGATGTAAGGATGGCTTTTCGCATCGATATCCGGGTTCACACGGATATTAACATTTGCTTTTCTGTTATCCTGTTTAGCGCATGAATGAATCAATTCCAACTCTTGAGAACTTTCGATATTAAACGCTTTGATATTTTCTTTTAAAGCAAAGCGTATTTCATCTACCTGTTTACCAACTCCGGCAAAAACAATTCTTTCAGTAGAAAATCCAGCTTTCAAGGCTAGAAATAATTCTCCTCCCGAAACAACATCGGCGCCGAATCCATTTTGAGCTATTATTTTTAACAATTCCAGGTTATCATTTGCTTTTAAGGCGAAGCAGAATAATGCGTTTTGGCTACCTATTGAAGTTGGCCATTCCAACAAATTCTTTTCTAACTTTGCACGAGAATAGATGTATGATGGAGTTGGGTACGCTTGAGATATTTTTGAAACCGGAACCTGTTCGATTAAAAGTTCGCTATCTTTTATTTTAATTGACATTATTATTAAAGGAGGGTATTTTTTTA
Source organism: uncultured Deferribacteres bacterium (assembly GCA_964464595.1). Taxonomy (GTDB): domain Bacteria; phylum Zhuqueibacterota; class JdFR-76; order JdFR-76; family DREG01; genus JADFJB01. The sequence goes on from CAYXGW010000010.1 coordinate 30,934, forward strand.
ATAAACGCGATCACCAAAAGTATCGAGTAAATCTTTTAATTCAAGCGTGGTTTTTATCTTAAATGGTTCGCCAAATTTTTTCCCTATTCGATGACCATAATAAGATGCCCTGGTGATTAACATTTCCATAAATTGCGGGCTCGATATGTACGTCTCTTCTTCATCAGACCTGAGATAGGTTTTATTATGTACCTGACTATGATAAGCAAAGATTGCCTCCTTTTTGGTATCCATTTCATCGGATATATCAATCACAAAATCAGGTTCAAAATCCCAGGATAACATATAATAAATCAGATGAGCTGGCCGATAATGTTCCTGGTTGGTATCTATTTTTTTTAGCCCGGAAAGAAAAGAAGCTTCTTCTATAATACGAGATGCATTGCCATGGTCAGGATGTCGGTCATCCCAATATGGCAGTAAAATTAAAGTGGGTTTGTATTTACGAATCTCCTGAATAACTTTTAATTTAGCATTTTTGTCAACCGCCAGATAACTATCTGGCAAATCCAAAGGATGGTAAATCTTGGCGCCAATAATTTTGGCGGCATTTTCGAATTCTTTAGCACGTAATTCCTCACTGCCGCGTGTTCCCATTTCTCCTCGAGTTAATGGAATTATTCCGACAGATGCACCCTTACGAGCAGCTTTGACTAAAACACCTCCACAAGTCAGTTCCACATCATCCGGATGCGCTCCAAATGCAAGTATATCCAGTTTCATAAACTTTAATAATTAGATTTCAAATTGATCAATTGGTGATTCGAATTAAAAATATCAATTTGTTCAAAAAGAATTTTAATGAACCGTTCGCCATATCGTATGTAAAAAGGTAGCAAATTAAAAACTCTTTCCTGTGGAGCATTATTAGGGTAAACAGAGTTTACCAATTTTTGCATTTGAGATTTAAGAGTTTCATCCTTCTGCCGGGCAGCTTGCATTAATTTCTTCCTCAGGAAATCAAATTGATTTGTACTTCTCCCCTTAGCAATTTCAGCTGGCTTTTTTAAGTTTTGATCAAATTGCTTTGCATTTTCAACAAGTTCTTGCCAGATTTTCGCAACAACTTTTTCACCTTCATCAATGCTTAAAAACATTGATTTTGGTATTTCACGTTCAGCTACTAAATTAATAATTCTTTCCCTTTGCTGAAAAATATCCTGAATCGTTAGATTATATTTTCGCAGTATTTTTTCTGTCTTAGGTTCTATAAGTGTTATAGAAGTTCTCGGGAAAGCAATTGGCATTATAACATCCATGCAATCATATGCTTTTTTTAGTTGGGCATAATAGGCGAGTTCAGAAGGACCTAACACAATAGCCAAGGTTGGAAATAATGTATCTTGAAACAACGGTCTTAAGGCTGCATTGGGACTAAATTGCTCGGGATGATCACAAAGGATTTGAATAAGCTGAGATTTTGAGTATTGTTTTCCCGAATCCTTAAACACCAAATTCCCATTTGAAATAGCAATAATCTCTCTTTCCGGGCTATGATAAAATAGATTTAATAGCCCACCTTTTAATTGAAGTTGAGGAGCATAGCCCAATTTGATCAATGCTTCTGTTTGATCCATCACAGCCTTGGATACCGGACTTTCTTCTTCAATCTCCTTTTGAAACAATGGAATTGCAATTTGCTTAAATTTTTTATCAGAAGGATTAATCACAATTAAACCATAATCTCTTAAAACGTGCTGAAGCCAAATTGCAAATGAATCTGCGAAGTAATTATTTTTTTTATAAGCAGATTCGAGGCTATCCAGAATGTGTGTTCGAAATTCTGTTTCTGGCAAATATGATTTCAATATTTGAAAATTATCTTCAATTTCCGTTGATAAGTTCCTAGCCGCAATTGGGATTTTCCCATTGTCTTCCCCACTATAAAAAATTTGTTCAACTTGTCCCGACAAGTTAAGTAAATTTATGTGATTCACCTCGGCGAAATCATGATCATCCGACGCCATCCAAAATATGGGTACGACTATTCGGCCGATCTTTTTGGATAAGCCATCAGCAAGCTTGATTACGGTAATCGCTTTGTAAAGCGTATATAGAGGTCCGCCAAACAATCCGGTTTGCTGGCCGCCAACAACCACAAAAGACTCGGAATCCTTCAATGATTCAATATTCTTTAATGTCAAATCTCCTGAATCAAATAATCTATTTTGCTCTCGTAGTACCTCAGAGACCAATTCCCGCGGGAAGCTCCTTTGAGATAATTGTTTGGCTATTTTTTGATAAGCATCAAAATCAGCAAAATGAAATGGTAAAAAATTGGTCAAGTTTCGTCCGTCTAAATAATCAATAACGAAACTTTTAGGCGGGTAGAATTCAGAATAAGGGATTGTATGATTCAATTTGTTGATTTCTCATTGTTACTTATTTTTGATTTTCATCAAATTAATACATAGTAAAATAAGTTTCATATTTAATTTAAATTAATTTGGGCAAAAAAAATTGACCCGTAGGTCAATTTTTTGCTAAGAAAAATTTTATACAAATATTTTATTGATCCAGGAAAAAATATCTTGGGTTAACCGCTTTGCCATTACGCTTAACTTCATAATGTAAATGGTAACCGGTTGCCCTACCAGACCTTCCCACTTCACCAATTGGATCTCGTCTTTTTACTTTTTGATTCTTTTTTACTTTGACTGTTGATAAATGCCCAAAAAGTGTTTCAAGTCCATCCCCATGATCAATAATTAGATATTTCCCATAACCATATTTGAAATCATTATCTCTTACAACCTTAACTACACCATCTGCAGGAGCTCTTACAATTGAACCTTTAGTTGATGCAATGTCCATCCCATAATGTTCCTTTTCTATATCTTCAAAAGGATCAATTCGTTTACCAAAAGGACTTTGTAACCAGCCCGTTTCCACCGGACGTATTGTGGGTGTCGCTCTAGCTTTTCTCTTATTTTCTTCTAATATGGTTTGAATTTCATTAAAACTACTATATTCAAGATCAATTTCTCTTTCTAATTGTGCTAAATCCACATTTAAGGAAGTTACCTGGTTATTGAGAGGAACCGGTAAATCTTCCAATCCCAAGCCTTTAAAATTCACCGAAGAGCCACCAACCCCTACATCCCTGACATCCTCATCAACTTTAGGTAAACCGGTTAACATCCTTAAATCATTATCAAAATTCTCTAATTGTTTTAGTTGATCCCTAATAGATTCAACTTTTGACTCCATAGATGATAATTGTGATATCAATATAGCATTTTGACGATTTAGATGACTTATCTTGTAACTTCTGTAAACTTTAATAAGAATATAAGTTGAAGTACCTGTAAGAAGAACGCACATTATTAAAATAAGAGATAATATAGAAATTAATTTTTTGAAATTGATATTATAACTTTTAAAATCTGATCCATCTTCCGTGAAAAACAACAACTTGAGATTCCGAACCTCCATAAGTGCTCCTTAAAATTTCAACACATTTCATCTCCCTAATTTTCTCAATTTCTTTAATTAATTTTCTAAATTTTCAGCAATTTAATTATTTATCGTGTAATTATCAATAGTAAAGTTAATTTTTCTTAATAATAATTAAATTATTTTCTAATACAATAAACATTCATCAAACTAACAATATAGATTTAATAACATTTGATGACGACTTAACCTAAGTATACTCGCAAAGACCGGCTTCTGGATGCGTGTCGTAGTCTCTGAAGTGCTTTCTCCTTAATTTGCCTAACACGTTCTCTAGTTAGACGAAAAACTTCTCCAATCTCCTCCAAAGTCAAAGCACGTTCGCGGCCCAGACCAAAGTATAATCGTATGACTTCAGCTTCTCGATTTGACAGCGAGTCAAGAGCCACTTCTAAGTCAACTTTTAACGACTCGGTAAGAACATCATCATCAGGAGCAGGCTCTTCGCTATCTTGAATCAAATCTAACAAATTATTTTCACTATTTTCTTTGGTGTTCATCGGTGCATCTAATGAAAGATGACGCCCAGCAATTCTCAAAGCCTCGTTGACTTCTTTTAAAGTCATATCCAATTCGGCGGCTATTTCTTCGGAAGTTGGTTCTCTCTCAAACGCTTGTTCTAAATTACTCAGCGTTTTACCAATTCTATTTAAAGCCCCAACCCGATTAAGCGGTAATCTAACTACTCTAGATTGCTCCGCAAGAGCTTGTAAAATAGACTGTCTAATCCACCAAACAGCATATGAAATAAATTTGAACCCTCTTGTCTCGTCGAAACGTTTTGCTGCTTTTATCAGGCCGAGATTCCCTTCATTAATTATATCTCCAAGAGACAAGCCTTGATTCTGATATTGTTTTGCAACGCTGACAACAAAACGTAAATTTGATTTTGTTAGTTTTTCAAGAGCTTCTGCATCATCATGTTTTATTTGACGCGCAAGATTAACCTCCTCATCAGGAGTTAAAAGAGGTACTTCTCCAATTTCTTGAAGATACTTTTCCAATGAAGTATTATTGGGTAGATAATTTTTTGAGATGTTTTTCACATTCCTCCTCCTCAAGAGACATGGAAAAATAATTCGGAACAATTAATAATAATTCATGTTAAATAGAAATAAATCAATTTTTTGGGGCAAGTTGAAGGTGTTTTTATGCATTCTTAATAAGTGAGTTTTTTTGATGTGGAGGGAAATATATACGATATATTACAAAAAGTCAATATTTATTTAATTTTTAAGTTAATATTATCATAATCGAGATCGATATAAAAAATACTTGACAATGTTATCAACCAATTATATTTTAGTAACAAATGAAACTAAATAGAAAATCAATGAATAAATTCCAACTGTCCTGCTTACTTTTATCATTATTTATTTTTTCTTCAATTGGATTTGGTGATTCAGTGATAAAAGAATTTCGTGCTGATCCTGGGATTAATAAAGTTTATTTAGTCTGGGATGTTAGCCTGGAAACTGACATTAGCGGTTACAAAGTTCTTAAAGGATATGATCCCACTCAACTTAGAAGTTTGAAATTCATTAATGCAACAAGCGAAACAATCCCTCCCGGAAGTACAAAAAAGTATGAACATACTGACAATTCCGTATTTAAATCTAACGGAAGGTCATATTATTATCAAATAGCAGTAATGGACAATGGTGGACAAATTGTAACAACAACTGAGATTCATGAAGTATCTCCCAATATTTCTGCTGTCCGCCAAACTTGGGGAAGTATTAAAGCCATATTTCGCTAATTCTTCTTAATATCTTTTTCTTGATTTATTACACCCCGGGTTCGGTCATCGACCAAGGATCCAGAATTTTGTTTAGTACATCCAGAGGTAATAAATTTAGCTCCTGTGCAACTTCACGGACCGTTTTTCCTGTTGCATACGCCTGTTTTGCAATTTTGGCTGCAGAATCATAACCTATTTTCGGGGATAAAGCAGTACACATTGCCAGACTTAATTCAACTAACTCTTTGGTTCTAATTTCATCTGCACGTAAACCGGAAATACATTTTTCTGTAAAAACAGATACTCCTTTGCTCAATAAGTCAATAGATTGAAGTAGGTTATAGGCAATTAAAGGCATCATTACATTTAATTCGAAATTACCGGTTAATCCACCGACTGTTACAGCGACGTCATTACCAATAACTTGTGCAGCAACCATACATAATGCTTCAGCAATAACGGGATTCACCTTACCCGGCATTATTGACGATCCGGGCTGCACTTCAGGAATCAATATTTCTCCAATACCACAGCGTGGGCCGGAACCCAGCCATCGTATGTCATTGGCTATTTTTGTAAGACTAACTGCGATTGTTTTCATTGCAGAACTTACTTCAACCGCTGCGTCTTTCGCACCTTGAGCTTCAAAATGGTTTTCCGCTTCCTGAAATCCCAACCCGGTTAATCTGTTGACCTCTTCTATAACCAGTTGAGCAAATTGCGGATGAGTATTTATCCCTGTGCCAACAGCAGTTCCACCAATAGCCAACTCAGACAGGTTTTCGCAAACATTCTTTAGACGCTTTATACCATGTTGTATCATGCTTGCATAGCCGCTAAATTCCTGACCAAGTCGAATTGGCGTTGCATCCTGTAAATGTGTACGGCCGACTTTGATGATCTTATCAAATTCTTTTTCTTTTGATTGTAAGGCTTCTGCTAATCGATTTAAAGATGGTAATAAATCATTTTGAATTGCTTCAAGTGCGGAAATATGAATACAAGTAGGGATTACATCATTGCTGGATTGTCCCATATTTACATGATCATTCGGATGAACCGGTTTTTTATCACCAATACTTCCACCTAATATTTCATTTGCTCGATTGCTGATTACTTCATTTGCATTCATATTGGTCGATGTACCAGAACCTGTCTGAAAAATATCTAAAACGAATTGATCATCATAACTTCCATCCATTACTTCTTTAGCAGCCTGTATTATCACATTTTTTAATTTCTCATCTAGTAAACCGAGTTTTGAATTTGCTTTTGAGGCAGATAATTTAACCATTCCTAATGCGCGCAAGAATCTTCTTGGAAATCTAAGATCGCTTATTGGAAAATTTTCTATTGCCCTTTGCGTCTGTGCTCCCCAATACGCTTTTTCCGGGATTTTCATTTCTCCCATGGAATCGGTTTCAATTCTGAATGTGTTCAACGACATTTCAATTTATCCTTTCTGAGGCCTATACTTTCTTGAAGATAGGTTTAAAATATTTAATAATTCTATTCATTACGACCCATACTTTTTATGATTTCGAAATGTTTATATCCAACTGGCTGCACGGAAAGCCGAATACCTCGTTTTGTAACCATGATACCATCAAGATCTTCATTCTCTCTTAATTCACCTAAAGATATAAAATGGGGAAACTTCTCAACAAACTCAATATCTACCATATACCAGGTTGGATTCTCTTTAGATGATTTGGGATCAAAGTACTTGTTTGAAGGATCGAAAGCAAAATAATCAGGATATGATAATTTGCATACTTTTGCTATTCCAGCTACACCGGGAGGTTCAGCATTAGAATGATAGAATAAAACCCAATCTCCAATCTGCATTTCATTTTTCATGTAATTTCGTGCTTTATAATTGCGAACACCTTCCCAATGGGTTGTTGCATCCTTTTTTAAATCATCAATAGAATATACGTACGGTTCACTCTTCATTAGCCAACAATTTTTATTCATCATAATTTCTTCCATAAAATAATTATGTTATGAGTTTTTCTAGCGCTATTTTTGCTGCTTTTTGCTCTGCTTTTTTCTTACTTTTTCCAAATCCGAAACCTAGTAGTTCACCATCAACCCGAACACCCACTTCAAATGATTTATTGTGCTCTGGCCCAGTCTCCATCTTTATCTCATACCTTGGTAAACCTAATCCATTCCCCTGTGAATATTCCAGTAATTGACTTTTATAGTTTTTATGCAACTCATCTTTCAATATTTTTTCAATATTGTAGAACATCAGTTTGTTTAAAATCGAGTACACACCTTTTTGTTTTCCATCTATGTAAATTGCACCTAACAAAGCTTCAAATGCATCTGCTAATATGGACTCTCTACGCCTACCACCGGAAAGTTCTTCTCCTTGTCCTAAATATATGTATTTCCCCAAGTCAATCTCCCGAGCAAAATTTGCCAACATTTTCCTACTCACAATTACAGATTTATATCTCGTCAATGTTCCTTCACTTTTGAGTGGATAATTGTGGAAAAGATATTCGGTGACCAACAAACCTAAAATTGCATCACCAAGGAATTCTAATCTCTCAAAAGTATCATAATGTTTCCCCCCTGAAATGTTCAAGTAAGAACGATGAACTAATGCAAGCTGCAACCATTTTAAATCTTTAAAACGATAATTGCACTTTTTTTCAAGTTCCTTAAGAGATCCTTGATTTAAATCTAGGCCTTTGTTCCTTTTTAAAAGCCTACTAATCCATTGAAAAAACTTCATTAGACAAAAATTCTAAGAAGTACCTTAATTAATCCTTATATGATTTTATTGCCATACAAACATTATGGCCGCCAAAGCCAAAGGAGTTCGTCAAAGCCACATTTATTTCTCGTTCAACCGCTTTATTTACGGTATAATTTAGATCACATTCAGGATCTGGAGTGGTATAGTTAATTGTCGGGGGAACCATGTTATTTTGAATGGCCATAATACATATTATTGCTTCAACAGAACCAGCAGCTCCTAACAAATGTCCCATTGTAGATTTTGTTGAGCTAATGGCTAAATTATAAGCATGATCTCCGAAAACTTTCTTAATGGCCATTGTTTCTATTTTGTCATTGTAAAGAGTAGAAGTACCATGAGCATTAATATAATCGACATCATAGATTCCAAGTCCAGCATCTTTTAATGCCAATTGCATTGCTCGAGTAGCGCCTTCGCCTGTTTGATCAGGAGCAGTGATATGATACGCGTCAGCAGTGCTACCAATACCACATAATTCAGCATAGATTCTTGCCCCACGCGCTTCCGCCCGACGTAATTCTTCTAAAACCAAGATGCCACCACCCTCCGACAATACAAAGCCATCTCTTTCTGCATCAAAGGGCCGGCTTGCTCCCTGAGGATCATCGTTCCGTTCAGATAATGCTTTCATATTATTAAAACCTGCTATCCCCATAGAAGTAACCGAAGCTTCACTTCCCCCTGTAATCATCACATCTGCTTCGCCAAATTGAATTGTTCGAAGAGCACTAGCAATTGCATGGGCACTTGTTGCACAAGCTGAAGTCGTAGAGTAATTTGGTCCTTTTAAACCATACATGATCGAGATTTGGCCGGGAGCAATATCTGATATCATCATCGGAATAAAAAATGGACTCACTCGTCGAGGACCACTCTCAATTAATTTTCTAAATTCTCGTTCAAAAGTTAACAATCCACCGATTCCTGACCCAGAAATAACACCGATCCTATTGCGATCTTCTTTCTCCAAATCTAGCCCGGAATCCTGGATTGCCATTGAGGCAGATGCTATAGCATATTTAATGAAATCATCCAGTCTCCTGGCTAACTTTCGATCATCGATAAAATCCAATATATCAAAGTTCTTTACTTCCCCCGCAAATTTTGTCGTATGCTTTTCTGCATCAAATTTGGAGATTGGACAAATGCCACTAACACCTTTGATTAATGATTGCCACAACTCGTCGTTATTTAAACCAACGGGTGTTACAGATCCCATACCAGTAACCACTACTCTTCGATCCATTCCCTCTCCTTATGACACATCTTGTTAAACAAACTGCTGTCTTTTGCAGAATTAGTTTGACGTTTTACCTTCCAAATAATCTACAGCACTGCCAACCGTCGTAATTTTTTCAGCATCTTCATCTGGAATTTCAATTCCAAATTGCTCTTCAAATTCCATCACTAACTCTACAGTATCCAAAGAATCTGCACCCAAATCATCAATAAAACTGGCTTCAGAGGTTACTTGATTAGGATCCACTCCTAATTTATCTACTATAATCTCTTTCACTTGATCTTGAACTGACATTTTACTTCCTCCGTTAATTTATGGTTTTAACTTAATCCTAATTTATTAACTCATTTACATACTTAATCCGCCATCTACTCGAATAATTTCCCCTGTAATATATCGAGCCTCATTAGAAGCGAGAAACAATACTAAGTTTGCTACATCTTCGGGCTGTCCAAAATTACGAAGCGGGATATGCTGTAAATATTCTTCTTTCACTTTATCTGCAAGTTCCCGGGTCATTTCAGTATCAATATAACCTGGAGCAATTGCATTCACTGTAATATTTCTAAGACCTAATTCTTTCGCCAGAGATTTGGTTAATCCAATAAGTCCGGCCTTTGAGGCGGAGTAGTTTGCCTGGCCGGCATTGCCCATTAAACCGACAACAGAAGATATATTTATAATCCTTCCTTCTTTCTGCTTCATCATAATTTTTGCAACAGACCGTGAGCAGTTGAAAGCACCTTTCAGATTGATATTGATTACCAAATCCCAATCATCATCTTTCATTCTTACAAGCAAAGTATCGCGCCTGATTCCTGCGTTGTTTACCAATATATCAATTCTACCGAATTTTTCTATCGTTTTTGCTACAAGATTGTTTGTATCTTCTGCATTTGAAACATCACAAGCGATGAAAATGGCATTTACTCCATTCGAAACCATCTGATTTACAGCGTCTTTGCCGGCTTCAACACTAACGTCAGATATGATAATAATAGCCCCTTCCGCAGCAAGTCGATCAACAATGATCTTACCAATTCCACGAGCAGATCCTGTAACTATTGCAACTCTATTTTGCAACTTTGTCATTAAGATATTCTCCCAAGATTAACTCTCATTTAATTAGACTGCTTGCTTTTCTTTTAGTCTTTCCAAATCTTCAACTTTTCCAACTGGAGTACAAGAACAAGATCGATCTATTCTACGCATTAAGCCGGTTAGGACTTTGCCTGGCCCAACTTCGTAAAATTCCGAACCACTGAGCAAAATCATATTTTGAATGGATTCAACCCATCGCACCGGGTGTGTTAATTGCTTAATTAATAGCTCTCTGATTTCTTCAGGCAAGTTTGTGGGTTTTGCTGTTACATTAGGAACGATTGGACAATCCGGTTTGTTAATTGGAAGTTCTTGTAATACATTTGTCATTTCTTGTGTAACAGGAGACATCAAGGGTGAATGAAATGCAGCGCTGACCATTAATTCCAACGTGCGTTTTGCCCCGGAATCCTGCGCCAATTCCATTGCCTTCTTAACACCGGCTATAGATCCGGAAATTACAATTTGTTCCGGAGAATTATAATTTGCCGCAACAACAACTCCCGTTTTAGATGCTTCTTTACAAATTTTTTCAACTTGTTCGGCTAACAATCCAATAATTGCAGCCATAGAACCAGGCTCAATTTCGTCTGCATTTTGCATTAATTCACCACGAAGCTTCACCACTCTTAAACCATCAGTAAATGATATGGCTCCACATGCGACTAAAGCGGAATATTCACCAAGACTATGGCCTGCAACAACACCCGGCTCTATACCAAAATCTAGAATGAGCTTAAAAACCAAGTAACTATTGGTGAAAATCGCTGGCTGAGTTATGCAAGTTTGCCTAAGCTCATCCTCCGGACCTTCAAACGAGATTTTCGCCAGATCAAATTCCAGAATCTCGGATGCTTGTTGATATATTTCTTTCGCGCAGGAAAATTCATTGAAAAAATCATTTCCCATACCAATATATTGAGAACCTTGCCCTGGAAATAAAAAACCTGAATTCATAATCCTCTAAAATTTTATTAAAGCAGAACCCCAGGTAAAACCACCACCAAAGGCTACCAATAAAACAATATCATTTTCTTCTATCTGCCCATTCTCATAAGCCTCATGCAATGCAATCGGAATCGAAGCAGATGATGTATTCCCAAATCGATTCACATTGATATAAACCCTGTCTTTTGGAACTGATAGCCGTTTAGCAATCGCATCAATAATTCTAATATTAGCCTGATGCGGAATAACCAATTTTATCTCATCTCCGGAAAAACCATTTTCCTCAATTAGTCTTGTGGCTGCATCTCCCATGCAACTCACAGCATGCCGAAATACTTCTCGGCCTTCCATTCTAATATAAAACTTTTCGCGATGTTCATTAAATTTATGAGAAGGATAGAGTGAGCCGCCACCTTCCATATTCAGAAGATGATGTAAATTACCATCGCTTTTAATAAATGTGTTTATTATTCCTCGATCTCCATTAGCTTTCCGGACAACCACAGCGCCTGCTCCATCACCAAAGAGGACACATGTGCCACGATCTTCCCAATTTGTTATTCTTGATAATATCTCAACACCAACTACGAGTATATTTTCATATTTTCCTGAGGATATCAATCCATCCGCAATGGAAAGACCATAAATAAATCCGGTACATGCTGCGCTAATATCGAATGCAGCCGCGTTTTTCGCACCAAGCTTTTGTTGTAGAAAACAGCCAGTGGATGGAAAGGTCATATCCGGCGTTACTGTTCCCACAATTATCAAATCTAAATCTTCCGGCGAAATGCCTGAATTATTGAGTGCAATCTTTGAAGCTTCCAGGGCTAAATCTGATGGTAATTGTCCGTTGTCGGCAATTCGTCTTTCCTGGATTCCCGTTCTAGATTGAATCCAATCATCTGAAGTATCAACCATTTCAGAAAGTTCTTTGTTTGTTAAGATTCTTTCAGGCACGGATGCGCCTGTACCGGTTATTTCCGCAAATATCTTAGGTAAACTCAATTCCAACCTCTTGTAATGTGTTTTCTCTCACTGCATCTTGTAATTTTTTATTCAGGTCTAAAGTAAACATCTTTCTCGCTTCACGAATCGCATTACGAATTGCCTTTGGGGTTGATCGACCATGACAAACGATACAAATGCCGTTTAGACCTAAAAGAGGCACTCCACCATACTCTTGGTAATCCATCAATTGGCGCAACTTTCTAAAAGCGGGTTTCATTAAGATGGCGCCTAAATTTGCAGGTATGTTACGTCCAACGCTTTTCTTAAGAGTTCTTGTAAACATACCAATTATGCTTTCCGCAAACTTCAAAACAATATTCCCAACAAATCCATCACAAACCACAACATCTGCTGTTCCTTTAAGAATATCTCTGCCTTCCATATTGCCAATAAAATTCAAGTTGCTTTTTTTCAATAGTTTGTGTGTAGCCCGAACCAATTCATTTCCTTTAGACTCTTCCTCTCCGATACTTAATAAGCCAACTTTCGGATGTTGAATATCGAATATATATTTCATATAAATGGAACCCATTGTGGCAAATTGTACCATACTTATCGGTTTACAATCTGAGTTTGCTCCAACATCTATCACCACACAAATGCCTTCCTCATTTGGTATAAATGATCCCAGTCCAGGCCTTAGTACGCCTGGCAACCGTCCAAGGGTTAAAAGTGAAGTTGCCATGAAAGCTCCGGTGTTACCTGCGCTTACCACAGCATCTGCCATTCTTTTTTTAAGCAGATTCGATGCAACCACCATTGAGGCATCTTTCTTTTGTTTCAATGCTTTGGTTGGTGATTCTTCCATCTCAATGATTTCAGACGCATGATAAATGCTTATAGGTAAATTTTTTATAGAAAACCTGGACAGTTCCTTTCGGATTTTATGTTCATCTCCAACCAAAATAATTTCATATTTGCCCCGGGATACTCTTGCAGCCTGAATTGCACCATCAACCGTCGCCTCAGGAGCGAAATCCCCACCCATCGCATCAACCGCTATCTTCATATTCTAGTCGCTCAACAAATAAGTCTATTTTCATTCCAAATTAATATGAATGAGATACGTGATTCAAATTCTAATTTCATTAATGCCTGAAGCAATATTTATCCCTCAATTTTTATTCTTTCGGAGGATAAACCATTCTTCCGGCATAATAGCCACAATGCGGGCAAATTCTATGCGGAAGTTTTGGTTGTTGACATTGGGAACAATTACTTGTAGCCGGAACTTTTAACTTCCAATGTGTCCGCCGCTTATCGCGGCGAGTTCTTGATATTTTTCTTTTTGGATTTGGCATAGTATCAACTTATTCCTTATTTAACTATCTAAAAATATTTTCCTTACAAAGCAGTTTCAGAGTTGTAATTCTTTCAATGCATCCCAGCGAGGATCATCTGTGTTTTTCTCACAAACGCATTCGATTTGATTTAAATCATTTCCACACCCAGAACAGAATCCTTTACAATTTTCCGAACATAAATTTTTCATAGGCAATGCCAGTAACAAAACTTCTCGAATGTCATCAGAAATGTCAATGTTGCCATCGCTGGTTTTATAACTTCTATAGTTGGCACTCTTTTCTTCTTCACTTATATCCGGATTAATATATCTTCCGGAGCCTACTTCATAATAGATCTTTAACTCGCTGGTTAGCTCTTTTCCAAATTCTTGCAAGCACCGATCACATTTAAAGGAAGCGATTGTTTTCGGTTTGGCCTGCAAATAAATATGAGTTTCACTTTTATCTACTTTTACAACGCTAAATACAGGTTTATTAAATACCTTATCATTTCCAAAGCAAAAAACAGAAGGTAACTCTTCATATTCCAATTCGTGATACCCTGAAGTTAATTTTGCTATTGGAATTTTCATATTTTAAATCAAAGAACTTTATTCATTTTTATTATTTTTCTGCAAAAATAGACTAGAATATAATAAAATATCCTCATTAGTCAACATTTATATCTTGAATCACAACAATAGGAAATTATGTAAAAATATATCTATTTAATTATGCTTAAGAACTTTTTAGGTTCTTCTAAAACCTTCGTTTTAAGGATATTATTTAAAAGATAATAATAAAAAGACCCATGACGAAATAAAATCATAGGCATGATGTTTTTAACAAACTATAATTTATGATAAACTAAAAATATGATATTTAAATTAGTTCCGATTTTGAAAAGAAAAAACTAACTTCAATTTTTGCATTTTCAAGGGAATCCGAACCATGAGCAATATTATTCTGTTTACTTGTGGCAAATTCTTTTCGGATTGTGCCATCAGATGCTTCAGCCGGATCAGTTGCACCAATCAAATCCCTGTATGCGGATACAGCATTTTCTTTTTCAAGTACCATGGGAATACATTCTCCTGAAGTCATAAATACAACTAAATCGTTATAAAAAGGCCTTTCTTTGTGAACAGCATAAAATTCACTTGCAGTCTTTTCGTCTAGCCGTATCAATTTCATACCAAGTATGTTAAATCCTGCCTGGAGAATTCTATCTATTACCTTACCTGTTTTATTGGCTTCCGTGCAATCCGGTTTTAAAATTGCCAGTGTTTGTTCTTTCACCTTACCTCCATTTACTATTTCAATTTCGTATTTATTGTCAATTCAAAATCGATTTCATTGTTGTACCTATTTCTGCCGGACTTTCAACAACATGAATATTGGCTGCTTCAAGTGCTGCCATTTTTTCAATTGCTGTGCCTTTACCACCGGATATTATAGCACCTGCATGACCCATCCTACGTCCCGGTGGAGCTGTTCTCCCAGCGATATAGCCAACCACCGGCTTAGTCATGTGTTGTTTTACGTACTCAGCAGCTTCTTCTTCAGAGGTTCCGCCAATTTCACCAATCATCACAACAGCTTTTGTATTTTCATCTTGTTGAAATAGCTTGAGTGCATCAACAAAATAAGTTCCGATTATCGGATCTCCACCAATTCCAATACAGGTTGATTGTCCGATATTTAAAGTAGTAAGTTGGTGAACAGCTTCATACGTCAAGGTACCACTTCTTGACACAACACCAACTTCGCCGGGAGTATGTATAAATCCCGGCATGATGCCAATCTTACATTCACCAGGAGTAATAACTCCGGGACAATTTGGCCCAACCAATCTAGTTGTTCTTGATGCCAAATAGTGTTTGGCCTTGGCCATATCTAAAGTTGGTATCCCTTCTGTGATACAAACAATCAATCGAATTCCTGCATCTGCCGCTTCCATAATTGCATCCCCGGCAAAAGCAGGAGGAACAAATATTATGGACGTATTTGCAGCCTCATTCTCAACCGCTTCTGTAACCGTATTATAAACCGGGATTTTTTCTTGAAAAAGTTGCCCTCCTTTACCTGGTGTTACGCCGGCAACTACATTGGTTCCATATTCAACCATTTCGCTCGTATGATAAGAACCTTCGCCGCCTGTAATTCCTTGAACAACGACTCTTGTTGATTTATTCACTAGAATACTCAATTTATTGCCTCCGAAGATCTTTTATCGTTATTAAATAAATACATGTTTCTTGGATTACTCTATGGCTGCAACTACCATTTCTGCCGCATCCTTAAAATCATTTGCTACGGCAAATTCAAATTCCGACTGATTTAAAATATCTGCTGCCTCTTTTGCATTTGTACCCTGCAACCGAACCACAACAGGTACATTGATTTCAACATTCCTGGAAGCCTGGATTACGCCTTTTGCAACTCTATCGCAACGCACGATTCCGCCAAAAATGTTAATTAATACAGCTTTTACGTTTGAATCAGCCAGCAGAATTTTATAGCCATTCTCAACCGTTTCCGCGCTTGCACCGCCACCCACATCCAAGAAATTAGCAGGTGATGAGCCCGCTAGTTTTATAATGTCCATTGTCGCCATGGCCAAACCGGCCCCGTTAACCATACAAGCTACCTCACCATCAAGTTTTATATAATTAAGACCATACTTTCCTGCTTCAACCTCAAGGGGTTCTTCCTCGTAAATATCCCTCATCTCTACCAAATCCGGGTGCCGATAAAGTGCATTGTCATCAAAACTGATTTTTGCATCAAGAGCTAAAACTCTGCCGTCTTTTGTTACTACCAATGGATTGATTTCTGCAAGAGATGCATCTACCTTTGATACTGCTTTGTAAAAATCGGATATTAATCGGAAGGAATTTTTAAACTGGTTACCTGTTAATCCTAGTCCAAATGCGATCTTCCTGGTTTGGTAGGGCTGTAGACCTAATGCAGGATCGATGTATTCTTTTAGGATCTTTTCCGGCGTTTCTTCAGCAACTTTTTCAATTTCAACTCCTCCTTCAGTGCTGGCCATAAAAACAAACTTTGAAACGGATCGATCTAGTACAATCCCTGCGTAAAGCTCACGTTCAATTTCCATCGTTTCTTCAACCAAAATCTTACGAACTTTTTTACCTTCTGGTCCGGTTTGATGGGTGATTAAAGTTTTCCCAAGAATTTCGGAAGCAGTTTCTTCCGCTTCCTTGGACGATTTAGCCAGTTTTACACCACCTGCTTTTCCACGGCCGCCGGCATGAATCTGAGCCTTTATGACGACTTTTCCGCCAAGTTCTTCGGCAATATCTTTTGCTTCTAAAGAAGTAAAAGCGACCCTTCCCCTGGGAACTTCTACGCCATATTTTTTCAATACTTCTTTGGCTTGATATTCATGAATTTTCACGAATAACCTCCATTTTAATGATTAATCTTAGCTATGAATAATAGTTCCTGTTCTTCCTTCTAAAGCAGCTAAATGTTTTTCGACCGAAGTGATAATCACTCTTTTCCCTCCGGATTCTAGGAAATCAATCGCAGAATATATTTTGGGTCCCATGCTTCCTTTAGGAAATTGACCTTCATTAAAATAACTTTTTGCTTCCTCAATAGTAAGCGAATCTAAGTATTCTTGCCTGGGAGTGCCGAAATTCAATGCCACTTTTTCAACCGCTGTTAGAAGGTGTAATTCATCTGCTTCGAGTTCTTTAGCCAACACAGCCGAAGACAAATCTTTGTCGATAACAGCATCAACCCCTTCATAGGTTTTTTCTTCTGTAATGTAAACCGGTATCCCACCTCCCCCAACGGTAACTACGATCACTCCTCTATCAAAAAGCTCTTTTATGATTTCTTTTTCGACAATTGCAATTGGCATCGGTGAAGGGACTACACGGCGCCATCCTCTCCCGGTGTCTTCTTTCATAGTCCAGGTTCGTTCTTTTTGAATCTTCTTTGCTTGCTCTTCGTTATAAAAACTACCGACAAATTTGGTGGGGTTCAGAATTGAAGGATCATTTTTATCAACAATAACTTGTGCTGGA
The DNA here is from genome assembly GCA_964464595.1 of uncultured Deferribacteres bacterium. Classification (GTDB taxonomy): domain Bacteria; phylum Zhuqueibacterota; class JdFR-76; order JdFR-76; family DREG01; genus JADFJB01. The sequence goes on from CAYXGW010000010.1 coordinate 48,548, forward strand.
ATTGTAGTAACTTCTCTAACTATATTTTGCATGATTAACTTATTTTGCAGGGATTGAGTAATCATATATCCCATACCACCACATAAATCCGCTACCATTACACCAAGGGGTATTGGTGTCACCTTGTTTCTTGTCTCTTCAACTCTTAATAAATAATTGCCAACTTGGGGACCATTTCCATGCGTAAGCGCAAGTACGTTTCCATCTTTAATTATTTCAGCAATACCTAGAAGGCTCTTACGTGTATTAGCAAATTGCTGAGCAATATTACCGTCTTCAAATTCCCGTGTAATTGCATTACCACCTAATGCAACAACGATCCGCTTTTGAGTCATTATATTTCCAAATTGAGTATCAAACAAAAAAGGGCATCCACTTAAAACAGGATACTTAAAACAAATTTATTTAAGCAACACCAAAGTGTATCTGTTTAGAGAAAAATAATATCAATAATACCATAATTCATCAATAATTATCTACTCTTTGAAGTGGCTAAACTTTTCTTGATTTTCGCAAAGCCTTATACTATTTTTATTCCCGCTTTTAAGTAAAATAAGGAAATTAACATGGCGAGAAAATGTGATATTTGTGGCAAAGGCCCTTTGACAGGAAACCATGTTAGCCATGCCCACAATTTAACCAAAAGAAGATGGCTACCAAATCTACAAAAAGTTCGTGCTAATGTCGAAGGTAAAGTCAAAAGATTAACTGTCTGTACTTCTTGTATTCGCTCCGGGAAAGTACAAAAGGCAGCATAGCAGTTTTTTAAGCATATAATAAAAAAAGCGGAATTCTCCGCTTTTTTTTTGCTTCCAGCAGTAATCCATCATTGCTTGAAATCAATTAATCTTTTTCTTGATGAAGTTTCTTTTTTTATTTTCAAAACAAATATCATTATGAAGCTTCACCCATTTGCCTCTTGCGCATATACGCTGGAATATCATACACATCGACTTCATCGCCACTATTATTAGAAATCTCTTCTTCAAATACTTTTGGCTCTTTTCGTTTAAAAGCAGGAATATCTAAGACTTTGCGCCTTGCGCCAATAATATCTTGAAAAGGATTTTGATTTTCGGAAAAATTCATATTTATCTCATCATCCAACCCCGTCGCAATAACAGTTACACGAATTTCATCCTTGATCTTTTCATCTATGATTGCTCCAAAGAATATATTTGCATCAGAGCCTGTGGATTCCGATATAACTGATGATGCATTTTTTATATCATCCAAAGTAAGGTCTAAGCCACCGGTGATATTAATCAAAAGGCCCTTTGCACCTTCCATAGAGACATCCTCAAGAAGTGGACTGGCAATAGCAATAGTAGCGGCTTCTAGAGCCCGGTCCGGGCCTGATGCTTGTCCGGTCCCCATCAAAGCAGAACCCATCTCGGCCATTACTGTTTTAACATCTGCAAAATCCAAGTTTACCAATCCCGGAATTGTTATAAGATCCGATATTCCTTGGGTTGCATGTAATAAAATATCATCTGCTATTTTAAAGGCTTCAAGAAGGGAAGTGCCTTTTGGCACAATTGAGAACAATCGTTGATTCGGAATAGTAATTAACGTATCAATTTTTTCTCTTAGTTTTGCTATTCCTTCTAATGCTCGCTTCGCTCGTTTTACACCTTCAAACTGAAACGGCTTAGTAACAATTGCCACTGTTAAGGCTTCCATTTCCTTCGCTATTTCGGCAACAACAGGTGCAGCACCGGTTCCTGTACCGCCACCCATTCCGGCGGTAATAAAAACCATGTCGGTATCTGACATAATTGCAGCTAAAGACTCACGATCTTCTTCCACAGCCAGCCGGCCAATTTCGGGATCAGCGCCAGCTCCCAACCCTTTAGTTAATTTTTTCCCGATCTGAATTTTATGTGTTGCTTGACTTAATTCCAAAGCCTGGGAATCCGTATTTATTGCAATAAAGTCAACTCCTTGCAACTGTGCTTCTATCATTCGATTTAATGCATTTCCCCCGGCGCCGCCTACGCCGATAACTTTCATCCTGGCTTTAGCTTCAATTTCTTGGTCGTAATCTATTGCTATAGACATTGTATTTCCTTCCGGTAAGTTTGCGAGTTTATTATTTTCAAGTTTCCAACCAAAAGATAATTGGTCCATTTAACACCTCTTTATTTATCAAGCCAATTTTAAAACTGCTAAAATAAATCCTTCACTAATCTTTTCATCCAGCTTAGTATTGATTGGAAATTCTCAGATTCATCACCTTCATCAAGTTGCATATCCTCATTTTTGTATGTGACACCATAGTGAATTAGCCCTATTCCGGTTGCATGGATAGGTGATCTGGCAAGCCCTACCAAACCTCCAAATCCCTGGGGGATGCCAAGCTTTACCGGTGTATCAAAAATTTGCTCGGCTAACTCTCCAATAGATTCCAGCATTGAACCTCCACCTGTTAAAACAATACCGGCGTTTAAAAAATCTGCATATTCAGACCGTTGAATTTCTCTTTTGGCTAGCATTAGTATTTCTTCGATTCTTGGTTGAATAATTTCAGTTAATACTGATTTGGGTACCATAGTTGAAGAGCGACCTCCGACACCCGGAACTTCAATAGTTTCACCATTCATTTGCTTACAGGATAAAGCGCAACCATATTTCAATTTAATTTCTTCCGCCCTATCAATCGGAGTTCGAAGTCCCTGGGCAATATCGTTAGTAACATTTTTGCCGCCAAGACCGATGACTGCGGTATGTCGAATGCTGCCTTCGAAAATTAATGCAATATCGGTTGTTCCACCGCCCAAATCGAGTAATCCAATGCCTATTTCCTTTTCATCATCACCTAATACAGCAAAGCTCGAGGCCAAAGGTTCTAACACCAGACTCCGGACTTTCAAACCGGTTCTCTGGACACAGCGATAAATATTTTGGGCAGAAGTTACTGCACCAGTTACAATATGAACCTCCGCCTCTAACCGAACGCCTGAAAACCCTACTGGATTTTTTATACCACTTTGCTCATCTACAATAAATTCCTGGGGAATGACATGAATAATTTCGCGATCAATCGGCAATGACACGGCTTTAGCTGCATCGATGACTCTTTGAACATCACCTTCGCTGATTTCGCGATTTCCGCCCGATACTGCCACCACACCCCTGCTGTTAATACTTCGAATATGGTCGCCTGCAATTCCCACATAGACCGATTCTATTTCAATACCAGACATCAACTCAGCTTCTTTAACAGCCTTTTCAATTGATTGAACTGTTTTATCCAAGTTGACCACAACCCCTCTTCGCAATCCTTCTGAAGGAGAAACTCCAACACCGATGATTTTCATCCCTTCTATTTCATCGATTTCTGCGACAATAACTGCAATCTTATTTGTGCCAATATCCAAACCCACAATGATTTGTCCTAATTCCCGGTCTTTCCGCATAGACTTTTCAGTAGTTGTTTTCTTCCATACATCAGGGTAGGTTGACCGACGATTTCCATTTGATTTTACCAAAGTGCTATTGAATAAATCTAATGAATCGTTAATAAAAGTTTTCCTAGTCATATCAAAATCCTTTTTCGTATTTATTATTTTATTTCAATTATAATTAGCAACGACCTGATCTTCGAATCGAAGGTCCACATAAGAAAGTTTATTATACTTGTTTTCTCTCTTAATTTTATTTATAAAAATGAAAATTTTTTCTGCTTTTTTGGAGAAATTTTCGCGCCCAAATAAAACAGGAAATCGTCCATCATTAAAGTATAAAACATATCCTGTTTTTGGATCATAATGAACTTCCGAAAGACTTTGATAATATGCAGTGCTTATCTTTTGATTTGACATCAGCAAATCAATTGCTTTTGCTACTCGATCGCTTTTCATGAGTTCACCAGCCTCGTTTGAGAGATCTTCAATACCAGTAATTACTGGCAAACTTCCCAATAACATTCCTGTTCGTAAAGGAAGCAGCGTACCCTCTCTATCTGTCGCAGAGAGTGGTTTGCCAATTTGTGAAATATATGCGACTGGTTTCCTTTCGATAATATCTATTTGGAGCGATGAAGGTAAACGTCTGGATACCAATGCTGCTTTAACATAGGGGTGCTTCTCAATAGATTGTTGGATTTCAACCAAATTTAGAATTGTAACATTAGCACCGATATCCAAATTAAATTGACCTAATATATGTTCAGTTTTGATAAGCCGGTTACCATTCACTTCGATAGTTTGTAAAGAAAAAGTATTGCTAATTACAACCCAATTATTAATTTGCAAAACAATTAATACGATCCCAATAATTACCACTACCATTGTGGCCCCACGGATTAACTTATTCTTTTTCTTCATGATAAAACTCCTTGATTGAATCTATATCCTTTGATTAGCCACGATCACTCCAGCCCACCAATTGGTTTTCCAATTCAAGTTTGACATCAAAGTTTTTATATACTTTCTCGCTAATAATTTGAATCAGATCAAATATATTTTGTGCAGTCGCCCTACCTTTGTTGAGAATGAAATTTGCATGCTTTGTAGAAACAACCGCGTCGCCAACCCGTGTTCCTTTTAACCCTGCTTGTTCAATTAATACACCGGCATATTTCCCAGGCGGTCTTTTGAATACACTACCTGCAGATGGATAGGACAATGGTTGTTTACTTTTTCTTCGCTGCCAAATTTCATCCATAGTTTTGCTCATGGCATGGTAGGCATCCGGTTTCATTAATAATTCTATTCCAAGAGTAATCTTATCAGGATCGGTAAATCCTTTGCGATAACCAAATTGGATCTCATCTCTTTGCAAAGTGTTTGTTTTTCCGTTTAAATCCATCACATCTACGGAAATTAGACAATCTGAAATTTCACTTCCAAAAGCTCCTGCATTCATATAAACTGCTCCGCCTATCGTCCCTGGAATTCCGAATAATCTCTCCAAACCTCCCAAACACTTCCTTTTCATTTCAATAAGGAAGTCCCAAAGAATCACTCCGGAGCCAACATTAATGGTAAGATTGTCGATGTTCAATTCTTTGAATCCCTTTTGCAAATTCACAACAACACCTCTAAAACCTAGGTCACTAATTAGGAGATTAGCGCCTTTACCTATAATGAAAAACGGAATATTTTTTTTTGACACATAATTCATAAAAACACTTAAATCCTCACAACCAGACGGCTCGAAATAAATATCTGCAAGACCTCCGACTTTATAAGATGTATATCTTCGCAAAGACCGATCTTTCACCAACAACCCGCGAACCATTCTTCTCAAATCATGAAAAGCAGGGTCACGGTGCCATTTATCGGTTTTCATTCTGCAAATTTATACTTCAATCTGATCAATTAGATAAGAGAGTATCGCATAGATCAGAAACAATGTCATGAGCAGCATTTGGCCTCGCTAAACTTTTCATATTCATTTTCATTTTTGAAAGTTTTACATCATCATTGATAGTTTCTTTAATTACTTTGAACAGTTTGTCTGCATTAAGATCGTCTTCTAAAAGACAAATAGCTGCGCCTTTGGATTCCAAATCTCGCGCGTTGTATTCTTGATGACCAGCAGTTGCATAGGGGAATGGAATTAAAATCGCCGGAACCTCCAAATAAGTTAATTCAGCAATTGTCGTAGCTCCCGCCCGGCAAATACAGAGATTGCAGCCTGTATAGGCGGAATAAATTCTATGAATAAATGGGAATAGTTTAAGCCCGGAATGAACAGCCATTTTTTTCGAGATTTTCTCATAATGAATTGAACCGGTTGCCCAGATTATTTGAATGCCACATTCTTGGATTAGCTGTGGTGCAATCTCAATCATGAATTCATTGATTTTTAAAGCACCTTGACTTCCGCCAAAAACAAACAAAGTCTTTAAATTTGGATCTAATTCGAATTCTTGTATTGCTACACTCGGATCTATTAATGAATCAATCTGCCTAACGGGATTACCGAAAACTCTTATTTTTTCTTTATTCTTAAAATATTTTTCCGAAGATTCATAAGTCAAGTAAATTCGCTTTGCCAATTTACCCAATAATCGTGTAGAGGCGCCTGGAAAGCTATTCTGTTCATGAATTGCTGTCGGAATTCTTAAAGTGGCTGCCGAAGATACAACTGGGAGGCTAACATAGCCTCCGGAACCTACAATTAAATCCGGCCGTTTCCACAAGAATTGCAACAATAAATTTATTACTGAAGCTATAAATTCAAGTGGAATTAATAAATTACTAAGAGTCAAGTTACGCTTAAGTCCTCTTATTCGAATAAAATTAAGCCGGTATTCTAGTTGATCTTTCAATCTAAATTCGATGCCTTTCTTTGTGCCCCAAAAAGCTATTTCGCAATTCGGGAAACGGTTACTAAATTCTTTTGCGATTGCCAAAGCCGGATATAAATGCCCTGCTGTTCCACCTCCGGCAAAATGAATTCGAATTGGTTTATTTTCCAACCCATTGCCTCGATCTTTTCATATAATTTGCATGGCTACTCCGGCGCAGCAATGAAGCCTCGTTGTATTGAGAAATGTTTAACAAAATTCCAACACCCGCCAGTGTAGTGATCATAAATGATCCTCCATAACTGATAAAAGGCATGGGAAGTCCTTTTGTGGGTAAAAGATTGCTCACCACACTTGCGTTCACAAATGCATAAATTCCTATACTTGTAGTTATGCCAACAGCCAGTAACGCACCCGCTTCATCCGGGCAACGGCGGGCAATCTTAAACCCCTCCAGAATAAATAATAAAAATAAAAATAAAACCAGGGAAGTACCCAGAAATCCAAATTCTTCACCAACAATCGAGAAAATAAAATCAGTAAACGGTTCAGGAAGAAATTCTAATTTCTGAGTGCTGTTATCCAATCCTTTACCCCAAAAGCCGCCGCTGCCAATGCTGATTATTGATTGGTTAACCTGGTACGGCAGGGACTTACCATTTATTACGGAGTCTAAAAAATCCTTTATGCGAACAATATGGTAATCATGTTTCATCAAAAAAAGCGGCACAGCGAGCAACGCAACGAAACCAAGATGAAATAAATTTACGCCTGCGGTTATAAAGATCACAACACTAATCACCAGTAAAATAACTACTGAACCCATATCCGGCTGTTTGATCAACAAAAAAGAGATCAATCCAATTATGAACAATTGGGGTAATAATCCTTCCTTCCACTTTCTCAGGTATTCGCGCTTCCGAATCATTGCATCGCACAGATAAAAAATCAGCGCCATCCTGAGGACATCAACAGGTTGAAAACGAAAAGAATAAATTTGAATCCATCGTTGTGCATTTCTTTCCTTAACTCCTATGATTAACACGGCAATCAATAGTCCGATACCGATAAGCAGCCAAATTTTTGCACCATTCAACCAAAATTTATAAGGAATGATAGCAGTGATAATCAACGCAAACAATCCGATCAGTATTCGGTAAAAATGAAATTGAAAATAAATGGATTCGTTTCCCAATTTTTTATCTGCGACATGATGACTGGCACTATATACCATTACTAATCCAATACAGAGCAATAGGAATACCAAAGCAAATAAAAAATAGTTATACCGATTTTCTGTCGCTTGATCTAGCATTATCTGGCCTTAAACAATCCCAAACTAAACAGTAAAAGCAAAATCCCAATAATCCAGAACCTTACTACAATTTTATTTTCCGGGATTCCCATTAGTTCAAAATGGTGATGTATTGGCGCCATTTTAAAGATTCTTTTCCCTCCGCGATACTTAAATGACATGACTTGCAAAATGACTGATACAGTTTCGGCAACAAAAACGCCACCGATAAACAGCAATAAAATCTCTTTTTTGAGTAGGATCGCCATTGTACCTAAAGCTGCACCAAGGCTTAAGCTGCCCACATCACCCATAAAAATTTCAGCGGGATGAGAATTGAACCACAGAAAACCCAGGCAAGCACCCAGAAGGGCCGCACAAAAGACAGTCAGTTCACCTGCGCCTTTTAGATACATTAAATTAAGGTATTCACTATAATCAACTCTTCCGCTGACATAACTTATGGCGCCCCAGGCCAAACCTGATATTCCAACAAGTCCAACTGCAAGCCCGTCTAATCCGTCAGTCAAATTAACGGAATTTGAAGTTGATATTAATGCAAATACAGAAAGGGGAATGATGATTATTCCCAGGTTGATGATAGAATCTTTTAAGAATGGGATAAATGTGAGAGAGTGGATCCCTTCATAAACCGGTGAGAACCAAATTACCAATCCCACGAATAAACCTGCAATTAATTGTCCGGCCAATTTATATTTAGCGACTAGTCCTTTTGGATATTTTTTAATGACTTTGAGATAATCATCCAGAAAACCGATGGCACCCATAAAAATAGTTACCAACAAAATCACTTTAATAAACATATTATCTAATTTGGCGAACAAAAAAGTCGGTACTATAATTGATATCAAAATAATAATACCGCCAAATGTTGGAGTACCGGTTTTGGCCTGGTGGCGTTCTGGCGCTCCTGAATAAATCTCCTCACCAATTTGTTTCTTTCGCATATAAGCGATCACTTTTGGACCAATATAAAAACTGATTAATAGCGCTAAAATTGCAGCTGATGCTGAACGAAAAGTAATGTAACGAAACAAGTTAAAACCGAAGAAAAATTCTCTCAATGGGAATAGTAGGTAATATAGCATTAATCCGGGCTCCTCGTATATCTCAACTTCTTAAGGTTTTATCTAAATTTTTTAATTCTTGCCACACTTCTTCCATTTGCATCCCTCTGGATCCTTTTATTAAAAGCACATCGTTTTTACGAAGTATTTCTAAAACAGTGGATGCTAACTCTCTTTTATCATCAAAATGTAAGGCTGTTTTTCCGCCAGCCTCTTTAAAGCTTTCAAAGGTATATTTAGACTCAGGTCCAAATAGGAATAAAACTTCGATGTTGTCGTCTACGGCTGTTTTCCCTACATTTTCATGCTCGATTTGACTTTTGTCACCAAGCTCCAGCATGTCTCCCAGAACTGCCAATGCTCTGCCATTTCTTCTGTTCGCTAAATAGCTTAGTGTTTCAAATGCGGGTATCAGAGAATCAGGATTTGAATTGTAAGCATCCAGAATGATCAAACTCGTTCCCAATTCAATCAACTCCATACGTTTTGAAATACCTGTAAATTCCTTTAAAGCTTCGGCAATATCGGGCTCTGAGATTCCAAAATACATTCCAACTGCACAAGCCGCCAAAGCATTATGTAACTGGTAACGACCCGGTACATGCAACTGGACATCCACCATATCTTGTAATTTGAATTTTCCAAAGCCATTGTGATCCATTTCCAAGTCAGTGCCAAAAACATCTGTTTCAGTTGAGAACCCATAAGTTACTTTATATTTGACCGGTCCTGATTCTTGTACAACCCTGGGATCATCACCATTAACAAACGCGGTACCGCTCTCTGGTAAGGCCTTGAATAATTCTCCTTTAGCTTGGGCTATTTCTTCAACATCAGAAAAATACCCTAAATGGCCGGCACCGATATTTGTAATCAGTCCTAAGTCAGGAGCAGCAAATTCACAAAGCTCGGCAATTTCACCTGCGTGATTCATACCCATTTCAATAATTGCGATTTCTGTGTTTTTATCGATTTGAAGCAAGGACAAAGGGGTTCCTATATGATTATTAAAATTTCCAATTGTTTTCGTTACTTTGTATTTTGATTCTAATACTGCAGCTATCATCTCTTTTGTTGTTGTTTTACCATTTGTTCCTGTAAGACCTAAAACAGGGATTGAGAATTTTTGCCTATAATTTTTTGCAAGCATTTGTAATAATTCCAAAGGTTCATTACATCTAACGATGATGTTTTGGTCAGATATTTTCCAATCCGGCTTCCAGCCTTCCTTGGCTACACATGCTATGGCTCCTGCCTCAAAAGCCGAATCGATAAAATTGTGTCCATCAAAATTATCACCGTTAATTGCAAAATAAATATCTCCGGCTTGTAGCGTTCTAGTGTCTATTGAAACCGAGCTTACGTTTTGATTGAGATAATTACCCTCCACTTTTACATTAGGGCCTAACAGCTTGACCCAAATTTCAAATGACATAAAATCCAATTAGATTTTATCCTGATTTTGGTCGACAAATTATCTTACACTCAATTTTATTAGTCCTGGAATTAGCATTAGGTGATTGAGCAATAACAATTCCACTGCCGATTATCGATGGATTAAATCCTGCTTGGGTTAATATTAAGGCTGCCTCTCTTAAACTTTTACCACGAACATCGGGCATCCTTTTATTTGAATCGCTCACTGCTTTTTTGTTTCCCAGGTTCAATTTTACTAATTCTCCGGATAACATCAACGTATTCGGCGCAGGATACTGTGATTGTACATAGTTGCCATTTCCTTCAATTCTTGTTTCAAATCCATAATCTTTTAGAATTGAAATAGCAATTTCAGTTGATAATTCTGTGATGTCCGGAACCATGATCTTGGATTTTGAATTTTCAACCAGGACAGCATCCGCATCGTTTGCCATCAAGCCGAGAATCCTTCGTAAAATTCGACGAAAAACCGGAGCAGAGCTCTGGCCTCCATATATATATGGATACTTCGGTTCGTCTAACATCACCAGGCACACAAGTTTGGGATGTTCTACAGGCGCAAAGCCGACAAATGATGCAATATATTTTGTATCGGAGTATCTATTTGTTTCGGAATTAAATTTTTTGGTAGTACCTGTTTTACCGGCAATATCAATTCCATCAATTGCAGCTTCTTTACCTGTACCATTCTGAACTACATCTCGCATAAATGATTTCAACACTGCAACCGTTTCCGGTTTTAAAACATGACGAATTGTATCTATTTTTGACTCTTGTATTTCTTTTTGATTATTTGATTCCTGGATTGCTTTTATTAATCTTGGCTTGAGTAAATATCCACCATTCGCAACCGTTGCGTAGGCATTCGCCATTTGAATAGTTGTGGCCATTACACCATATCCGATGGATACTCTTACAGCATCGCTTTTACTCCATTTTACGTATTTGGTTAATTTACCCTGATCCTCACCAATCAGCTCAACACCAGTAACCCCTCCGAATCCAAATGACCGACTATATTCGTAAACCCATTTTTTTCCAACCTTTTGAGATATTTTAGCAATACCTATATTACTGGAATTGGAATACACTTTTTTAAAGGAGAGATTTCCATATGGTTTGTGGTCAGTTATCCAACCGCCGGGAAACTTAGATTTACCATTTTCACAAAATATGATATCAGTTGGTTTATATATTCCTTTTTCCAATGCAGCAGATACGGTAACTAACTTGTATGTGGAACCTGGCTCATATGGATCGACAACCGCTCTATTCCTTCGTTCGTATGGTTGGAAACTGGGAAAACTGTTTGGATTGAAATTTGGATAACAGGCCAAGCTTAATACTTCACCTGTAAATGGATTCATTAAAACCAACATCCCAGCCTTTGCTTTGTATTTTTCAACTCCTCTTTTTAATTCCTCTTCCACAATTCGTTGATAATTGATATCAATGGTTAGGATAATATTTTTTCCATTTACAGGTTTAAGCTCAGGCTTTCCAAGTGTTGGAAAAGCTCTGCCTTTTCCATCATAATTGATTGTTTTGAATCCCTTCTCCCCTTGCAATATTTCGTCATAGCTTTTCTCAATACCTGCCAGGCCTTCATGATCGATGTTTGTGAAACCAAGCATGTGAGATGCGTTTCGTTGATAGGGATAATACCGGCCAATAGTTTTTTCTTTAACTACCGAATTATTCTGGCTTAGCTTTATCTTATTCGCTGTTTGCAAATCAATACCCCGGCCTAGCCACACAAATCGATCTCGTTTAAATAATTTCAAATAATGATCGATAGAATTGTCCGTAATGTTTGAAAATATTCGAGCTAATTTCTTAGGATTTGTAACATTCTTCGGATTAACCCCAAAAGAATATTGCTCAACATCAATTGCAAGCTGATTAAAATTTCGATCATAAATAATACCCCTTTTTGACGGCACCTCTATAATTCCTTGCGATTGGTTTTCTGCCTGCGTACGATACTCATTGCCATTGAGTACCTGAATGGTGAAATATCGTGCTACAAGCACCAGGTAAGCTACGATAGCCAATATTGACCAAAATTTTAACAACCAACGCCGAATCACTCGATTACTCCATAATTTTTCTCTTGAACCTGTGAAAATAACTTCAGCGATTCTTTCCTCGATTTATCTTTAGTTAAAACTTTTTCTCCTGCATTCTCTTTCATCTCAGGAATTTTGTCATATTTTAAAACTGTTGGGCTGGAAGATGCATCTATCATATTTAGCTTTTTCTCTGCGATGTCCCTAATGTATTCTGAGGAAGTATATCTCGTCGAGTCTATCCGCCATAGTGCGTTTTCCTGGACCAACCGATTATTCGTTTCCTCAATTTGCTCAACTGCTGATAAAGTTTTGTGAATATTTACCCGCAAGACAATTTGAAAGATCGCAATGATAGTCAAAAGACAAACAAACAGAATGAAGTTCTTATTTTTTCTCGGCTTGGTAATCCTTATGGACCTAAGTTTTGGATATTTTTTTGATGATTTTATCATGATCTAAATTCTTTCGGCAACTCGCAGTTTTGCGCTGCGAGACCTTGGGTTTTGTAAGATTTCTTCTTTCCCGGGACTGATGGGTTTTTTGGTTAAAATTTTTAACTTGCCTGGTTGATCACAGATACAAACCGGAAGTTCCAGTGGACAAACACAACGTTTAACATTCGCGCGAAAGAACTGCTTGATTAAACGATCTTCTAGTGAATGATAAGAAATGACAACCAATCTCCCCCCCACTTTTAAATGATCAAGAGATAATTCCAAAGCCCTTTGCAAATGTAACATTTCTTTGTTGACTTCGATACGAATGGCTTGATAAATCCTGGCCAATGATTTATTCACATGAGTCGGTCTGATCACCCTTTTGACAATCTTGGCCAGATCTAGAGTCGTTTCAATGCGGCTTTTTTCCCTTTCCCGCACAATTTGCCTGGCAATGGCTCTGGATTGTCTTTCTTCACCATATTCGAAGAATATCTGGGCAAGCTCTCTTTCTTCGCAGCTATTAACGATTTGACTTGCACTAGTCTTATTCGTTGAATCAAACCGCATATCCAGAGGGCCTTCCCTCATGAAACTAAATCCACGATTCGGTGAATCTATCTGGTGCGATGAAATACCTAAATCCATAAGTATTCCGTCCACTTTATCAATTTTTTGTTCCTCTAAAAAAATGCCTAGTTCGCTAAAGTTTGTTTGAGCCAAACGCAGTTGCGATGAGAATCCATGCAATCGACTTCCTGCAAATTGAATAGCTTCCTGATCCTGGTCCATTCCCAAATAGATGCCAGAGGGAGTAAGGCGTCGCAATATTGCTTCCGCGTGTGCACCGCCTCCCAAAGTACAATCCAGGTATACACCTTTTGTATTTACTAAAATCCAAAATAAAACTTCGTCCAGAAGTACCGGCACATGGTATACCGAATCATTACTGTTTGCCTGGTCAGTCAATCTACAAAATCCTCGACCCAGGAACCTTTCATTTGATATGGAAAAAAGGAAACCCAGGTTCACTTTACCTGCGATAGTGAGTTTAGTTTGTGTAGTCTGGTACCCAAATTCTTCATTAAGGAGTACTGTTTCAAAATTTTCATTAAAATCACAATACTCATCGTTTGTAAATGATGTTGCCATTGTTTTGTTTTATGTTTTTAAAACTTAGATACTTAGTTTTCACGAATCGCTTTGTTCGTACTGATCTAAATTATTAGGTGACCAAATTTCGAAATAGGTTGATAATCCGAGGAGTTCAACTTCCCTGCCAAGACTCACACGTTCTTTCATTTCCGGTGGTAAATAAAAACGACCCTGCTTATCTAATTTCACCGTTCTCATGCTGCGTTGCAAAAAACGCATTTTCCGCAATACTTCTTCATTGTCTTCATGATCCTGGTCGGTAAGCTTTTTCATTCTTCCTTCCCATTGGGATTTGGGATATGCCAAGATGCATCTTTTATGACCATCGACTGCCAAATAAAGCAGATCGCGCTCATCTTCATTTATGCTCTTGTAAAAAACCTTGGGCAAGCTAAGACGTCCTGTCTCTTCGAGAAGAGCCTTAGCGCTACCATTAAAAGTACCCAATATTAACTTCCTTTTTTTCCTAATCGTTCCTAAATATTCCTACCACATAGAAAAATACGATCAATTATACTCATTGTCAAGTATAATTCGAATTATTTTGTGATTTTTTCTAGTTACAAGACAATAGGTTTGAAAGGATAAAAGGAGGCTAAAAAGAGAATATTACTTTACTTAACTTATTATTATTTATGATTTTATCATATAAATATAAAAAATTATAAAAGTCTAATATTAAGGCAGGATTTAAGATTGATCAGAGAAAAAATAAGTTAGGAATGAAAAGGAGAATATTTTAATAGCAGCAACCATGCAAGTAATACATGATTTACTACTAAAGTCAGCTATGAAAACACACTAAATATAAAAAGCCCAGGTTCTCACAAACAAAGTTCCTGGGCTTTCTTAATCAAATTACTTTAGTCAAAGTTGAGGCTAACGTAAAAGAGACATTTTTCGAATTTGTGTAAATGGCTCGCTGCCATCAACTGGTTTTACGTCTATGCGATAAAAATAGATACCGCTTCCCACCTGGTTGCCAAAATTATTTCTGCCATCCCAGGTTATTCTATGCCGGCCAGCCGGTTGGCTGTTTGTAACCAGGGTACGAATGGGCTGCCCTAAGAGGTTCACAATTACAAGTTCAACATTTCCGCTTTTCGGTAAGGAATAACTTAATTCAGTTGCCGGGTTGAATGGGTTTGGGAAATTTTGTTCCAGTTCAAATTTTTGCGGCAATGATGTTAGTTCATCGCTTATAGACTTGAAGAAACTAAAACCCCAGATAGAAACAATATTTGACTGCCCAGACTTTCTACCACAATTTACAGCTTTGACATGGTAGAAAAACTCTTCAGCATCCTCGTCGTCAGGATCCAGAATTGTTAAGCTAGCGTCGGTGTATGAAGTAGATTGTGTAGAACCCAGTAGAATCCATTCCGGATCAAAACTCACATGGCGATAGATGTCATACGAAGTTGCGGAGGGGCTAGAATCCCAGGTCAAATTGGGATTTTGTCCAATAGCCTCCGGATTGGTAATGGTAAAATTTTCTGGCGACGATGGCGGAGATTTCGAAGCAAGGAACGGATCAGGGTTTCCATTTCTATAGTCTGTCCAAAGTGGGTAAGTGTCACAGCTTGACAATGCGACGCCTTGGTAATGGTGAGACCAAGCAGCGTTGCCTGGATTTGAACGTTGACCCGTTACTTTTACAGGAGTGTCAAATGTAGCTCCATTATCAAATGATTCGGTAATGTAAACATCTATAAGACTCACGTCTGATGAGTGAATCAGGGCAACTGTGACTCTTCCGGTAGCATCGACCGCGAGCCAGGGAAAAAACTGCCACCCGACTCCAAAATCTGCAATAGTCACAGGTGTGCTCCAGTTATTCCCGCCATTTGTTGATCGAATCCATTTAACACGCATGTCGGTGTTTGTCTCCGAAACTTGATCCATGTAAGCCACATATACGTATCCTGTTACTAAATCTACTGCGAGAGATGGAAGATTAAAGATATCAAGTCCCCCCAGAGAATTTCTTTGCCATGTAAATTGTGCAACTGTCTTAGCGGCGCCAAAAGACACTCCGCCATTAGTGGATTTGCGTATCTTATACGAAGCTTGGTTGTACCCGAAGTCCACGTCCATCCAGATAACATAAAGCTCACATGATCCAACTGCCGGCATCGAACCTTGCAGAAAAACAGCCGTCGGGTTTCCGGGGTTGTTCGTGCTACTTGGTTTAAAGTATGGATATGTACCTGGATTGGCCGACAAGGAACCAAGCGTAACTGGCGTTGAAAAACTGACGCCTTGATCAGTTGAATATGCAAATTTGATCTTTGAACCCGATGAGAAATCTGTCCAACTCACATAAATTCTGCCGTCGTGTGAGCCGCCATTATCCACAGCCATATAGGGTTTGTCTTGCAAGGTATCCGATGTGCTCACTTGTACGTGATCCCAAGAAAAAGGTGGTTGAAACGTAGTTGTACGTGACACGTAAATAGGTCCAAGTACTCTATCGGGAGCGGCGACATAACAATAGTATGCGTTTGCATATTTGTCAAATGCCACGGATGGGTCAAAGCCATACTCGTATCCTGGTGCCGTAACAACAGCATCATTCCAGGTACTCCCGCCGTCTGTTGAAAAGGCATAGCCTGGCTTTGCAAAGTAGACGGATCTGAAATCATTCCAGGCGCCTAACAAATAATTTGAATTCAAAGGACTAATAGCAATAGTTGTTTCACTTTGATCCTGTGTATTCGTTGTCACGGCAATGTTGGTAAATTGCGCGAATGCAACTTTATTTGCGAGAAAAAGCACAATTACCGCTAATATATAGAGTTTGGTTCTCATTTCTTACTCCTCGCCTTAAAATTGATTGATAAAATAGTTGAAACAGTGAATTAATGACTCTATTATTTGTTTTCAAAAAACAGTAAGCCCCCAAAGGGTAGTTTTATCCTTGTTATTTTCTCTTGCCGGAGAATTGAAAGGGAACGCCTTGCGGGGGCTTTTCTCTAATCTCACTATAATTTATGGAGGAGCTCTTTGATTTGCAGTGAAGATCATTTTATGACCACCATCTTTTTTGTGATAGAAATATCCTTTGAGGTTAAACTATAGAGGTAAACCCCGGACGGAAATTCTGACGCATCAAACTCTATGCGATGCCTTCCTGCTGCAACAATTCCCTTATGCAAATTCGTAATTTTTTGCCCTGAAACATTAAACACATCAATAATCACCATAGCTTTATTTGGCACAAGAAATTCAATCGTCGTTTGAGGATTGAATGGATTTGGGAAGTTTTGAATAAGATCAAACCGGTTGGGCGGAACCGAAGGTGTATTATCTTCGACCTTAATTGAAGAGCTTAAATTATTCTTTAAAATCCAAATTCCCATGGTTTGGTCGGCAAAGAAAATTGTGCCCCCCAGTACCGCAACACCACGCCCCCAATCTCTTCCCTCAAAAAGTGCTCGTTCCTGAGGATTTGCAGGATCTGAAACGTCTATTGCCCCTAATATTCCATCAGCCCAATATACGTAATCGTTAGAAACTGCAAGGTCAATAGAAGAAAAACTTCCGTAATTCCTTCCAAATCTACCCACGACAATAGGTGAATGAGGATTTGACACATTAACGACAAAGAAAGTATCAGCCCTATCCACGTAAAGGAATTCGTGCGAAAGCGCAATTCCCAAAGCAGACTTGAAATTCCTGTATATTTCAATAGGTGAATATGGATCATGCCAATCAATTATTTTAAGACCCTCATCAAATGTGGCTAGGTAGGCAAAACTATCTTGAACGGCGATGTCAATCGGAAGATTGTTACTAAGAAATGTGCTTATGTGTCTCGGTTGCAATGGATCACTTATGTCAATTATTTCCAAGGTGGAATCATTTCCCGCCGTTGGCCTCTGTGTAATAAAAATCAAATCACCTGATTTTGTAATTGCATTAGGCGTTCGACTTTGTGAAAAACGTACGATTCCACTATAATGACTTACAATTTGGGGGTGAAAGGGATCAGAAATATCAATAATCCATAAACCGCGGGTCGATTCATTTTGTGAAAAAGGCCAGTTGACTATGTAGACAAAATTGTCTGATACGACAACGTCACTCGTAAAACTTCCTGTATTAATATTAGAAATACTCTCTGGCTTTTGCGGGTTTGCAACGTCAAGAATCCAAAGCCCCGCCCTGCCGGAGGCAATAAAGGCCAGGTTGTCTTTTAAATCGATTTTTGAGGCATGCCCACCAGTAGGAAAAAATCCTTGCTCCTGCAGGGAATCCGGCTGACTGGCATTCACTATCCACAGGCCAGACCTGTAGGCGGCAAAGACATCGCCGTTGACCGAAGAAATTGCCGATCCCCCACTGAGAGGGAAACCCTTGTGTCTTATATTAGATCGCACCTCCGGCATCAATGGATCAGACACATCGATGGAATAAATTCCTGCGCCTAGCGTAGCGATATAGGCGTAGCTGTTTGCAACTGTCACAGAATTAATAACAGAATTAATATTGGTATAAACCGAATCGTCCAGTTTAGTCTTGCCAAGTTCAACCGGCACTGCAGGATTCGCTACACTGAATATTTTTAGCACTCGGTTGCCTAAATATTCCATCATACCAACATATAAAAGTGTATCTTTAACTACGGCGCTATGTCCCCAACCACCAAGAGAAACAAAACTACGCTTTAAAGAGTCTGGATTGGTTGCATCAACGAGCGCTAAATCCGGAAATTCCGGATTGCCGATATACACATAGCCGTCTTTTGCCGCTAAACACGAAGGTAGTTGTCCACCCACTGGAATTTTTCCGCGTAACTCTGGCAATGTAACATCGGATACATCCACAACAATAAGCCCGCCTGCAAAACTTGTCACATAAGCAGTAGAACCTTCTGGGGATACACGCATAGCTACGCCCTTGATGCTTACTTCACCTGCTTTTTTCGGTTGGTGAGGATCAGACACGTCCAAGATTAGTAATCCACTTCCAATACAGACAAAAGCCAAACTGCCGTGCAGCTGAATATCATTCACATACCCTTCGGTTAAATACTCTCCAATGATTTTTGGCAAGGCAGGATTAGAAATGTCGAGAACATGGAACGTCGGACCGTTACCAATATATGCATAGTTACCCTCGGCATCTACAGCCTGGCATGGTCCCCAAGCCCAACGTCCGAGCACACTAAGCCCACTGTCGGAAGGAGACGTAGCAATTTCCGAATATTTCCAGGTATGAAGATCATTGTAAGCTTCAATGCCGTTTTGTTTGGATAGCTGTTGAGCATAAATTTTAATTGGAGAGAATAATAACAATAGTCCTATGAGTAAATAAACTTGTCGCATTACACATTCTAAACAAATTGGTTGAAGAAATGCCTGTGGAATCCAATTATTGCTGATTTTCATATTCTTGACTCTTTACATCTTATAAATTTTATTGGTTTTTCGATTTTCATTATTTCAATAATGTTATTTTGCCTCCAAGTGAATTTCGATCCACCTGGAGGCATAAATATAAACTTTTCAAAAGGCCCCATGAAAAGTTCGGTTCTCCAGCACTGGTTATGCCAACATAAAGCGTAGAGGGATCACCAGGGACGTGGTTAATCGTTGTTATACTGTAAGTCCTTTCGGAGGGTACTCCGCTAACCCTTGCCCAACTCAATCCGCCGTCTGCGCTATGATACAATCCACCATTCGGATATCTCAGTACGCAGAATAACCTGGTCGGTTCATTTGGATGAATCCATAAAGCGCTTATAGTTACTGAATCCATCGGAAGCCCTTCATTTGTTTTGACCCAAGTGAAGCCGGCATCAGCGGATTGTGCGATACCGCTTCCATATGTACCCGCATAAATATGACGAGGGTTATTCGGATTGAATTGAAGAAGTGTGATAGGATAGTAATTACCAAACCACCAATTGGGCTCTGTCGGAGAGCCAATCGTTGGTTCTTGCCAAGCCGGGAACCCACTATTAAAAGATTCCCAGTTATTACCGCCGTCCATGATTTTAAAAATCCCCGCACCATAAGTACCGGCGTAAACAATATTGATATCCACTGGATTCACTGCCAGTGCAGTAATATGACCTCCAAATGATCCTGTATGGTCCCAGGTTTGAGCGCCAGCATCTGCCAAGCCAGATTCAATCCAAAAAATAAAGATTATGATTTGCCAATGAGGTTTCATCATAAGTTATATGTATTAAAATTTAGATAAAGTTTTGCTTACCTGACATTTGGAAGGAACCTAATTGTTTTTATTGTGGAAATATTTATAAAACTAGTTTCGATTGTTTTGATTTTTAATTTTCCAGTCATCAATTTAGTCTATCGTATATTATATTAAGTCGAACCTAAAAATTAAAAATTCATAAATTTGTATTTTTTGCTTAACTAAACTAAGATTATCAAGTTGATAACTTAATTATTCTAAACCAAATTGTTGCTCAAGAATTTGGTCAGATATTGTAAAATAATAACAATCCCGCGCAATGTCAATTAAGGAAACCCTGAAAATGAAGAGAAAAAACCCTTAGGTTGGTATCAGGGAAACCCTTATTTGAGCATCAGGGAAATGGATGATTTTATACTGTATTTCCTTATATAGAAACACTTTTTTCACTTACATCCTAGGTCAAAAGAAAAAACCAGGTTTGGTGGTTATGTATAAAATAATGATTAAAAGTGGAAATAATAATTAGCAGGTAATTTGTAGAATATCTAGGCTTCAGTTAGTTGAATCAATTTGTATTCGGAATCTGCGGCATTTTGCTCGAACCAATCAACGATCGTCGGATCTTTTGTGAACAATAAATTTTGGCTTCCCGCACTTAAATCTTTTAAGAAATGCAGCATATTCGCTAATCTTTCGGGATCGAAGTGAACGAACGGATCATCCAGGATCAATGGAATTGGCTCTCCGTTTGTACTCATTAATCGGGATAACCCCAAGCGCAAAAGTAAATACAACTGTTCTTGTGTTCCATAACTCAGCGATTCCGATGACCCCAATGTGGATGTTTCCGATAATAATAAATTAATCGACATATCCGAAGGATTGATATGGACCTGGGAATATTTTCCACCAGACACTATGTCTATTGCATGGCTCACCGATTCATTTAATTCCGGAATGACTGTTCGATGATATTCAGTAGACACTTCCAGTAAAATATTTTTAGCCAGTTCAAGTGCATCTCGGGTTTCCTCCAATACCCTTGTTTCAGATTGAAAATAGGCTAAATCTTCTTCCACTTCCGCCAGGGGGCGATGTTGATCTAAAATTGTTTTAATTTCGGTTTCTATTACACTCAATTGCCGTTCATACTGTTGACGTTCAATATCCACTTCTTCAAATTCATTGTTCAAAACCGGTAGTGTTAACCTGCTTGATTTTTCTGTCATTTTAGGGAACTTTTTCAACAGAGTTTCTCTTCTTTGAAATAATTCATTCGACTCAGTTTGAATCTCACTTTCCGATTGAGTCGTTAACAAACCCTCAATTACGGATAGACATCTCTCCTCCTCCTTTTTGAGGCTATTCAATTGTTTCTTTTTTTGGTACAGGCGATCAAATTCTTCTTCAGCAGCAACTAATTCCGTAACCTCAAGATCAGCCTGCAAATACAATTCCTGCAATGCTGATTGATTGTCATTCATTCGGCCGGTAATCGATTCACAATCTTTCTGATTTTGTTGAACCCTCATTAAAATACTCTGAAGCTTTTGTTCAATCTCATAATATTGAGCATACTGAAGTGAAATCTTTTCAAGTAATTCAGATTGAATCTCCTTGATATCCAATAATTGAAGATATTTTAAGAGTTGAAATTCGATTGAATCCCGACTCTCCATAGCTCGATTACGATTTGAGGCCAATCCGATATACTTTTGATTTTGCAATTGTCTTGTTACCAACCCACTCAAAGATTGCACACCATAGCGTTTAAAATAGATTTTGAGCTCATTTTGAACGCTTTTTAAGCTATCACTATAATTCCTCATTTCTGTTTTGATTTGATCCGCACGAGTGGCAATTTTATTACGTGAGTTTCGATAAATTTGGTAAAAAATCCCCCCCATAACCAACAATCCTGCCGCAATTGGAAAGCCAACTACAAATTGAGTAGACATTCCGATTAATAAAGCAGTCAAAGAGGCAATTGGAAAAGCAATTATAGTAATGACCCGCACCCACCCTTTAGCCCAGGTTTGGTTTTCCAAATTATCATATCGATCTTTTGTCTGTTCAATTTTTGACTCTACCTGTTTTTCCTGTTCTTCCAATTCGGATATTTTACTAAGTTCAGCCGGATCCAGACTCTGAAGATCCTTTAATGTGTGCAATTCAATTCCAGCTTGAAGCAAGGATAGTTCCTCCTGGTCTAATATGGATTGCGCTTTCTCTAACTCATTATTACGTTCCAGCCATTGTTGTTTGAACGCATTAAATTCAGGGTATGAAAGGGAAGATTGAATTGCATCGAATTGACGAACAGGTTCTTTCTGCTGTTCTATTTTTTTTATTTCCTCTTCAAAATTTAAGATATCCTGTTTCTTGTCTTTTAATTGCTCTTCATAATTAATTTTGTTTTGTCTGCGCCGCATAATGGATTCGCGCAATTCTTCCGGAAATTTTTCCAAACTTGAGAGTGCTTCGATCTCCCCTTTTATCCTTTGTGTTTTTTTATTATAAATAGAAAGCTGAGAAAATTGCTTTTCCTTATCATCAATTTTTCGAGTTAGAATATAATAATTTAATTCGATTCTTTTGTTATTTTGTTTTTCTAATATTTTTTCAAGATTACTTTTTTCTAATATTTTTTCTTTCAAATGATCTCTTACACGAATTTGTTCTTCATATTCTTCTTTAACCAATTTTAATTTCTGTTTTAATTTCGAGATCGGCTTTAAGGTACTGCGATCGGAACCGATTTCTGATATCTGTTTCTGCAACCGTTCAAGCGCTTCCTTTGAAGAAGTATCTTTAGAGCCTGAATCCAAAATGGCTATAATATCATTCATCAGTTCTCCTGATCCGGAGATGGTGCCTACTTCGCCCTGTCGGACAAACGAAGTCGCTTCAAATAACTCCTTTTCCATGCCGATATGCTGTTTTTGAAATAACACATTTCCGTGCCTTCCAGAAGGAAATTGATCATTAATTTGTTCACCGGTTATACCGTCAAAGAGTTTAGTTGTGGAGTTTTCAATATCAAAATTACGATCTATTTGGTAATCATGCCCATTATTCAATTGGTACCATAATTGACCACCATAATTGACTTTTTGCCAGGGTTTGAATCTTTCGTTTCTAAGATTTTCTTGTCTTGAAGCACGATTCGCTTGAAAAAATCCAAAAAAGAAATAAAGTAGTGCCTGTTGTAGAGTAGACTTTCCAGTTTCATTCGGACCGAAAATAACATTCACACGGTGATGGAATTCAATCGATAAATTTTGAAGTTTACCAAACCCGTGAATATTTACTTTTTGAATGATCAAATCATTATCCTAATTTTATCGGCTACAAAATTTTTCCGGTATAATTTTTTCATCTCTCTTTTCTTTCAAAAGCATTTAACCCAAATAGTAAGGCTTTTTGTAATTTTTCTTTCTCATCAGGAATGGCATCTTCTTGCATTATCTTAATCCTTCGAACAAACTCTCCACGAACAGTATTCTCCTGGGACAAGCTTTCATAATCGTAGCATGGCTTGGTTTTATTGATTATTTGACCTTCATTACTGTTTATAAAAACCTGTTCTTTTAGAAGCGCAAGATCCAAATCCATTTCAGGATGGATTTGACCGGTAATTTCTATTCTAAATAAAGAAGCCTTACTACTTTGCTCTCGAACCCTCTTTTCGATTTGATTCTTAATTTCATCCCGTGTCATTGCGTTGCTTACGTCAACTTGCATCTGAACAAAGCTATAGTGGTTAAACGGAACGGTTTCTATTTCTATCTGATCGTTGTTTATCGAGACCAAAGCAACTGAATGCATGCCGGTCTCTGCAAACCCAAGCGGTTCCGGACTTCCTGGATAAATGAGTTTTATTTTAGCGCTTTCTCCAATTTTTCCACGATGATAATGACCCAACAACGCCACATCAGCGCCGGTTGCTTCAAGGTTTTCCAAATTGAACGGAGCATGTCTTCCTTTATGCGGCGGAATGTTTGACATATCTGAGCCATGGAAAAGCAAGACATTTATTCCTTGTCTATCAACCTTAAATTTTTCTACTGGATTTTTATGATTGGAAAAAGAACAATGCGCCATTCCCCATAAAGTCACATTTTCTGCTAGCCGAAATGGACAAAAAGAAGATGTTTGAAAAATATGTACGTTGTCCGGCCAATCCAAATAATGGTATATAGATTCCGGCATCCATGGATCGTGATTGCCAGGTGCGATAAATATTTTTTTTCCACCTAATCTTTGTAGTTGAGTACGTAAAAATTCGCCGGTATCTCTTGTAAATCTTTCATGCTCGTATAAATCTCCACCAATTGTAATTACATCCACATTTTTTTCCTTTGCCATGTCTATGATGCGAACAAATGCATCTTTCAAGGTTTCCCGGTATTTCCTTGCTGTTAGACTGGGGAAGCCCAGGCCTGCAAAAGATGAATCAAGATGTAAATCGGCAAAATGTAATATTTTTAACAAACCTTACCGCCAGTTGGAAAATTAAATAAATAAATCAATCGTTATTATTTCAAAGTCAATCTTTTGATAACCATAGTTGCATAACTTCCCGGGGGTAAAACCAAACGAACACACATTTTACATTTACCAGGATAAAGATCATCAATAATCGGCTCGTTAATTTTAAAATCCTCGGGGTACATTAAAGCCTGGCGCGAAAACTCGCCTTTATGAAACCGGGATAAAAAAGGAGACCTTAATTGTTCACTATGCAAATTATGTTCTTTGAGGAATTCATTCATATTTAAATTAAAATTTTCCAGTTCACAAGAATTATTTTTAATGGGAATCGAAAATTTCAATCTGTCCAAATACGTTTTTGTTTGTAGATCAAGTTTGTAAAAAAAAGCATAATCCTGCCAGGCGCCTTTTTTATAAATTATTTTGGATTTGACTTTTTGACGCATGACCCGAATAAGAATTTCATTCCACAAAAAAGAGTAGCCTGCAGAAATCATCATTCTCAGATCTAAACGATTCAATTTTAAAACTGCACCTTGAAAATCATTTGGATTCTTCTTGAGATAATTAAAAGCGCTATTGAAATCTTGGGGGATTTTGGTTTTTTCAAGTAGATCCCAATCCCCCCAATGTTGATTCAACAAACCAATTGTAAATTCATCTATTTTTTTTGATTTTGCAAGAAATTCCGAACCATAATATTTCAAGACAGATTCATACTCTGTACGAAAAAGATGAAATGCTAGTGAATTTTTCGGCGAATACTGTGAGCGAAAACGCTGGTCATCGTAATAGTTTGGGATTCCATAGTTTGTTGCCGACATTTGTTGTTTGTGAATATTTTCAATTTGTGGTATAGTTAGTTCCCGCAAAGTAATCTTAAAATAATTTCCGTTCATTTGATTTGGAGTTATGGGTTGATCCGCATATCCTATTCGTTGAGCAGAGAATTGGTCAGTTTCAATCTGATCAGGCCCATCTCCTTTTAAGGAGATGTGTTGCGTCGTAATTCCATGCCGATCTTTCATGCCGGCAAAGGAAAAGGATTTTATTGGTTTATTTATCCATTGACCCAATTGATTAACGAGACTGTCGGTAGTTAAATTTATTTTTTTAACTTTGTAAATTGCAAAATCACCGGAAGCTTGAATAGGCGTATTGATTCTTTCTTCAACCACAAAATCTTCGGGTATGCACTTTAGTTTCATGTGGATTAATATCCGATAATAAAAATATTTAATTAGTGATAAAATTTTGTTGAATATAACCAATCAAAACCGGGATTTCAAATTCAGAATATTTTCCAAATGGGCATCCCTTAAATCAAAGTAAAAATGACATTTTTGATTTTCTCCCCCGCTATTCTAATACGCCTTTATTTTCTAAAGCTTCTTTTAATGAGATATGTTGCTTAAAGAAATAATACATTCCCATAATTGCCGGAGGCGCCATACTAAACAAATGCAGTATAACGGCAAAACTGAACGCCTCACTGTTAGGTATATTGTAAATGATTAGTGCCTGCATGACAAAAAGATGAAAAGTCCCAACA
Organism: uncultured Deferribacteres bacterium; assembly: GCA_964464595.1. Lineage (GTDB taxonomy): Bacteria > Zhuqueibacterota > JdFR-76 > JdFR-76 > DREG01 > JADFJB01. The sequence continues at coordinate 74,504 of CAYXGW010000010.1, forward strand.
TACCCGGGAGATGCCGGAATGGAAACCGATAGCCCTGACATGACCAGAATTGTTATACTCGCTAGCGTTATCTGGGCAAAATTTCCATTAAAAAAAATTTCATCCAAATCAAATGCATAAATAAATATGATAATGGTCGAAATATAACAAAGCCAAATGGCTATCGATGAGATAACTATTGTTAAATAATACTCCGGTTTTTTTAAGACCAGCAATCCACTACGTAACGAATTTAAGATCTTTTCGCCTTTGTCACGCAGTTTAGCGGGAAAAATACTTGTAATTTTTCGATAAAATCGGAGTGTCTCATTTGTTTTTACGATTAAAAATACAAGAAAAATGATGCCTGCGATTACAACAGCAAACGAAATCAACCCCCCGGTTTTTACAAATTCATAACCGTCAAACGATTGAAAAAAAAGTACGATACCTAATAATAGCAAAAGGAAAATCAAGTCAAGCATCCTTTCCACAACAATTGTGGCAAAAGAAGCGACTTTGGAAAAATTTTCTATTTTGCCGATTGAATGAGCCCGCAAGAACTCACCCAGCTTAAATGGGAATATGGTATTTCCCATATAACCCACCATTAAGGCTGAAAAGAGATTATTTAGTTTCATCACTTTAAGCGGCTTGAATAATATTCCCCATCGATAAGCGCGAAACCAAAGACTCAAAAATAAGAATATCGTAGCTGGAAGTAAGTAATTATAATTGACATTTTGTAATGCTACACGCGCTTGTCTCAGATCAATCTGATCGAAAACCAGGTATAGAAAAACAATACTTATCAGTATTCCAATAGCAAATTTTACTTTATTCGATTTGAACATAGGTTTTTCAATTTATTGATATTGTTTAATAATTCCGGTAAACTGATCTTCTTCTACAGGTATTTGTTTTCTACTTTATTAGTTTGGAAAATATTTTAGTAAAAGGATGAACAGAAAGATCAAAAGTATTGATTTATTTCTGGTTGTAAAATCAATTCAAAAATTGCATTTTAACTGCTCGGCAGCACCCCCTTATATTCAATCAATTCGGCAATAATCGAACCAACTACAATTTTACTTTTCATTAAAACCGGGATTCTATACTGGTCATCTGTCAACCATACCGTAACATCTCCTTTGCTGTTAAAAACCCCGGCGTCTTTTAGAATCGGCTCTACAACCAAACAAGTAAATTTCCCAGCCCGAACCCGAATGGTTTCTTTACGCAACACACGAACTGTTAAAGGATACAATTTCTTTCCGGAAAAATGATCGACGAAATAGGATTTCCCTACTTCAATATTTAGTGTTCGAAGGAAATAAAGAGAAGACAACGGATCTTGCACATAAGCAGGTGTTTCAATTGTATCTTTTTTAGTAATCACGCGATAGTTCGGTTGATCAAAAAAAACCTCGATATCCGAACGATATTTGCCCTCTCGTATTCTTTTGGAGAAATGCCATGAATACAATCCTACGGAATCCATTAATGAAACCGTTTTGTCACGGACTTTATAAAATGTCGAAAAAAAATTATTTGATTCAGCTCGGGAAGTGACCTCAAAACAGCGGCGGCCATTTTTATCCCTCATTTGTAAAATCTCTAAATAAGCATATCCTGCCTGAACAGGGCCATACCGGATTACAAATTTAAGAGATTCGCCGACTTTAAATGCTTCATTATTTACTTGGCGATTTATATTAAAAACAGATAACGAATCATTTGACAAATTGGCTTCATTGTTCAAAGTAGTTTGAGCATAACCATTAACCAAAAATAACAAATTCAATAATACAATAATTGATGTTAATTTTTTGTAATTCACTAGGATTAATCCAATGATGGTTTTAAAAAATTTCCCGCATGTTCAATAATATTAGGTAATATCCTGTTAATTTCCTGGTCAATTTCTTGAAATATATTTTTATAGAATTCATAACTTTTATTAATTGGATCTGAAATATCAGGATTAAAATGATCACGGTTTTTATATTTTTTGAGCAAATAAATGTGATCCATGTATTGCGGAAAATAATGTCTCAATGCCGTATAATGGCCCTGGTCAAGTGCAAAAATAAGATTGGCTCCCGCAATTAATTCCGGCTCGATGATTTGCGACTGATGGTCAGCAATATCTATTTGTGATTCTTTACAAACCTGAATTGCCAATTCCGTGGCAGGCGCTCCGTTCCAGGCCCCAACCCCTGCAGATTGAACAACGATGTCATCCTTCATATGAATCGGAATTCGATTTTTCAACAACCCCTCCGCCATAGGACTTCGACAAATGTTCCCAGTACAAACAAACATCACACAGAATATTTCTTTTGAAACCATTTCCATTTTAGTCTGAGTTTACCACTTTCCGCTGAACTTGTTCCAATTGATGTCTGAACTGGATCTTGTACAAACTACGATAGGCCAGGCAATCTTCCAACAATTCCGAATGAGAGGCATAACCTACTATTTTCCCTTGATCTAAAACTACAATTTTATCAGCATGGATAATCGTCGAAAGCCGGTGTGCAATCACAAGAACCGTTCTGTTTTCCATTAATTGATCTATTGCTTCCTGGACAAGTTTTTCAGATATTGAATCAAGAGCTGAAGTGGCTTCGTCCAGAATTAAAATTGGTGAATTTTTGAGAATTGCCCTGGCGATTGATAAGCGCTGCTTTTGACCGCCTGACAATTTTATCCCCTTCTCCCCAATAATGGTATCCAATCCGTTTTCCATTTTTCGGATGAATTCCCAAGCATTCGCTGCTTTGGCAGCATCAATAATTTTCTTTTCAGACACTCCATTCAAGCCATAAGCAATATTGAGTTTAACAGTATCATTAAACAAAATTGAGTCTTGAGTTACAACACCAATTTTTGATCGCAAAGACTCCAGGGTGTATTCACGAACATCTGTTCCATCAATTCTAATTTTTCCCTCTTGAATATCATAAAAACGGGGGATTAAATCGACCAATGTAGATTTACCCGCTCCACTAGGGCCAACAAAAGCCACCATATCTCCTCGTCTTATATCAAGGTTGATATTTTCCAGGACAATCGGTTCATCTTCATGATATCGGAAATGTACTCCTTCGAAATTGATAGAGCGCTGAAATTGATCTAATTTTTTTGAATCCGGTTTTTCATAGACTTCCTGGTGTTCGTCTATAGTATTAAAAATTCGCTCTGCAGCAGCAAGGCCGGTTTGAATTCTGTTATTCAAACCGCCAAGTTCTTTTAATGGCTGGAAAACCGTAAACAAAAATACCAGGTAACGCATAAAATCTTCAGCTGCCAAACCTGTACCGGAGTAAACCATGTTGCCGCCATACCAAAGCAAAGCGACTAGTATAAAAACACCCAGGGTCTCATTCAACGGAGAGGTAAAAAAACTGAGCTTATTTGCACGAAAATTTAATTTGTAATGGCGATAACTTTCATTCCAAAAATTTGTTTCTTGCCGGTCTTCGTTGGTGAACGCTTTTACAATTCGTATGGATGAAACCGATTCTTGAAATACTGATACGACATTGGCAATCTGGCGAAAAACTCTGCGACTTTTTCGGCGAATACTTTGCCCAATCTTGACAATTACAAACCCGGTTAATGGGACAATAGTAAAAGTAATTAAAGATAGCTTCCAACTGATGAGAAGCAATATAACCATGTTCGCAATTAATTGCAGTGGCGTTAAAATTAATTTCCCAAAGCTGTTCGTTAACACAGTATTTACCGCATTTACATCATTAAATATGATTGAAGTTAATCGTCCGGTATCGTTACGTTCAAAATACGTGAGTGGAAGCCGAATAATTGTACTAAACAAATCATTCCTGATATTTAAAAGAACCCGCAACTCAATAAAGCTATTTAGAACCCGACGGAAATAATGAATAATATTTTTGAGCAGGTACGAGAAAAAGATCATAAAACAAACCATTTTTAATGTAGCAAAACGATTTTCCTGAGTAATATAACTCTTGATGACCTGGTTTATTTTTTCGTAAGTACTTTCAGGATTTGAAATGCCCTCAATGCCTGGTTGATTGTTCACTGGATTTTGCTGATTCAATTGAGAAAGTTCTTGTAAATTTTGCGGTTCAAATAACTCACGTATAAAATCGACCGAAATCCAAAGAGAAAGGTTATTAAAAAATATGAAAAACAAAGTTAGAACAATTGATAGAATGAGTAATTTCCAGAATGGTTTTAAGTAGCGCAGTAATTTTAAATACAGTTTCATACCTGAATTCTTAATAGAAATTCTAAATTTAATTTCAATTTGAAATTTAAATTATTGTTTAATTTGATTCACTTCAAAGAAAAGGCAGATTCTCTATGGTTTAGCAACAGATTCTATCTGTTTCAACATATTCTCAGCACATGTGGACCAAAGGTATTTTTCAGCAGCAACATAAGAATTCCGTTGAAGCTTTTCATAATAATTTGAAGATGAAAACAATTTTCGAATAGCTGCAATATAGTCTGCTTCTTTCTCCGGTTCGAATAAAATCCCTTCACAATCATCTTTTAAAAAATCTCCAATCGAAGGCAAATCGGAAGCAACAATAGGAATTCCCCAGGATAAATAATCGAAAAGTTTATTGGGGGCCGTCAAATAACGGTTATAAAAATTATCAATCAATGGTATTACGCCGACTGATATTTTATCCAAATAAGTCACTACTTTCGAATAAGGCATCCAGCCGGTAATTTCCACACAGTCCTTAACTTGCAAATCATCGATTCTCTGTTCTACTCTTCGAATTTCTTCAAAATTTCGACCACCTACAATCAAAAGTTTAAACCCGCTTTGAGATAGAATTGTCATAGCATTCAAAAGAAGATCAACACCTTTTATCAATTTCAAGCTACCAACATATCCGATCACTTTATTGGCAAACCGATTTAAATTTGAATGATGAATGCTAAGCAAGCCCGGTTTGGATACAAAAATATTCTGATGCGGAAAATATCTTTTATACCATTCAGCTTGCGAATCCTGAAGACAAAGTAAACCGGTCATATTCAAGATATATTTTGACTCCAGCCAATTATATTTCTTGGCATTTTTAGGTTCGACATCCGGCCGAATAGTTAAATCTGCATAAAAATTATGTGGTTGATAAAATATTGGAATTCCATTTTTCTTTTTCATTCGTGATAAATAAGGCAAAGCCCCTGGGTCCCTGGAGATAACTGCTTGTATTTTTTGCAGTCTGTTTAGCCTTTTGATATAATTCATTGCTTTTAAATAAAACCATTGGTTGGTTTTGATTCCAAGCCTTCTAATTTCAGGATAAATGTGAAGATGAAAATTATCCAATGGTTTTAGGTTAAAGGATTCCAGCAGACTTTTTTCTTCGCCTGAATTTGATTTCTGCAAAATCAAATGACAATCAACGCCTACCTGAGCCAGTCCATATGCATTCCCGAGAGAGAAATTAACTGCAGGAAGATTGGAATCGAGTTTTACTTTGTTTAAATAAATTATTATTGACATTGCTAATATTTTTTGAATTGAGAAGTTCGAAGTTCCCGCTCACATAAAACCTAAAAGATAACATTAAATTTTTTCACAAATTAATAACGAATTCAATAAATTTCTTCGCCCTGTTTTGCCAGGAGTATTTTTGTGAGGATTCAATTATATCCTCTACATTGGGCAATCTCGGAGCAATAACCGGCAGAGCACCCGCAAAATAATCGAGTATTTTACTGGGTGATGTGACAGCAGCAGATCGGAAGGTTGACTTATACCCGACAAAACCTATACTAACCTGGTTTCTAATATAATGGCTCATCTCACTATGTGATAGCCAACCCTTTAGCTCAACCCTGTTTTCGAGTTGATATTTTTTTACTTCTCCTTCCAAAACAGGAAAATCCTCCGGTTTTAATCCGATCCAAACAAATGTAATCGATTGATCCCTTAGCATATTTAATGCCTCAAACAATATTTGAGGATTTATGTGCGGAGTTAACCTTCCTGCATAACATAATTTTTTATGCTTAAATAAATCAGGTAATGATTCTATTACGTCATCAGTCAAATAATTGTGTGAAGCCAATGGCAAAAAAACTGTTGGAATTTTAACAAAATCTTTTAGATATAATTTTTGTTGCGGGCTGGTAATACAAACCAAACCATCTAATTTGTTGAGAAAGGCTCTTTCGATGATCCTAAACTGCCGTGAAAGTTTAACAGAATCTTTGGTTTTTTGTGGGAGCCCAGGTAAAGTTGCAACACCGTGATAACCATGCGCTTCGAAGACTGTCTTTATTTTAGAAAATTTGCTTAAAATATAAAAGTAAGGGAGAAAATTGGTATTACGAGAAATTACGATAACCTTCGGTTTGCTTTGAAGGTTTTCTAAAATATGTTTTACCGCTTTGAGATAATAAGTTGTAGATGTTTTGATAAAAAAGAAATTTAAACGCGAAAACAATTCTATTTTGTAATTTTTTAGTGGCTTCAAATCAAACTTCTCTTGCAAATACGAATTCACATCTGTAGCAGGTTTACCTCCCATAATTAATGTTGTTTCAAATCCAAGTTCAGCTAATGCATTAGTAAAATGTATGGAAATGGTTGCCATCGGAGAGGGATCAAGCCAATTGAATTTATTGACAAAGAATATTTTTGTGTTTTCTTTTGAAATCATTTTTAGTTATTAATTCATTGCTAAAGAGTAACTGTGTGAAAAGGCCAAATCACTTACAAAAATAAATAACTTGAATTTTCATTCAGGAGGCGGCTTAACCTTTTTTGCCCTCAATAATGATCGTTTTGCATAGATATCTTTTAGAAATATTTGCCAGCCATTCGTACGATGCATCGCTTCCTGCTACATAACTAACGTCAAAATTAATTTTGGTTAGTTCTTTTTTTAAATGTTTAATAGTGAAAACACTCATATGGCGTGGATCAGACGCAGGAAGAGGCACGTTTCCTCTTAAAAAAGAAAAAATATATTCGATGAATTGAATGTTCGGAACACTGATCAAACAATGACCTCCAGGTTTCAATACTCTTTGAATCTCCTCCAAAGCTTTTGCCGGTAATACCAAATGCTCTAACACTTCCATAAATGTGACATAGTCGAATGTATTAGATGAAAACGGCAAGTAACTGTTATCAATATCCACTTGCAGTCGATAATCCAGATCTTTTGCCTCATGCAGGATTTCCCGGACAAAATCGATTCCAATAAATGTCGAACCTGGTAGATCATTCCGCAGTAATGATGCTAAATAACCATTACCCGTTCCGATATCCAACCATGTTTGCGGTTTATGATGAAGTAAACGATAATAAGACAATTTAAAACGGTGATCGAACAGATATTTCTTTTCGAAATCTTTTTGTCGGCAATCCCATGATTTTCGATTAATCTCCCTTAGATTTTCCATTTTATTCCGGATTCATATTCTTTAGGAAACGACACACTTTGGATAAAATAAAACGCTAATACTTTTCAGTTTATTTTTGATATTTTTAAAAAAAGATACAGGAATGACTTCTGAAAGGCAAGGAGAAATATACGCGAAATTGCATACTATGATTTTAAATTCTCCGGATTTAAACCATGCAGCTGGTTTAGTACAAATTCACCATCTTTGCGGATCAACTCACCATCAAAATAGATCTCGCCCCCACCCATTTCCGCAGTTTGGATATTCACCAAATCCCAATGCACGGTCGATTGGTTACCGTTGTCGGCTTCTTCATAAGCTTGTCCGGGGGTAAAATGAAACGAGCCTGCTATTTTTTCGTCAAACAAAATATCCAACATGGGTTTGGTAATATGTGGATGGAATCCAATGGCAAATTCGCCGATATACCGTGCTCCTTCATCGGTGTCTAAAATTTCATTCAATTGATCGGTTTTATCGGCAGTAGCTTCTATAATTTTTCCTTTTTCAAATCGAAATTTAACATCAGAGAATGTGATTCCCTGGTAAATTGTTGGCACATTATACGCAATGGTTCCTTCAACAGAATCTTTAACTGGAGCAGTAAAAACTTCGCCATCAGGAATATTATGTTTTCCCTGGCAAAGGATTGCCGGAATTTTCTTAATGGAAAATCGCAAATCCGTGCCGGGTCCTTTAATATGTACCTGGCCGGTTTTTTCCATTAATTCATGAAGCGGCAGCATAGCCTTTTCCATTTTGGCATAATCCATAGTACAAACATCGAAAAAGAAATCCTCGAATGCATCCGTGCTCATACCGGCTTGCTGAGCGAAAGATGACGTTGGATAACGCAGCACAACCCATTTTGTATGATTGACACGTTGCTCAAGATGAACCGGTTTAAGAATAAGCTCCTGGTATGATTTTTTCTTTTCTTGGGGAACATCTGACATTTCATTGATATTCAACCCGCCACGAATACCAATATATGCATCCATTTTTTTCATCCATGCAAGCTCCATTTCTCCGACCAATTTTAGCTGCTCGTTAGAAGAATGAAGCAATAGTTCCCGCATGACAATACTTTGCCTTTGCCAGACGTAAGGTCTGGCTCCAACTTCGGCAACCGTTCGGATGAGGGCTTGCACCAATGGTTCGGGGACATCCCAGGCTTCGATCAAAACATTTTCACCTGACTTTAATTCGGTTGAGTAATGAATTAATACGTCGGCAAGTTTTTGAATCCTGGGATCTTTCACTTGTTTAACCTCATAATAAAATGAATGTATGGATATAAACTGTCGCATGCAAAAAGAAGTTGGCTAAAAACTTCAATTTGTGCTATTGTCCATCCCGGAATATTCAAAATCTCCACCCATTTCGTTTAATCGTAACAGGAGGGAAAAATTCTGATTTTAGATGTTATGGATGCGGCTTTATTGGGATTTAGATATTCTTCGACACAAGATTGCTAAGAATTGGATATTTTGTAAAATAATGTCAGTTAATTTGACATTTATTCACATTTTGTTCATTTAGACTTGACATTGTCATATTTGTTCTTTATACTTAGTAGCAAGAATCTGTCATTATAATTAGAAAGAAAGTATCATAATTCCTGATCAAGATATTTTTAACAAAAGTTTTGCTAAAGGTTGGGTAGGACCCGCAAAAAAGCTATTTAAAGGAGCTAGTCCTGAGATTGCAGTGCGTGCAACTGCTCGTGCTTTGCGAAACGATATAAAAGAAATCGGTGGAATTCGAAACTTGTCAGAACTATGTGACAAGATCATCAAAACACTAAAGGCTTCCACTCCAACCGCGGTTATGAAATTGCGAAATGAGTTAAGAAGTTTTGAACAAAATGCTCAGAATCGCCAATTTGCCGCTGGTGTTTCACAAGCCGTTTGGGAAACTTATTCAGATTATTCCTCAAAAAACTCCAATCATTTTAATTTGTTTCCAACGACTCAAGAAATAGCAGGAAGGTTTTGTTCGATTTATATTGAAACGCAACTTCACAGTAAAATAAAAATATTAGATAATAAGGACGTCTCCAGTAATTGGAAAAATGAGAACTTTATAAAATTATATAAAGAATCTCTGGAACAACCAATTAAAAAAATCTCAGAGTCATTAGCAAAAGATCCAAGTTTTAAAAAACCTCCAAGATTCTCAAAAGTAAAAAGTGGTCAATTATCAACTGAACAACTGTTACACTCCCCCATTTCGCTAACTTAAGCGCAGAATTAGTTAAATATGAATAAACTTGAAATCCCTAAATATAACTTTAATTTTGCACCTGACGAAAAAACAATTGAGTTTACCTCTTTTAAGTCAGGTAAGGTTCAAAGACATAGTACAAAATTTTATTGGAATTTCAACAGTTACAATAGAGCTTTGTTTAAAAATCCCTCACTACGATTATCCGATTTAACTTTAATAACAGCTTCAATCTTTTTGTCAGATAGATTAGCTTTACGGTCACAAACTTGGAAAAGAGATTTGTTTTTAACAATCCCTGTACGTGATTATAGTTTTTGGAGTCAAGCTCAAATATCACAATTACTCTCAGATATATTATATTACCTTACTGAGGATAATTGGTTCTTTAAGTTTACAGCAAACGATTCTGAGAATTTTCAAAAGAGTAATCAGCTAACTTTTCCTTTTGGCATTCCGGATGAAACTTTAATTGCTTTGTTTAGTGGAGGTCTTGATTCTTTTGCTGGAATTGTTAAACATTTAGGAAAATATGACTTTAGTAAATCTTTTCTAGTCTCTATTGTAACCAACTTTCGAATGAGGGGCGTTCAGAAAAAGTTGGTAAATTCGATAAGAGAAGAACTTAAGATAGACGTTGTACACATTCCACTTGCAGTACATTTGCGAGCACCAATACTGGCTGAACATTTACAAGAAACTAGCCAACGCTCAAGAGGGTTTATTTTTTCTGTTTTAGGGAGTATTTTTGCTGTGATTGCAAAAAAGAGTACTATAAACTTGTTTGAAAATGGCATTGGGGCAATTAATTTGCCTATGGTTGATTTTCAAATCGGAACAGATAACACTAGAGCTGTTAATCCTAATACTCTCGTTAAGATTTCAAAACTGATAAGTTTAGTTATTGAAAGTTCTTTTGAGATACATAATCCAGCATTGTGGCTAACTAAGGGACAACTTTGTGAAACACTATTGAAGTCGTCTTTAAAGAATACTATTAGTAAAACTGTATCATGCGATGGGGGATTTTCGCGGCGTGTCAAAGGAAAAACTCACTGTGGTCATTGCACATCTTGTATACTTCGAAGACAAGCACTGTCTGCAATTGGTCTTTCAACAGATGATGTTAGTTACCAAATTGATATTTATCAAGCTGAATCAATAAGGAATGAAAATCATATCTTACCACTTAGGGCAATGCAAAGTCAGGTCAGAAAACTAGACCAGTGTTTAAATGCAGAAAAACCATGGTTTGAGCTCAGTAAAAATTTTCCTTTGCTAGAAGAGATATTATTAGATATATCAAATTTTTCAGACAAAGAAATACGATTGGGTCAAGATAATATTCTACAACTCTATTCAAACTATATTAATGAATGGCAACAATTTGAACACCAACTCAACTGAGGAATTATTAAAATCAGATTGGGAAAAAGGAAACAATGAATGAATAAATCAAATTCGCAAGATCCTCTTGTTTTAGGCAAAAGATTACAGGAGGCACGGAAGTTATTGAAACTGACGCAACAGTGGGTCGCTGACCATTTAAAGATTGCCCGTACAACGTTAACAGCTATTGAAAAGGGAGAACGTGTTATTCGACCCGACGAATTAGTTCAGCTTGCCCAACTCTACAATGAACCTATAAATCGCTTATTACGTCATGAAATTCAAGGCGAATCTTTAATCGTGCAATTCAGAAGAGTTCTTTCAGAAAACGACGGTCAAGATGTTAAGCAAGCCATTCATGAATTTCAAAAGCTATGCGAGGATTATGTCTATCTAGAATCTTTAACAAATTCACCTATTCCAAAAAAATATCCTTTTGTATACGAAATTTCAGGCTTCGATCCATATAGACGCGCCGAAGATATTGCAACCGCAGAACGAAATCGACTTGGATTAGGCGATGGTACTATTGTAGATTTTGAAAAAATCTTAGAAAACGAAATTGGAATTCGAATTTTTGCGATGCCATTTCCTTCAAAAATTGCTGGTTTGTTCGCTTATTCTGAAAATATCGGAGCCTGTATTGCAATAAACTCAAAACATCCTACCGACCGACAACTCATGAGCCTGATTCATGAATACGCTCACTTTCTGACTCGCCGTATGAAGGCCGACATTCTTGTTCTCATGGAAAGCACAACTGAACGCTTTGCTGAGGCATTTGCTCGATACTTTTTGATGCCCGCGACAGGCTTACAGCGTCGATTTCATGAAATTAAGCTCATGAAGAAAGGCGAGATTACTCCAGCAGATTTATTGAGGTTAGCAGACTTGTATTCTGTTTCTTTTCGAGCGTTAGTTTTACGGCTTGAAGAATTAAGTCTTTTACCAAAGGGGACATGTGACAATCTTATTGAGCAACGTTTTCAGGTTCGAAAAGCCCAAAATTTATTAGGTATTTCGCCAAAAAGTGGCACTGGTGAGATGGATCTTCCATATCGTTACCGAGCGGTGGCCGTTCAAGCATGGAACGCAGGTAAATTAAGCGAGGGTCAACTTGCAAAAATACTTAGGACTGATCGAGTTCATTCTCGTGAGATTATTGACAAATTTATAGATAGAGATACAATTAATGAGAATGGAGAAGAGTTCTCATTAATGTTTGAAGATTTATCAAAACCGATTTAGAAGAAGAAAGTAGTAGAGTGGCTGAAAGAGGGATAATTATTGATGCTTGTTCTATAATTAATTTTTATGCATCTGAATTCTTTGATTCAATTCTAAGTAGTTTCGAAACTCAATGCTGTATTGTTACTCAAGTTAGCGAGGAAAGCCTTTTTATTAGAACTCCACCAGATTCACAATCTAAGTTTGATTATAAACCTATTGCATTGCAGGATTATGTACAACTAGGTAAGCTAAAATTAGTAAAACTTGAAACCGAAACTGAAAAAAAAGTTTTTATTAAACTCGCACAACGTTTAGATGATGGCGAAGCTGCTACCATCGCTTTAGCAATTAAACGGGAAATGAAGGTGGTAACTGATGACAAGAAAGCAATTCAAATTTTTTATGAAGAGGCGTCTAATATAGAAATATTAACTACTTTGGATGTTATGAAATTTTGGTATGAAAACTCTTCAGTTAATGACGAAGACATCAAATTAGCACTATCAAATATTCGAGTCTATGCCAATTATTTACCAAGTAGAAATCATCACTTATTTCAGTGGTGGTTATCTCGATTAATGTAAATTTCGACCCTTGAATTGCATGGCAATTATTTTCCGTTAACAATAACTTAAGTTTTATGGTTGCTTTCCATTTTATCTAGCTCAAATAGTAATTGAGATGATATTTTACTCCATGTAAATTTCTCTTCTACTAATTTTTTACCATCTTTACCAAATTTTTCAGCTAAATCCGGTTTCGAAAAAATGTGGATTATTTTTTCAGCTAAAACATCCGGGTCGTCAGGCGGTACCAAATAACCACCTATGCCATCCGAAACTGCATCAGGAATACCTCCCGAATAACTTCCAATCACCGGACACTGGCAGGCATTGGCTTCCAAAAAAGTAATTCCAAAACCCTCACTATCCCCATCTGGTAAAATTCTACTGACCATAATATAGACATCGCTCAGACTATAGTATTTTTTTAAATCATCCTCATTGACAAATTTTGTAAAAATCACATTTTTTTCAAGATTTAACTTTTCAATTAATTCTATTAATTTTTTATAGTACGGATCCTGGCGAGGACCCGCAATTATATATGCGGTATTTGGAAACCGCGATATTACTTTTGGCAAACAATGAATGACAGTATCATGACCTTTTCGCTCAATTATTCTTGCCAAAGTTAGAATAATCTTATGTTCCTTTATCTCCAGGTTTTCTAATATATGGTTATAATCTTCATCATAATAAAATCTTTTGGTATCTACACCATTTGGGAGGCAAAGTATTTTGTGTGTCGATTCCCCGTTTGTTTTTTCCAGAATAGCATTCCTGGTAAACCGGCTTACGCCAAAAACCAAAAGTGATGCTTCGATCGTTTTACGAAATTTATTTAATTCTTTCTTTTTATTTAATTTGGTAACTTCCCGTCCATGGGCAATAGTTATGAGCTTTGCTAGCGGAAAATATTTTTTCAAGAAAACAAAACAATATCCCAATTCCCATGTTGTCGCAATAATATAGCATTCCGGGTTTGATCTTAAAAACAACCAAACATAAAACAAACTGTACCAATAGCGAAACTTACGCCAATCATGGCCAGCCATTGCTTTTATAGTAAAAAGCTTATCATGATACAAACTTATATCGACTCCCTTTTTCCACTTTGAAAGAACTGTAACATTATGATTCTTCAAGCCCAAATTTTCAGAAATACCCAAAGCCCATTCGCCAATACCACCTACAACACAAGGTGGAAAGTTTTCAGTGATAATAACAAATTTTTTAACAATATTAGACATTAGAGTACAAATATTGAATCCTTTTTTTTCAGGCAAATTTCAAGTTTTGTTGACAATTTTCCACAACAAGATGTGGTCACAAGCCTCTTTAAAAGTTAATTTTAAAGCATTAATGTGCCAACACATCTTGAATTTAAAACACCAATAAGAAATTTTTATCATACGGTGACAGTTTTGTGATAATTTTTTTATATCTTTCCTGAGTTTAAGATTATTTTAACTTTAGTTTGAGGATTTTTGTGAGAATACCAATTCTAATTCGTTTATTCATTCTTTACCTGCTGTTGCTGCCACTTACGAATCAATCCTACGCTGGCGCATGGGCACAGCGTAAAGGACATTATTATTTCAAACTTACTTTTATTTATTTAAACTCTACGCAAAGATTCGCCTTTGACCAATCTTTACGCAGGGCACCTTTTAGCGACCTGGCTGCTTATTTTTATATAGAATATGGCATTCAAAACCGGGGAACGGTAATCCTTTCTTCACCAGTATTTAAACGATCTCGTTTCGATGACGCAAATGTTAGAGGAACAACAACAGGTATATTTTCCGGCGATTTGCAGTTGCAATACAAATATCAATTTCTTGATGGACCTGTAGTACTTTCTGCACTTGCTGGTCTTAAATTGCCGGTTATTTATGATCAAGAGGATCTTCCTCCTCTGGGTACCGGGGTAGTGGACTATGATGCCAAACTATTAATGGGCGCTTCTTTTTATCCGATTCCGGCTTATATTACCGGTGACATTGGTTTTCGAAAAAGGGGCGAAGAATTTGATAATGAGCTTCATTTTAATTTTGAAGCAGGTTACACCGTCCGAAAAAAATATTTACTGCGTGTGTTCGGTAATGTCATTCGCAGTAGTAATTCCGACGAGATAATGATGGAGCCATTACAATTTGCCCATCAGCAAGATCAGACAAGATTGGGCGGAGGACTTATTTACCTGATCAACTCTAATCTGGAAGCAGATCTGTCTTATCTAACTACAACCTCCGGAAGAAGCATACCTAAATCTCAGGAAATCTATTTTGGAATTGCGATTAAATATTGATTTTGTAAGTTTCAGCCTCGAAGTCTCTAAGACTCAAATGAAAAACTATGAATGAACATATTCCAAGTAAAGAAGAAGAATTAGTAGCAAAAAAAATTGTAGATGCCGCATATAATGTACATAAAAATCTAGGTCCAGGATTGCTTGAAAAAATATATGAAACCTGTTTTTGTCATGAATTGAATAAGAGAAAACTCAAATTCAAAAGACAGGTAGATATTCCAATTAAATATGATAACATCATTTTTAATGAAGGGCTTCGCTTGGATGTAATAATTGAAGATCTAATTATTTGCGAATTAAAAGCTGTTGATGAACTGAATCCTGTTTGGGAAGCTCAAATACTGAGTCATTTGAAATTAACAGATAAGCATATAGGATTTCTGATTAATTTTAATGTACCAATAATAAAAAAAGGTATTAAAAGATTTATAA
>CAYXGW010000011.1:0-80811 GCA_964464595.1 uncultured Deferribacteres bacterium
TGATTTGCCACTCGCCAGCGAGAGATTTTAATTTTTCAAAGCCCGTTTCTGCTTTGTTTTGCGCCAAAAGCGAAGATGTTGCAACTATGAGGATTGCTAAATACAGCGCCAAGAAGATAATTTTTTTCATTTTCATTCTCCATCCAAAAAGTTATATGAAATCCCAAATCACAATTTATAAATAACAAATAAATTCAAATATTCAAGTTCCAAATTGTAACCCTGGATTCATACTTTTTGCTTATTCGGTTTTGAGCTTTGTGATCTGCCTAAGTTGATTATTTGCCAGTATATCTTATACACCAGATACGACCTGTTACAGAGTCTGAAACGTACAGTGATCCATCCGGCCCTTGTGCGAGACCCATTGGACGGTGTTGTGCATCCTGTGGTCCACGTATAACATCAACGCCGGCAAAACCATTTGCAAAAACCGACCAATCACCTGATGGGCGTTCTCCATCAAAAGGCACAAAAACAATATTGTAGCCAGCTTGTTCAAGAGGCGCCCGGTTCCAGGAACCATGAAATGCGATAAAAGCGCCATTTTGATAACTTGCGGGGAATTGGTTGCCAGTGTAAAACAACAGATCATTCGGAGCCCAATGGCCCGAAAACGCCACAATCGGTTTCTCGTATTGTTCACATCTTCCGACTTTCTTGCCATCGCCGCCATATTCAGGAGCCAGTATCTTTTTGCCTTGAAGATGATCATTATAACAATATGGCCATCCGAAATTAGAGCCATCAGCCAGCATTAAAAACTCCTCTGAAGGCAGCTCTGCGCTTAAGCTGTCGTTATAAAGATCCTGCCATAAACCCTCTAATTGATCACGGCCATGCTGGACAACATATAGTTTTTTAGAAATCGGGTTCCAATCTATGGCAACAGAATTACGAATACCACTGGCATAATGGTAACCATCATCGACTTGCGTTTGATTGAGATTATCATCATTAAAGCGCCAAATACCTGCCTGCCGTTCTAAATGGGGACACGGATCCAAACCCGGCGATCCCGGTCTGCGCATTTTCTCCTGGCAGGCATTTGAGGGTGCACCAACGTTCACATACATATTGCCTTCACCGTCAAAAGCAAAAGGTTTAACGGCATGCTGCCGTTGTCTTAGAAAACCGGATACCACAGTTTCCGGCGGACTTTCGGGAACTAACTCTCCCTCTGTTAGGCGGTATCTATACACAGCGGTGTCGGGAGCGAAATAGAGATATCCATTGTGAATTCCAATTCCCGTGCCGCCATATTCACCAAATCGTTCAATCTTATCTGCTCTGCCGTCGCCGTCGGTGTCCCGCAGAGCCACAATACCACCCGGCTCATTTCTTGTGGATCGTATCGCAACATAAATATCGCCATTACTGTTTACGGCAATATGGCGGGCACGGCCTAAATTGTCGGCAACTACGAAAGCGCTAAAGCCATCGGCTAACTGAATACCACCATTATCAGGATCAAATTGAATGTCACTATATTTTTGGCCACAGGACACACAACCGATTATGATGAAAATGAAAAGAAGCTGCACACTCAAGTTCTTGTTGATCCTTGTAGAATTGAACATATTCTTTCTCCTCAATTATTTGCTTTCCGAATTGACAACAAAAATAATATAGTTAAATTTACAAATCAAGGCAGATGTGAAACTGTTTGCCATATGAATGTCTTTTTCGAGGGTTAAATTTAAGGATATGAATATGATGAGTTTGTAAATCCATAATCCCAAATTCAAATTCGGGTACGTATTTTTTTATTTCCAGTCCTATGGCCTTAATTTTTCCAGGGAATAATAGTAAAATAACTTCATAAGACGAAGTTTTGGCTGGAAGTTATTACCAGATAACTTAAAGAGGTCGCGCGCAGCCCTGACATAATTTCTCTCAAATCCAATAACAAATTGCTCAAAGCGACTGAAATTTAGCGGACCAACACCAATTTTTGTATCAAGGGTTTTCATTTTCTTAATTGGTTTAAAAAAATTGTCGTAGTGAGATGGGATCACATATTTAGGTTTTAGGTATGCAAGAGTTTGAACAATAGTGTTATAGTCTCTTCTAGATGTGATGCCCTGGATTAGGATATCCACTTCACCTATTTGGTTTATGTGTCTAACTATAGCAGATTCGCTGAAAAAAATACGTAAGCCCTGATATTCTATCAAATAACCAATTGAAGTATTATGGTTCATCTTATAATCAAAAACATTATGAGGGGGCTGTTTTTTGATGGAACCAACAATGGCGGAAGGACCAAAATGGTCATAGCTGGAGTGGTCAGAGGCAAATGCCGTTATCTTAAAATTACCAAACGTACCGACTTCACAGTAAATGTCATATCTCTGCAAACATTCTTTTTTGCCTGGACTAAAAAGCAGCGTTTTTATTTTACTATTTTGCAATCCTCCAATTGAATCTAGCCATTCCATGCCTTTCCCGGGCTTATGTCCAATAATCAGGTCATGAACATTCTGGCTGCCAACTACCAATGGTCGTTTTTGGGGATCTGAATATTGCGCTAGAATATAAGGCACATCCTGAACATGGTCATGATGTGCATGTGCAACTAATATTACTTTCAGATTTTGTAATGGAATCGGCTCAAGGATGTAATGGTTAACAGCACTCGTGTCGATTGTAATGGTTTTGGTTAACTGACGAAAAGTAGGCCGAGAGACAAATGGATCAATTAATATAACTGTTGAGTCGTCACTAATTTCATATCCCGCAGTTCCCAGCCATCTTATCTTCAAGCCAGATGGTGGCAAACGAGAAGCCGTCACAACAGGCTCATCCTTATTGTTTCTGCTAGCTGAATACCATTCTATTACCTCACCTTTTTGTGGACAAAATCCCTGAACATTTGAATATGAAATTTCTTGTGGTATGGCATAACTATCCCTGAGAAAGGTACAACCAGAAAGACTCAACAAAAGAAATAGTAGACAAACATAGCGGAGACTCATTTTCTTCATTTTATCCGTTGTAACGGGATCTTTGTTAAAAAACAGCACCTTACATAACTTAAAATAGATTCTTTCTGAATGACAAATATTGCAATTTTTGGTGATTTAGTTTTGATCTGGCAATATAAATGTCTACACGATTTTGAAGTTGCATGAATATATTATTTGGACATTCATGGCTTTGAAATTGGTTCATTGATAGTCAATCAACACCGCAAAGGTCAAGAAAATCGCTGACAAAACCATCAATTGGATAAACAATGGCAGAACAAATTTTAACCATTTCTGATACGGGATCTTTGCCAGGCTTAGCATAGCCATTAAAATCCCCGAGGTTGGAATAATCATATTGGAAAAACCATCGCCGCATTGGAAGGCGAAAACAGCTGTCTGCCGGGTTAAGCCGATAACATCTGAAATGGGCGCCATGATGGGCATGGTAACCGCTGCCTGACCGGAACCCGACGGGATAAGTATATTCAGGCAGGTTTGAAATACCAACATACCCTGCGCTGCAATAGCAAGGGGCACATGGCTCAAGGTTGTCGCAGCAGCATAAATGATTGTATCCAAAACCTGACCATCGGTAAATATCACTTGAATTCCCCGCGCAAAACCAACTACAAGCGCAGCAACGACCATACCTTCCATTCCTTTAACAAAAGACTTAGCCGCTTCAGCAACGGAAATCCTGGAAATGATGGTCGCGACAATCCCCATCAGGAAAAATCCACCACCCATATCAGCCATCCACCAGCCCTCTTTTTGCACTTGGTAGAGGATAAAAAGAAAAATGGCGCCGCAAATCAAGACAATCCAAATATGTGATTGGGTAAACTTCTGCTGCTCAATTTTTTGACCTTCAAGTTCAAATTTGTCATCAGCCATGATGGAAGCGGATGGATCTTTTTTAATTTTGCGGCCATATCGAACCACAAAGGTAACGGTTACCACCAGGATGACCAGAAAGAAAATCAGCCGCAGCCACATGCCGCTATATAGTGGCAGCTCTGAAATTCCTTGTGCAACAATGACATTAAACGGATTGGTGGTGGCTGCAGCAAACCCAACATCTGCTGCAAGCATAACCATAGCCAGACCATAAATGCGATCATATCCTAATTCTTTAGAGACCAATAAAATGATTGGAACAAGTGGAATGAATTCTTCGCCCATACCCAGTGTTGAACCACCCAGTGCAAAAACGGACATCAATATTATTGTAAGCGCCACACCGGAATGACCAAATTTTTCCAACAGTTTGTGGATGACCGCATTGATGGTACCGGCTCGCTGAAGAATGCCAAAAACACCACCTATAATAAATATGAAGAAAATAATATCAGCAGCTTGTTCGAGTCCCCGGGGAATTGCGGTGAGAAAATTATGCAGACTTGCCGGTGTGGTTTTGCCTTCAACTTCTTCACCAAGGATAACTCCTTTTAGCGACAAATGTTTGTCGGTTTGTTGATACGACCCGGGAACTACGATTGTGCGGGTGGTACCGCCGATCTCTTTGGTTTCCCGTTGATAAGTGCCCGATGGTATGATGTAAGTAAGCAGCGTGCCGAGAAAAATCACCCCGGTAAGAAGCGTGAATACATGAGGAACCTTAATCCGATCAAAAAATGAAGTCGACACAATATTCTCCTAAGTTAAATTCAGCTATACGGCCATTCTGGATTGCAGTTCATTTTAAGAAAGTAATTATGACAATAAATGCAAGATTAAAAAAAGAAATATAACCGTGTTTTTTAAGACTAGATTGCTTTGCTTAGTGAAATCAGTGGTCTCTACAGTTGAAATGTTTTGTTCTCTTTATTTTGGTTGAGAAATATCCCCTCCAAATTAATGATACGAACCATAAATTACCCAAGCCGCTCTTTCACCCAACTTTCTAATCCACCCACCAATACCAACTCCTGGGCAGCCGTACCAACCGGACTTAGTGCATAATCTTTTCCTTCAATACTCATTTGTGCGTTTCGAAAATCTATTTTCGCAAAAACAGATGTACGAACCGTTAGCTTTTCTTCACCGAATTTTGCCTTTAAATCGTTGACAATTTCCGGCGCCTCTAGCGTTAAAAAACCATTATTAAGGGCGTTGCGCTTGTAGGTTTCCGAGAAAGACCCGGCGATGATTAAAGCGATGCCCCGATATTTGAGTGAGGTTGCCGCCTGTTCACGGGAACTGCCGGAACCAAAATTAAAACCGCCTACCAGAATATCGCCTTCCTTAACAAGGTTTGAAAATTCGGGATCGTAATTTTCCATCACAACCCGGGCTTGCTGTTCAGGAGTAAAATTGTCAATATAAGTGTATTTACCGGGGTAGATGCCATCTGTATTAAGATTATCCTGGTGGCAAAAGATCAATTCTCCTTCCAATACTTCCGGAAATCCATCCAGGATTTTGACAGAAGACTGCGATGAAATAGATTTCTCTTTTGACCAGCACTTTCCATTGGGGTTCCTATTTCCCCAATCACCTGGATAGTCAATTTTACCTGCAATTGCAGATGCGGCAACTACGGCAGGAGATGCGAGATAGGCCTCTGCGTTTCGCGATCCCATTCGTCCTTTAAAATTGCGGTTTGTCGCTGAGATACCGACTTCGCCATCTTCCAACGTGCCTTTACCCAACCCTATGCACGGACCACATCCCGGCGGCAATGGAATAGCCCCTGCAGCAACCAATGCCTGCCAATCGCCACGTTTTTCGCTTTCAATCTGGACTTCACTTGAAGCTGCTGCAATATAAAATTCAACTCCAGACGCAACTATTCTGTTTTTAATTATCTCCGCCGCTATCGCCAAATCTTCAACCCGGCTGTTTACGCAGGAAACCAGGTAAGCTTTTTGAATTTTCACATCCCGGTTGCGCATATCAGCAATCGAGGACATTATCTTAACGGAATTTGGCCCGGAAACATGCGGCTGAACGGTATCCATTTCCAACTGCAATTCTCTGGCATAACCAGCGCCAGGATCGGCAGTTAACTCCGCTAATTTTGATTCCAGCTTTTCAATCCTACCACGGTTAAGACGTGGATGCTCACCTGACCCATCTACATCCGAAGGAACATTTGCCGGCCCCCGTTTCACCATAAATTCAGCGCGGTGTTTCAACCAAGCAACCGTGACTTCATCAGCCGGAAATACACCGGCAAGCCCACCCCATTCCGTAGTCATATTCGCAATGGTTAGACGTTCATCGATGGTTAAATATTGAATGCCATCACCTGTAAATTCAATGACGTGGTTCAGAACTTCATCTTCATTAAAAAAACCGCATAGCGAAATAATCACATCTTTTCCGGTGACTCCAGGTTTCAACATGCCGGTCAGCTCGACTTTAGCCACCGGAGGGACTTGCCACCAGGTTCTTCCAGTAGCCCAGATTGCAGCAGCATCCGTGCGCACGACAGGCGTACCAAGACAACCGATACCGCCATACATATTGGAATGGCTGTCGGATGCAACCACCAAGGTACCGGGCCATGCATATCCTTCTTCGACCAAAACCTGGTGTCCAATACCGCGCCCGGCTGGGTAAAAGTCAGCACCCATTTCATGGGCAAACTCTTCTATTTTAGCATATTTTTCTAAATTGGCTTTACTCTTGTTTTGAATGTCGTGATCGATGGTACATACCACTTGCCGGGGATTGGCTAGCTTTTTCGCTCCAATGCTGCGAAATTTTGGGATCACAGCCCCGGTGTTGTCATGAGTCATGACATATGCCGGTTGAATTGAAAGATAATCACCACTATGGACTATATGTCCGTCGTCCAGATCGACGGCATATTTTTGAGCTATTTTTTCGATATAATTTTGGGTCATGTTTAACTGTTTCTTTTTATCAGGACTTAATTTGTTTGTGTATTAAGTTATTGAATAACGACCTGCTATATTGGTCTCGCTGCCATATCATTTTACTTTAATATATAGAACCTTGGTTAATGATTCCAATCTTGACCACAGATCACAATAATTTCATCAGGTTTTCACGATGCATTATTTTTCGACTTATTAAGCATAAATGCCAATAAAAACAAACCCCCATCAAATTTAGTGGGGAACAATGAGAAATGAAGTAAGTCAGTATAATCACTTAACCTGAAGAATCTGAAGAATTTCAAAACAAAAAAGCCGGCTAAAAACCGGCTTTTTAAATTCAAGTAAAGTAAATTTTTTTATCGTCGAACCAACTTTATACCCCCGCCTGAGGATCTAAGTGTAAGCATCGGTCCACCGCCATTTAATTCACCGCGCAACCTGCTTCTGGATAATTTTCCTTGTACTTTTACCGGAAAATCAACCCTCACCCTGCCGCCTGAAGTTCTGGCATCGATGTCTGCCTTAACATTCTCGTCCATATAAAGTGTAACGGAACCACCGGAAGTCTTCAAGAATATCGGCCCTGAAGGTTGTCCAACCAATTCTGTTTTTATACTGCCGCCAGACGTTGAAGCAGTAACTTCTCCCGAAATATCAACTAATCGAATTCCACCTCCGGATGTATGTGCATCTAAGTCACCGCTCATCCCTTCGGCTGTTATTGATCCTCCTGACGTCTTACATTGGATAGAACCTTCGCAATCCATAACTTTAATGCTGCCTCCGGAGGTCTTTAAATATGCATCACCGGTAATATTCTTAGCTGATACCGAACCGCCACTTGTTCTTGCCTGGATATCTCCGGTTAATTCATCTAACCTTAAAGAACCACCGGAAGTTTTCAATTTTATTTCACCATTTACATATTCAACTTCTACGCTCCCCCCGGATGTAACAATGTCCAAATCAAATTTAGAGGGAACCTCAATCTCATAAATGATTTTCAATTTATTCCAAAAAGAACTTCTCCAGAATCCGGGTTTGTCATATTCTCCATAGATCTCAACGCCATTTCTGGTCTGGTTAAAATCCAATTTAAACCGTTCAAACAATTCTTCTGCGCGATCCTTACTGACTCGATTGACGCCTTTTATGACTTTAACAGTCACTTCATTCCCGGAACCGCCAACTATTTTCACTGACCCTTTATCCGTATCAATGAGTAAAACCTGGCCATTTTTCACTGAGAAATTCTTTTCAACTACTTCTTGATACTTAAACTTGTCGTCATATTTCCCGGCATATGCACAACTAAAAGCAAAGATCGTTAAAAGTAGTACCCAGGAAAATTTCCATCTTAAATAAAGATTACTTTGCATATCTTAAACTCCTTCATTATTTCAAGATGTCTAAAGACTATAACCAAGATGCAAAATATATATAAAATAACTCTAGAGGATACGTTTTGTCAAGTAAAATGTTTCAACTTAATTATGGATATTATTATCAAAAAACTTTACATTTTGCAGAATCATTTTAACATAAGCAGGTTGGATTTTTGCAAGGAAATACAAATTTTGATATCGTTACAAATATCGCAGTAATCGGAGCCGGTCCGGGCGGTTGCGCAACTTCATTATTTCTATCCAAAGCAGGGATTCATCACACCTTATTTGACAAGGCAATTTTCCCAAGAGATAAAGTTTGCGGGGATGCCATTAGCGGCAAAGCGATAGCTGTTTTCAACCAACTCGATCCATCTTTACTTGATGGTATTAGAAGGAAGGAATCCGCATTCCTGGGCAGTTGGGGTGTCACTTTTGTCGCGCCAAATGGTAAACCGCTTGAGGTACCATTTAAGATGAACTTAAAAGAACAAATAGATGCCCCGGGATTTATCGCCAAACGAATTGATTTCGATAATTATCTCGTTGAGCAATTAGATCACAAGTCAGCAGACATCCATTTTGATGCGTTTATAAAAAATGTCGAGCACACAATCGATGGCATAAAGATTATTTTTCAGCATGAAGGGAAAGAGAAAACCTGCCTGGCACAATTGGTCATTGGCGCCGAAGGAGATCGGTCTATTGTGGCAAAAAAACTAGCCAATCATAAAATGGAGCCTAAGTATTACTGCGCAGGCATTCGTGCTTATTATGAAAATGTAACCGGACTTCATGAAAATAACTTTATCGAACTACATTTTCTACGAGATGTTTTACCGGGTTATTTCTGGATTTTCCCTTTGCCAAATAATATGGTAAATATCGGCGTAGGTATGCTCGCTACAGCAGCCCGCAAAAAGAATGTCAACATCAAAAAAGTTATGCTAAATGCGATCAAAGAAAATCCCACCATAAAAGACAGGTTTAAAGATTCAATTCTCCGGGGCCAAATCAAGGGTTGGGGGCTTCCATTGGGTTCTATTAAAAGAAAACTATCAGGTGATCGGTTCATGCTAGTGGGAGACGCCGCGTCGTTAATCGATCCGTTTACAGGTGAAGGAATTGGCAATGCTTTTGTGACCGGCAAAATCGCTGCAAAAATTTCTCAACAAGCGCTTGAAGAGAAAAACTTTTCCGGTTCATTCCTGGCTAAATATGATGAAGAAGTCTATACTGAATTATGGAGCGAGCTGAAATTAAGCCATACATTGCAAAAGTTAGTAAATTTCCCCTGGTTGTTCAATTTTCTGGTTAACAAAGCGAGCAAGAATAAGACGATACAAGAAACTATCACTTGTATGTTTGAAGACTTAGATATGAGGGCAAAATTGCGCTCGCCATCCTTTTATTTTAAGTTACTGTTTAATTAAAACCATGATTATTTTGAAAGAGAAGCCATGGCTGCAAACATCATAACTTAGGTCGGAATTTTGGGGGTAAGAAGAATACTCAGTTCCTTTTATTTTATCTAATGTCAATTAATTCTAGGAATCAAAATCAACTCTTCCTGCCTGCCATCAATAAACCAAACTTTTGAACCATCAAAAAAAGCATCTTCTTCCAGCATGATTCGAATTTCTTTTTGATTCCATTCCGGAATTGCAACTGTAGCATTTAATTCAATTGAATAGGCAGTGTTTGGGTAAAGCGGGTAATCGCCACGGCCCGGAACTCCTCCCTGTTGATCCCACATTCCAACCGTTGGTCCGGCAGCGTGGCCGTGGAAACCAATGGGATGCGTGTAGATGGAAGGTTTGATTCCTTCCGCTTTTGCTTGTTCCAGGGATTTGCTAAGAATTTCATTTCCCGTTCTGCCCTTTTTGAAATTGGATGTTAAAATATCCTGGAGACGGTTTCCGGTTTTTAACGCTTTCCTTAATCCTGCCGGTGCTTCATTTTCTCCTGGTTTTAAAACATAGGCATGTTGCTGGGTATCCGTATTGAGTCGCAGGTAGGTAATACCAAAATCGATATGGAGCAGATCGCCTTGCAAAATGATATCCGAACCTGGCCTAGAGGCAAAAGAGCTTCTCTTCTCTGGTTCCCCGCTCCTTTGAATTGAGACACTGGGATGAAACCAGGTTTGCAGCTTTAATCCGGCAATACGTTCTCGATACCACCATTCGACGTCGTCAGTACTTGTTACCCCAGGCTGAATCACATGCACTGACAATCCCTCGGCAATGATTTCATGAGCAATTTTACAAACAAGCGGATAAACGTGCATTTCTTCCGGAGTGCGAGTCTCAAGCCATCCGATTGCCAAGTTTTCCCCAGGCACAATTCTCTTTTTATATTTATCGGGAATGGCTTTTCTAAAACTCTCAAATTCTGCATGCGAAATCCCATCTGCCAAAGCAAAAGTATTAGACCAATTGACCGCAATTTTTTCAGGATCTTTATCTGCGATGATTTCCGCCAATCTTTTCCATTGGTCAGGTTGTTTCTCTTTATCCCAGGCACGTTCAAAAGATTCTCCAATATCATATCTTGCAACAGCCAAACGCTCTATGTTACTTTCTTTGCCGGGATCATACATAACCAGAATCGTCCTGCGCCGGGCAGCCATCCAATTAGCCGGCAGCATGGTTTTAATCACCGGATCTTCATTATATTCCCGGGCAATCACGATCCACATATCGATGCCTTCCCTGCGCATCAATTCCGGCAGCACCGTGTTCAACCGCAGTTGCAGCCATCGATTAATTACCTCGGATCGTTCTTTTAGAGGTAATACCACTGGCATTTTAGGTTGAGCCAGGGAAGGGATTGTATTTGCAAAAATGAACAGAATGAATAATAAGAACCTGTGTAATTTTATGAATGACATCGATTTATCCTTTTACGATACCAATGATCTTATATTTAAAAATATTTCTCTTAAGGACTAGATAAGAATTCAAATCAAACTAGACAGGATTTACATGATATACAAGATAAAAAATGTTCATCCAGGTAATGTGTACTTATTTTTTCAAAAAGATGAAGATTGGGTCAACAAGATGAACAAATCTAAAATGAAGATGTTTCTTTTGAACCCGTTGTAACGGCTGCCTTTAGCCCTTTTTTGCTTAAACCACGCTAAATTTCGCATTGCAATATATAAAACCAATGCATTGTTTTGTGTTTTCTTTGCGACATTTGCGGTTCAAATTCTATGGTCAATCAATCCTATTGAATAAACATCATTTTCGCAGATTGAGAAAAGTCACCGGCCTGGAGTCGATAAACATAAACTCCACTGGCTATTGGCTGGCCTAACTGATTTGTGCCATCCCAGGTTACCGTGTAAACCCCGGCATCACGAGGTCCTTCAACCAAAGTTTTAATTTCCCGTCCGCTCAAATCAAAAATCTTCAAAGTAACCAAACCACTCTTTGCTAATCTATAGTTGATGGTTGTAAATGGATTGAATGGATTGGGATAGTTTTGATGAAGTTCAAAATCCGATGGCCCTAATATTTCATTGGCAACAGAAGTGGTTGGAGTGTAGTTAACAGTTAATTGAGGACGATTCCCTTCAGTGGGATTTTCACGAGAATCAAACCGTTTTGCAGTTGTACTGCTACTTTCATCACCTATTACGATCCAACCAAAGTTATTCGCCGGGTTATCCAACCAATCCTGCACATCAGCCACCATTTCTACAGTTGATCCCCATGTATAACCGCCTGTATTATTGACCGTCTGATTGCTGCTTTCAGTTGCAGAAAAATCACCACCTGCATTAGCCCAATTAGTCGTATTAAAAAAGCTATGGATCCAGGTAGCATCTCCAGTAGACGCAGGACCACCGTTACCCTCGCCACCCCCATCTCCAGTTGCAATTGATAAACCTTCACCCCAGTCCGCCTCCACGCGATGCAAAGACACGGTTGTTCCACCGGCAATAGTTTTCGACATATTTAATGTAAGCTTGACACTGTCGATATTTGAACCAGACGGAATACTATCGCTAATTGCGAATGACACTAAACCACGTCGGATCAGATTAGCACCTGAATTTCCCGCGAAAAAATGCATCCCGGCGCCATTGCTTAATACCCCTGATGCACTTTCGTAAAGAGTATTGTCTTTTGCAGGAAAAAGTGTTTTTTCATTTTGAGCAATAGCAGCTGAGTTTAAGATTAAATTAAAGCTTAAGAATAAAAATAAAGATTGTAACAATTTCATTTTCACCTCCATAATAAATTAAAAAAATACAGTTTATAGTTTAAATTGGATACTCATCATAATTTATTAAGATATTATTATCAAGCAAATAAATCGAAAAATCCGTATCTTACATCAACATTTAATGAATCCATTTCTTTATCAAACCCTATGAATTTAACAACGACCGGTAAAATTTCACCTCATATTGATTTTTTAGGTTCAAGTAGAATTTGTAACTACCTGGTGCATGGAGTTAAAGAATCCGCTCTTTTGGATACTGGGATGGCTTTAGACGCCGGGGATCTCTACTTGCAAATTCGCGAACATTTGAAGGATACTGACCGGCTTAGATGGATTTTGCTATCACATTCCCACTATGATCATTTGGGCGGCACGCCTTTTCTCATTAAACAGTTTCCACAAATCAAAACTGCTGCCCATCCCCAGGTGGATGAAATATTAAGCAAATCCTCCGCCATCAATCTGATTCAAAGACTAAATGCAGAATATGAAGCGCTCAGGAAAATGAAATCTGATTTTGAATTTTCAGCTTTTCGCATTGACCATTTCCTAAAACATAATGAAATCATCGATCTGGGTAATGTATCCATTCAAGTCATTTACACTCCCGGACATACCAGAGGCTGTGTTTCCTTTTACATTTTACCGGATAGAGCGCTATTTGGTAGTGATGTTATCGGAGCTCCCTCACCGTCCGGCTATATTCAAACAGCCTTTTTGTCCGATTACAACCAATATTTAAATTCATTGTTGGAGCTGCAAAAGCTGGAAATCGAATTTCTCTGCTTGCCGCATGGAGGTGTGATCCAAGGTGCAACTGCCGCCAAAGAATTTCTGCAAAAATCAATTGATCAAACAATTTCATTGCGGGAAAGAATCACAAGATATTTGTTAGATTTGGATTATTCGGTTGATGCGGTAACACAAAAAATAATTGATGAAGATTATCAAAAATACCAGGTCGAACAACCGGTCCAGGCTTTCAGATTAAACACACTTGCAATGGTGAATACAACCAAAAGAAATCTATTTAATCGGCCGTAAGATTATTTCTACCCGATTGAATCAAATTAGTCCTCAATTCATAAAGTTTGTGGGAAAGTAAAACGGGGTAATGGTCAGGTTTGATCAAATTTTTCATTCCGGTTTCCAATCGATCCAAATCCATTTGGCGAACTTCGCGCATTTCTTCAATGGTTGGCAATTCATAAACCAATTTACCTTTTCTGATGATATTAACAAGAAGAGGCTCGATCCTACTTAATTCAGCCTGGTTTATACTTTTCTTTTCGGCACCTTCAACTTCAAAAAGATCTATCGATTGCTGCTCATTGGGATTTTCTTCATGCAGGCACAACATATCCGCCATTGCTTTGTTTTTTTGATCATACAATCGCCAAACATTTTTTACACCCGGGTTGTGGATCTTTTGCGGAGATTCGGATATTTTGTATGAGGGCAGCCATTGATCTTTCTTTTTAACTGCCGTTAATTTGTAAATCCCGCCCAAAGCGGACGCGCCCTGGGATGTAATCAAATGAGTGCCAACCCCATAAGAAAGCCGTTTAATAATCTTATCTGCATCGAGACCGCTTCGCGGCGCCAATTCGGTTATTTTTTCCAGGATCTCAATAAGTTTTAGCTCATCCAAATTGTCGGAAAGTACAATAATCGTATCCGAAAAACCCGCCTCATTCAGCATTTTAGTTGCCCGAACACTCAGAGCAGCTAAATCGCCGGAATCGAGGCGAATGCCTACCGGTTGACTCCCTTTTTTTCGCAGCTCTTCAAAAACCGTGATGGCATTGGGGATACCGCTATTTATCGTGTCGATAGTATCGACCAGAAGCAAGCAATCATCCGGATAGCAATCCGCATAAGCTCGAAATGCTTCCAATTCCCCCATGCCTATTGCCATAAAAGCCTGCACCATGGAATGGCCATGGGTTCCTTTTGGCGGGAAACCTAAAACGTGTGAGATACCCACATTTGAAGTAAAATCCGCACCACCGATTAATGCCGCTCTCGCCCCGGCATTCGCGCCAGTGCCATGACCTCTGCGCAATCCGAATTCCAGCAACGGTTGTCCCTTTCCGCTTAAGCAAACCCTGGCAGCTCTTGTTGCTACTAAGATGGGATAGTTAAGATGATTGAGCAAGGGAGTTTCAAGCAATTGGGCAATCGCCAACGGCCCTTCCACAACGGTTATGGGCTCATTGGGATGGATCACCCGACCCTCCGGAATTGCCTTTAAAGAGATGTGTGCAAAATTTCCATTTCCCCGCAGCCAGGCCAAAAAATCTTCCTGAAAAACTGGTTTACCCATCCGACCATTTTGGCTGCGGAGAAAATCAATATCCTCATCTCGGAAAGAAGATTCAGCCATCCAATCCAATAGCCATTCCAGACCTGCGTTGATACAAAATCCAGCCTTGTGTTCGCCATAATCAGGATATTGTCGGAAAAAATAATCAAACTGAACGGTCTGTTCATGCATTCCCATACGAAAATACAGCTGGGCCATAGTTAGCTGATATTGATCCGTAAACAGTATCCCTTCGGCTGTTTTTCGATGGTTTTGTTTCATGAGTTAATTGCTTGTGAGAAAATAGATTCCTTCTAGAAACGAGATTGTGTGAAAAATGGAAATAATTGTTATTTCATTTTAAGAGCACGCAAATGTCAACCCGGAGGAATCTGGTTATGGTTTGTGTAATGTGATGTTTTTAACAAGATTCTTCCAGAATGACATTTGTTGGATTTTTTAAATTCTGTGATGATTGGTTGTTTTCAGTTCTTCGTTTCTCCGATTCCAATTTCCACATCTCACTTTGTTACTTTGTTACTTTGTTACTTTGTTACTCTGTCACTTTGTTACTTTGTGCCTTTGTCACTTTGTACCTTTGTTACTTCACCTCATTCTTGCTAACTTTAAGCACTTTCTCTTACATCCCAGGCCATTCCTGTATCGCCTCAGTGGACTGCACCACGTGCATGCCGGCTTCTTTGAATTTTTGAAAAGCTGCATTTGCATCATCGGTGTAGTCGATAACACCGGGAATAACCACTGGAGAAGAACAATCCTCCAGAAGATAAACTTTTTCAGCAAGTCTTCGATCTTTAATCAGAATATTATCCAACAAATCTGCAATAGTCCATGCGACGCAGTGGCTCTTCGCCTGGCCTGCAATGATGATGGCATCGTATTCAACCAATTTTTGAAACAACACTTCGTTTTTATCAACCAAAGATTTTCCATCCGGACCCGTTGTAACTTCCGGGCCAAAGACCGAATAATGTTCCGTTAAGGGATGACTGCCTTTGACCTGGAAATCCGGTTGACTGTTGCGACAAACCGTATGGAAAAAGATCGCTTCTTCAATTGATGGCACCAGCGCATGACCAATACCACCCAGCATGGCATGGTAAGGCCAGATGGTTAATGCATACTTCCCGCTCTGGTTGAGTTGGTTCGTATAATGCTTAATATGCTGTTGGACAAATTCTTCATTATAGTTAAGATTCTGTGTCAGAGATTGGTTGAAACCCCAACGACCTTGTGCTATATCTTCCTCTGTTATCATTGTAAACGGATCCGGATGTTGGCCATTGTCATTGGTGAAAAAAATACTGTGAAAAATTTGCATGGCCTGGTGTGTGTCCATAGTTGGTACGATTTGCGTAATATTTTGCAGGTTGCGGTAAATGAATTGGCATAGCCGATTATTATCATCCACAGCGCCGGTACCCGACCGTCCGCCAACATACAATTCAAATTCAGGTAAACAAAATGTATTCTGCACATCGACAGCCACCAAACAGATTTTTTTTGTGTCTTTGGCGGCAGGTTGAATATTAAAATCTTGTGCCCATTTCAACGCTTTTTCAGCTGTTTTTTCATACAATACTTTCCAGATCTTACCTATTTTATCCGGGTCAAAGTGAGAGGGGATTGGTAAGTTGCTTAGATTCATATAGGGTACTCCAAAGTATTTGATATTTGATTATAGTAGCTTATAGTAATATCATAATCAAAATAAATTATAATCAAATTTTAGATAACAAAAAGATTAGTTTTAAGTAGGTGTGTTACTACCACCCCAACCTTCCCTTACAAATCGGTTTAATGGTTCTGATGATTTGGTTGTAAATGGAAGGGTTGCCGGCAACCACATCACCGCTATATAAATGGTTTTTCCCTCCCATAGGATCGGAAACGATACCGCCTGCCTCCATAATCAGCAACAAGCCGGCGCCGATGTCCCAGGGATTCAGTTTAAATTCCCAGAATCCGTCAAACCGGCCACAGGCAACATTGGCAAGGTCGACTGCTGCTGCCCCCGGCCGCCGAATAGCGCTCACTTGCAGAAATAAATGCTTAAAGCAATCTAGGTAGACATCCAGGTATTGTTTGGCATCATGGGGAAAACCGGTCGCGAGCATACATGCGGCGAAGTCAGTAGTCGTGGAAACATGGATCGGTTTTCCATTGAGAAAAGCGCCGCCACCTTTTATTGCCGTGAACAATTCCTGCCAGGGTGGCACATTAATAACACCAGTAATGATTTCATTTCGGTAACGCAAGGCAATGGAAACACCGTAATTGGGGATGCAATGGATGTAGTTTTTCGTACCATCGAGGGGATCTATGAGCCATTGAAAATCAGATTCCGCCTGGTTTTTTCCGGACTCCTCCGCAAAGATGCGATGACCCGGGTAAAATTCTTGTAAATAATTAATTATTTCTAACTCTGCGGCTTTATCAACTTCGGTAACAAAATCAAAGGCATGTTTCTTTTGGATATCTTCCGGTTTTAATTTCCCATAATTGTCTTGCAAGATCCGTCCGGCTCGTTCTGCAGCTTCAACCGAATGCTGAAGAACTTCATTGAGATCGATTGGCACTGCAGCGACGTTTTCGTTATTCACTATCCTTCTCAATAATTTTCAAACCTAACTCGTTTAATTGCTTTTCATCAACGTGGCTTGGCGATCCGTCCATTAACGACAAAGCGCTAGCGGTTTTCGGAAAGGCGATAACATCTCTAATAGAATTGCCATTAACCAGGATCATAGCCAATCGATCGAAACCAAAAGCAATACCGCCATGCGGAGGCGCACCATATTTGAAGGCTTCCAGGAGGAATCCAAACTTGTCTTGCGCTTCTTCCGGACCGATGCCTAGCAGCCTGAACATTTTTTGCTGCAGCTCCGGCCGGTGAATTCGAATACTGCCGCCGGCGATTTCCGTACCATTTAAAACCAAATCATATGCCCGGGCCCGTACCTTGCCGGGATCACTATCCATCAATTCGATATCCGAATCTTTTGGTGACGTAAACGGATGATGCATCGCATCGTAGCGCTGTTCATCTTCATCAAACTCCACGAGGGGAAAATCAACCACCCACAATAATTCATTGCGTGTTTTATCGATTAAATTCAGATTTTCACCGAAATGAAGCCGAAGTGCTCCAAGAACTTTATAGGAAATATTTGGCTGATCAGCCACCAGGAGTATTAAATCGTTGTCCGAAGCCTGCAACTGCTGGATCAATTGATTTTGCTGTTCCGTAGAAAGAAATTTAGTACAGCCTCCCTGCAGAACGCCTTCCAATACTTTTTGAGCCAGCACCCCTTTAGCGCCATAGCTTTGCACCATTTTATTCAATTCATCAATTTGAGAACGGGAATAGCTTGCTCCATCCGGAATGTTTATTCCGGCAATTATTCCATTCGCTGTAATGGTATCGTTGAAAACCCGGAAATCTGTTTCTCGAAGAAGATCCGTAACCGATTGAATTTCCATCCCGAAGCGCATATCTGGCTTATCAACGCCAAATCTTACGATACACTCCTGGTAACTCAGTCTCTGAAATGGCGTTTTGATTTCCTGACCCATCAATTCCCGGTATATCGAAACCATCAATTTCTCCATTACAAAGAATACATCTTCTTCATTTACGAATGACATTTCGACATCAATTTGTGTGAATTCCGGCTGTCGGTCAGCACGTAAATCCTCATCTCTGAAACAACGGACAATCTGGTAATAGCGATCAAATCCGGATACCATAAGGATTTGTTTGTAGGTCTGTGGTGACTGGGGCAGCGCAAAAAATTTACCATTGTATAACCTGCTGGGAACCAGGAAGTCACGTGCTCCTTCCGGAGTACTGCGCATAAGAACCGGCGTTTCAATTTCAATAAAATTATTTTGATCAAAATACTTCCGTACTACCCGGGTTAATTGATGCCTCAATATAATATTCTTTTGCAAATCGGGATGACGGAGATCAAGATATCGATACTTAAGGCGCAATTCTTCCGAGCCTTCCCTGGGATCTGTTATCAAGAATGGCGTTACCTCTGCAGGGTTGAGAATGCGAAGATCGGATACTTCTACTTCTATGTCGCCTGTTGTTAAATTTGGGTTAATCGCATCACTCGGTCGAGTGTTGACAACACCCCTAACAGCTATCACGAATTCGGATTTTAAATCCTTGGCCTGTTCGTAGGTTTTATCATTGCGTTGGGGGTTAAAAACCAATTGGGTCTTACCATAGCGATCCCGAATATCAATAAAAATTAAGCCGCCATGATCTCGCCTACGATCGACCCATCCCATTAAAGTTACCTGGTTTGAGGCAACCTTCGAATTCAATTCGCCGCAAGTATGCGTTCTTTTCCAATCTCCTAAAGACTCACTCATTTAATGCCCTCAAATTCATTTTTTGGTTTGTTCATCCATATGATAAGATTAAATCTTTAAAAAATATTAAGACAGGATTAAAACCGTGGACGGTTATAAATAGTACTTATTTGTCCTAAATCGCCGTCTTTGGAGGTCTTGTGAGAATTGAAGCTACTTAACCAGGAAAAATATTCGAGCTAATCTCATTCAGGAAAAATCTATTTTAATAATGCCTCTATTTTGTACAAAAAAAAAGCCTCTGAAACAAGCTAAATACTTGCTTCAGAGGCTTGAATGTATGACGAATTAATTAGATAATCAATAACCAAAGATGTAATCCTGGCGGAATACAGCATCCCCTTTTGCTGGATCAATTGCCCCAAAATCTCGCCAGGACTTCACTTTGGTTTTTATACATCTTTCGACAGACAGATCACCCAATGTTGACGCTAATATTTTAATACTTCCAACACTACCATTTGCTTTAATGATGAATCGAACGGACACTTTACCTTTCAGGCTCGGATTTTTTCTTATCGCTCTTTGGTAGCAATATTCTATTGCAGATGCATGAGAATTCACAACCTTCATCACTTCTTCCGGACTACGGCCGGCAGATTTCCCTTTTTCGGCTTCTACTTTCGATTTGGAAACGACTAATTCACTACTCTTCTTGCCAAATTTGGAACCACTCACTTTGGTCAAGGCACCCACATTGATGCCTCCGCCATGATCGGTAGCCCTGGAACCCTTTGCGCTTTTGTTTTTACCCGAAACAATTCCGGAACTTTTAATTCCGTCTAGTCCTGAAATCACAGCATCCAGATTGTTTGAGCTTCCATTTTCTACTTCGCCAAGTAAATCTACTACAGCTTCGCCTTGTGCATTTTCACCACCACTGAGCAAAGCCAATAATCCCATACTACTGGCTTGTTGGGCAATATCAGCTGTGGACCTTGTATTTGATTCCCGTCGTTCTCGGGCTGTGACCTCTACGGGAGGAGCAGTCTCAGTATTTGTTTCCTCACTCTGGGCAACTTCTCCTTCATTCTTAATCTCTTCAGGTTTCTCTTCTTCAGGCTTTTCATCAGGCGTTTGTACAACCGGCTTAGGGGGTTCCGGTTCGGGAATTTTATCATAAATAAAATTAGCATAGTGTTCCTGATATTTTTTGAGATCAACCATGTTAACTTCATAAGGTACGCTAGACACCCAATAAATTAAAATCGAATTGAAAAACAAACTCACTATAAATATGGATGCAAAGCGATGATCAAATTTATCAGTCAACCGTTTCTTATATTTTGACGGATCGATGACAAACTCGAAATCATCTCCATATTTTTTTGCTTTAGATGTTACATCTAAAATGTCTTGATCTTTGGTATTTTCTTCTTTTAATTGCATGCTTCTGGTATCCATTGATAATTTCAGTTTTTCTTAAACCATACACCTTGTCGTTTGACAAATGCTTATACTAAGTCTCTTTTTGATATACAAGAAATCTCATGTTCGGGTATTTGGATCTACCACATGTTGCCATCACTTTAATGAGCGCTCTATAAGGTAATTGTTTATCCCCTTGAATTGTAACTGAACCTGAAAACTTTTGGCCATACCTTTCTTGCATGCGTTCCGCTTCCTCGGCATACATCCTTAATTCTTTTTGAAGTTCCGGAATAATAATTTGTCTCGAAGACAGAAATTCCGACACCTTAACAACCGGCTTCTCATTCAGTACCAGCCATTCCTTTGAAATCGTTAACTCTAACGAAACCTTTGATATTTTTTCAACGTTTGAATTTGGCAACGTAAGATCGTCAGATGGGGTTATCATTTGGCCTTCGGCTGCATATACTTTTAATAGGAATAAAAGAATAATGGTAAACATGTCCATCATGGAATTCAAATTCAGTTTCATTTCACCCGGGCTTGTGCTATGTCTCTTAGATCTTGATGGAATAAATGCCATACTTAATCTCCAATAATTACATTTGTTTCATATTTGTTTACAATACCGTTGCGCTTAAAGACACCGCCGGAAAGAGCGGTAAAATCTCTCTGTCCGATTTATACATCCGGGCAGCATCCATAGTACTTACTACAATTTGATAGTCAATATCCGGCTCTGCAACAATAATTATTCTGTCCAAATCTTTAAAAACTCCCGCAGCTTGTTTCTTGATTTTAACCAGGTTCTTTTTTAGCTCTTCATAATTATAGCCGCCATCCTGGGTTTTAGGAATGGTTGGCTCACCTCCTGCACTGGTTGCTATTGCAAAGCTGCTGGCAAGATAAAATCCTTTGTCAGTAATGGTAACTGACAGATCCAGTTTTTTATCTATTTCTTTCGGCCTATTTTGCATCTCACTAGCACTAATGGCCGGTGGAAGATTGATCTCAATCATTCCAAGTTTAATAAATTGCGCCGATGTTAAAAGCAGTGGAATTAATACCACCATTAAGTTCATAATGGGTGTTAAATCCGGCTCTGTCTCAACTTTCGGCCGTCGACTACGTTGAGAAGGTCTAAAAGCCATTAGTTATTCCCGGTTATAAGGTTGATTAATTTTACGGAATGCTCATCAATCTCATCAATAATCTTCATAGTTTTACTGTGAACATAATTGTAAACCAGGATCGCTGGAATAGCTACGGACAGACCAACCAGGGTTGTATTCATAGCTGTGGAAATACCGGCAGCAAGCAAGCGCGATTTTTCAGCTGCATCAATACCCGGAGCGGAGACTGAATTAAAGGCTAAAATGAGACCGTAGATGGTTCCCATTAACCCCACCAACGTGGCAACATTACCAATCATTGCAAGATAATTGGTTCTTTCTTGCAATTTAGGGATTGTCTCCAAAGTGCCTTCATCAACTGCGTTCTGAGCAGTTCTGAAATCTACCTGGCCTTTTTGCCCAAGTCTCGAAAGACATGTATATACAACATAAGGCAATGCTTTGCTTTTAACACTTGCAGCTAGGCCAAGGGCGTCTTTAAATTTACCCGCTGTTAATAATCCTCGAATATCCGTCATAAATTTAGCTGCATTGATATTTGCTCGAATAGCAATAAAATAAATTCTCTCTATCGAGACTGCGATCATAAATACAGCAGATATCAATAACAACCACATAAAAAACCATCCAGGGGCACCAACTTTAAATCCCTGAAATATTTGCAATAGACTATTCATGTAGACCTCCTATTTCTGTCTTATTTTTTGCATTATAAGTTACCACCTGCCTTCTCTAATTATCGGCAATCACTTCTTTTAATTTAACGATTAATTGACCTTTTATTTAACTAGCTAACTAGCTGATTATATTAAAATTATATATTAGTTATTGTTTTTTTATCTAAAGGAATACCAAACATTCTTTTTAAAATTGCCCAAACTATTTGCGTTCTTTTGCTAACAGTTTTTTTACATTCTCAATTTTTGTATATTTTCGCCTGTCCAAATGAAATCCATAAATTTCATCCGAAACCATCTTCAATTCCTGATCAAAATAACGAATAATATATTCCACATTCCCAAGTTGAGGTTCAAGGCGTGTTGGAAGTATCGAAACGCTGGGTTTCTCAATCTGGGCATCCAGGTGTAATTCATCAAGTTGAATTTCCTTAATATCCGAATCTGTTGATTGCTCAACAGTTTTTATGACAGCTTTATTTTGTTTTTTCTGGCTTTCCTGTGCAAACACCGAAACGGTCATTAGTAAAAAACAAACTGAAAATAGGGCGATGGTTCTCATTACTTTTTACCTCTTATTTTTCCGGGACAAAATTTCGAATATAAATCTGTTCATCCATTGTGGCTATTTTACCTGCATCTAATTGTGTATTGCCCTTTTGCTGTTCTTCAAAAGCGGCAAGATTAAGGGTTTGTAATTCTATAATGGGTTGAACGCCATGGCCGCTACCGTCAGAGTCATCCAATTCTATGGCTATCAGATTTTTGCCGGTTTTAAGAAAAGGCGATAAATCGGTTTCGAAGATATTGCCCCAACCAAGAGACTCATCTTGCTCTTCGAATACGCTAATCCCATTCACATAAACTTTTACATTGTCATCGGCATTTAACTTAAGTTTCGCAGATAAAGGTTTATCATCTAATTCAATCACTTTCCGCAAATAATAGAATTGTGGTGTTAAAGCTATTTGGGTAACTTGTGAAGAATCGGTTGCAGAAGAATCATATTCAGCTGGTTCTGGCAATCGAGACAGCAATATGGCTTCTCCGCCAGTGGTAAAATCTTCCAAAACATCTGCAGGTTGCCAGGTTTCATCATTAAACTCAGGCACCATCCAGGTAGAGTCTTGGATTTCGGTGGCGTAAACCCAGGATTCATCAGGAGAAATCACAATGCCTTCTGTTGGCACTTCAAACTCAGCCGCATAGGTTTGCGGATTTAAATTCACCAGAAGTACTGCCAGCTTGTTTAAATTGGGAGAATTAAAACCATATTCATTATTTAAAGCGTAGGTCTTCTCACCCAATTCAATGGCATTGTCATGCAAATAAGACTCTAAATCTGCAAATGTAAAAATTGCATCTTCGTAAGCCATCTTCGGGGTCTGTTGATTTTGAACTGTAAATTTATCCTTCATCCTTGCTGCATGCTTAGAGGATTTCTCAAGTTTTGTGGATAATTGAACAGTCGTTTGAATCAAATCTGAAAATAAGGAATTAGCAATCGTATTGCCAAAGGGCTGTTGAATAACATTGTCAATGGATAGTTTGTAACTGGTATTCATAGTTCCCGCGTAATTGTTGCCCAGCTCGATCAAATTCATCAAACTTCCCGCCAGATCCAACGTGTTCTCTTGTTCTTCTTCTGTACCGTTATTCATTATATTTACATATTGATCATATTTTTCTTCATAGGTGGCGAAAGCGTCCAGGAAAAGCTTTTTATATTGACTTGTGAGAACAGTCATTACGTTAAAAAGACCGGTTCTGGACTTTGCTACCCAACTATTTTCTAACCCGAGTTGATCAGCTTCTTCCAGCCCTCGAATATATGCTTTAGTAACCTCCTGAACCACTGGGTAAATAGCTTTGGCCAGAACCTGGTTGCGATATTCCAAAGAGGTCACTTCATCTAAGCCTGTGGGAATTGGCGCGGTCAATAAAAGTTCTATGGATCCTACGTTTAGCTCCGCCATATTAAAAAGCATATGTGAAACTTTTACTCCTGAAACCTTGATCCAACGACTGGCAACTTGCAGAGTACTGTCCTTTTTGATGGCACGTCCTGATTTTTGCTCTTCATCTTGCGGCTGATTTAAACTGTAGTTGTCTACGAGCTTTTGCAAAGCCAGGAAACCTAATTTATATGACTCGAAGGTTTTTTCATATAATTGCGCTGAAGTTTTATTTTGCTTCTTAAGATAAACTACCTTTTCCGTTTCATTCATGTCAGGTATTTCTTTTTCACTCCAGGTAACCGCAAAATCTTCATAGGCTTTTCCAATGTTGAAAGTGGCTTCGTACAAGCGGTTGGTTCCATAAGCAGCTACACGAGTATATTGATCCACTAATTTCCTCAGGAGATCTTTCTTTTCTTTTTGTGCAGATTCTAAATTCGCAAGATTAAATTGAATACCATCGTAGTTCTTATAATGCTCTTCGGTTTGCAAGAACAACGCTTCGGCGGCATAAAAATCGTTGGTTTCCAAACTCTTGCTTTTTAATTCATCGTTCCGTTTTACGGCCAATTCAAATTCTTGCAAAGCACTGTCAACCTGGTTTCTTTTTAGATAATAATCACCACGTTTGAAATGTGTCTCCACACCCCTGGGAGAATCCGGAAAGCGTGAAGCAAATTCTCCATAAATGGAATTGGCATTTTCAAAATCATCTAACTTGAGATACAGACCTGCCAAATCGTAAAAAATATCTTCAGTATCCTCTGCATCCGGAAAACGGTCTACATAAGTTCGGTTAACACGAATCGCATCACTCCAGGATGTTTGTTTGGTGTAGAAATAACTCGCATTATATAATGCATCCTTTGCCTTTTTCAGATCAGACTGGATCGATGAAAATTTTTCATATGTTGATGCCGCCAATGCAAAATCTTCAATTTCACCATAGTCAATGGCCAGGTTGTTAACGGCATCCAAATAATGATCAGAACTCTCAAAATTGTCGATTAGCTCTTTATATGCTTCAATTGCTTCGGGAAAGGCTTTTGCCAGATCGAATTGAACACCTGCCTGGAATATAGATTTATCGGCAAATTCGGCATCAGGAACTTCGGCGTATAGTTCCTTGAATCGTTGAGCTGCTTCTAAATGTTTGTTTTCACCAACCAATGCTTCTGCATTTAAGTAGATAGATTCAGCCAATCGAGTTTTTATTTTACTTCGTAGTTCCGGAGAAAGTCTTTCATCATTTTGAATTCTCTTTGCTATGATCTCCGCGTTGTTAAAATCTTTCTTGCCAAAATAACTTTCCAGTACCGAGAACTGAGCCTGGGAAGCAAACGGACTATCCGAAAATCTTTGTGCCAACGTACTGAAATAGCGTAAAGATAAATCAAAACTTTTATCATTATAGTATATTGTGCCAACGTTACGCAATACTTCGGCGGTTATTTCATCTTCCGGATAGTGCATAATGAAATTATTGTACGCCTCAATTAGCTTATTCGATGAGGAAATTTGAATTGAAGGTTGGCTTTCATCTTGTCCGGAAGAATCAACCTGTACGGCTATTTGCAGTGTTTCTGATTCATCTTTAACTTTATCTTGCTCGGAGAATTCTCGCGCCAAAACAATCATATTTTCAGCAGCATTTCTCTTGTACTCATCAGACAAATAGTCGTTACAGATTCTTAAGTACTCTTGATAAGCTTCTTCCTTACGGTTAAGCTTGGTATCCAAAATGAGAGCCATATTCCAATGAATTATATAGGCACTTGTGTCAAATTGAAAGGCGGTCAAATACTTGCTTGCTTCTTCAACAACCAATTGATAGTAACCAACATCCTTTTTTTGCTCGCCAAGGCTCATCAACAAATTAATGTTTTGCCGTTGTGCAACTTCTGCTTTTTGTGAAGCATTTTGTAAAACTTTAAGCTTTTTATATGGATCAATACTTAATTGTTGAACTTGATTTTGCCATTCGCTTTCAGGTCTATATACATCAAACAAGCGCTGCTGAGCTAAGAATACTTCGTCATCATCCTCAATACCTTTTGCACACAAAACAATTTTTTCTTGAATTTCGGGCGATTCAAGATAATAGGGATAGCGCTCAAGCAATGCCATGTAAACAAATTGAGCTTGAATATATTTTTCTTCATCCGCGCGATATATATCCCCCAATTTTTTAAGGACTTCAGCACCATAACCGGGTCTACCCAGGGAGTCGAAATAGGCGAGCGCTTTATCCAACCCACCAAAATAGCGGAAACAAACTCCGATGTATTCCAATGCTTCATTTTTTAAAGTAGGATTAACGAAATTCTTAGATCCGGGTTCATGCTCATATGATTCAATATCTTGCACCAGAATCGTAAACGACTTAACTGCATCACTGTATTGTTCAATTAAATAGTAGGACCAACCAAGCTTATACAATGCTTCATTATATCTATGAGTATCACGATAGTTTAAGGCTTTGGTGTAGTATTCAATTGCCTTATCCAGATCACGATGAATCGGGCTGAAATTGAATTCACCAAGCCGTATCAATGCTTCCGGAGCGTACCGGCTACTCGAATATTGATCCGTTAACTGCACATAATATGGGACAGCTTCTTCCGATTTGTAACTCTGCTCCAAGGCAAATGCATAATGGTAAAGAACGCCGTCCATAAGGTTGCTGTCAGGATATTTATCAAGGATTATTTTATACATCTTAAGGGATGAGCTGTAATCCGGTTTTGGTTCTTCAGGGAGCTCTGTAATCTTTCCTTCTTCAAATTGTGTGAACACTTGTTCATACTTTTCCATTTCTTTAAAAAATTCGTCCTTTGTTTTTCTGAAATAGAAATCTCCCATTCGGTACAAAATACGATCCATAAAATCATGATCCGGGTTTTTTGAAAAAAGCTTCTCACCATCCTGCAAGATTTTCTCTTGCAACAAGTTACTTTCTTGAATTGCATTTTGGATTTCGCCCTGGTAAAATTCACGAAATTTTACCAACTCATCCATTGAAAAAACATTTAGAAGTGAATCAGCCGTGACTTCTAAAATAAGCTCTTCAAAATCGTCTTGGGCAATTAGTAGAACGGGAAGAAACAGAGCTAATAATAGTGCCAAAAAGATCGTATTAAATTTCTTTTGAATAATTTGTGTCATAATCCTACCATTAATCTTTTTCAATATTACCAAACATATTGCTATCTATTATTTTTTCCGGGGATTTCCGAAGCTTCATTGTTCCCAGGTTTCTGGGTATCCAAAAGTTCTTCTAATTTTATTTTAGCTCCATTAACACCCTGAACAATACTGCTGACAAAATAATCTTGATCAAAATATCGTTTTCTTTCTTCATCCAATTGGGCAATTTTATCCTCAATTTCCTGGTTTTCCAATTCTCTGATTCGGCGATCTATTACAGCAATTTCGTATACAAGTTGATCTTGTTTCTTTCTGAATGTTTCAGTAATAGCATTGCCATTGCCGGTGTTTTCCTTCACCTGGCTTCTTAAAAGATTTCTGCGATCAAAGTCTTTTTCGCTCATTCCCAAACCAGAGAAATCCGACCATTTTGAATAATCTGCTTCTACCTGTTTTGGTTGGTTCTCTACTAAAGAAACTTTTAAGGATTCCAGTCTTCTGGCATAATCATCGAACTCCATGGAGCGATAATCCAATTGACTCAATACTTCAAGATCATTGGTTTGATTGGCTATTTCTTTTAAAATGTTGGTCTCACGGAGGTTTTTCCTTATCTTCTGTTCTTCCATTGCAATTTTGTTTTGCATGAATTTGAATCTGTTTCTTTGATAACCAGTGCTGATTTCTTTCAATGCCAGGGGATAATCTGATCTGATATCTACATTTCTTTCAGTTTGTAATTCCCATACATTTAGCAATCCTATACCTAAATCATTGGCAATTTTATTTAAAGATTTACTGGTTCTCATCAACCCCATTTGCTTCGCCAACTGCTCACTTGAGCGAGCTTGCTGGATTAGCTCTCGTATTCTTGATTCCTCAGAATTAATCTCTTCAACCAACTGCAATCCGGGTTTGCCTTGATAAGAAAGGGACTTCACCGTGAAAGTGAGATCATTTCTTAGGTTCCTGATCCGTTCATAAGCAAACAAGTCTCCCTGTGCAATCGCATCTGGCTCCAATTCATCCAACTTTGAAATAATTTGATTGATACGATTACGTTCGGAATTAAACTCATTGCTTAAGGATAATGAA
Source organism: uncultured Deferribacteres bacterium (assembly GCA_964464595.1). Taxonomy (GTDB): domain Bacteria; phylum Zhuqueibacterota; class JdFR-76; order JdFR-76; family DREG01; genus JADFJB01. The sequence goes on from CAYXGW010000011.1 coordinate 28,538, forward strand.
TTCCCGGAATTTTCGACATAGCGCACTTTTCTTGCTGATGATTGATCATCACCAAGTAAACTACTGCAATGTGCGGAAAGCATTACGGCTTCGTAAATATAATTTGAATCCATGTATCCCCAGAAAACCTGGTCCAATTCTTTTTGAGCTGACGCAAATTCACCTAGCCTAAATTTTACCCAGGCCTTGGAAATTAAAATAACATCATAATTTGGAATATCTTTGTCAACTTTTTCAAAATTGGCCAACGCATTTTTAAAATCTCCTTCAGCGTAAAACAGTAAACCACTTTTTAGTAAGGAATGGTTGATAATGCTATTTAAAAAATCATCCGTTGGTGATTTGGACAAATTTCCTAAGGAATAATAAATTGGTTTGGCTTTATCTACCTGATCTCTACTAAGGTAGGCAGCTGCTTGTACATATTGGCCAGCAAGATAATATCTTGAATTTTGATTTATACTCTCGACATACACCTTGGTTTTTGCAATTTCATTAGATTTGTAAGCAAAATATCCAGCTATTAACAAGGCTTTGGAGGTCAGTTCATCGTCCGAAGAAGTGGATAATTTTCGGAGCTTATCCGCATATTGAAAAAGTTCTCGTTGGTTGTTTATAAGATTGCTGATCAAAACCAGGCGAAAATATGCCCGCTTTGCATAGGCAACATCAGATCCTTTTTTAACCACTTTTTTATATTCTGCTTTCGCTCTCGAATATAGCCGCTGCATCCAAAGGCTTTCCGCATAATAATACCTCAAGTCCGCCATTTTGCTATAAGGATAATCATCCAATATCGTTTTAAATAAAAGCTCAGATACTGCAAAATCTTCATTGTTGTATTGGGCTACTGCCGAAAGAACATCTTGATCAAACATGCGTTTCATTTGACCCGGAGAACTGGAGCCAATCAATTTATTCCGCAGCAATTCCAGTTTAGCTTTATAATTCTGAATCCAAAAGGACTGGTTGGTTAACCAATACTCATAATTGCTATCCAATTTTTCACTATCGTGGCGGAATTGAGCATCTCTATAGCCAAACGCCAGGAGGGCTTCAAACGGAACAACATCCAGAACACGTTGTTTAATCTTGCGAGTTTGCAATCGAAGATTCGTATCATCAAAATCGATTTTTCTATCCAGTACATCCAATTTTTGCAAGACAATAACAATATTTGCAATCTCCCTCATGTAACTTTCCGTAAGCGGATCCTCTATTGATTTTCCTTCAAGAACATCAAAAATATTTTTTTGTAATCGATCCGTTTTGTCATTTAATTCAGAGGATTTGGATTCTGATCTTAGTTTTTGCGTCTTCTTAGAAACTTGAATTAAAGCATCGATTTCCTTGCTATAGCCTTCGACCAGTTGGTCGGCTGATCGTGACGTAAAGTTAGTACTAAGATCTTTACTTAGTTTCAAATTGCCCTTAAAAATATCCGCCCCTTCTTTTTTTCGGAATAATAGTTCTCGCTGAACATTATTCGAAATTATGGTGATATAAAATCTTTGCGATGTAAGGTACTCTAAGAAAGGCCTGGTTTCGTCTTTTTTGATTTGTCCCAGACGGGATTTCATTTCCTTTTCCAGGTGATTTTTCGATTTTAATTGAGCATATCCTGAAGAAAAAAGAAACAAAGTCAACAATGTAAGAAACCCGTATTTTGCCGTCAATCTTGAAAAGCAAATCAATTTAGTACTCATAGATCATTTCCAAATTTTTATTTATTTCGAACTTTTTACATACAATAAACCATAGACAATGGATTTATAGCTGTCCAATTATCGGCGATTTGGAAATAATTAATTAGCCCCTTTTTGATTTTGGAGAACTTTTATGAAAAGGTTGGAAGGTAGAGTCCCAGGAAGAAAGACTAGAGGCCAGACACTGCATCTCAACACAATTTTATTCCTGCTAAACCATGAATCTTGACAGTGCTAAAATCCGAATTTCAAAATTATAGAAATATCCTAAATTATAATTTTTAGTTTCAACTCTTTGGCTTTTGCTTAAAGATGATGCTAGAGTTTAATTTAAGTAACTGATGCCTTTGTTACTTGTCTTTCTATCTCTTTCCCCGGTTGTTTTCGTGTAATGTTTGCCCGTCTGCCACCTTACTTTTTGGGCACTTTTTTCACTTCTTCCCCGCAATCTTAATCCTGTTTATCGCCCGGTACAATGCTATTGTGGCTCGATGAATATCTGTTATCTTTTCTTTTGAACTGAGTCTGTTTTCGGCACGTTCTTTTGATGTCACTGCTCTTTCCAAATCGATTTCATCCGCTTGTTCAACTGTTTCGGCTAATACTCTAACCTGGTTTTTTAGTACTTCCATAAAGCCACCGCTGATGGCGTAAAACTTCCGTTGATCTCCATTTAATACTTCTAATTCACCGATTTTTAGCGCTGCTAATAATGGTGCATGTTGGGCTAAAATTCCTAAGTATCCTTCTATCCCCGGTGCTTTAATATAATTCACTTCACCGCTAAATGCTTTCTTGTCCGGGGTTATGATATCCAGGGAAAATATTTTTTCGTTCGCTTCTTCCATCTTTTCTATCGCTCAAGATTCCATTTTTTTGGCGGTTTCTACTACTTCTTCAATTGAACCGGCCATATAAAATGCTTGTTCGGGTAGATCATCATGCTCACCATCAACGATTGCTTTAAAGCTTCGTATGGTATCTTCAAGCCGGACATAACGCCCCTCGCGTCCTGTAAATTGCTCTGCAACGAAGAAAGGTTGCGATAGAAATTTTTCGATCCTTCGGGCTCTATTTACAACGATCTTGTCATCCTCGGAAAGTTCTTCCATACCAAGAATTGCTATGATATCTTGTAAATCCTTATATGTCTGTAACGTTCTCTGCACGGCTTGAGCTACCTCATAATGTTCAATACCAATAATATTCGGATCCAATATTCTGGAAGTTGAATCCAATGGATCCACCGCCGGATAAATTCCAAGCTCTGAGATTCTACGGGATAATACTGTGGTTGCATCCAGGTGCGAAAAAGTCGTCGCTGGCGCAGGATCCGTAAGATCGTCTGCAGGAACATATATCGCTTGAACTGAAGTAATGGATCCGCGTTTTGTGGATGTAATTCTTTCCTGCAACGCACCCATCTCAGTCGCAAGATTGGGTTGATATCCTACTGCGGAAGGCATACGTCCCAGTAACGCAGAAACCTCTGATCCAGCTTGCACAAATCGGAATATATTATCGATAAATAATAAAACGTCTTTGCCCTCTTCATCTCTAAAATATTCTGCCGCCGTTAGACCTGTTAATCCAACCCTGAGGCGGGCACCCGGCGGTTCGTTCATCTGTCCGAATACCATACAGGTTTTATCGATAACACCGGACTCAGTCATTTCAAGGTAAAGATCATTGCCCTCACGGGTTCGTTCGCCGACGCCTGAAAACACTGAGTAACCGCCATGCTCGGTAGCAATACTTCGGATAAGTTCCATGATAATCACAGTTTTGCCGACACCTGCGCCACCGAAAAGTCCGGTTTTCCCTCCCTTAGAATAGGGTTCCAACAAATCAATTACTTTAATCCCGGTCTCCAAAATTTCTGTTCCGGTACTTAGATCTTCTAAAGCCGGAGCATTACGATGGATGGAATAACGCTTTTGCGTTTCTATTGTACCTTTGCCATCAATAGGATCGCCGATCACATTCAACATACGACCCAAGGTTTCTTTACCGACCGGAATTGAAATCGATTCTCCGGTGTCAATGACAACATCGCCACGTACCAGACCATCCGTAGAATCCATAGCCACAGCTCTGATAACTTTTTCACCCAAATGTTGAGCGACTTCCAAAACCAGCTTAGATCCATCTGATCGGTCAATGTTTAGTGCATTATAAATGGCTGGGAGTTTGCTATCTTCGAAATTCACATCCACAACAGGTCCAATTACTTGACTAACTTTCCCTTGGTTCATCTGTATAAATCCTTCATGGTTTTACTGTGACTTCAAGGCTTCGGCACCACCAACAATCTCAAGAATTTCTTTGGTAATGCTAGCCTGACGAACTCTATTATAATGAAGCGTTAAATCGGAGATCATTTCTTGCGCGTTTTCCGTGGCTACTTCCATAGCAGTCATTCGAGCACCATGTTCAGCGGAACTGGTCTCGAGTAATATCCGCCAAGTTTGTATATTGATCTGCCTGGGTAGCAAAACATTAATTATCGTATCGGGTGAAGGCTCGTAGATATAGTTAAATCTTAAAGTAGATCCTTCAATTGACTTTGGTTCTATAGGTAATAATTGTTCAACAGTAAGATTTTGCTGAACGGCTGATTTAAATTCATTGTAAATAACAGATACAAGATCAACTTCACACTGGGAATAAAAATGAGTAATATCACCGGCAAGTGCCTGTGCATGGGAAAAATCTAAATTGTTGAAAATATCTGTATGTTCGGCAATAATCTCATAATCCCTGCGGCGAAAATATTCCATTGCTTTTTTACCCACCAAGATCAGCTTAGCGGATTTTCCTTCAGCTTGCGCAGCCTTAATTTGTTCTGTTGCCCGGCGTATGATGTTTATATTAAATGCTCCGCACAATCCGCGATCTGAAGTTACAACCACAAATCCAACTGATTGAACTTCTCGAACGGAAAGCAATGGATGAGCATCATGATCAACAATTCCGGCAAGATGACCGATCACATTTCGCAATTCATAAGCATAAGGACGAGCCTTTATGATTTTTTCCTGTGCCCGGCGCAACTTAGCTGCGGCAACCATCTTCATGGCTCTGGTAATTTGCTGTGTACTTTTTACACTGCTAATCCGCCGGCGTATGTCACGTAAAGTCGCCATAAATGATTAACCTACAGAAATAGAATTCATAAATTCTTTACAGGCTTCAGCTAATCCATTATTCAAATCATCAGAAAGTTCTTTTTTATCCTTAATTTCTGACAGTATTGCCGGATGATTTGATTCCATATAGATAAGAAACTGATTTTCAGTATCCGGGACTTTATCCAAAGGAACTTCGTCTAAATATCCGTTGGTTCCGAGAAAAATAACTGCAATCTGTTTTTCGATAGCCAAAGGTTCATATTGACCTTGTTGCAAAATTCCTTCCATCCTCTGCCCCCTGGTCAACTGGCTCTGGGTCGTTTTGTCCAGATCCGAACCAAATTTGGCGAAAGCCGCTAATTCGCGGTACTGTGCCAAATCCAATCGTAAACTCCCTGCAATTTTTTTCATCCCTTTAATTTGGGCATTTCCTCCAACACGGGAGACGGAAAGCCCCACATTAATTGCCGGACGCTGACCCGCATAAAACAAATCCGGCTCAAGATAAATTTGGCCATCGGTAATCGATATGACATTAGTGGGAATGTATGCGGAAACGTCGCCTGCTTGGGTTTCTATTATAGGCAAAGCTGTTAAAGAACCGCCGCCTAAATCATCATTTAATTTTGATGCTCTTTCCAATAACCTGGAATGAAGATAAAAGACATCTCCCGGGTAAGCTTCGCGGCCCGGAGGACGACGGAGCAACAATGAAACTTGTCTGTAAGCTACTGCATGTTTGGATAAATCGTCATAAACTACGAGCGCATGCTTTTTATTATCTCTAAAATATTCACCCATCGCGCAACCAGCGTAAGGTGCAATATAGTTTAATGGCGCTGGTTGATCTGCCGTTGCAGAAACGATAATAGTATGTTCCAATGCTCCATTATCTTCCAAAATTTTTACAACCCTCGCAACAGTTGAAGCTTTCTGGCCAATAGCGACATAAATACAGAACACATCCGTATCTTTTTGATTAATGATTGTATCAATAGCGATTGCAGTTTTACCTGTTTGACGGTCGCCAATAATTAACTCTCGCTGACCTCGACCAATGGGTATCATCGAATCAATGGCTTTAATTCCCGTTTGAAGAGGTTCTTTCACAGGTTGCCGAGCAAGTACACCCAATGCTTTCCGTTCTAAAAAGCTAAAATTGGAAGTGTTAATCGGGCCTTTACCATCGATAGGCTGACCTAATGGATTGACAACTCTACCAAGCAGTTCTTCGCCAGTCGGCACCTCCATGATTCGTCCTGTCCTTTTTGCAGTATCACCTTCTTTGATCAAGGTATCACTGCCAAAGAGGATACAGCCCACATTACCTTCTTCGAGATTAAGTGCCATACCGAAAACATCATTAGGAAATTCCACTAACTCTCCAGCCATAACTTTTTCCAGACCATAAACCCTGGCGATACCATCCCCAACATAAATAATTTCACCAACCTCTTCAACTTCAAAGGGATGTTCAAATGATTCTATTTTCTGCCGTATAATCGATGTGATCTCTTCCGGCCTAATCTCCATGTAAATCTACCTCCAATATTAATTTAGTTTAATATTTCTTCTGATTTTTCCATCAAAACGCTTCGCATTTTGTGAAGTTTACCTTTAATCGACCCGTCGATTATTTTACCGTCCACTTGAATGCAAATTCCGCCTAGAAGTGTTGAATCAACCTCAGAGATTAAATTGATTTCTTTATTCAATTGTTTTGACAATTGTTGACGAATCTCGGATTTTAACTCCGGCGTTAATTCTACCGCAGAAATAACAAGTGCATTGGTACGGTTGTAAAATAGGTCTACTTCTTTAAGGAATGCTTCTGAAATATCTAAAATCAAATCCTGGCGTTTTTTGTTTAATAACACAATCAAAAAATTATAGAATACTTTCGAAAATAAGTCGCCAAACAATTCATCTAACTTAGATTCTTTTTGCTGACGACCTACTTCAGGAGATAAAAAGAAATGATGAAATTCCTGATTGTCTTTTAATGCTGAAATAAATACAGACATATCTTCCTGTATCTTGTTTAAGATGTTCCGTTCCCGGCCAACCAGAAACAATGCCTTTGCATATCGATGAGGTAAGACACCGGCATGTTTCATGATACTTTCATCTCCTTTATATATGACTCCACAATCTTTTCATGGTCTTTATCTTTTAGAGAACGCTCAACCAGCTTTGATGCAACTGAAATAGTTAGATCAACAGCCAAGTTTTTAATTTCATCCACTGCTTTATTCTTTTCGAGGCCGATCTCTTTTTTAGCTCTATCAATCAATCGGGATGATTCTTCATTCGCTTTTGCTAGAATCTCTTCACGCATTATTTTCGCTGTTTTCCTGCCATTCTCAATAATTTCCTGGCTTTCTTTCCTGGATTCTTCCATCATTTTTTGGTAGGATTTCAGGCTCTCGTCAGCTTTCTTTTGAGCATTTTCAGCACGCTCAAGCGACTCACGTATATGATTTTCTCTTTTCTCGATCATCTCAAGTATCGGTTTCCAGGCAATTTTTCGGAGGACAAAAAATAGAATCAAGAATGTCACAAATGACCAAAAAAGCAGACCTGGATTGACTGCCAATAGATTCGATTCCAATATTATGAATAACATAAAATTCAGTCCAAAGTTATGATTTTAATCAGATTCTAAACTGATCAACAACTACGATCCGACCGTTTTAGTGGCAAAGATTAACAAGACGCATACGAGAACGGAGAACAGCGCAACACCTTCGATCATCGCTGCAGTTAAGATCATCATACCGCGTATATCACCAACCGCTTCAGGTTGACGAGAAACACCTTCCATAGCTCCGCTTGCTAATTTGCCGATACCTATACCACAACCAATCGTTGCTCCGGCAACGCCAATACCTGCACCAAGGTACGCAAATGCTAGTGAAAAATCTATCATCCGTTGATCTCCTTATTTCTATTAGTGGTTATGTTTTATTTTATGAAAAAAAATTCAGTTAATATATCAATGTTCTTCTGCTAAGGCAATGCCAATAAACACTGCGGAGAGCATTGTGAAAATATATGCTTGGATCAATGCAATTAAAACAGCCAATAATTCTAAAGCTACAGCGCCTGGAACTGCAAGCAGGGCAACCAGAAAGCTCTTAAAAATGATGATGAGTCCCAGGAAAGTAAAAACAATCAGGTGATCCGCCATCATGTTGGCAAAAAGACGAATAGCTAAGGCAAAATGCTTAGTGAAAACGCCGATAAATTCAATAAAAAATACCAAAGGTGCAACAAAGCCGGGTACACCCGGGGGTAAAAAACTCTTCATATATTTGCCAAACCCTTTTTTCCTTATTCCTGCTGATTGACCGATGAAGAATGTCAGAATAGCTAAGGTAGCGGTAACCGCAAGATTTGAGGTGGCGGTACCAGCTCCAGGTATTAATCCCAATAAATTACAAACCAGAACGAAAAAAAATGCAGTTAGCAGGTATGGAGCGAACCGCATTCCATCCTTTCCCAGGTAAGGGTCCAAGATATCCATTTTAATAAAAACGACAATTGATTCTAATAAATTACCCACCCCGCGGGGTACCATTCCCATCTGTCGCTTTGACAACAAAAATAAAAGGATCAAAAAGGTAGAGGCAATCCACATCATCACCACATGAAACGTGATGGATATGTCAATCCCTAATATGGGTGGAATCTCAAAGATCACATGATCTTTAACATGCTCTAAAATAAACCCGGCGCCTTCCTCTTTATGGCCTGTTTGTCCCGGGTTAAATAGTGCGAGAATTAAAAAATTATTCAAAAACATTTATTTTCCAATATTACTTAATTATTTCTGTCTCTCAATTTAAGTTGTCGTTTGATAAGGAAAATTTCAACTGTTTGAAACAAAAAATAGTAGATCGTCAAAATTGTTAAAAAAGTTAACATGTGTAAATATTTTCCCTGGTATATCCAAAAAATAACGCCAAGAAAAATTATCATTCTTACAATCATCCCGCCCAGTAAAACTGAGAGAAAAGCTTTATGAGATTTTGAAAAACCCCAATAATTTACCAAATAAGCAAACAAAATTAAGATGAAACTTAAAACCCAGGAAACCAGCAATTCTGCCGTTTTCTCTTGTTCTCCAAATAAAAAAAGGACTAACAAACCTACTAGTCCAGAAACAATACCTATCCCCAAAAATGACAATAAAAAAGAACCTCTAATAAATTCCTTAATCACGCTTCTTATTCATTTTATCGTTTAAATAAACAACTTTATAAATCGTCCAAAACCCGACGGTTGCACCCAATAAAAAACCTATCATTAAAAAAACAGGAATAGTGTTCAGTTTTTTATCTATCCAAAAGCCGATCGCCGCAAAAATTACAATTGAAAGTGCAAAACGCATCCCTAAATCGAAATATGGACCAATTTCCCGCATTGAATCTTTAGAACTCGAATTTTTGTTTTTGCCATTCATAGCAATTCCAAAATCCGCTGGTCCAAATATGCAGATGAATACTCTATCAAAGTTTCATCATGATTGATTGTCTGCCTCTTGAATGGAATTTTTCACTGGTTTGTGGCTTACCTTTTCCGGCGTGGAATTAAAAGCCGGTTCCAACTTGGATCCTTTCATTTGAGAGCTGCCATCAAAAACAGCACCTTCGGCAATGACTAATTTAACCGCGTTCAATTTTCCTACTAAAATTGCGGAGGACTCTAAAGTAACTTTTCCGGAGGCGGAGATTTTACCTTTTACGGTTCCTCCAATAACAGCATTTTTGACTTCAATTTCTCCTTGGATGATACCCTCTTTACCGACAATGATAGAATCTGAAGATTTTAGATTCCCAACCAGTTTTCCATCTATTCGGAGACTATGTTGAACTGTAATATTCCCTTCTATTATAGTACCTTTCCCTATTAAAGTATTTAAATCACCCATTCTGTCATAACCGTTGCTGTCTTTTTCTTTAAACATCTATTTCTCCTTTACGAATTTTCAAATCCATATTTATAATTCCTGTTGTTGATCAGTCTGCAAAGAAAATAAATATTCCTTCGGATCCACAGGTTTTGAATCACGCCAAATTTCAAAGTGAAGATGGGGTCCTGAACTGGTTTCACCCGAATTACCTAACAGTGCGATCGGGTCTCCTTTTTTTACAGTGCCAACCGTCCTGAGTAGACGCATGTTATGTGCATAAAATGTAAAGATGTCGCTGCCATGATAAATAATAATAAGATTCCCCAAATCAGGCGTCCAATCGGCAAAAACAATCGTACCTTCTCCGGATGCTTTAATTACCGATCCTCGCTTTGCAACTATATCAATCCCGAAATGTCGGTCCCGGATTTGTGGTTCCGCCAAATTTATATCATCAAATCCAAGAGAGATCAATCCTTCCACTGGTAATAAAGTAGGAAGCCTTTCATACATCATGTGATAACTTGTTGTAATGGAACTCACTCGTTTAAGGATATTTTCCAAATTTCGTGCTGATATTTTTTGATCATTTTTATTTTTAGATCCGTTATCAAAAGAGATATTGCTTTCATTTGAAATTGATGCTCCCACTATACTTTCATCAAACTCTTGGGCTTCTTCTATTCCCAATGAAGTTTTCAATTTATTCGAAAATTGTTTCAACTCATCAAATTTACTAGCAATCAAAGCTACCTGGCTGTTTTCACGTTCCAATTTGGAATTTTCGACCTTCAGTGCAACATTTTCATTATTCACTTGGAGATATTTGACAAAGTAAACTACTCCGGCTATCACACTTAGCAATAGTAAAACAGCAATCCCACCTAACATCTTCAGGGTAAGCACTCTTAATTTAAATCCAACCGGTTCAGATTGATTGTCGGCAATAATTAAGAAAGAAAGAAATTGCTTTTTTTTCTTTAATTTACTCTTTGCCATCTTAATAAGGATTCTCTTCTTGTTTGAAAATCCCGTAAATTCGATTTAAATCATCTTCAGAATAATACTGAATTTCTATTTTCCCTCCCTCCGATTTTGGCGATATAAGAATCTGAGTACCTAATATCTCCCGCAACTGGTCTTCCATGTCGATAATGAAAATCGACTTTTGGGCTACTGGCTTAGCCTGCGTCTCTTTGCCGCCATTACTAAATGCTTTAACCAACTCTTCTACTTTTCTGACTGAAAAATTATATTTTATGGTTTTCTTCCACAAAGAAATTTGGTCGCTACGATCTTGAATAGCCAAAAGGGCCCGGGCATGACCCATGGAAATTTTGTTTTCCAATAAACTCTGTTGAATATCTTGTGGAAGCTTCAACAATCGTAAGAAATTTGTAACTGATGATCGATCTTTACCGACTTTCTGCGCCACTTGTTCTTGAGTTAGATTGCAATCAGCTATGAGCCTATCAAAAGCTTTCGCAACATCGATTGGATTTAGATTTTCTCGTTGAATGTTTTCGATCAATGCCAGTTGCAGCATTTCTTCATCAGTCTCGATATCTAACAAATATGCCGGAATCGTATTGTATCCAAGTTGTTTGACAGCACGAAAACGCCGTTCACCGGAAATAAGTTGAAAACCACCTTCAAAAGAACGAACGGTAATGGGCTGAATAATACCGTTTTCTTTAATTGAATCTTTTAATTCATTTAAAGCTTCACTATCGAAATTATCCCTGGGTTGAAATGGATTAGCTGAAATTCCCGACACTTCGATTTCAGCAAATTTGGCGGATTCATATTGTGTATTCTCAGATAAATCCGGAATTAATGCCGATAAACCACGACCCAATCTACGCTTATTTGCCATTCACTAAAACCTCCTCAGCCAGTTTAATATAATTCTCAGAACCACTCGATATAGCATCATATAGAATAATCGGTTTACCATGACTCGGCGCTTCACTTAGTCGAACATTTCGATAAACAATCGTTTTATAGACTTTATCACTAAAATATTTTCGAACTTCTTCCGCAACCTGTTTGGATAGATTCAGCCGGCTATCATACATTGTTAATACAACACCTTCGATTTCCAATTTAGGGTTTAAATGCTTCTGAACCAATCGAATTGTGTTTAGCAATTGGCTCAATCCTTCCAAAGCATAATATTCACATTGAATTGGAATCAATACCGAATTGGCTGCCGTCAGGCTGTTGATAGTTAAGAGGCCAAGCGACGGAGGGCAATCGATAAAAACATACTCATAATCTTTTTTTATTTTTGTAGTACGATCCCGCATTATTTTTTCTCTGGCAATAGCGCTAACAAGCTCAACCTCAGCGCCAACGAGTCGGATACTTGATGGCAAGATATCCAAATATTCAATCTGGCTGTCAATAATCGCTTCATTGATGTCCATTTCATCAATCAAAACATCATAAATTGTGTGATCAATTTCATGGGAATTAATCCCAAGTCCACTCGTAGCATTTGCTTGAGGATCGATATCAATCAAAAGTGTCTCGATCTCCGCAACCGCAATACAACTGGCTAGATTAATAGCAGTTGTAGTTTTCCCTACACCACCTTTTTGATTCGCAATAGCAATAATTTTACCCATTCTCTCCTCAAAATCGGAATTAAATTGACTTACTAATATATAGGTGAAGCATCTGAAAAGCAACCCCAAAAGAAGAAGCAAATGGAGTGTAAAATCTTAAATAATTAAGGGAATGTATTCTTTAGATCAATATAGCCTATTATTTTTGTCAAATGAAACAAAATTATCTCATCTTTTGGATTTCATCAATCGGATTTTAGTATCGAAATGCTACCATTGACTGTTTTCAATACAAGAATTCCACCACCGCCATTTAACTGACCTTTTAATCTTCTTCTGCTAAGCTTACCCTTAACACTTAGAGACAATTCACTCTTTATGCTTCCATTTACTGTACTGGCTTCCAGATTGGCCTTAAGGTCTGCCGGAATTGCTAATTGAATCCCGCCATTAACGGTTTTAAAAATCATTTCATCGAATCGATAAATTTCTTCAATATTTACTGATATACTACCATTAACCGTTTTACATGAAACCTCGCCGCTACTTTGAGTAACTTTGATCCTTCCATTGGTTGTTTTAGATTTAATCTGACCTGTGATACCGGTTATGTCGATCCGGCCATTCACATTATCAATATTCAAATTTACTTCCTTAGGAACGACTAAATAAAAATTTACATTTACTGATGGCTTACCTCTTCCGAATAACCATGAGAACAAAGATGAAACACCGCCTCTGGAGCTTCGTTTATGGGGATAATCAACCTCTATTTCCAAATAGTCTCTTCCGTCATTAATATCCAAATAAATTTCTTCCATGCGTTCATCCGCAAATCGCCGGCTACGATGTTTTACAGTGATCACCACTCTTAGTTCAACTTGCTCATTATCCCAGGAATAAATTTCTATCTTACCACTTGTGTTTTTTAAAGAGATTTCACCGCCTTGCGCAGGTTGAAAGTTTTATTGATTTCTTTTCTAGTAGTTCCGGATATAACCTGGCTTGTCAACCAAAGCAAAGAAAGAATTCCCACTACTGAACCTAGTAATAATTGTTGCCTAAGCCTTTTCATGATAAATATTCCTCCATCTAAAGCTAAAGTTAAGAATAAATATCTAATTTTTTGTATGTTACCTAACACCAACACTCAACTATAATCTCAATCATTCTCGCTCATCATGTTCACTGGTTCATATTCAACGAAAAACTCAACCGACCTTTTTTCTAATATTTCTTCTAACGTGATATTCCAAATAGCCCGGTTTTTATCACCCCGAATGTTTGCATTTGTATCCGTGATCAACCCGGGAACAATCCATTGAAAGCGAAACTTGATTTCCGAAAAAACATTTTTAGAAAAAATTGAACGAAGACCTGAGTTTAGAAGCATTTTGGTACGATCCAGTTTGTCTTCGTCAAGGTAGATGAATCGCTTTAGTGTAATATTATTTTCGGTTCGTATGGTTTCAAACCGTTCGTTTTGAAAGCTTGGTGTGGCATTTAACAAAGCCAGGCTATCAAACTCAAAATCCATATAAACATGCGTGAGATCCTCTTTTTGACGAATCTCATGAAACTTTTCCGTCAAACCTCCGGAAAGATAATTTCTTTTAATATTATCTTTCACATCGTAAACGTCCGTTGGAAAGTACAAATTTTCAAACTTCATATCCTTTTCGGCTTGATAATGGATCATCAATTCGCCCGATCCATCAACCTTCATAAATATCATTTCGTCATATTCAAAACAGCCAGCACTTAAAATAGGAAAAAGTATTAAGATTATAGAACGCCAATTTATCAAACTTATCTTCGAAGGAAATTTCATTTATTGCCATTTCCGTTGAATAAAAATATCACCTATATCCGAAAAGAATTCGCAAACCTCATCGTTCTTTTTATTCCCATTATATTCTAAAATAGAAATTCCACCTGATTTTTTAATTCCCCATTGGTGCGCTGAGCGAATTACTCCTAATGCTGTTTCCGCAATTATTTTTGATTCCGGGAAATCAGGCAGGAGTAAATACATATCGCCCGAATCTGACCTCACTCGAATTTTAGCTTTTAGTTTAAAATTTGGATTGAAAAAGAAATCTCCGGATTTTGTTTCAATTTCTCCTGATCTAATTACGTTTCCAACCAGATAAATATCTGCATCCTTTGATTTTACAACCAAACGAATGAGCTTTGAATTATCCAGTGTTATTTCGCCTTGTTTAATAGATAAACTCATGTGTGGATCAACCCCATTTTGTCCATTTAGATTGGATATTTTTGCCCGGACTTCATCCAGTTTTATTTCCAGGTTTTCAGCTGAAATGTCTGTGATTTCCAGAATTCCTTTTTTTAGTTCAATCGTAATATTACCATAGACTCCATCAATGATGGCGCTCCCATCCTTCTTTTCAATTTTTAATCGAAGCGATTTGGGGACAGTAAGTTCAAAATCAATTTTTGTTGATGCGGTTTTCTTTATCCCTGTGAATCTGAGAAGACCGGAAAACGGATTATTACTTCCACGGCCGAGCTGATGTACGAAGAGTTTATTATTGCCTGGTGTAAATTCAATTTTAAGTTCTTTAAGTTTTGACTCTGCTTTTTCACGATTACTGGCCTTTGCCCACTTTTTAACCAAAATCTGAATACCTGGTTTTTCCCATGTGGAAATATTCAGATTCCCGGATCCTAACTTAAGTTCCAATTGCGAATTTGGAGAAATATCAAAGTGGTGTGTTTGGGTTTCAGTAACTTCATAATCCGAAGCAAAAAGAAAACAAGGTAGTAAAAAGAAAAGAATTATTGCTGCTATAATTCCTATAAAAAAACCATCATATCTACGCATTAAAATTCCGGATGATTAGAGAAAGATATTTACAATGTTTATAATCAGAACTTTCAAAAGCTCGTACTCATCGAGTACGGATATCAAGTGTGCCCATTCCTGGAGATATTGATAATTTGGTTTTATATTTGGAGTTATCGTAATTATCCGAATAATAATATTTTCCACTCTTATAGAAATCAGATGGGATATCCAATGAGGAGAAAAACAGAAATTTTGAGATAGAAAATCTAATCGCTTCATCTTCAGGGAGGTACAGACGAGTCTCACCAATATTTAAGTCAATATCAACTTCCCGATCATTCATAATATCCATATCGGATGTCAAATCAACAATCAAAGCGCCCACCGCGCCATTAATATTCGCATACTCAAAATTTGCATTGCCCAATTTTTCGACTCTTACTTCACCAAATTTAATGTCAATATCTAACTCCTCAATTTTATCTTTGTTTGGCCGGGAAAAAGCAACTAAAGTTTCACCGGCAAGTACGTGGAGTTCAAATTCACGAATTTTTAGTCCGCCAAGCTCAATATCACATTGACTTGCTTTGGTTTTGCAATCGATTAATATCGGAACTTCTGTTGGCAATCTCACAATCATTCTTGCAGACATACCATCTTCATCATCATGATCCTTAAACCATTTATCCACATCAAAATAAACTCGCAAGTAATTATCATCTTCATCAAAATCCACACTCAAATCATGACTATCATCATCAAACCGAAAATTGAGTGAAATCTTCCTTTTATACCTGCCAGGTTCAATTTCTATCTTTCCCGCATCGATTTCAAGCCGGATACGCAAAGGTTTTCTTCTAGAAACATCAAAACTGTATTCCTTTCGAACGATATCATCTGCAATTAAATAAGAAGGCAACAACAAAAAAAGTATCCAGAGTCCAGAAATTTTATATCTCATTTTTTTCTCAGCTTTTTTTAATTAATGTCTATAGAAAGCTTATCAGAATGGTCGGGAAATACGAAAAGTGATTTTTACGGCATCTGTTGCACGGTCTGTTCGTTTTGTGATATTCAATCGAAATGAGCCGTCATCGCTTGCAAACGCAATACCAATGTCTGAATAGAAATCATCGATTTTCAATTTGCCAAAATCTTTTTCATCCTTATACCAGGCAAGGCCGGCATCGGCGAATAGTATTAAAGTAAATTCATCCAAAATCGGGATATAAGGAGCCCAGTCTAAACGGTCCCAGTTAATCTGGTATTCTATATTTCCCAATAACATCCGATCCCCTGTGAAGGCTTTGTGTTCATATCCCCTAAGAGTACTAATACCGCCCAGATCAAATAGTTTTTGGACGGGCACTGTACCAACTGTTTCTCCGACTCGCAATCGAATGTTAATATTTTCCCCTCTCGAAACAGGCTGATAACGTCTAATTTCAAATATATAACGCTGAAAGTCCGTATCCCCTTCATATTCTTTGGTAAAATATTCTGCAGAACCTGCAAACAACCAACCTCGCCGTGAACTATACTTTCGACCTCGTGTATCCAGTTGAAAATTCCCATAAAGACCTTTCAACTCCAGGGTGTCAACCACGGGATTACTTCTGAATCTTTTGTTTCCTCCGAAAACAGACCAATTCGTCACGGAATCTAAGCTTCTGTGGTTTTCTTCCAGGTAGCCTATTTTTAATTTCGCCCAACGTGAAAAATTTTGAGAAATATAAACACCAGCGCCTTCTCGGCGATAATAATCTTGGGAATCCTCTCGAATAAAAATGGCTCCAACGGTATTTTCCCAGGAAGGAATAATCCATTCGTCCTCGGAATAAGTAAGATCATAAATCTCTCCGCCAATAGAAAATTGACTACTTGCTGGAAAAAAACTTCGCTCTAAAGCAGCTTTAAATTGAAATCGTTCACTTTTTAAACCAATACCGGCGCCACCATACAATTGCATTCCCCCACGTCTTCGAAAAATTTCTCTCTGCTTTCTGAAGCCCAAAAACATACCATCCACTCGATTATAGCGAAACACAAAATAATCGTCGTCAAAATTATTACCGTCGTCGAAATAGGTCGATCCCCACTGAGATATAGGAGAGAATCTTTCCCAGGATTTAAGCAATAAAGTTTGATTATTCTTATTATGTTCTCCTGAAAACAAAACAGCCGGCAATATGAGAGTAAACAATAGCCCAAAACTAATTCTCAACAAAGAGTGCTTTAGTTTATTAGTCATCATGAAATCTCCAGTTTAGGTCAGTAAATATATGGCCAAAATACGAGGTGGTTCATTCAAAGTTTCGCTGTCATCTGGGTTTCTGTAGAAATTTGTGGATTGGATACCAGGCGAGCTAGTGTTAACAATTCATCAATATCGTTTGGAACCGGACTGGTATAAGAAATCGTTTGGCCAGTTGTTGGATGTTCAAACCCCAAGTTTTGGGCATGAAGTGCTTGCCTTCTTAAACATTCAAAATATTTTTCCGCTATTTTTCGATCGGGTTTTGATAAGGCCTTAGCTCTGCTCTGTCTCCCGCCATAATTATAATCTGAAAATACAGGATGGCCAATGTGTGTCATGTGTACCCTGATCTGGTGTGTTCTTCCTGTTTCTAATTTTAATTCTACAAAACTAATTAAGGATAACTGCTCTAAAACTTTGTAGTTTGTGATCGCGATTTTACCTTCCGGCAAAACAGCCATTTTCTTGCGGCTATTCGGACTACGGCCAAACTTTGTTTCAATACGTCCTTCGTTTTTGTTAAACGCGCCCCACACAATGGAGATGTAGCTTCTTTGTGCTGTTCTTTGTGAAAACTGTTCTGATAAATGACGATGGGTATAATCATCCTTAGCCACGACGAGAAGGCCAGAAGTATCCTTATCCAGGCGATGAACAATACCCGGTCGTAATTCCCCATTGATACCGGAAAGATTATCACAATGGTAAAGTAAGGCGTTCACTAAAGTTCCGTTTGAATGCCCAAACGCCGGATGCACAACCATTCCGGCTGGTTTGTTAATAATCAATAGTTGTTCATCTTCATACAAAATATCCAAAGGAATATCTTCTTGTAGAATTTCCACTTTTCGCGGTTGGGGGATATGTATTTCAATTCGCTCCCCGGGAATGACATTATGGCTTGGTTTGATTTTTTGGCCATTTACCAGAATTCTATTTTCTTCAATCAATTGGCGGATTCGTGTACGAGACATTTGATCGAATTGAGTAGCCAGAAACTTATCAATGCGCTCCGGCATTATAGTGGATGATACGATGAGTTCGAGATGTTGACCAGACATTAAATTTATCCAGAAGAATCAGGCTGGCTTGCTTCCTTTAATTTAGCTTGTTCTTTGGGCTCAAATAAAATAATTCCTACAAGAATAACCATTCCCACAGACACGGCAGAATCAGCGATATTAAACACTGGCCAGCGCATTTGACCGATGCCAACGTCGATAAAATCCACCACCGCTCCATAAAGTACCCGGTCGATTAAATTGCCAATAGCGCCGCCTAAAATCAAAGCAAGTGCCAATTTTACAAACACCTGGTCTCCCCTGGTACGAATTAGATAGACAAAAACTACAATACTTGCAAGAATCGAAAAAATGGTGAATAGGGTTTTATTACCAATCTGAATACCAAATGCCATTCCCGGATTTTGAATATAGGTATAGCGTAAGAAATCTCCCAAAACTTCTTCAGATTGACCAAGAAACATATTTTTTTTTGTTAGAATCTTAGTGATTTGATCCAAGGCGATTACAACAGTACTAATTATAAAATATTTCAGCGAAATGTTCTTAAGCATGTTTGCCATTTATAAGTTAAACTTTACTTGTTTCTTCTTTAGATTTACAGGTAATGCACAGCCGGGCATGAGGAACCGCTTCCAATCTTGCATCAGATATGTCACTCTTGCATTCATTACATTTTCCATAATCCTTATTAGCTATTCTGTCAAGGGCCTCGTTAATGTGGTAGATCAGCCGGCCTTCTCTGTATGCCATCATGAACGCCTTTTCTCTTTCCTGGGCATCCGAACCCTGGTCTGCCATATGGGAAGAATAGGAGGAATTATCACCGCTTGCATTTTTCATTGTCTCTTTGAAAGAATTCTCACGGATATACTCCAATTGATCCTCCATCTCCTTTCGCTTTTTTAGCAACAGATTCTTATATTGGTTTAACTTTTTCTTTTCCATTTTTTTACTCCCGCAATTTAACTGAGCCCTGGAATTTCAAACCGGATATCGAAATCTTAATATCCTGGCCATCTATCTTCCAGTTTTTAGAATAATCCAGATTTTGGATTTTGAACTCCAGGCTCTCAGCAAGTGTTTCGTTTTTAATATAATTTCCCCAATTGCGTAAGGCACTAATAAATTCTTCAGCAGCACCCACATTGATATTAATTCTATCTACAACTTGGAGCCCATGTTCTTTTCTCATGTTCTGAACCCGGTTGACAAATTCACGGGCGAATCCCTCCTGCTTTAGTGATTCGCTAATTTTTAAATCCAGACCAACAGCTATGTTATTTTGGGTTTGAACGATCATACCAGGAGGGTTTTCCATAAAGATGATCACATCATCTAAAGTGATATCGGCTTTCCCATTACCCAATGAAAGGTCATACTCCTTATTCTTTTGTAAGTCTAATATCTCATGATGCTGTAAATGCTCTATTTGTTTGACTATTTTGTTCACATCTTTTCCAAACTTTGGACCCAGAGATTTGAAATTTCCTTTTGCTCTCAGAATCGCCAGGCTTTCCAGGTTGTCCAAAAATTCAATGGCTTTAACATTAATCTCTTCTAAAATTAAGGCTTGCATTTTGGATAATGCATTTCTTTGTTTTTCTGATTGAACCGCAATCACAATTTTTTTTAGCGGTTGTCTCACCTTCATTCCCGCTTCGCTACGTAAAGCTCTTGCGGCGCTTACAACGTTTCGGGTTATCTCCATTCTGCTCAACAATTCCTCATCGGAAACCGAAAACTCAAGTTGAGTTTGGTCGGGATAAAAAGCCAAATGGACGCTTTCATAAGGTTCGGTTTGGTTTGTGTTTAGATTGCGATATAAAGCGTCGGCGATGAAGGGAGAAAATGGTGCAATCAATTTCGACAAGGTGAGTAAAACTTCGTATAACGTCTTATATGCAGAGATTTTATCATCACCCATTTCATTTTTCCAAAACCTCCGTCGTGACCTTCTCACATACCAGTTTGAAAGCTCCTCAATCGTGAAATCGCTAATTGCACGCGCTGCTTTGGTTAAATCATAACGTTGTAAGAATTCATTGACTTCCCCAACCAACCGATTACGAGCCGACAAAATCCAACGATCCATTTCCGGACGATTCTCGATTGCAGGTCCATCTCCTGTGTATTGAAATTCATCAATATTTGCATACATCATGAAGAATGAATAAGTATTTATGAGCGTGCCAAAAAATTTACGCTGAACTTCTTTGATCCCTTCAGGATCAAATCTTGTGGGTGTCCACGGTGGGCTAACGGTAAAGAAATACCAACGCAAAGGATCGACGCCAAACTTTTCTATGATCTCAAATGGATCAACCGTATTACCTTTAGATTTGCTCATCTTTTGACCATTTTGATCCAAAACCAACTCAAGAGAAACACAGGCTTTATAAGCCGGTTCGTCAAACAGCAGTGTCGAAATTGCCAATAGAGAATAAAACCAACCCCGTGTTTGGTCGATCCCTTCGGAAATGAAATCCGCTGGAAAATTTCGTTTAAAAATATCCTGGTTTTCAAAGGGATAGTGCCATTGGGCATATGGCATCGCGCCGGAATCAAACCAAACATCAATCACCTCAGGCACTCGTTTCATCTTCATCTGACATTTTTCACATGGTATTTCCACATCGTCAATATAAGGTTTATGCAAATCAGGAATCTCTTTTAGATTGGCTTTTTGTGATAACTCTTCCATACTGCCGACCATTAATTGAAAATCACAATCAGAACATTTCCAAATATTCAGAGGCGTTCCCCAAAACCTATCGCGAGAAAGAGACCAATCCACATTATTCCTGAGCCATTCTCCAAACCTGCCTTCTCCAACTTCTTTTGGAATCCATTGGATCTTCTTATTATTGGCCAGCAAGTTTTCTTTTAATTTAGTGGTTCGAATAAACCAGGATTCTTTAGCGTAATACAAAAGCGGTGAATCGCAGCGCCAGCAAAAAGGGTAGCTATGATGATAAATCTCTTCATGATATAATAACCCGCGCTGCTTTAAATTCTTAATGATGTCTTTATCTGCATCTTTAACAAATTGTTGTTTAAAATCGGTGATCTCTTCGGTAAAACGACCCGATTTATCCACGGGCTGCAAAAACGGTAAATCATACTTTTGACCCATGCGGTAATCATCTTCGCCAAATGCCGGTGCGGTGTGCACAATCCCGGTTCCTTCTTCAGTAGTGACAAAATCACCTAAAATAACATACCAGGCTTTTTTATCCGGCTTAATGAAACTGAATAAAGGATCATATTCAATGTTTTCAAGCTTACGTCCTTTTATTTCTTCAATGATCTCATAGTCGCCTTCAATTACCGAAAGTCTTTGCTTTACGAAGATGAGTTTTTCACCATTAAGTCGAATCTTAACATAGGTCTCATCGGGATGAACCGCCAAAGCCGCGTTTGAAATGAGAGTCCATGGCGTAGTGGTCCAGACCAGGAAATAGGTGCCGGATGTTTCTTTCAATTTCATTTTTACGAAGATCGAAGGATCAGGAACATCTTTATAGCCCAGGGAAACTTCATGGCTAGACAACGCGGTTTCACAACGAGGACAATACGGTAGGACCTTGTGGCCTTCGTACAACAAGCCTTTTTGCCAGAACTCTTTTAATATCCACCAAACTGATTCAATATATTCGTTACTGTAGGTGATATACGGATCGTCCAAATCAACCCAGAAAGCAATTCGCCTGGTTAGTTCGTCCCATTCTGCTTTATAACGGAAAACATTCTCTTTACATTTTTCGTTGAATTTATCGATCCCGTACTCGATGATTTGCTCTTTTCCGTCGATACCCAATTCTTTTTCAACCTCAATTTCAACCGGAAGACCATGGGTATCCCAACCTGCTTTTCGTTCCACGCGGTATCCCTGCATGGTTCGTAACCGGCAGACAAAATCTTTTACAGCTCGAGAGATCACATGATGAATGCCTGGCTTGCCATTGGCGGTAGGCGGCCCTTCGTAGAAGACAAAATGTTTTTTCGGATCACGAAGATTTACACTTTTGTGGAAGATATCATTCTTTTCCCAAAAAGCGAGAATATCCAGTTCCAACTGCGGGATTTCATGGGGTGATGGAAGTTCCTTAAACACAGATCGCCTTATTTTGTCCAGTTAAAAAAATCAAAAAGATAAATAATATAATATAATCACCCCTTAATTTCAATTGAAATGGATTTACAAAGAAGATGTATGAATAACTTTTTTTTCTACTCGGCAAATGAATGAAAACCACTCATTTTTACTTTTTTCCTGAATCACTAAAAGCCCGTTTTGTTTTAATATTCCAGTCACTTTTGTCTTTTCTTCAATGAGAAAACCCGACAAAATAAACCGACCTCTATTGGGTTCTAGAAAAAGTACTAATTGCGGAATTAGTGACAGTAATTTGCTGGAAAGCATATTGGCAAGTATCAAATCGAACGTTTTCATCCCAATTTTAAAATTAGCTTGATCACTCACAAAAAATGGAATGTTCTTGACTTCATTCAGTACCGCATTGGTTTTTGCTGTTTGAACCGCAACTTCGTCAACGTCAAAACCTGTTGTGAATGAAGCGTCTAGTTTTGCAGCTGCGATTGCTAAAATGCCGGAGCCTGTACCTGCATCCAAAACCCTCATGCCCGGATTTAGGAACTCCAGCATTGCATCCAGCATTAACCAGGTAGTCTCGTGACCGCCGGTTCCAAAGGCTTGTTGAGGATCGATAGTGATAACAATCTGTCCTGGTTTAGGTTGAATGGTCTCCCAGGAAGGTGTAATTACCATTCGTGAACCAATAACGATGGGCTTAAAAAAAGCTTTCCAATTTTCCTGCCAATCTTCCGGATACACTTTATCAATTTGAATGTTAAAATCTTCATTGATTGCAAGCGTTTTATTGGTGAATTCCAGTTGCTTTTGACATTTTCTACGAATTTGCTCGATGTCTTTTTCTGCTGAGAAATATGCAATAATGGCATCGGATTCTTCTTCGATACCCTCACTTCCTAATTCAAATAAAAAATTGGTTATGATTTCGTTGAGGGGTGGGTTGACTGCAATGGTGAGTTTATGCCAGAATGTAAAGTCAGAATTAATACTTGGACTCTTTGTCATACTTGAAATATTGCTTATTTTTACTGAAGTGGAGATTTCTTCAAATTCCAAATATCAGCAATGGAAACAAGATAATCCAAATAAATATATGTTATGGGATTCAAAGAAAACCAAATTATGAAACTTTATATATTTTTGTAATATCCTTTTATTAAATCATTTTTATGTTCATATATTCTTCTTTTGAGATTGTTTGTAACTCTAATGTAAAGGATACCGTTTTTCTTACTTGCTAATATATACACAAAGTAATAATTCATACTTTTAAATTTAAGTCATCTCACAATCAAGATTCCCGATAAAAACTGTTTTAAACTTAGTGCCAAAAACAACATTACTGTCGAATTGACTTTCAAATTCATGTTAGACTCAGTTCATATTTCATTTTTTTAAATTAAATATTCTACCAGCACTAATTGTAGCAATATACAGGTGATTATTTTTATAATCAATTTTCGTAACATTGTAATTATCAAGAACATCTTTACGAAATGTAGTTTCAAATAATATTGTCCCTGATAAATCATAAACTCTGTATTTAAAATTCAACATATTACTTTCGGTTACAGCCAGTTTTTTCCTTAAATTTCATAGAAACAGGATTTGGCAAATCCAAGTTCTTCAGCTTTGGCATTGAACTGAATGATTTGTTCAGGAGTTGTTTCTTCATTCACAACTATGTGTGCAATTTCCTGGAAGGACTTAGCGCTTTCCTGGATTTGAAAGCCCAGTACAACATTCAATTTTAAACTTAGCAAGACAACAAACAAGATTACTGTCAAATTGATTTTTAAACTCATTTCATATTTCATTTTTTTAAATGAAAAATTCTACCTACACTAATATTGGCAATATATAGGTGATTGCTTTTATAATCAATTTCAGTGATATTAGAATTGTCTAGATATCTTTTGCGAAATTCGGTTTCAAAAATAACTGACCCTGTTAGATCATAAACTCTATATTTTCTATTTAGAACATTCGATATGGTTGCAATTAATTTATTTTCTAAAATCGCCAGTCGGATTGGGCGATAAGGATTGTTTGAATTTTCGTCATCAATTTGGACAGGCCAGTTTTGTATCACAGTTTCTTGTTCATCATCAATTAGATATAAATAGCTAGACTTATCTTCTAAGCTTCTATTAGTCGATGCAGCTGCCAGGTATTTTCCATCTGAACTAAAAGTAACGGCCACATCTCCTTTAAATTCTGTCGGGTATTCTCTTAGTTGATTTCCCTCACGATCAAAAACATAAACAATGCCACTTTCATGTCCTAATGCAACTTTTTCATTACTAATGGCCAATTGTCGCGTGCTTCGCAAATCGGGCTTTCGCCAAAGTTCCTTACCCTCTGCATTTATTGCAATTAATGCATGCTGTTGACCAGAAAGATCATTAATTACGCTATTAATTATCATATAACTCTTGTCGGGTGAGGCATGAACCATTCGCCAATCGTTAACACTATAAACATCTGGAAATGTATTAATGAGTCTGCCAAATTTATCATAAAGAGTGATTGGCTTACGGGAAGCCATCCTAAAAACGAAACCCAGTTCGGTTGGGACAAGACTAAAATTGCCATCATTTTTCTGAGAGAACAGGTATGTACCATTTCTATCATATACCCGCTTGATATATATTGTTGGGTATTCAGGGCGATCTCGCTCGTTAACGATAATAAAATCTTTTGTTATCCTCGCGACTCTTTCTAGAGGCCAATTTAAATTTAATTGAATTCCATTACTGAAAATGATTCTTGCGCTTGAAACGCTTTTTTCAAAGAAAGTGGGTTTGGCGAAGCCTAGTTCATCAGCTTTGGCATTAAACTGTTGTATTTTCTCAGGAGTTATTTCATCATTCACATCTATGCGTACGATTTCCTGGAAAGACTTGGTGCTTTCCTGATTTTGAAATCCCAGTACAACATGCAATTTTAAACTTAGTGCCACAAACAACATTACTGTCGAATTGATTTTCAAATTCATTTTAAGCTCATTTCAATTTTTTTGTTTTAGATTCAAAATTCATCGTTTAATTCTTTTATACTTTTGGGAAATTTATACAATAGCCCATTACTAACGGCCAGAACTTGAAAAGTATCATCAGTGATGTATATATTTTCAACATTAGCATGATCATAAGTGTTTATTGACATTGGAATCTCTAATAGTAATTTTCCTGAAAAATTATATACTCTATATATTCTATAGGATATAAAATCAGACGTTACACAAACCAACTCGTTGAAAATAGCTAGTCTTACTGGAACCCCACTCTTTTTACCTTGGCTCTTCTGATTAGATATGAATATTGGCCAATTATTCACTAACTCCCCCTTGTTATCATCAAATAGATAGATATAACTGTCTTTATATCGTCTCTCTTTTGTTTTTAATGAGGTTGAAATTGCTGCAAGGTATCTTCCATCCCCACTAAAAGTAACTGCTCCATTAACAGTAAAATTAACCGGATAGGACCTTAGTTCTTCACCTGATCGATTGAAAACAAAAACACTACTCCCCCACGGATTAATTGCCACTTTATCATTACTAATACCAAGTTGTCTTTGACTTCCCAAGCCAGCAATACGCCAAAGCTCATTCCCGTTTGTTTCAAAAGCAATTAATGCGCGATTTCTATTACGGTTATGATCAATCTTTGGTATAGCTTCTTTTACCCCTGCATTAATCACAAAAAAACTCTGATCAGGGGAGGCATAGATTTTACGAAAGCTATTGATTATGTTTGCATCTTTGATTGAGCCAACCGAATCTCCAAAAACATTCATTAAAGACATAGGACCATATCTTTCGATTTGTTTAATAAAAAGTCCTGTCCCTGTTGGATAAAGATATTTGGCTTCCGTTGAAAACAGCTTTTCGCCCTTTTTGTTATAGACTTGTTTTTCTATTAAAGTTGGGTACTGGGAATGGTTTATCTCTTGTATAACTATATTGTCTTGAGTAAATTTATGTACTCTTTGCAACTTATCTTTCAAAAAAAATTCCTTACCATTAGCAAAAATTATCTTCTCACCCTCTTCACTGCGCAGTAGAAATTGTCCTTGCGGAGCGCCAAGTTCGCTAGCTGTTTGGTTGAATTTTAGAACATCTGAAACGGTAGAATATTTATTTACTTTCGCAACGATGTATTTTTGGTATTTTTTGTTTACATTTTGTGCGAGGCTGGATATTGTTATAAAGAAAATTAATGGTAGTATTAATATAAATCTGATGTTGTTTTTCATAATGAAGTCTCGGTTACAAATTACTATTACAAGTAGATTTCATGATTATTTGGTTTGCTAAGATAATGATTTTAAGGTTAATTATAAAGCTGTAACTAATGCAGAAAAAATCTAATTCTATCCGCCGATTTGCTTAAATTTTCGTTAAAATAAAATGATACTATTTTAGATGTAACCCAACATCCTACAGTAAAAAGACCCCTCTTTTTTCCGTCTCACGTTTGCCTTCACTCATAAACAAACGCCAACAACACCCGCCCCACTTTCTCCAAACTTTCCGGACTGCACTTATCCGGCGTGTCTTCCGTGGTGTGCCAATACGGGTAATCATAATCAATGAGATCGATGGCCGGAATTCCGGCTTGCAGTAGCGGCAAATGGTCGTCTGTAATGGTGTGTCGCACTTCCCGAATAAATTCCGGCAGGTTCAGCTCTTCCGCTTTGGACCAAACCTGATCGACCAAATCGGAAGCATAATTCTGGGAATTGCCTTCGATGTAAATCTCCAGGTCCGCATCGCCGATCATATCCAACAGGATCGCTGCCCGGGGTTTATAATTGAAAGCCTTATTCTTCGCAAAAAATCTAGAACCCTGTAAAAACTCATCACCATGACTACTTCGTCCCATATCTTCGGCATCAAAGAAAACGATATCAACCGGAAATGGCGGTGGGTTGCTGCTAAAAATTCTAGCGATTTCCAATAATACAGCCACTCCTGAAGCAGCATCATTGGCACCTAGGATTGGCTTTTCCCGGTTACCCGGTTCCTTGTCCTGGTCGGCTTTCGGACGGCTATCCCAATGAGCGCATAAAATAACCTGTGCATTGCCATCCCCAAAAGACGAAATAATATTGTAAGCCTGGGTTCGTTTATTTGACATAAAATTAACAGACGGGAAAGATTGGATTCTTACTTTATTCGTATATTTTTTCATTTCTTCTACAAGGAAATCCCTGGTTTTGATATGCCCCTCGGTTCCAGGGATACGCGGCCCAAATGAACACTGCTTTTCCAAATACGCAAATGCTATTTGTTTATCAAAAACCGGTGTTGTAGATTGGGTTTGCGTTTGTGTCTGGGTTTGACTCTTGCAGGTAATTAAAACCAAAAGACAGTAGAGCAATAACAGACCTATTTTTAAACGCCAATTCATATTAAAGTACTTTCAATTTATTTATATATTTAGTTTTGACAAATAATTAAGATCCCCGATTAAAGCGTTCGGGGATGACAGTTCGGTAGTTCTCGGACAGCCTGAAAGCATGCGGTAATAACAGCAATGGTTATTGATCTTTGAATTTTGTTATTTATTTGTGATTTGAGATTTTCTTTTCGCTTTCATTAAGCCAATTTTTTGTAAAGACGTAATAGCGAAAAAGGCTTATCTTCCTGAAATGATGATATTAACATTAATGCCGAATTCTGTAATTTTGGTCTCTCCCAGCAATTTGTTTTTGGTTTTGCCAAATTCAAAGTGAACACCGCCTCTGACTGTGGTACTAAAAGAATATGTCATTCTTGGCGTTATCGACCATTTTTCATTTCGGGTCCATTCCTGGTAAGTACCTTCTTCACCTCTTCTCTGTTCACTAATATCTAAACTTTTGGTAAAATTCATAGAAAAATCAATATTGTTTCTAATGACTTTATTTTTAAAGAATGGCAGAGGGATTTTTAATCCGCCGCTTTTGGCATAAGTTATGGATGCTGAAATATCACTTCTGGTCTTTTTGGTAGCGCTGGATCCACTTCGTTGATTAACCGTCTCCGAAAAGCTTTTATCAAATGAAATATTAGAAGAGAGACTTCCTTTCCAGGTTATAGTTGCACCAACCAATGGCCGGAAGTTGTTCGTAAATGTCTCATTGGTAATATTATCTGAGACATCTTGCCATTTGGTAACCAGGCGACTGGTTCTACCATGTTCCAATGTAAACCGTTGAACATATTTCTTGATGAATTTTATCTTTTCTAAACCTGACCAGCGAATGGTCCAGTTTGGAAAAGGAATCTCTGTTTCACCAACCCGCCAACGCGTATCCGTCACGCTTCCAGTAGTTACCGTAGTTTGATTTTGAGAATTGTCATAGGTATATTTTAAGGTCACTTTTAATTTAGCACTGATATCCAGCCCAGAAGACGCGTCCAAATTGTATCCTTCCACAAATGATCCTCTATTGGTCCCAACATTTTGTGCTTCTACCGGTCCGGGATTAAACGTTCTGCCTATTTGAAATTTGAATGGAGGAATTCCTTCAAGTCCAAATGCGCTTTTGGAAAATTTTTTAGAGTATCGAAGTGAAATCGGCTGTAGATTGGAACCAATCAATGGAAATATTTTCAAAGGATTTGGAAAGGAAAATCCACCCTCGTCATCTTTTTCGTTATCTTCTTCATCTTTTTTCTTCTCAACATCTTGAACTTTTTTATTCTCCTTTTCTTTTTTGGGAGGAGTTGTTCTTCTAACCCGCCCTCTTGTTGTTGGTTTTTTACTGAATTTTCGCACCAACGCTTTGGGTGTGAATGTTAAACTCGCAGAATAATTTACTTGATTGCTAGTACTCTTCCCTTGCGAAATTTGTTGTATGTTGTCGTTATACCTAAAGGTGGTATTTGCTGAAATATTTACTTTAAACCAGTTCGACAAGGATGGATTATATTGTCCTTTTAAAGACTGAGAAATTGAGGTAAGCCTCCCAAACTCTCCGCTTAATACTTCTGTCCAATCCAATATATTTCTTAAATCATTACCATGAGTACGAGAAAAATCTACCGTTAAATTGTTTAATGGTTGAAAAGAAGTTCCTACATTCTGATTGATTATAAATGTATATTTGGGGGTTTTCAATCCATTTCTATTCAGTGAATTATCCTCTTTCCGACTAAAAGACATCTTAGCGTTAAATCTTTTCGGTAAGAGGAAAATCTTGGCCTTGCTAAGAACATCCACAATCGGACCATTGCCCAACCAGCCAAATGGTCTAAAGCCAAATTTCGAATTTATACTTATATTATGTGAAATATCGCCGGTATAGGATTTTGACTTTGCTTTTTCAACAATTGAATTGCTGGAATTCGTTTCTGAAAAACTATAATTAACCGAAAGTGCATCAATCGTATATTTTAATATGGGGTTGCGGGATTTACGATTTCTCTTTAATCCAACAGAAAAGTTCGTTCTTCTACTTATTATTTTAATAGTCTCCAACAAGCTATCGCTGGCTGTTTTTTCCGAGACGATAATATCGCTGCCTGGAAAATATTTTGGACTGCCCTCGGATCTTTGGAACCCTATATTTACAGGAATAGAAATACCCAATCCTTGGGGAAGAAATTTATCCATCTGAAGCCTGGCATTGAAGTTACCCCCAATCCTGTTATTCCCTTTTCCGAATCTTTCATTAACCGTACGGAAATCATCATCGACTCTGTTCACTTCCATGTTGATAGTACCTATGTCCGCCAGCTTCATAACTGCCCGTACCCGCATGGCTTTACCCCGGTCTTTTTTTACACCGGATAAACGCAGTTCGTTAATCCAGATTTCGCCGGTAAATAAGTTTAACGAATCCATATTAACCACGCCGACGGTAAGCTTCCGGACATTGGTTAAAGATGGCTTCCCGACTACTTTTATTGTATCACCATCTTCAGTGACTATTGCGATATAATTCTCTTTAAGATATTCCGGCCTGTTTTTTAGTCCTGCCAGCACTTCAAAATCCAAAACAATCTCATTCCTGATGTCCCATCCCGGAAAAACTTTTTCTCGCAATTCATAATAATTTTTATCATCCGCGCCGAACCTGAAGATAAGTTCGATGTCTGACGTTTCGGGAGTAATATGCAAACTGAAAGGATCTCCATAAACGAACATTTTCATCTTATTATAATTGATGTAATTTTGAGATTGAAAAAAGGTCTTTTCTACGATCCCTGTTGCACCGGGGTCCAAATTCTCTATCTTCAACACCAGGGCTTGCTCCCTTTGGATTACACGGGTAATCTGGTCGACTTCACCGGCGACTCCCGGCGGTGGTTTATAATCAGGGTTGTCATAAGTATTTACAACCGTAATTTGTATGGTGCTATCGTCATTAGCTACAATTTGCGTTTGATCCAAACCAGCAGGTATAACGCCTAGTTCTTTCCATTCACTTCCAACTAAATTGATTTCTGCAATTTCAATGAATATTTTGTCTTTCGGAGCTTCGTCTACCCATAATCGAACATATTCAATATTTGTATATTGCGGGTTACCCACAACGGTATCCGGATCCGCTAACGGAATGCGATACATTTGCCAGCCGCTGTTCACACGCCCACCGGCTATCAATGCAGTATCGGGATTTGATTTGTCCAACGAAAAGCTGTAGGTAAAATAATCATTACGTAAATCCAGGTCGCCGTTCCGGTTTAGATCTTCAGTATCCGGGAATCTGCCGCCCTCATCATTAAGGTTACCCTCTGTGCCATTTATCCTGGAATAATCGCTACTTTTGGAAATGTAAGACCAATCATCATCACCGGCATCTCCTTCCACATTTTCTTCGTCCCTTCCGGCAACACCATCGAGCCCGGTATCTTCGTCTTCATCGAGAATATTATTTCTGATAGGCTTATCTTCAGTATTTAACCTACCATTGGGAATAGCATCTTCTGAGATTTGACCGAATTCGAAATGAAGCTTTCCTTCATTGCCATTAACCCATACTTCCAAAAATTTACTGGTGGATTGGTCAGCATAACCGGCGGAAAGATACCTCATTAATCCAACCCAGGATTCCTCAAGATACTCCGGTTTTCGTTCAAATTCCAAAGTTAAAACATTAACTGTTTGCGGTACATTCGGATTCACATTTTGGGTCGGCCATATTTCTTTAATGGGTACCAAGGAATACGGATTATACCAAATTAACTTTCCCCGGCTTAGGTTTTTTGCTGCATCGCTAGCCAATGAATTATAATTCATCAAACCCGGAATGACTTGCGGCACACTCGAAATAGTCCATTGCCTACGGATAACGCCAAGCGGTGTTTCCCGTTTTGCAGATTCGAAATCATCTACATAAACTAGGCCTTCATTATCACCTGTTCCGCTATTATTTCTTGAATTTGGATTCGGAATGATCTCGGCTAATTCCGCCTCAATTTTAAGAGTTGTCGGCTCTTTGGTTTGCACAAATGGCAGGGCATTTAACCCTTTTGTAATGAAATAAGGCTCGAAATTCAAAGATGTGTTTACATTCCAGACAAAATTGGTCATCGGACCATCCTGTCCAATCCGGACTTTTTGATCCAGTGTACTTTGGTTCAAATACAATAATGTACCTCCAATAAAGGAATTATTGAACAGCTCATAATCCCAGCGTGTGCCAAGTATGGTTTTCCGATCAATTTGGAACAATTGATTGCTTTCGTAACTGATGTCTAAAGAGGCATTGGGATCTGCAGCTTCTTCAACATTTAAAGTTAAATTCCCGCTAAAATAATCGATATTGTAATCGGTGCCGCTTTGCAGCCTGCGGCCATTCAGCATAATTTCTTCACTATTTTCGATCACATTAAAGCCAAGGCTGTAACTGGTTTGTCTAATTTTGGCAGATGTTGAAATGTAAAAATTACTTCGTGAAGTAATATATCGATAATCGGTAGTATCGTAAATAGCGGAAACCCGTTTATCTACAGGTAAATTCTCACTGTTAAATGGCTCTAATTCGGGAAAGATGATTTCACCGCGCGCCCAGTTGATGATATTGGAATCGTCGTCTAATAGGTTATCAGGATTAGGACTACCATTTAAATCGCGCCTGTCTAAACCAAATATTTCTAAATAAGATACGGGGTCGCTGCCGGGTTCAGTTAGGGTTTCCTGGGGATCGCCGCTTGGCGGCTTAAAATAAATTTTAAGCTCGAATGCTTCCTTATCGATGTTACGTGTACCCAGATAATAGACATTTTTCCATTCCAAATCCCAAGTTTCATCACTGGCTATTGGATTCTTTGTACGAAGGAGCTGTAAGATAATCCGGGTGTTGCCTATGTCAAGATAATCAATATCGCCAACCGTATTTCCAGATATGTCACGATATGCAACTGCCAGTACTTCCCCGGTGCTTAATGGCCTTTCCAGAACAATATAACCGAGTTGCTTATGAACGAAATATTCGGTTTGTTCCAACCGTTTTAAAAAACCTTTATGGTGGTTTTGATCCACAATAAAAGTGTCCGGATCAGCCGGATTCGCTCCTTCAGGAAAGGCAATAGCCCAACCCTGTATTACGCCTTCTCCTATCTTGGACTGGCCATTGTATTCAGATTTATAAACTTCTATTTCAACAATATTTCTGTTTTCATCGGCAACAAGATGGATACCATCCTGATCAACATTTGAAAATTGGTTTCTGAAATATCTGTTTAGAAAAAAGTATGTACCTTTGCGGTAGTCATAATCTTGTTTATCATTTGTATCATCCGTGGAACCCCCGGCAATGGACAATCGCTTTTTTTGGCCTTTTTCCTGGCTAATAATAGTCGTCATCTTCATATTGCCAAAACGCAAGTTGGACTTTATGCCAAATAGCCCGGTACTTTTTGTACTAAAAGTAACAAACCTCGAACCGGGCAAAGAGAGGGATACATTACCGGCTTCGATACTTTCTATAATCTCGTCATCAAAGCCTTTGTATTGGAGGCGAACAGCATTGTTAAACTCGAAGGGACGCTCACTGTCCTGGTCTACAAATACATTCACTTTTTCACCAATATTTCCCTTAACCGTGAAACGCTGGGTCTGCTTCATTTTAAAGTTGGTATTGGAGGGTCTGTTTAATGCTGTTTTTACCTGGCTTCGTTTTTCGTTCCGTAATCCACCATCAATGGTTATATTTCCAGTTACTTGTAATCCCACACTGCTGCCGCCAAAAATTTTCTGGAAAGCTGCACTTTTGATGGGGATTGGAATTTCAAATCCTACCCCAGATCGATTGGACACCTGGCCCTCTTCAAATGGACCACTTAACAAATAATTAATCCAACTTTGTTCCTGGCCAATTTGATAGCGAATATCCAGGTAATCTTGAAACGCCAAGCGAACAGGCAATTTAAAATCCTGATTATAGATTGTTTGTTGTATGCAGACAGATTTCAAATTATCCTGAATTTCATAAGTCGTTTTTAACCCAGGTATCTTATTGGGGAAAAGAGGATTTTGAATAATCGAATATCGTAGCCCCTTGTAGGAAGCCTGAATTATAGATGCGACAATCGGATTACGGGAGGAGGAAGTAGGCCTTAACTTTAAATAAGCCGAATATCCTTCGTTAGAAAAGATGGTTAGCGATAAAATAACCACCCAAAAAGTAGTCAACCGAACATTAACAATCT
This sequence comes from uncultured Deferribacteres bacterium, assembly GCA_964464595.1. Taxonomy (GTDB): domain Bacteria; phylum Zhuqueibacterota; class JdFR-76; order JdFR-76; family DREG01; genus JADFJB01. The sequence continues at coordinate 62,718 of CAYXGW010000011.1, forward strand.
GATGTTTGGATGGTCTGAAAAAATAGTTTAAAAAATACACGCCTTAATAAACAATATCATAAATATTCAGTGATTTAAACAATTATCGTAACAATCGCTAACTTCTGGTTCCTCCATCTTAGAAATCCGTATTCAAATATTGATGCCGGTTAACTTATCAAAAACGATCCCGATTTTCAAGGGGAAATTCAACAAATTCACCAACCGGGCAATTGAAAGCCATAAAAAAATATCAAATTGTTAATTTTGTAATTGCTCATTAAATCATCGGCATTACAGCCAATTTTTGAATTTTTAAGTCAAGGATAAATGGAATCTATTTTTGAATTTTATCTTTGTTGTCTTTGGTATATTCTGCATTGTATATTTAAAACACTCACTATAAATAAGTTCCTAATATTATTTATTTTATTAGAGGACGATAGTTGAAGTGAAGATTTAGGTTGGTTATCTTTTTATGAATCGATGATAACTTTTTGTTAATCAGAGAATAAAACAAAAGCAAAGAATGAGAAATCCATTATCTTTAAAAACTCTTACTCGCTACATCCTAAAAGAGCATATCTGGCCCTTTTTATTTGCTATCAGTCTGTTAACCCTCATATTTCTCTTAAATATTCTGTTTCGTGATTTAGGACGAATGCTTAGCCGGGGAATTAACATATTCACTTTTTTGGAATTACTTGGATTAAATTTAGCATGGATAATTGCCCTTTCATTTCCGATGGGCGTTCTTGTTTCCACACTTTTTACATTTGGTAAATTCTCAGCTGAGAATGAAATCACAGCAATAAAGGCCAGTGGCATCAGTTTTCTTCAACTGCTTATGCCTGTTTTGATTGCCGGTGTTTTATTGGCAGCAGGATTAATTGTTTACAACAACACGGTACTGCCTGAGTTTAATCACCGGGCTCGACTCTTAACAGAAGATATTTATCGGAAAATTCCTACTATAAAAATAGAACCCAATGTCGTATTTACGGATATCCCTGATATCAATTTATTTACAAAGAAAATAATAGATCTGGATAGCAGTTCTCGCTTGGAAACTATAATTATAGACGATTTAACCAATCCATATAAACGAAAAACGATCCTCGCACAATGGGGAATTCTGCAATTCGACGAAGAAGCTGATCGTTTAATCTTGGATTTATATGATGGCGAGATCCACGAAGTTGACTACAATAATCTTACGGATTATCGTAGAGGAACATTTAACCAACATAGACTCAGTATCGATATTCCCGGCCTTTCCCTTAAAAGAAGCAACTCAAGTCACCGGGGTGATCGAGAAAAAACTATTCAAATGATGGAGAGAGATATCAAAAAATATCGAGAATCCATAGCTACAAGGAATGAAAGGATAGCAACCCTGATTGGGCAACAATTTGCAAATGTATTACCTCCTGATCTATTTCAAAATCTAAATGGTCCGATTACACTATCCAATAACGATGTATTTGCAAATGATAAAACCAACACTGACCTGTTCCAAATTGTGAAAACCAGGTTGAAAAATTCTCAAAACCAAATTAAACAGGAAAAACGATTGATTCGAAGTTATTCCCGTAAAATCAGTTCACTTCAAGTTGAAATCCACAAAAAATATTCAATCCCCGTAGCATGTATCATTTTTATATTTGTCGGAGCGCCACTTGGAATTGTAACGAAAAAGGGCAACATGGGGGTAGCTGTGGGAATTAGCATGCTATTTTTTTTGATGTTTTGGGTTTCGTTAATTCAGGGTGAAATTCTTGCAGATCGGCAGATCGTTAGCCCTGCCTTTGCTATGTGGTCTGCTGATATTATTGTTGGCGTTATTGGTTTACTATTGATTTTGGTAACAGTAAATGAAACCAGGTTTACCTTTAAATGGCCCATTAAAATGAAAAAACGAACGATTAACCATGAATAAGTTTGATCAATATATTTCCAAGCAATTTCTCTACACACTCATTTTTGCAATTGTCATATTCACTATATTTTTTATGACAGTCGACCTGGTTGAAAACCTTGATAAATTCATCGATAGGGAAGTACCAAGAAACATAATAATTCAGTATTATATTTACTTTATACCTTACATAATTATTTTCATTATACCCATTGCTGTTTTGTTATCCACCCTGTTTTCAGTAGGAACTATGGCTCGCCACAATGAATTAATTGCAATGCAGACCTCAGGGGTCAGTTTAAATCGAATTGCAACTCCACTGTTGGTACTGGGATTCGTCATTAGTTTGTTGATGATTCTTTTTACGGAATACGTTATGCCGCCGGCCAGCCAAAAGAAATTTACCATAAAACGCAAATATCTCGACAGAGTATCGGAAAAGATATTCTTACAACAAAATAATATTAATATTTTGCAAGATGAAAATACCAGGGTGTTTATTTCACATTTTGATAGTAAAGAGAACACCGCTCATGATGTAATGATTCAGGAGTATAAACAAGGAAGCCTGGTTAAACGTGTTGATACAAAGAAGATGCACTGGCAAAACGGCCAGTGGATAATGGAAGAAGGTATTACCAGGGTTTTCACCAAGGACACTGAGCTAATCGCTCCATTTGAAACCCAGGAAGTCAGTAATTTTGACATTGACCCTACGGAATTAGGTAAAGTTCAAAAAAAACCTGATGAGATGAACCACAATGAACTTCGAAAATTTATTCGAAGGGTTGAAAGAAACGGCGCTGATACTACCAAATGGCTGGTAGATTTACACATGAAATTTTCATTCCCTTTTTCCAGTTTCGTGATCGTGCTATTTGGTATTCCATTGGCTGCTTCAGGTAAAAGAAGCGGAAAAGCTCTTGGATTTGGGATAAGCCTGGGGGTTTGCTTCTTGTTCTTTGGGTTGGTAAAAATGTTGCAAACTTTAGGTTATAATGGCATTTTACATCCGGTTTTGGCGAGCTGGGGAAGCAATATCATCATTGCAGGTGTAGGGTTTCTTTTGATGGCAACAACTAGAAAATAAAATCTACGAAACTGGCAGGTTTTTGTTGAGAAATCGATATTCCAAAATGGAAATTTGAAAATCTGTTAGAATATTTCAGAAATGAATCAAACAGACAAGAAAACATTACTTTTACTAAATATTTAAATTTGGATTTAAGACATTTGTTCCGGTTTTTGAAATTCGGATATAGGAATTAAGCGATTAGGTATATTGACAAAAAATTGTCGATGAAGACATTGTAAATATCTAAAATAAAAAAGGCCTGTCCGAAGACAGACCTTCCGTTGGGAGGGAGGAAGCTTTTAGAAAATCTATTAAAAAATAAATGCAGTCGAAAGCGCCAATCCTATTGTTTTTGCTTTTGATGGTACAAATCCACCACCAATACTGATTCCCGCGTCTATATGAATAAATCCCAATTTAAGACCAAATCCCGTTGATGTTAAAACTCCATTTCTACCTCCGAAGCCAATACCAAAACGCAATGGAAAAAAACCAATCCCGCTCCATTCGGTTCCAAATCCGAAATAAGGTTTGGTTGTAACTCCTGGTCTCTCCGAAAATCCCTGGTGATAGTCGAAGGCAATCAGAAAACTACTTCCTTGTCTCGCAATCCCAAATTGAATTTCACCTGGCAATGTTGTAGAAAACGGATCGATAGCCACTGTTCGGTCACCATGGATGATAACCGAATCTTTGTCAGAAGAGTTTTCCACATTCACAGCGCCGTCCGTATAAAAATAAGCTTCAAATTGCTCCGTATTTTTATCCCAATTTATATTGCTGAAGACATTCTTTAATGAAAGGCCGAATGTCCATTTCTCCTGCTGTGCTGCAAATCCGATATCGCCTGAAAATCCGGATCCGCCTTGTGCGTAGCGAACTTTAACATTTCCTTCGCCCTGGCTTTCAAAACCGTTATAAAACTCACCGCTGGATTCTACTACATTGCTGTATCCTAACCCAATCAAATAATTAAAATTGGCACCAAAGTACAATTTGTTAAACAAAAACTTTCCGAGTGGAAATGCAACTGAGGTTGTTACACTGGTATATCCAAACGCCTCACCTGCATTATCACCGATATCATAACTTTCATTCCATCGAATTCCCTCTAGAAAAAGACGAAAGTAATCCTTTGATATGTCAAGATTGGAAGCGACTTTTGCGGAAACAGTCAATGCAAAATAACCCACAGCAAATCCGACAGCTTGAGCATCAGAAATCACATCTAGATTCAGCCCATCTTCCGGGACAGTGGCAAGAATTGTTTGTATATCTGCGGATGAAAGATATTGACCGACATAAGCGTCATAATGTTTTTTTTAAAAGCTGTTGTTTCTTACATTCAATCCTGCGCCCACAAGTCCAAGGGCAAAAGGCGGCCGGTCGTTAAGAGCTAAATTGGCAGGATTCCAAAGCGGTGCGGCTAAACCCCGAGCTACCGCTGTATACATCTGGCCCATTCCCAAACTACGTGCGTTGGCATAATTTTGTGCTTCGGAGCTTACTGTCCAGGACATAGCATAAAAGAGAACAAAGATGGTGATTTTATTAAATTTTTTCATAATTAAAATTATTTCTCCTCTGGATCGACATGATATTTAAACTCACAATAGGCTTTAATATTTATAAAATCATCCGCATAAATTCGGACAATTTCACCACCGCTGCCTGGCAGATTCAAAGAAAATCCGATAAATATTTCATCGTTAGCAAACAAAGCAATCTGCTGTTGAGTAAGTTCTACAAGAATATCACTAACGACAGCTTCGACGCCATTTCCCCCGGAAATTCGGGCCGGCTCCAGCGACAACGGCCCAATCGTTAATTCCGGGTTGGTATATACACTGGTATCCCGGCTGCTCATAACAAAGGAAAAATCCACACCTAAGGGAATTCGGTTAGAAATCTGTGCCACTAGTTTTCCGCTTAATACATTATCCCGTAGTTCATCCTGTACATCGGTATCTATTTCCACTGTCTCAACGTCTATCTCTACTGACTGAGATGGAAAGCTTAAACTTAACGGTGCCGAAATAATTACTGTAGTTTCGATAAAATCCGTGCTTCTGATCACTGATTCAGTAATACCGTCACCAATAGTCGCCACACCACTAACGATGATCTTATTAGGGACTATGTTGACTAAATCAAGGATGTTACTGTTGGTTTTGTCTAAAATAATGGAAGTAGGTACCGGACCGCCATTGGCCGGCGCTATTTGTTGACTAACATGAACATCTACGGATTGGCCGGTATTTTCATTGACACCTGTAATCATGATATCCGGATATATGGGAAAACCAATACCGTTGTTGATAACTAATTCCAACCTTCCTGCTTCGAATTGCAGGCCTACGATATCATCCGGTAAATCAAATCTCTCTTCCACCGTATCCAGAGTGATGTGTATATTGTCCAGCCGTCCCCTGATTTCAGAGAACGATAAATTGGCCAGTCTTACACTGAGATCGATTGCATCTTCACTCGTTATTGTAATGATATTTCCTTCGGAACCCAACACCCTGGCATTCCAGCTAAAATGCGTTACAGAACCATCCTGGTTTCGTCCCGGATTAAATGTATACCCGGATAAATTAATAATTTCTGAAACAGTTTGAGCGGACAATAAATTAATATTGACTTCGGCAGGATTTCCGAAAGGATCTACAAAATCATGCAGGAAAATATCCAAATCGATATTTATAGGGATATCGTTGGAAATATCAAATCTGAAGAGGCCCGTTGCTATCGATGCACTTGAAACCAAAATTGAGTCGCCAAGCACCAGACTATCTGAGCCGATAAACTCCTGTGGTTCCACAATAGCCTGGGCTTCAATAGCAACAATTTCTGAGATAAGTACCTGGACATCGATACCGTCCGTGTTTGCTTTGATTTCAACTGGCTGGCCGCCACTTCCGGAAGAACCACCGGTCAAAAAGACTTTGATATCAGCCGGAATACGAACACCTGCTAAATCCGTAAATGCAACAGCCGAAGTCGCTGGTTGAATTTCGGAATCGAACAATATGTTGAAAAGCAACTCATTAGTACTTTGGGATCTTGCCTGAATTTCTAGCCCTGGAGATAAGGTTACAGGTAACCTGTTATTAATTGTAATTTGAATGCTCCCGGATCCAATAAGTACAGATGCGAATGTATCAAAATCAGGAAGCGAAATACCAACATTGTCGTAGCCGAATTCCCCAACTTGCGTTACTTGTCCGTCCAATATGTAAGCCGCCGGATAGACCTGGCCGAAAGTCATTGATGCAGCTTGAACGCCCGGGGATGGAACTTTGAATTGACCTAACGATGAAGAAAATGATTCATTCAAATCGGCTACTTTCAACTGATCACCTATTTCGTAACGACTAAATTCCTCTTCAAATTCAAAATTAACCAAGCCGCTTTCCCCTTCTGCCAGGTATTGGGTATCTTCAATCAACTCTTCAACAGTGATTACCCGATTGATCAATGGAATAGCAAGCGTTACATCCCAGGTTGGAGCCGAGGGCTCTTTGAATGAACAGGATACCGTAAACAGGGAAACGGCTAAAACTGAAATAAATGATATGAAATATAAGAATTTATTAAAATTAATAGATTGGTTCATTTCCGCCTCTTTTTGTATCTTGTTTAAAAATTCGTTATTATTTTCGGTCAAATTATTGAAAGAATGAGTTCCGGATTTATATGAAGGGTGTATGGGCGAATTTTGTATCGATTGGGAACAAATTTCAGGAACATGGTCGCAGCAGTTTTTTGGGATTGAGTTTGTGGTAGTGTATGATTTTGATGGAAATGGCTTTAATGATAATTGGGAATTGCCAATGGCACCAAAAGTTTGAATCGCTTTTATTGAACCACGTCGTTGACGATGTGATCATAAACCGGAAAATTATCTGGCCATATTTATCCCAGTGTTGAGAAATCCAAAGTTAATGGTTTTCTTAAGATTTTATTATTTTTAAGAGTTGAATTCCTCAAATTTAAGTTGCTACAGCCATTTATTTATTCGTAAGTCTTCGCCTGTTAGAAATAATTCCTTTCAAAACTTCGCATCCAATTGAAGCGAAATATCATGTCGAACAGGTGAAAATATAGTGTCCAAGCCACTACCGATTGTTTCCCGGTCTTCATATCGGGTGCTGGCATATTTAGCAGAAACAATGAAATTTTTTGATAACCTCAATTTACTGAAAACGTACCAACGGACACCGCGGCCGAATAGCAGCTTATTGGCAAGAACGCCGGGGACACTCTGTTCAAATTGATATAGACGGGCATCGAATGATTGTGTATTGAAAAAAGTGAACCGGGTGCCGCCGGTCAGGAAACTTTTTGGTGCTGATTTTCTCATCTCCCAATAAATGATCCAGCCCTTATCTCTTTGATTTTTAATCAAATTATGAATTGAAGAAGCCACATTGTAACGAACAGCCTCAATCCTGGCCGCCATTTCCAGACCTTTCTGAATTTTATATTGCAGGTGCAGTCGCAAGCGTTTTTTAGCAAATGGCAACAGAGCTTTTCCGAAAAGAGGCGATGCTGCCAGTATTGATTCATCAGAAGTTTTGGTCTCGTGTGTATAGCGCAGGTAGAATCGAAAAGACGGATTTATTTTTTGATGCCATTCAAAATAGGAATCCGATCCGACCTGTGGTAACCTTGTATTGAATGTTTTCCATTGGGTTTTGAATTGGTCAAACCAGATTGTAAAAGTAGCCGTTTTGATTGGGCGATATTTCATCGCAATGTACCACCCAGTCTCATTGTTGGTACCATCTCGCTCACCGAAACCATGGGCATAAGGATTGTCATAACGCGGTGAATAATTTCTATAAAGTCCCAGAATCTTCATGTTGGACCATTCCTTCATCCCGCCAAAGATAATGGCGCCATCTCCGTTTTCATTCCAGGCAACTTCGGCAAAATAAGCTCCATTTTCGAAATCACCGCGAAGATTTATTGCCATAACAGTTAGATTACTACCGGCAAGGTTAAACGCCTTCGGTTCATTTGAGTTTTTGGTAATTTCGGGATCAAATTCTGTTTTAAACGCAACAAGTTGAATTTGAAAACCATCACGCCATCTATATCCTAACAGCCCGCCCAACATCCGGATCCGGGCATTATCCAGCTTTCCTTTTTCCGTTTCTGTTCTATGAAGTCCGGTTTGGACAAAACTGGATAATTCACCGGAACCCGTCAAACCGGCATCTACTTTGATATCAGACATCCAGCCGGCTGCTTGTAAAGCTCCAAAATTTTTCTTAATTGCGATTCCTTGAAAATAATCAACTTCGAAGGCAGAGTAATGAAGCCGAAAGGTCCGGTTGCTTCGGCGAGTAGCATAAAAAGGCGCCGAGCCTTTTCGAATTGAAAATGGCGACCAAATGGCCAATCCCAACCCAATATTCAATGTGTAATTGCCTAAAACCAGTCTCCCCGATTTGCCCCAGGTTTTTTCAAGCCCGATTACTTTGTGGTCGACCATGGAAGACTCGCCGCTATCTTTTTCCAGCACCGCTCCAATTTGAATTTCGTTGTACCACAAACGGTATCTCTGGTATAGTTTTACCGGCCCGCCTGAAAATTTATCTTCCAGGAATCCTTTAGATTCTTCTAATGGCCTGCTCAAACGAATCCGCATATCTCCTTTCAAAATTCGAGGCTTGATAGGTTTGACAGTTAAAAACTGTGAAACCCAGTTCCAGATATCTTCTTCCATTCTCAATAAATTTTTTACTTGCCCCAGTGATGAAAAGGGTTGTTTCTTTCTTTTGCTCAAAACTTGATTTACACTTTTTGGCGGAAATCCCGGAATCATAAGCATTTCCATTTTTGTAGCTTTATTCAGATCAAGGGGATTTTCAAGCCAATCTTCCAATTGTTCCAACAGCTCAGTTTGGTCTTCGTCGTCGGTAATCAGTTCAAGATAACGCTCTAGTTCGATTGAATTTATTTGAGCTGACGAAATATTATTTTCTATCAAAAAAATAAATAACTGAATCAAACAAAAAACAAGACATAATCTGATCATTTTCCCCAATTCTCCTTCATAGTTATTATTTCTTTTTTCATTTTTTGTTGTCCTGATACCATAACCTTGTACCTTGATTCTCTTATTTTATCAGTACCACACTCAAGGCATGTGTGTAGCCTAATTCAATATGATTACTGAAGCCATAATCGATTCTTCCTGCCAGAATTTGAAGGCTAAATCCACCAGTAAATCGAGATGGATTTCGTGTAATGCCGCATCGCACTTTAATTGATTGATACAAATCCATTTCCACACCGAAGCGGGCTTCCGGCTCAAAACCAAGTTCGTTGAACACCTCGGTCGCAGCGATGACTCCTGCAACCGGAATAAACTGAATGCCGATTTGGATCGTTTGTGGCAATTTTTCGTTACTTTGACCTATAGTAGCTCTACTTATATTTTGAATGGAACCCAGGATACTGGCTAGCGGAGTTGCCGAAAATTTCCAGCCTGCATCGAAAACCAGTGAACCGGAAGAACCATAATTTTTAATCGTGATTTGTTGAAATCGAACGGAAAAACCCCAGGCAAAGCGATTGTTTAAAGTATTGGATAAACCGGCTGCAATGGTTTGTTCGTGATAGGAGTCGAAACCAAAATAGCTGCCACCCAACCCGGCAGTCCAATTGCCAAAACGTTTAGCGCTTGAAATAGCAATGAGTCCTAAATCCTGTAGATTAAACAAACGTGTATAAAAACTTCCCACACTCCAGTTAAGCGTAGAAGAAAGAGCAACCGGGTTAGAGAAAAATAACAAAGGATCCGGCTGATCTATGTAGATCGTATATCCCATGCCAATTTGCCGGACACTAAGTGGCCGGTTCACATCTGCAAAACCACTTTTTACCGGGAAAAGAATAAACCCGGCTATGAACAAAATCAATAAAATAGGGTTAGAACATTTTAACAAGAATACCTTGACAAATACCTTAATATTGGTAAATTTTATACATAGCACAAAAAGGAAGTTTAAATATGTTTTTTCGTTCCCTTTTACACGGTTTAATTGTTTTGATTTTGTTTTCATTTTGCCTCCCCTTCGTTAGTTTTGCCCAAAAGGTTAGAGCCGAGGTAAACGTTGACCTTAGACGATTACCCCTGGAAAAACGCGAAAAATTAGTGAATTTTCAAGATGTTATTTCCCAATACATCAATTCCAATACCTGGTGCGAAGACATTTATGGTTCCGAACTTTTGATTAAAATTCAAATTCCTTTGCAAGATGCAAGCGTTAGTTATGAGGAACGCTACCGTGGCAATTTGTTGATCTCCAACAATAGTGATATGCAATTTTATGATAAACGCTGGCATTTTAAATATAACTTTCTGGAACCGCTAGAATTTTATGAAAATCCGACTCATCCGTTTAATACGGTCCTGCATTTTTATATAAACATTCTTCTTGGCGGCGAATTCGATAAATACGGAAAATTCGAAGGCTCTCCTTATTATAAGAAAGCGCAGACTTTGAGCGAACAGGCGCGATTTTCCCAGTTCATCCTGGGTTGGGATGAGCGCCAAATAGTGATTAACGACATTTTGGATAAGAAAAATCAAATTTACCGAGAAGCGGTTGACTCCTATTTTTTAGGTTTGGCTTATGCAGAAGAAGATTTTTCCCTCACTCGAAAATACTGCAAAGCAGCCATTGATTTATTGAAGAAACAAATTGAGGTTAGCCCCCAATATGCTCTACCCGGTCAATTTATTGACGGACACCATATTGAAATCATAAATATTTTCAAAGATACTGACAATTATCGTGGGGTATTCGAAACATTGATAAAAATCGACCCCGATCATGAGGATAAATATAAAAAGTATCTTTAATGTAGGGATTTAATTTTTATTTGCAAGGGGAATCTTCGTTGGGTATTCTTTTTTTTCCTAATCCGGAATTGAACTAATTAATCTAACACCATGACATTGATCTTTACACAGTCTCCAGACTTATTGGATTCAAAGATATAAAAACTACCCGAATATATGCTAAATTGATTGACAAGAAAAAAGACGAAGCTGATAGATTAACAACCAGAGCTAATGTAGTAACCAGCATAGTTGGACTTTTAAAGTTTAGTTTTTCTTAATTCTGGTATTTCAATTATCAATTATTTATTTAAAGGGGATTTTATGCAAACCTCAAAAAGATCGCAAAATAGAAATTTAAAATGCAGGAGACAAACCAGGAAAAGGCATTTACAAATGTCTCTTTTGCTTCTCGATGGTAAAATTAGAGGATAATGAGAAATTTCCGGTGTGTGGATATTGTGAAAAAAGTGGTAAAAGTAAGTATATTAAGGTCGAAAAGGTGAATTGAATTTACATAAATGAAAGCTCCTGCTATGCCAAAATGCCATGCCCCCTAAATCTGCGTGGCGATGCTTTCGGGGCCTTTTAAAAAAAGCAAGGTGAAAATTGATCAAACCCACGGGAACGTCTAAAAATTTCTTAAGCAACATGTAGAAGCCTTGAATAATAAATGTTTCGCACTCGATATATTAATGATCCAAAGAAATATCTTGACATTCGCTGTCAAATATTTTAATTAATATTATATTTCAAAATCAGTTAGCTATTTACAGCCCCATGTTAATATATTGGAATTTAAGCAGGAGTTTATTTGCAACAATTCTAATAGGCCTTGCTGTGGTTTTCAAGTAATTTGGGCTTCCGTGAGTACAACAACATGGTCTATGTTAGAGAGGACATTTCATGTCGAAAAATCTGAAACAAGCGGTTCTACTGATTCACGGCATGGGTCTCCATGCCCATCATCAAAAGCATCATTGGTGATGCGGCCCGATATTTGAACCCAGCGCCGAGTAATATTCACCAGCGTCAGGAGATTCGGGCAAAAGGGGTCGATCTTTTAAAGAACCTGCACGCCTCGCAGGAATACGGCCGCATCGTCATTGTCGGACACAGCCTCGGCTGTGTCATCGGCTACGATATCTTAACCTACGCTTGGTCGTTGTATAACAAAGAGATTGACAAAACGAAGCCACATCCTGTACTTGATTCTCTGGAGACAGACATCAAGAACGGAACGATAACTGTTTCCGATTACCAAAAAAAGCAGCGAGAACTACATAAAGAACTTGTGGAGAACGGCATTCCATGGCTGGTGACCGACTTTCTTACGCTGGGTAGCCCATTGACGCACGGGGAAATTCTGCTGGCTAAAAACAAAGATGATTTGGCATCGAAACAGACAGAACGTGAGTTTCCAACCTGTCCGCCGAAGATAGAATCTGGAAAGTTCTCCTATCCAACTCAGAGTGCGCAAAGAACACCGCACCATGCCGCCGTTTTCGGACCAACCCGATGGACGAATCTGTATTTTCCAGCACGTTGGGTGATTTTCGGAGATTTCATTGGAGGCCCGCTTAAGGACTTTTTCGGCTGGGGTATCAGTGATCGCAAAGTTCAAACAGACCTTCGCAATGGATTCCTAAGCCACACACTCTATTGGAAACAGGGTAAAACTACTAACCCTGCAAGTCATATCGTCACCCTGCGAGAGGCGCTTAACCTGCTGGATTACTAGTCATGGTGCAAAACGAAAGTAATCAAGGAGACACACAATGATTCTTATTGATCGTGGTCCAGCGTCACCTTTTTTCGAGAGGCATCTATATAAACACATGAAGGCCGATCTTGAGAAACATTTTGCCATTAACAATCTCAGGAAGCATTTGCAGATATTGTGCCAGTTGTACGATCGCTTCAAGACTACCTGGTTTCCGTTGGTTAATGAAACAAAATCTCGGCGTGGAATCCATAATGCCCCCGGCGGCGATTGTGAGCTTCGCTATTGCACAATCTCGTATTTTTGTGCATGAGATTTGTAACTCTTCTGTCAAACTCCAGGACCCTGAGTCATGATCTATGTTGAACGCACATCTGCTCCCGATTTTTTCTCCTCTGAGCGTGTCGAGGAAGAAAAGCGTAGAGTAGATCAGTCTTTTTCGAAAATCAAATCGCTCGATGCCCTCAGGGAAAGTCGGTACAAGTTCAATGCTTCCATCTGGCTTAAGGCAAAACCTGCCCTCACGGAGCTTTTCCATGGCAAGTGTGCCTTTTGCGAAAGTCCCTCAGCTATTTATGCCCACGGCGACATCGAGCACTTTCGGCCCAAACTGCGCGCGATGGGATTAGATGGAACCGTGTCGCTGGGCTACTGGTGGCTCGCCTACGAGTGGTCCAATCTTTATCTTGTTTGCCAGTTTTGTAACCAGAGCAAATCGAGCCGCTTCCCGGTTCACGGCAGACGCGCTGCCTATGGAGAGGATGTTCGTCAGGAACAAGCCCTTCTCTTAGATCCCTGTCATAAACCGGACTTCGATGAACGCCACTTCCTCTTCGGACTTAATGATCAATTGAGACAAGTAGATATGGTTGGCAATACCGAACGCGGCGAAGTCACAATCAACGTACTGGGCCTGAATCGAATCGAATTGCAAGAATCGCGCTATGCGGAGGTCGAGAAAGCTAGAACGTTTTTACTAGCGTTGGGAGACCCTAGTGTTAGCGACGCAACCAGAGCGGCTCTCGTAGAGGTGCTGTTGGCTTCCGTCCAGTCTCAAGCACCCTTCGTCGCCGCGACACGGGAAATCCTCCAGGGCTTGATCCTCGAACGTCGCGATCTCTTCGAGGCAGAAGCTCCGGCACTGATGGAGGCGTTTGTGGATGCCGACGACGTCCTCGATACGAATCAACGCGAAACCCTGATTGCACAGAAAAAGGAAGCCCGGAAGAAGGTCGATTTTTCAGTCTATGACACGGGCAAGGCTGCCAAAGAGCAGTATTACGGCAGCCTCAAGCGGATTACCCGTGTGGAGATCGAAAACTTCAAGGCCGTCAACCTGTCAAAGCTGCACAGTCCGCAAGATGATGGAGAATTTCAAGGCCTTGATCTCACAAAGCAGCACGAAGCTCCGGAGTCGTGGCTGATGCTCATCGGCGAGAACGCCACGGGTAAGAGCACGGTTCTGCAAGCCATCGCCCTGGCCCTAATGGGCCGCGAAAAACGTGACGAACTAAGTTTCAATGCGACCGACTTCCTGAAGCGGGGGGCGTCGACGTGGAGGGTAGCGGTGCATCTGAGCAATATGCCCGAACCGATTACGTTATCCCCTTCTGAAGACGATCCAGAGGCGTTTGCCAGCAATGACGAACAACCCAAAGTTCTCATTCTAGGCTACGGCTCGACCCGCCTGCTGCGTAGCGCCGACGATCCGGTGAGCGATGCCAGGGAATTGGTACGGATCAAGAACCTCTTCGACCCCTTCGAAAAGCTCAACAACGTCATCAAGTGGGTCGCCGACACTGAGAAGGTCTCGACCAAGAAGTTCAACCTCATCAAGGAGGCCCTCTACGATCTGCTGTTCCTCGATCCGGAGACCAACAAGATCGACCGGAGAGAAGGAACCGTTTATATCACGCAGGGCGGAGAACGCATTTCCCTGGAGCGGCTTAGCGACGGCTTCCGGACGTTAGCCGTGCTGGCCCTCGACATCATGATGGTCCTGTCGGAGAAGTGGAAAACGATCGAGGATGCCGAGGGCATCGTGCTGATCGATGAGATCGGTCTGCACTTGCATCCCCGTTGGAAGATGCAGATCACGAAGAAATTCAAAAAAATCTTCCCGGCGATGCAGTTTATCGTCACTACACACGAACCGCTGTGTCTACGCGGTCTCGTCGAAGGGCAGGTGGTAGTGATGAAACGGGACGAAAATAACGAGATCGAAGTCGTGCAGGACCTACCGTCACCTAGTGACTTCCGTGTAGACCAACTCCTGGCCTCTGAGTTCTTCGGCCTCAGTAGCATCGTCGATCCGGACGTCGAGATGCTCTTTAACGACTATTATCGGCTCATGGCCAATGACAAACTTACTGAGGAAGAATCTCGCGAATTGGAGGAACTTAAGGAGCAATTAAAAGGACGTAAACACCTCGGCAATACGTTACGCGAAGAGTTGATGTACGAAGCCATCGACAAAGTTCTGGCCGATAAAAAACACCGGCGGCCCCATCTGATGCTGAAGGATATGAAAGCAGAGGTGGTGCAGCAAATCGCAGATATCTGGCAGTCCACGGTTCTAGGTCCGGAAGGTGAATAAGTAATTATGATCCACGTCGAACGCGATCCTGAGCCCAATATCTCGATCTATACCGAGAAGAAGTATATATCTCCTGAGGACGGGACGACCATGATCACAAAGGTTCAGGAAGAGACAGAGCGAGCCATCATCTTTTTCGCCAACCCTGCGCACTTTAAGGAGGATAAAAAGATCACGAAAAAGAAGTTTTCCCCCGATTTTAAGGTATATTCGAATAAGGAACTGCGGGCGGCGCTGGAAGCCTGTTTCTATAGCAAATGTGCCTACTGCGAAACCAAAATGGCCGCTGTCACGCCGTTCGATGTCGAACATTTTCGCCCAAAGAAGGAGATTCATACCGGCAAAAAAGAGATTGCGCCGGGCTATTATTGGCTGTCGGCGGCGTGGGATAATCTGTTGGCCTCGTGCCCTTTCTGTAACCGACTCAACGAACTCGAAATTGCCAAGAAGGAGAAAAAAGAGACGCAGGGCAAGCATACGAAATTCCCGTTGTCCGACCAAAACGAAGAAAAACGTGTGCGCCGCCACAATCAGCAAATCAGTAAGGAAGAACCTGTCCGCTTGCTGTTGAATCCGTGTGTAGAGGATCCCGAAATGTATCTGACCTACGACGAGGAAGGCCTGATCCACGTGCGTGAAGGAGTGGCCGGCCACGCTTCCAAGATGGCGCTAACGTCCAGAAGGGACTATGCCTTGCAGCGTAAAGATCTGGTAGAAGCACGTCTTGGGGTGCTCAACGGCTTCAAGTTCCAGGTCGAACAATTGATCCACTATGCAGACGAGCAAGGGCGTCTGTCTGTCGTACATGAAGCACTCAAGGCAGCTGGTCTGACGGATGCCCAGAATGCTAACGAAGCCTCCATTAACGCGAACAAGGAGCAAGTCAAAAAAGTAGTCAAACAGCTCAAGTTAATGACTAGCGCCAAGGAGCCTTATCTGGGAATGCTCCGTGACTATATTCGTAAAGGCAAAGCAGCCAACGAATTCAACGAACTGAGCCACATCAAGGTGGACCTTGAGGATCTTATCAAATAGTGACTTACCTCTTAAAAGACAAAAGGCATCGTGAGCATAATTTGTAGGTACTATATGTAGTAGATAGGAATCTGGAGAAATATGAGTCTTGTTGCATTAAAAATAGTAGAAGAACAAATAAAAACTCATCAATCATTGGTAATAGTAATATCTTAATTTACCAAGTAGAACTCATATAAAAAGACTAATGCGAAAACGGATAAAAGAATCACATATTAATAAAAAAATCACTTTTCATTGTGCACGACAAGCTTTTCCTACATTATGTTCTTACTTATGACATTGATCTCTACTCTGTCAGTAACTTCTTGGCTATAGAGATATAAAAACCACCCAAACATATGCAAAACTGATTGACAAGAAAAAAAACGAAGCAGTAGATAAACTTCCAGAGCTAATGTAGTAGATATGATTCAGGGGGGGTCAACTTAATTTCCCGGAAAACAATTGATTTTGGATTTATCAACTATTACTATCAAATATCTGTTGATTGGAATTATCTCTCCTGGCCAAAATCAAAAACTATCTTAAGATAACCAAATTCCTTGTGAGTCAAGATAAAACATTATAACTTAGAATGATATATTGAGAACTTTAGAATAGCTTGTTATGTTTTATGAAAAGGATGAAATGGGATTGAAGCTTTCGGGATAATAGGAATGTCACTTGTTTGGATTCTTGTTTATTGCTTCTGAAATTTCATCAGTACCCCGCAAGGAAAACAATATGAGACAAGCCACAATCATTTGCCTGCTGCTAATGCTCGCTATAATGGCGGGTTGTTCCGCTTCCAAGCAGGCATACAAAGAGGCGAGGAAATACGACGAAGCCGGCCTTTTTGTCGAATCAGCCGAGCAGGATCTCAAAGCGCTGGATAGAGATCCTAAGTTCAAGGAAGCGAAAAAGCACCTGATTAGTGTGGCGCCGAAGGCTTACGATGAACTGATGCGCCGGGCACAAAATCTCCATCAGGCCGAAAACTGGGACCAGGTGGTTGCGGAATACAAACATCTGGACCGTCTACTGAGTCGCTGTCACCGGCACGGTGTGGTTTTCGAAACTGTGAATGTGAAGGAGCGCCTCGCGAAAGCGAGAAATAGGGCGGCGGTCTTTCATCACAAGAATGCCGAAACGCTCTTTGCAAAAAAGGATTGGCGCCGCGCCGCGCAGGCTTATTTGAAGGCGCACAATCATGTTAACAACTTCAAACAGTCGTTTGACAAGGCGATTCAGTCGTACATTGGTGCCGGCGACCAATCGTTAAAGGAGAGAAGCTACCGCGCTGCGATCAAAGATTTCAAAGATGCCCTGAAGGTTGCGCCGAACAATCCCACAGCGAAAAAAAGGCTGGCGGAAAGCTACTATCGTCTCGGGCGACAGTTTTATGATAAAGGCCAATTCCGGCAGGCGTTGACCCAACTAGAAGAGGCAGAACGCCTCAACCCGGATGCAAAACACATCAATCAGTGGGCCGACAAAGCGTACGAAGCAGCCGTCCAGTACGTCGCCGTCTTCCCGTTTGTGAACCGCACGAATGTGCAGGTCGACGGCAATCATATCGCAAGTGCGCTCCTGTCCGTGCTCGAGAGGCGCAATCTGAAATTCGCGGATTTCATGCAGCACCGCGAAACCATGGCGCTTATGAAGAACGTCAACTTCGGCCCGTACGGCCGCATCAGTGAATCACAGTTGCGCGAGGTGGCGCTGGAGGAGGGGTTGGATTCCTTTGTCTGGGGTACCATTATCGACATCTCAGTGCACGACAGCCCGGAGCGCATGACCGAAATTACGCACGAGAAGGGAATTACGGTCAAAGACAGCACTGGCAAAGATGTGGATACAACGGAGACCATCTACTACCGCGAGTACACTCGCAAGCGCAATGTGCGAGTCAAAATGGAGCACGT
>CAYXGW010000012.1:0-78091 GCA_964464595.1 uncultured Deferribacteres bacterium
TCCGGTACCGCCAGGGGCTCCCATACCGACCCCATTGCCTCATGTATTCACGGGGATCATAAACGACAATTTGAGCAGCGACGTAAAGATTATGGGACAGCAGGCGGCAACCGTGGGCAGTACTGCGGAAAATACACCGCCCCATATTCCAACACCGCCTGGAGTTTCTTTTCAGAAGCCGCCGGCAAACAAAGGCGAAATTCAATTTGGCAGTTTGACAGTAAAGATTAACGGAAAAATGGCGGCACGCAATGGAGATATTGCCATAACCTGTAACGATCCGGCGGATCTGCCGGTGGGAACCGTAATTGCGGCAGGTACCGTCCTTATAGGATGAGTTAAGGCAATCTATTTTTTGCCACGGTAAGGAACAATGATCTTTATTTAAATGAGGAAAAGGCTTTCATAAATGGGTAATCAATTATTAGGAAAAGACCTCAAACTTGTTGATTTTTTGGACGACCAGGGAGAGCTTTCTGGAAAAGATCTTGCCACTAAAAAAACCGATTTGACCGATCTTGTTTTGATTACGGATGTTGACAACCTGGTGCAAGCCCTTTCTTTACGGCTAAGCAATAATCGTGGTATTTTACGGCAACTTGGCCATCCCGATTATGGCTCCGGGTTGATTAAAGCGATTGGCACATTGAACACCGAGTCGAACAGGCGTGTCGTAGAGAATTTAGCTCGGGAGGTAATCTTGCAGGAACCCAGGGTCAAAAATATCCAAAACCTGAGTATTCGCACCGTACGACCGGGGACAATAGAGATCGATGCGAGTATTATTACCATTTCAGAACAGGTTCCTTTGAACATGGTTTTTACAATAGAAAGCGACAGTCCTTAGCATGAGCTTTACAAAAAAGAGTTTCAGTGAAATCAGAGACAATATTCTAGACGACCTTGAAGACAAAGGTCTGATAACAGATCGTAATGTGGGCGGGGTTGCCAGAACCCTAGTTGAAGCCTACTCGCGCGAATTAGCTCTCCTTTATGAGGAACTGCAACACGTATCGGATTCGGCGTTTGTGGATTCGGCAACCGGATCTTCTCTGGATTTTCTGGTCTCAATATTGAATATAAACAGGATTAGTGGTGAGCAAGCTGTGGGCAAGGTGATTTTCAGCCGGGGGACGCCGGCGCCGGGGGATATTACCATACCAAAGGGAACGATTATTACTCATTTACGGAAAACGGCTGGAGTGCAATCTCCATTATTTGAAACCCTTGAGGCTGTCACATTGCTGCAAGGAGAAAATAGGATTGAGGCGTCTGTGCGAGCGCAGGAACAAGGAGAGGGAGGAGAAGTTCCGGCTGCGGTTCTGAATATTCTGCCCAGGCCAATTGTGGGTATTGAGGAGGTTATTAACGAAGAGCCAACCGTCCTTCGCGGGCGGGAAGAATCCGATGAGGAGTTAAGAGAACGAGCGAAGAATGCACTGCAAAACACCGGCAAGGCTACTGAAGATGCTATCGAGTTTGCAATTCGAGAACTGGGTGTCGATTCTGTGAGAATTGTTGACAGACCCAATGGATCGGTCGGGGAAATTGAGGCGCTTATCGATGGAGAGAATCTTGATGGTAATAAGAAAGCGATAGAAGATACAATAAACCAGGTTAAAGCGGCAGGTATATTTGCTAATTTTCAAATAGTAAAGCGGATCGATATCATGTTGGTGTTGAAACTGACCCTGGATGATCCTGCTCTTTTGGACGAGGAAGAGCAAACCGATATCGAAAGAAATGTAAGAACAGCCATTCATAACTATATATCTTCTCTGGATGTGGGTGAAGTTGTTCGGAAAAACGGAATCATATCCGCCGCCTTGAACATCCCGCAGATTTTGGATGTGGAGATTCTGGATTACCGTGGCATTCGGAGTAGAATTCTGAACAATGGGGATATTTTAATAGAACAGAATGAACGGGCCATTGTTGTGGTTGAGAATATTGAACTGATCCTAAAAGAGAAAAAATTTCAGGTTTTTATCGATCTTGAACATGAGAATTTACATCTTAGGCCCACAGTCACTGGTCAGGGAATTACTGTAGATACCCTTTTAAAAAGCCTGAGAACCAGCCTTCAGGCATTCCTCGCAAAAGAACTGACGGAAGAAAGTGAAGACAAACAAACTTTGTATTATGATAAATTCAAGGCAGGGTTATTACAAGCGTTAAAAGATGTCTTGCCGGGATTTAAGACTGAAGAAGAAAATTTAAGCGGGTTAAAAATTATTTTGCTGCACTCATTCGATGGATTTGTAAATACCATGGAACGGACCGAAGACAAAGATGTTATCAGAACGGATGAAATAGCGGAATTGAGAAAACTGAGTCTCAATATAAGCATAATTAAGAAGAGCACCGGGCAATGAACGATCCCATCGCCCGTTTTCTTCCCGATTTCTACGCCAAAAGACCAGGCACGAACTCCGCTGTCCGCCATCTTGTAGATGCATTCGCGCAGCAAATTGAAGAATTCGAGCAAAATCTGATCACAACGACCTTATCCCGGTATATCGATTTCGCTTCAAAGGATGTAGTAACGAAAGCAGTCGAAGAAGATCTGGACAAAATAGGCTCATTATATAATGTAAAGCGAGTTATCGAACGGGCGCAGCAAGTCTTCGAGATAAATGATGAAGTTCTGGAACATCCCGAAATCAAGAAAATCTCTAATGGAAAGTTAGATGAATTGAAAAACCGGAGTTTTTCAAGTGAAAGAGTATTCTTGTATAAACTTGAAGAAATTCTAGGACCGGATAAACTTGCTAAGCTTAAAACAACACTGTTGGAACTTGCCAAACAAAAAGATATCGCAAAGTTATTGAAGGAGCATCGCTCCGGTCTGGAAGATTATCGGAGGCGGATAAAGGGTACGATAAAGATCTTTCTACAGGGTTCAGCAACTGCAAGCGCCATGATCAATACAGTTGTTGCAGTATTCGGTTATAATATTAAGGATGAACAAGTTGATAGAATCGTTCTTCCGAACAATCACAAAATCTTCGAAACCCCGGAAGGAAACTTTGAGATAACAAACGATGCCTATACAACGACTGCATTGATGGCGAGGCCGGGCCGCAAAAATTATTTCCGATTAGAAATTATAGATAATCCTGAACGGGAGCGCTCCCGGAAAATCATAGACCAAGAGGTAAAAATTCCCTGGACAGTCGAGCACAGGGGGCTTGCTGGATCGAATCCGGACATTACACTTATAGCTTCGTTGGATAATGAAATCGCATATCCCGTGCTTCATAACACCACTCTCGGCCAGATCATCATTTTTAACGATATTGTTCCCGCTACAGAAGACCTTCAAATTCTGCTTCCTAAAAATTCTGAGCAAAACCCCAAAGCCAAAATCAATGAGAAACTGCAGGAAAATAAATTGATTTTCATCGCGGGTGGCAGGTTTGACGGTAGCAGCTTCGATCAATCCATATTTGTCTTTCAAACCAAAAACCCTCGATTCAGAGGACTCGAATCCCAGGCTTCCGGATTGGATGAATCAGGATTTGACCAATTTTTATTGCCTGGGACCAACATGTGGGAGTATGCAACCCTGAGAAGCAAAATCAAAATAAATGAAAGCGTCGAAGACATCATAAATAAAATCCAAGAAAGCACAGCTCTAGTTCCAAAGGAAATAAAATTCGAATGGACAGAAAGATCCAGGGCCGCTTTTAAGGTTAGATTACCAAGAACCATAAGCTTTCTGGCGAATGATACCGAAAGAGAGCTTTTTCTCAGCATTATAAATATGGTAAAAGCGGCGGGGGTGGAAGCCGTTTTTGAGTTTCAAAAAAGCATTTTTCAGGAAAACCATGATATTATCGACGATGAAAAATTTTCATGGCAATTTACCATGGGAAAAAAATTCATAGAAAGACATGATCAGCAAGAATTGTTATTTACTATAAATGGTGTTTTTGACAAAACTCGTTTCAATAAATCAGTTTTTAGTTAACCTATGGAGGGTTAATTCAATGGACCGTGTAAACCATGATATCAGGGGAAAGGTTGAAATCGTCTTAAAGAACAAATATGGAAAAATCATTCAACGGTCGGTTGTTCATAATGACATTGTTAACTCCGGCAGAATGGTTATTGCAGAATTTTTTAAAGGCGCCGCAAAGTGGTTGAAGGTAGGCGTTGGGAAATCACCAGATAAAGTTGAAGCTTCCCAGGGGATCGAGAATCGACAATTTCTTGAACCACTAACCGTTATCAAGAAATTTGATGATCCCGAGGTGAAGGATAACAGGGCCAAACTGCGATTCTCCTCTACGTTTGCGGATGGAATTTCCGGCGATCTGGCTGAAGCTGGAATTATATTCTCAGAAGACGAAAATTCAAACATGATCGAAGAAAAAGACATCCTCTACAATGTTGTTACATTTACGAAGATCGAGAAACTCGAAGATGATGAAATCACATTTAATTGGGAAATTACTTTCTAACATGTTCACTGCAATTGAAAGCAGAATCATCGAAATATTAAAAACCACTCTGCCGGAGGAATTAGTTGCAGAGGAACAGATTTTGGCCGGGCCGGCAGCGGAACCAGCAAAACTGCCGGCAATAGTTTTCTCTGCCGGTGATTTTGAAATTATTCCGGATGACCGCATCATGAATGTTGTTAGGCAGTCAGAGGAGCTACTGTTCCGTGTCTCGTTGCTTTTGGAGGTCTGGGCTGAAACAACAGTTAAGGTTGAAGAAATCGCTCTTAAAGCCATGGCAGCCATTTTTATAAACAGAGCAGAGATCGAAAATAAGAAAAAAATGAATGAACATGAGGCTCAACAAAACCGGGAATCCGAAGAGCCGCTAAACGGCAGTTTTAAGATAGGCGACAAGCTGCAATTGTCCTTCGACAACAGCAACCTGGCTGCGACTAGCGGTATGAAGATCGTAAAGAATGGCAGTCCCGCCAAAATAGAAGTGGCCTATTCCATGCAATCTGAGATGACCGTTACTCGTTTGCATTTTGATTACCAAAAGATCGAAGACATTCATGTGGCTCTGCAAAAACCCAATGAATTGGCATCTCTCAAGAAACCTATTGAGTTGGCATCTTTCAAGAAACCCCCCCTGACTATTCTAGACAAACCGGTAGTAGTAATGAAAAGGGTCGGAAAAGTTACCAGTGACAAACTAGCACAAAAGGGCATTGTAAAGATCAGGGAATTGGCCCTGGCCACAGCCGATGAGCTGAGCGGTGATATACGCGGTATCGAGAATTTGATTGAGAGGGCGAAAGAAATTAGAAGAATTTCAAGTGCGGTCTCCCTGGAAACTGCGAGTCGAAAACCACCTTTTACATTAAATATCTCTAAGCTAAAACTTCCCGATGTTCTAAAAATTAGCAGCAGCGAAATTGCAGACCAAACCGGTAAAAGTCTTGAGGAGGCCCGGTCCTTGCAGGACAACCTTGAAATACTGGCCGCGAAATTGATAGACGGTGATGAATTCGAACAGCTGACACTTCAAGATTTCTTATGAAAGCACTTGAATATCCGCGCTTAAGGTTTGGTTGCGTTTGCATTTTATTTAGCGGTATGATTTCATGAAACCAAATCAACTGAATAGTAAGCTGATTAATGGAGATGTTATCCTCAATTTTAGGATACCAAAGGATTTCAATTACCGTGTCGCGAAAATGGCTTCAATTGAATTGAAGATTGAATCCGAATTCTCGGAGCAGAATATTGCCAGTAAATTTTCGGGAGCCACTGTTTCGACATCATCCGGGCAGGCGACGACAATAGATAACAACGGAAATTTGTCTCCGGACAATCATTCGATTGATTGGATTGTGGCCGATTTTCATCAGGACAGTTTGATCAAAAAAATCTTATTGACGCGCACAGAGTCAAATTCAAGTCTGACCGAAGAAATCTTGTTTGAAGTCAAAATCTGGGGAGGCAGCCTTTTTTTTACGGGTTCCCCAAGGATTAAAGGTTCATTTAAGAATAGCAAGAATAGCTACATAATCTTTGCTGAGCAAAGGACGGATAAAATACTGGTTGAATTTGGCAAATTCGACGCTGCCGGTAACATTACAGCCTTTACACCCATTTCCCTGGCAAATATAAATATCCTTGCTGCAAGTTTTCCCGCCAACCTTAGACTTAGGATCGGTGATCAACCGCCATTTTTTGAACATCGTGGAGATTTGGTTCCCGGCATCACAATTGGCTTGCCGGATTTTTCTGCGGAAATCAATCAATTTCTGGCCGAGAATACTCCGGAAATAGAGGGGGATAAATTCTTGATCCCTCTCATTATACATTCGGATTCCCATGGCAAATTACTGCTTTCTTCCGCAAAGGAGACGGAGGCAGCAACTGCTCTTGTTCTTGAGCCTGATTCAGACCGGGTTTTGCGCGAGCGGGTTGATGATATTCTTCAAGAGCAAGATTTTGGCAATAAACTGGAAATCCGGAACTGGGGATTTAGTCTTGAAGGCGAGGTTAACTCATTTTTTGGCTCTGAAAACGATGCAGATGCTATTCAGGAAAAGGATCTGGAATTTGACGGCAAGACCGATCAGAAAATCTTTCTGGAGTTTCCTTCGACAAATAGCTCTTTTGGTGTTGAAATAATGGCTGCATCTTTGGATTTGAAAGGCAGCCTGTCTAAAGAAATATTGCTCATTGCGGGAAAAGCGGTTTCCAGCCGCGTCGGTCAATTGGGTTCAAAAGGTTTTCTTTTGGCGCAGTTTTTTAAATTGGCCGATGAGACGGATATTTCTGCAATAGACCTGGAATTGGAATTTATAACCGGCAGGGTTGAATTCTCCGCCGGGATTCATCCGGATTTTAACCAACAACCTTCGGATGATCCGCTTCCTGGTGCCATCGCCGCGCTGCAGTTTCCCATGGCTCAAATTGAAAAAACCGGCAGTCCCGCCCTGGTAAAATTTGACCTGCCTGAAAAGACAACAATCCCGGCCGGGAATTATTGGGTCGTGCTTTCGGTAACGGACGGAGAGTTAATCTGGCGCCTCAATGACGAGCAGGCCGGCGCCGGAGAACTTCTTTTCACCAGGCTGGACGGGGCGGTTAAATGGACTCCGAGAACACACCCTCAAACAGAGGGGCCTGTTGCCGGAGTTTTCGCGGTTCACTCCATTCCCAGGGATGCTGCCGATTTGATTGCGGTAAAAATCGGATCGCAACCGGGAACGACAGTGCAGGATATAGACAACCCGGCGGAAATCGATGTCAAGTTTGAGTTTGTTCAGTTGATCAACGAAGAGGAGAATAGTTTGTTTGCTTCATTAAGCGATTCTCCTTTCCGGGTTCGAATACCAATAACCCTTAGCGCCCAGGCGACAGGAACTCTGCAGCTATCGAATTTAATCATGAAATTTAGAGAAGATTGGATCAAATAATTGCAACTTACGGGAGGTTAAAATGCCTTTTACAATAGAAACAGATATTCAAAAATTAGCAGGCAAGAATTCAGGTGACCCTATCGTTTCATCGGATTGGAATGCATTGGTATTAGCTATTGTAAATAGCTGGGGCCTCTCCGGTAATAACGCCCGGGCAGCAATACAATTGCCGGATGAGCTGGCAAATAGGAATGATATTCTGGATGCAATAGACCCAGATGACAAATTTTTAGGTACCATTGACGACGAACCGCTGGATATTCGTGTCAATAACAAAACTGCCATATTTATCAAGCCTGGCGGCAATGTTGGGATTGGGACGACAACCCCGGATTATCCACTTCATGTAGAACGTGAGGCTGATCTTTTGGTTGGTTTAAGAAATACAGACGGAGTAAATGGATACGGCTTGCTCGTAGATGCAGGCGGCACAGCAGTAAGAAGATACGTTGCAAGGTTTAGAAATGCAGCTAAGGAAGATGTCATGTTTGTTGGAGCGAACGGCAACGTCGGCATTGGAACAACGAGTCCAAACGCTACTCTTCAGGTAGGGGCTGCTGGCGGTGATCCACAAATAGGTTCTCAGTTACAAGTTTTGGGGGCTAATGGTAATTATAATGGGATGGGTAATGTATACATTCAGGCAACAGATTGGGGAAAAGATAAAGGTGGTATGTTGTCATTTGGTGGTCAAAGACTTACTTCACTAGCATCAGCAGTTCCTTGGGCTGTTATACAAGGGGCTAAAGAGAATGATGCAAATGGTAATTATGCATCTTATATGTCTTTTGGAACTCGTCAACATGAAGGTAATATAACTGAACGCATGCGCATCAATTCTTCCGGCAACGTCGGCATCGGCACGACGAGTCCGGAGGCAAAGCTGAACATCGTGTCCGGCTCCCAGAACGCGCTTCAGATCAACGTCGACGATACGACGACACGGGATATCTTCTTCCGCGAAGACAGTGACCAGAGCGGCGCGCTAATCCGATATGACGCCTTGAACAACAACCTTCAGCTAATCGCTCGTGAGTCGGGAGTCGATCAAATTGGGCTGTCGCTAAACCGAAATACCGGCAACGTCGGCATCGGGACGACTAGTCCGGGTGCGAAGCTGGAAGTAGATGGCGATGTAAAAATTAGCGGGAACCTGGAAGTGAAAGGAGATGTGGAATATCTTAAACCCCAGCACCAAAAAACAGGCGACTTGATTATTGAAGAAGGCAAGGTCGGCATTGGGACAACGAGTCCAACACGTTCATTAGATGTCCGTGGA
Organism: uncultured Deferribacteres bacterium; assembly: GCA_964464595.1. GTDB lineage: Bacteria > Zhuqueibacterota > JdFR-76 > JdFR-76 > DREG01 > JADFJB01. Next base: position 8,685 of record CAYXGW010000012.1, read on the forward strand.
AATGTATACATAGAATCCTCCACCAAACCGATTTTACTTACTTTGTCAGATGGAAGTTCTGACCCATTTGTTTTCACTAAAACCGGGCGACTCGGCATCGGCACGACAACGCCTGGGGCGAAGTTAGAAGTGGAAGGCCCAACGGGGGTCGTAGAGCTAGGTGGTTCAGCGGTAGGGTCAGCCGCAATCTTCGCAAGAAGTGATGCCAATCACACAGGTGAACTATTGCAGTTGGTAGATGAGACTGGAGAGCGATTTGTCGTAAGAAATAATGGCAACGTCGGCATCGGGACGAAGGAGGCTGCTGTATACGGCGAAAAGTTAACTGTACTTGGTAATAATGCCTGGAATACAATGTTTACTGATGGTACCAGATATGTGGGAATTTGTACTGATTGGGGGCCTGATGCCCCAGGTATTGGGACTCGTTCAAATCATAATTTCCAAATTTTAGTTAATGATTCTCCAAAGATGTACTTCAAGGCAAATGGCAACATCGGCATTGGGACAACTGATCCTCAAGAAAAACTTCATATAACGAGGGGAAATATTTTATTTGAAGATACTCATGCGGCTGCTGGAAATAGAAAATTTAGAATATATCATAACGATCAGTATCTCACTTTTCAACAATTGACCGATGCAGGAAGTGTAGAGCGTACAGTAATGCGTTTCGATCAAAAAGGCAACGTCGGTATCGGAACGAACAGCACAAAAATACTCAACAGCGGTGTATATTCAACGTTATACGTTAATGGCAGTAGGTTGTCGGTAGAGGGAGATGAGGCGGATTTTGATTTAATTGATACTGATGGCGCGGCAAATGATAGGTGGTTAAATCTTGTCGTTAATGGAGGTGTTGGTAAGTTTGCAAGCTTGCAAGACAATGGTGCAGCTTGGGTTGCCGATAACATTCTTGTAATGGATTTAGGAACTGGCAACGTTGGGATTGGGACTAAGAGTCCTAGGCAAAAACTGGATGTGGCTGGTGCAATTTTATCAACTGTGGGATATCTAGCAGATGATAATACATCTACTAATCGTTATTTAATTCGATATAGTGGTCAGAATAACGATATACTACTTGGTGATCCAGTATTATCAAGTAATGTCGGCATCGGCACGACGAGACCATATGCAAAACTGAATATAGGAAATGAAACAAGAGGAATTGGTACTAGCGGTAATTCATTGAGGGTACTTGATAATGCGGCAGGTTGGTTAAGCGTATTTGCAAATTACAATCCAATAGGAGGAGGGGTTTTAATTGGTCATGCTGATAGTGGCTCTAACCCTGTTGACCTTTTTGCAGTTTATTCTGGAGTGGTCCAAGATCCTTTTAGGACTCCTCGCTTTGAGGTGAAAAGTAACGGTGATGTCTGGGCTTTTAAACGAACAGCAGGTGGTAATGATTATGCAGAGTATTTTGAGTCATTAAATGGCAAAGAAATTGACTCAGGCGTTTCTGTAGTTTTTGAAAATGGAAAAATAAGATTCGCCAAGAATAATGAATCGCCTATAGGTATTATTTCTGCTAATCCTATCATTATTGGCGGCGTTCATCCTGAATGGCCGAAAAAGTACTTACGCGACGAATTTGGTAATGAAGTCATGGAAGAATACCAGGAAGAGATTATGGTTCCTAATAAAGAAAAGGTAAAAAAGCAACGCCAGAAAGTGGAGAAGAAAACCATAAAGGAAAAGGTCACCCGTACTGAAGTCGTTTACAAAAACAAGAAATACCGGCAAGTGGAAATTACCGAGACCGTGTCCCGGGAAGTCGAAGAACCGATTTTCGAAGAGGTAGATCTTTATGACGAAAAGGACAAGATCATTGGAAAACATCAGGTTCCGGTGATGGAAGCCTATCAGGAAGAAATCGAAGTATTGGATGACGATGGGAAGCCGGTCATGGTGGGAACCGGCAAATTTGAGACGAAGGAACGACCGAAATTGAATCCCGGTTATGATGAGAAAAATGAATACGTCTCCCGGGAAAAACGGCCGGAATGGAATTGTGTCGGCTTGCTGGGACAAATACCGTTGCGAAAAGGTCAGCCGGTAGCGCCTGGTTGGGTGAAGATCAAGGATCTTTCGGATAAAGTGGAATTGTGGCTGGTGAAGTGAGCCTGGACAGGATTTACAGGATGAATAAGAAAAAAACGTGTCATTGCGAGGCTCCCGGCTTGCCGGGAGACGTGGCAATCCCCTGCGGTTTTAGATGGAGATCGCCGCACTCTCCCGAAGGGTCAGGATCGCTCGCGATGACACTTCAATAATCTCGGAGAATTGGATCATTTAACCACAAAAGGCTGAAATTTTATCGTTCCAAAACAGCCTGCTGTAGTTAGGTTTCGATTAATATTCACCACAAAAGTAAGGAGAAATAACCATGAAAGAGCAACTAACAAAACGCCTGGAAGAGCTGCAAGCCGAATTTGAAGCAGGCGAGCAGAAACTGCATGAACTCATTGCACAGGAGAATTCCCTGCGTAATGCACTTCTGCGAATGAGTGGCGCGATTCAGGTACTGCAAGAGGAATTAGGAAATAATAATGGTAAAAATTCAACGGTAAATAAGTCGGCAAAAAATAAAGTTAAGACTGCCATCGATGCGGCGGTGAAGAGATAGTATGTACCGAATAAGCTGATGTAGTTTCTGATTCGATAAGAGGCAAAGAAGGTTTCGGATTCATCATAAAAATGATTACTTTTGTATATTCTTGGGAATAGATGAATCTGAGTAAAAAAGCTCCGTAAGAGCCTGCGTTGAGCCCGCCGAAGGGAGCGACATATTTATAGAACTTGTCCGCAAATATGATCCATAACCCCATAGGGGTGATATATTTCATATGTCGCCCCGATGGGGCTAATTTTCGGTTTTGCTATTTAAGGCATCTATAAATATTTCGCCACTACGTGGCTAATTTGATCAACAACAATATTTTGGAATGAAATCTCCGGTTTGTGCAACGAAATATTAGAAAAAAACACGTTTTAACGGTTTCAAAAGCAATGCCCTATTTTCAATTATCATTATTTAGATCTTTCTCATCCTGTTAATCCTGTCTGCTATAAAATTTGTTTTATAATTTTCCTTATCCCACAAATAATTCTTCCTTTTTGCTTGGAATTTTGCCATCAATTAACTATTGTTGAGTTATCAAAAACTGCATTTATTTTTATCTAATTGAGGAGTTACAAATGAGGAAGATTACAATAATTATAATTTCGATTTGTCTGTTCGGTTTTACAAGTTCGGCAGCGATTGCCCAGAACCTGGCCACCGATGATTCGGTTTTGCAACAGATATGGACAGAAGCCATGGATAATTCGCAATTAAAACCCCTTGCCCATGAATTATTAGATGTAATCGGGCCGCGCCTTGTAGGTACGCCTCAAATGAAGAAAGCACATGATTGGGCGGTAACGAAGTACAAAGGATGGGGAATTTCAGCCAAAAATGAAGAGTGGGGCAAATGGAGAGGATGGAGAAGAGGAGTATCGCACATCGACCTGATTGAACCTAGAGTACGAACTCTTGAAGGAACAATGATGGCCTGGAGTCCGGGCACAATGGGTCCGCTAAAAGCAAGTTGTATTATACTGCCGGGTGTTGTTGATTCTCTCGATTTTGAAAACTGGTTACCCAATGTAAACGGCAAGTTTGTGCTTGTATCCATGCCGCAACCTACCGGCCGCACGGATGATAATTGGGAAGAATTTGCTACTGAGGAATCCTTCGAAAAAATGAAAGATGAGCGGCAGGAACTGCGCGATAACTGGCGTGATAAACAACGCAAATCCGGTTATAACCGCCGTACATTGCCGAAAGCCCTGGAAGATGCCGGCGCTGCCGGTATCATCGCTTCACGCTGGTCGAATGGCTGGGGAGTTAACAAAATATTCGGCACTACTACTCAAAGGATTCCAACCGTTGATTTGAGCCTGGAAGATTACGGTTTGGTCTATCGGCTGGTCGAGTATGGTGATGACCCTATCATCAGGATTATAGCTGATGCTGAATTTTTAGGAGAAGTGCCAACCTTTAACACGATTGCCGAAATCAAAGGAACCGAAAAACCCGATGAATATGTCATTCTCTCTGCCCATTTCGATTCCTGGGACGGATCGTCCGGGGCAACGGATAACGGCACCGGCACATTGATTATGATGGAAGCCATGCGAATTTTGAAAAAATCCTATCCTGAACCAAAACGTACCATTCTCGTTGGTCATTGGGGCAGTGAGGAGCAGGGCTTAAACGGATCTCGTGCCTTTGTAGAAGATCATCCTGAAATTGCAGATAATTTGCAAGCTTTGTTTAACCAGGACAATGGTACGGGGCGTGTGGTGAGAATATCCGGACAAGGTTTTATCGATGCCGGTATGTTTTTGGCTAAATGGCTTGCCCGAGTTCCCAGCGAGGTGACACGGCGTATCGAACTACGATTACCGGGAACACCTTCACGCGGAGGTTCTGATAATGCCTCATTTGTTGGTGCCGGCGCTCCGGCATTTTCAATCGGTTCGCTGAGTTGGGATTATTGGGCATACACCTGGCACACCAATCGCGATACCTATGATAAATTGGTTTTCGATGATTTGATGAATAATGTAGTCCTTGCCGCGTCGCTGGCATATTTAGCATCCGAGGATCCGGAAAGGGTGTCCCGGGAGAAACGTGTGATGCCTGTAAACAAGGAAACGGGTAAAGCAAGGCCGTGGCCAACACCCAGGAAACCCAATCGGAGGGGTGGTTTTCCGCCGGAGAATAACAATAATTGAGGTGTTGAATTTTCGCCATTAGCACCCTTCGATACACCGACTAAAGTCGGCTACTCAGGATGCTGTATGAGGAAAGAAGCGAGCATCTTGAGTAGCTGCATGTATTTATGTTTAACGACAATAGGAAGTTCAGTCTAATACTTAATTTTTATAACCGGAATTTTCTATAAGCAGCGTATCGAAGGGTGCTTATTAGGTAATTTGGATAAACTAAAAATTATGCGAGGGTAATATGAAGATGCGTAAGTCATTACAATGTTTATGTATTCTCCTTATCATTGTGGTTTTTAATAAATTTGCTTTTGCCCAAAACGAAGATCCCCGAAATCCTAATTGGAAAAAATACCATAGTACTGCCGACGCACACAAACTTTTGCAGGGTTGGACAACTGAATTCCCGGACCTGACAAATCTTTATTCAATTGGGAAAACCCTAAAGGGCACTCAATTGATGGTAATTGAAATTACCAACAAGAAAACCGGAAAAGCCTCTGAAAAACCTGGTTACTATTATGACGGCAATATTCATGCAGGGGAGCTTACCGGCGCTGAAGTGGCTCTCCATTTTGCCTGGAATGTTTTGAGTAATTATGGCAAAGATCCACGAATAACCGAACTGCTAGATACTCACACACTCTATGTACGTCCCAAGTTTAATCCTGATGGTGCAGATTTGGCTTTAAACACGCCAATCAATCTTCGCAGCACACCGCGACCCTATGATGAAGACAATGATGGTTTATTGGATGAAGACCCAACCAACGATCTGAATAGGGATGGCGCCATCACACGAATGCGGGTTAATAATCCAAACGGAATTTGGAAGATCAGTCAGGAAGATCAGCGGATTATGGTCCGCCGTGAGGATGGCGATTTATCCGGCAATTTCTATGATTTGTATTCCGAAGGAATCGATGATGATGATGATGGAACTTACAACGAAGATGGTATCGGCGGTATCGATATGAATCGTAATTTTCCGCGCAATTGGGGTCTGGAGTTTGAGCAGCGGGGCGCCGGGCCATATCCACTTTCAGAGCCGGAAACCCGGGCAACGATTGAGTTTATCAATGCTCATCGGAATATTACCGGTGTTTTTCACGGCCATACTTCAGGCGGCTTTTTATTCAGGCTGCCTTCAACCACTTCCTGGGATAACTATAATCTTTCCGATCAAAGGTTAATTCTTGAATTATCTGATAAATTTAAAACCACAACCGGACAACGAGTAGTACCCAGTTATAGCAATCCCAGAATTCATCGGCATGGTACATTGATTAGCTGGTCTTATTGGGATTTTGGTGTGGTTGCATTTGTGCCTGAATTCTGGGGTGGGTTTGGCCGGGATTATGATAAAAATGGCAACGTAACTGAAATCGAACGGCTGCGTTGGAATGATGAAGAATTGGATGGTTCCGGATTTGTTAACTGGCAGAGATTTAATCATCCAAAATTAGGACAAGTGGAGATTGGCGGTTGGAAAACCCGTTTTACCCGGCAGAATCCACCCACTCATCTCCTTAAAGGGGAAATCGAAAAATATGTACCCTGGATGCAGTGGCTGGCTGAAATCAGTCCTCGTATTGTGATTAAAGAAGTTTCTTCGGAATTTATTGAAAAGAGTAAAATTGCGAAAATTACGGTTTTAATTGAAAATGAAGGATACTTGCCGACCAACATCACGCAAAGAGCATTGGATGCAAAAATTGCTTCACCTGTTCGTGTACTAGTGAACTTAAAAGATGCAGAACTTATATCAGGTAAAAAGCGGGTAGATATTGGGCATTTGAATGGCAAACGAGGAAGCCAGGGAGAATCGGCTGACTCCAAATACAATTGAATATATTGTCCGTGTAGATGGAAAATATCCCTCGCTTTCTGTAACTGTCCAATCAGAAAAAGGTGGGACGGTGCGTAAGGATATTTATTTAAGAGATTAATAAATTGTTAGAAAAACATATATAATGTTTGGTTTCAGTGGGTGCCGGATTTCAGCTCACAGAATTTGATTAACAGTACAAAATTTGATGGGGCTCGAGATTTGGAAAACACGCACGAGCCCCGCAATTCGTTGGAAACCATTGTTATGTGTTCTCTTCATTTCTCTTGTCCTCAGCGGTTGGTGCATGTGCCGTGCGAGCACACAGTCCACATGGACATATGCCCTTTGTTGGGCAAAGTATTCTTTTTTCCTTAATTCTCTCCCAGATAGTAGTTTGTTACTTCCGCATTAATTTTTGTAAAGGCATCTCCCACAAATTCTCCTTCTCCCCAATTAGTTAAAATTACAATTCCCAATTTGTATTCTGGGTAAATTGTCAGGGAAGAAGCATAACCGTCTATATCTCCGCCGTGATATATGATCTGAGTATTCCGCTTTTTCGAATCAATTATAAAGCACCCCAACCCGTAATTCCATGTTTTGTTTATCTTAAAATATTTAGTCTGCTGAACTTTATTGATTTCGTTGTCGGACAACAACACAATTATGAATTTATTTAAGTCCGAAATCGAACTGAAAATATTACCAGCACCGGATAAAGTTTCCATGTTCCAAGGGTCTGTTCTTTTATGGGGCGAAACTTCCAAATAAGGAATTGCCAATCTATCCTTAAAATCGTCTTCAAAAACCAATGATGTGTTGTCCATAGCATAGGTGGAGAAAATATTTTCGTCCATTAGCTTTGAAAGGCTCTTTCCCATTAGGTTTTCCATTGCAATTCCCAAAACGCCATATCCGAAATTGGAATAATTGTATCTCACTCCGATTACTGTGTCGATAGTCACTAACTCAATCCCTCTGAGCATTTCTTCTTTCGAATAGCCATTGATTGGATTTGGGTCAATTCTTTGAAGGTTTTCGGGGTATCTTGGAAATTCGGATGAATGAGTTGCGATTTCTTTTATCGTAACAATCTGTCCAGTTGGCGATTTTGGAAATTTAATCGTAGGAGGAAAGAAATCGGCTAGTGTATCGGTAATTGATATTATTTGTTGATTTATCAATTTCGCCAGCAAATGTCCCGTAAACACTTTCGTTACTGACCCCAATTGGTAAATTGTATTTTCATTGGCTGCAACCTTCTCTTCTACGTTTGAGTATCCATATCCTTTGGCTAAAACCGTCTTGCCGTCTTTAACGATTCCTATTGCAATACTTGGAATCTTCTTTTCGGCAGTCAAGGCATTTATCATGCTATCAAGATTTAACCTCTCGAATTTACTTGACTTGCTCTTTTGAGCGTTGCATGATTGCATCATTGTTAGGATGAGAATCAGTACTGTTATTCTTTTCATTTTTATTTCCTTTATTCGTGCCCAACGGTTGGGTATGTTCATTGTGTTTATGCCACCAAATCGAATGGACAAACACAATTGTCTACATTTTTCTTTTGCGGTTTTCATGTATCTCCTCTAACACATAACGGCATGTTTCACCTGCTGTCGTTTTGATTATCCCAAATGTGATGTTAATTCAAACTTGCATGCAAAGCCACTGTGAAAATCACGACCGAAGTTAGGCAGGCAGGTACAAACGATAGTTATACCGCGTACAACCTTTACGGTCGCGGACGACTATTCCACATATCCAAATGCATGCGCCACAGCCCATCGTCACCCCTCTTCCACACCACCAAATACTTTCCGTAGACTGGGCCCCAGGCTTTTCCGTCGTTCTCTCCACTGATTTCATAGTGTCCAAAATCCGATGCCATCGATCCTGACACCTCTATCTCTTTTGGGATCAGCTTATGGTGTGTGATACGTCTGCCCTTTGGCAGTTTCCAGTACCGTTCAATCGCTTCCTTGCCGCGTATGTATTCAGCGTTATTCGGAAAAATTACGGCATCATTAGTGTACACAGAGACCATGGTGGCCACATCGCCTTCGATGTATGCTTGCGAGAATTGGTTTGCCAGGATAGCTAGCGTATCAATGATAGCCTGATTGTTTTTAGTCTCGTTTACTTCTGGTTGAACCTGACAGCCCAGACTAGTCAACAAGCAGAAAAGAGATATGGCGCGTTTGACGTTCATTTGAAAATTCCTTTATATATATGGTATAGGTATAACATAGGTATAAGCGAGTCGCTCATACTTATTTATAGGTGGACAAATATAGTCGTTCATCCAAAACGACGCTTATTCTTTTTATTTTATAAAAACAGATACTTACATGCATTTTTTACGTTTCTCCATCCAGTATAGGCGACTGATCTAAACCGGTTCAAGCCGATGTTATTTTATACGATCCACAGGGCTGCAAACACCTTCACCACCCTGGATCAAAACATGTGTGTAAACCATGATCTGGAATTTTGGTTTTCGAGAATTTGAAATTGTGTTGCAACATTTCCATGGTTCTCCAACGGATTATTCTATTTTTAAAAAGATTAAATAGTAATAACTACATAATTGAAAGTCAAGAAAAATATTTGTATACCCAAACCATCGCTCTCATAAGTATTTGTTTTTATGGGTCGTATTTTTTTTAAGCGATGGAATCGGTTTTTATTTCTTAGGCGATTTCTATGATTTATATTCCGAAGGGTTCGATGATGATGGTGATGGATATTACAACCAAGATGGCATCGGCGGCATCGATATGAATCGTAATTTTCCACGCAATTGGGGCTTGGAATTTGAACAGCGGGGCGCCGGGCCATATCCACTTTCGGAACCGGAAACCCGGGCAACGATTGAATTTATCAATGCTCATAAGAATATTACCGGTGTTTTTCACGGCCATACCTCGGGCGGCTTTTTATTCAGGCTGCCTTCAACCACTTCCTGGGATAATTATAATCTTTCGGATCAAAGACTCATTCTTGAATTATCTGGTAAATTTAAAACCACAACCGGACAACGAGTAGTGCCGAGTTATAGCAATCCCAGACTTCATCGACATGGCACATTGATTAGTTGGTCCTACTGGGATTTTGGTGTGGTTGCATTTGTACCGGAATTCTGGGGTGGGTTTGGCCGGGATTACGATAAAAGTGGCAACGTAACTGAAATCGAACGACTGCGTTGGAATGATGAAGAATTGGGTGGTTCCGGATTTGTCAACTGGCAAAAATTTGATCATCCGAAATTAGGACAAGTGGAGATTGGCGGTTGGAAAAGCCGTTTTACCCGGCAGAATCCACCAACTCATCTCCTTAAAGGGGAAATCGAAAAATATGTACCCTGGATGTTGTGGCTGGCTGAAGTCAGTCCTCGTATTGTGATAAAAGAAGTTTCTTCAGAATTTATTGAAAAGAGTAAAATTGCGAAAATTACCGTTCTCATTGAAAATGAAGGATACTTGCCAACCAACATCACACAAAGAGCATTGGATGCAAAAATTGCTTCACCTGTTCGTGTTGTGGTGGATTTGAAGGATGCTGAACTTATATCAGGCAAAAAGCGGGTAGATATTGGGCATTTGAATGGCAAACGAGGTAGCCAGGGAGAAGCGGCCGATTCCAAATATACCGTTGAATATATTGTCCGTGTAAATGGAAAATATCCTTCGGTTTCTGTAACTGTCCAATCAGAAAAAGGTGGGGCGGTGCGTAAGGATTTTGAAGTAAAGGATTAAAAAATTATTAGAAAAAAAATAACTCTACGCATGACCGGCGCGATTTATCAACATAAAACATTGAAAAGAAAAGCAACCGCAATGTTCCACCAAATCTGAAAACGCTTCATGGCAAGAGTCCGTGTCAATGCGATTGTTATGTGCCCGAGCCCTACTTTGTGTTGCTATAACAATAAAATTACAATTCCTGCAACCATTTCCTGCAGTTTGCAGCCATCCCGCTATTGCCCGAGGCTTCAGCAGCTGACAACATTCTTCTAAGTGCACGACGCTGTCCTTCCACATCATTAGCCTTTTGGAAGTTCCCTAGAGCCGAGTTATACAGCTTGAAGGCCCTTGCTGATGCGCCCCCTTCCATAAACCTGTCTCCCATATCCAAATGTCGCTCTGCTTTCGGTTTTGACATTGGTCATTACTCCATTTTTATTATTTTTCCCTTGAATAGGTAATCAGTGGCTATCCAGTTTTTCTTATTCAGTACCACAGGTCTGCACTTGAGTTGTTAGCCGCGAATTCGTTCTTTAGTCATTTTGCAAACTTCAGGCGTAATGTTTTTGAACCATTCCAAAATTAACGACATCTCGCCCGTTTCAAACCAGTCTGTAACTATATCAGCAGTATCAGAACCCACAATTTGTTCGATCCATCCTCTTATTGTCTGTATTCGTAGTTTAGGTGGGGGATGTCCGGTGAGCAGTACAATGTCAGCCGGAATATCATAGATATCTCTACAAACCTGTTCCAATAACTCGTCTATGGAAAAAAAAATGAATGAGCCATTTAATCTCTTAATAAATTCACGCTCACGAATTTTTGGGTTGTCAATTTGTGTGAAAGGTGCCAAGGATAAATCGAAACCAAATTGATCCGCTTCTGTTTCAATATTCCACCGTGTTATCGTTTCATGTGGTAAATCGCTCAGGTGACCTTGAAATATTAGATTTTCGGCCTTGAAGTTTGGACTACGTATACATGCCAATAGAGACCTAGGTCCCGAGGAATTTGCAAATTTGTCGTCATAATTCAGTAAGTGATTCCCCAAAATGTGTCCGAACTCATGAGCAATCACAAACCGAACCGTACTGATCGAATGACTGACACATACATCGGCAATAGCTCCACCTTGTGCAGGATAAGGAGCTGGAAGAGCCTCTCGATATTTTAGGAAAACCAAAATCAAATCAGAAATTGTCTCAACTGCATCCTTTGTCGATAAAAGAGAGGCCACTCTTTGGGGTCTGTCTTTCGTGCAGTCATAGGACGTATGGGCCACGATCTCGTTACTTAAAAAGAATATTTTCATGCAGTTATATACCAAAGCGAATATCTCATGGTAGACTAATATTAGTGCACCATTTTTTGTTTTTCTCACGTTCGCATTAAAGTCAATTTTCGGAATCCAACCACAAAAGACTGGGATAGGCAATGAGTACATGGTAGTTTGATTGAGGTTGTTCAATATTTGGGTTGCTTCAAGTAGATCGTACATGATATCTCCAAGTAGAACCTTAAAAGGCAGCCTATGCGAGCCCTTTAGTCTTGATCGAATCAACTCCTTTTCTGACTTGCCGTCCAAATAGGCATCCGGCACTCCTTGTCTCTGGGCGGATTTTTTTTCTTCTCGAATTATCTTTTTAATCTTGTCGATTGAAACTATCTTAAGTGGATCGAGTTTCGTGGGATCAAAATTGATTGTTGAACAGTACTGTAAATAATCTGCTTCTAATATTGAATTACTCAACACTTGCATCCACTTTTGGCGTAAGAACGAACTGTAAACCTGCTTGCGAAGCGACGCTCCCCTTAACTGCGGATAATAATGCAACCTCTCCAGATGCGGTTACTGCTAATGAGAAAGTAACGGAACCAATATCAAACATAGATTCTGAAAGATCAATTTTCCCCATTGCTTCAGTTAACTGCATAAGACAGTTACTGATGTTTTTTTCTAACACATCAATTTCAATATCTAAGATTTGTGAACTCTGGTTATGCACAAACTTTTCAATGTCCCATCTTGCATCCATTTTACTGTCATTGCTGTCTATAGCTGGAATATGGAAATTGTCAACCATAACCGGCAAGGTCTTTTTTCTCATAATCACTCCTCTTCTGCTTCTACCTAATCTGTTAGACTGAACAATTCAAGTCAATCAATTGAAATATGAACTTGTTGTTTCTACGAACACATAACATAATAACATGTGAGCATATTGAAGTATTATGCAACGCACTTCACGTTGTAATCCCCAAGTACCTTGATGATGTCTGCGCAGGATACCTGTTACAGGATATTTGTATCGAATGGCCACCCGAACCCTATCCAACAATTTTGGTTTTTGAGAATTTGAAATTGTGCGGTGCAACATTTCCATTGTTCCCCAACGGATTATTCAATTTTTGAATTGATCGAAAATAACTACTATTTCATTGGAAGTCAAGAAAAATATTTGAGTTCATTCAAAAAAAGTTTGTGATCTCCTGATTACAATATAATAATATTATTTAGCAATATAAGAATTGTGGTTTCTATAATCAAGTTGGATTTATTTGCTATTAAGAGGATTTGAGACTATTTCAAAAATACTTTGACAAAACTTATAAAAAGAACCCTATTAAAATTGGAGCCTGAAAATATTTAATGATACTTTAACAAAATATTTCCACATTAATTGTTTGAGACTTCTGAAAAATAATAATAATGCGTTGAATGGTTTGTTATTTTTTAGTGTATAATTTTTATCTTCTGTTAAATGGGTTTGACTCCAGCAAGGTAGGCTGCTGTTGCTCCAAGAAGAATCACAAGCCACCAAATAGTTTTACCCAACTCAGGTTTTCGGTTGATCACTGCAAGCAAACCACCTAAGATCACCCAAATAACTAATTTCCCAATTACCCAAGGTTGCCAACCATATTGATAGCGAGCTAATAATCCAAATCCTCCCAGTAGCACCAAAAATAATCCTATACCATTGCTAATGAAAGCAAAACGCTTTAACTTTTTATCATCACTCCCTAAAATACTACGAACAATAAGCCCTCCAAAGGAGAGGAAAGTCAGCATGACGCCCACTAAATGAATTATTTTATAAATATATACTGGCATTTTTCCTATTTGATTTATATGAACGCTGTAACGTTGTTTTCATAGTTTTGATAGGTTTACGTAAAATCCATTTATCAACTGTTTTTTTGTATCCGAATTCTTCCAAAACATCATTTGTTGAGCCCATAGAATTGCAGCCTTAGAAGAATAGTTCTAATACTTTTTTCAGCTTCTTCCAAAGTATCGCCGAAGCTTGATACTTGCAGTTCAGGGCAAAGAGCGACTATTGTATTATTTTCTTCAAAATATTCAATATTGAGTTCTATTTTCATTATGGTTTCCGGATTACAAATTTAATAAAATTAATTAACAATATAAGAATTGTGGTTTCTATAATCAAGTTGGATTTATTTGCTATTAAGAAGTTTTAAAGACTGTTTCAAAAAATACTTTGATAAAACTTAAAAAAGAACCCTATTAAAATTGGAGCCTGAAAATATTTAATGATATTTTAACAAAATATTTCCACATTAATGTTAGAGATTTCTGAAGAATAATATTAATGCTGTCATTTCGAGGAGTTTACGACGAGAAATCTTAAATCTTTACTTGAAATGGCATATTGAATGAAAAGATTTCTCCTCTGCCAAAGGGCTTCGTCGAAATGACATTCTGTATATTTTTAAGAAGTTTCTATTACATATTAGTGCTAAATTTAGCACTTTTGTGAAATGAAACGAAAAATATTTACTAAGCAGCATTAGATTTTCAACTGAGAGAAAACAATAATCAAAATGGCCACACGAACAAAACCAGTAAAAACCATTTTCGTTTGCCAGAATTGTGGCAATGAGTTTCCCCGCTGGGCAGGAAAATGCCTGCAATGCGGTGAATGGAACAGCCTTGTTGAAGAAAAAGTACAACCAGTAAAACGAGGTGCAAGAGTCCATGCCATTGAACAGCCTTCCGAGTCCATTTTAATCAATGATATCCAAATAACAGATTCTCATCGAATTAAAAGCAATCTGAAAGAATTTGATCGGGTGTTGGGAGGTGGATTGGTACCTGGTTCTCTTGTTCTAAATTCCGGCGATCCGGGCATCGGCAAGTCAACTTTGTTGCTGCAGGTTTTATCTGATTATGCTAAACAAGGGCAAACGGTCTTGTACGTCTCGGGCGAAGAATCTTTGCAGCAGGTAAAAATGCGGGCCGTGCGCCTGGGAATAAATTCGGAGAATCTTTACATATATTCCGGCGTGGATATTTATCAGGTGTTGGCTGAGATTCAACGTTTGGATAGCAAAATCGTTGTCATCGATTCGATCCAGACTATGTTCAATCCGGAATTCGATAGCGCTCCGGGTAGTGTAACTCAAGTACGGGAATCTGCAATGGCGTTGCTGCAGTTAGCCAAATCCAAAGAGATCAGCATGTTATTAGTGGGGCATGTAACCAAAGATGGCGGCGTTGCGGGCCCCAGGGTTTTGGAACATATGGTTGATGTTATGTTGTTCCTGGAAGGCGATCGCCACTATCAATACCGTATCCTCAGGGGAATCAAGAATCGCTTTGGCTCAACAAACGAGATTGGTGTTTTCGAGTTGAATGAAGAAGGCATGGTGGAGATCGAGAATCCATCGCAACTGTTTTTATCCGGCGTAAATGACGAGATTTCCGGTTCGACAATCACTTGTGCCGTCGAAGGGACGCGTCCGATTTTGTTCGAATTGCAGGCATTAACCACTTCAACCAGTTTTGGAATGCCGCAAAGAACCGCTTCCGGAATCGACCAAAAACGACTAGCCCTCTTGTTGGCGATCCTTGAAAAGCGCATGGGTTATCATGTGGGAGAATTCGATGTATTCGTCAAGTTGGCCGGCGGGCTTCGAATCGAGGACCCTTCCGTGGATTTAGCAATTTTGATGGCCATCGCTTCCAGTTACAAAGACCGAATCTTGAATTCGAAAAATTTGTTTTTGGGTGAAGTTGGATTGGGAGGAGAAATCCGGGATGTATCCCAATTGGAAAACAGGCTCAAAGAAGCGGATCTCCTTGGATTTCACACCGCTTTTGTCCCCAAACAAAAACGTAAAGAGTTAAATTTGAAAAATTTAAAAGTGGTTGAACTGGAAAATATCCGATTAGCTTTAACAAAATTTAATAATTAACCTGAGTTCGACATTACCATATTATAAGCAAAATATGAATTGTTATTAGCCTTCGACTCCGCTCAGGCAACTAATTTAAGCCATGGTGAGCGGAGTCGAACCATGAATGTACTTATGTCGAACTCATATTAATTAGAGAATTATCTAAAGAAAGTCTGTTTTTATAAACAACACTTTATAAACGATCAATGAGATTCAACCGTGTCAGATAATTTTTTTAATCTTGAGTATGTGGATCATACCAGCAGCGCCAGGGCAGGCATAATAAAGACAGATCATGGTGAAATTCAAACGCCAATTTTTATGCCTGTAGGAACCCAGGGAACTGTCAAAGCACTCTCACCAAAAGATTTGACCCAGGTTGGCGTTCAAATTATACTTGGTAATGCCTATCATCTTTACCTTCGCCCTGGTGACCAACTGATTCGGGAGCATGGAGGATTGCACCGATTCATTTCCTGGGATAAACCAATTCTGACTGACAGTGGTGGTTATCAAGTATTTAGTTTGGCGGATTTGAGAAAAATATCAGATGAAGGGGTTATCTTCCATTCTCATATTGATGGATCGAGCCATTTATTTACACCGGAAAAAGTGATGGAGATCGAGCGTAACCTTGGCCCTGATATTGTTATGGTGTTGGATGAATGTACTCCTTATCCGTGTGATTATGATTATGCTAAAAAATCTCATTTACGCACTTTGGAATGGGCTAAACGCTGTAAAAATCATTTTCAAAACAATGGACAGGTTCATGAGTATCAACAATTTTTATTTGGCATAGTCCAGGGAAGCAGCCATGAAGAGCTTAGGCATGACAGTATAAATGGATTATTGGAGATTGAATTCGACGGCTATGCGATTGGCGGACTTGCTGTTGGAGAGCCCAAACAGCAATTGTACAGTCTCACCGAGTATTGTTGCAGCAGGCTGCCGCAATTACAGCCAAGGTATTTGATGGGGGTCGGAAAGCCTGAAGATATTGTCGAATGCATTGGCCTGGGCGTGGATATGTTCGATTGCGTGATCCCAACGAGAAATGGCAGGAACGGCCAGTTATTTACCTGGGATGGGGTTCTCGTGGTCAAAAATGCTGTTCATAAAAATGATTCCGGTCCAATCGATGTAAACTGTTCATGCTATACATGTAAAAATTTTGCTCGTTCATATATCAGACATCTTTTTCAGGCAGACGAAATTTTGGGACTTCAACTTGCATCTTTGCATAATATACATTTCTATATGGAGTTAGTTGAAAAAGCGAGACAAGCAATTTTGAAGGACCAATATGAATCCTGGAAAAAGAATTTTTACTTAAGATATTTTAATAATCATTTAAACGAAGGAGAAGGATTGTGATAGCATCTTTTGTACTCATGCAAGCGCAAGGCGGCAATGCCTTTATGGCATTTTTGCCGTTTATTTTGATTTTTGTTATTATTTACTTTCTAATGATTCGACCGCAGACCAAGAAGCAAAAAGAAACAAAATTGATGATTGAATCTCTGGAAAAAGGTGATGAAGTGATAACGGTTGGTGGAATTTATGGGACTATTGCAGGTATTAAAGAAAAAGAAGGAATGCTAATTTTGAAAATTGCTGATAACGTTAAGGTTAATATTTCTCGCGCTTCTATAACCCGAAAAGTAGAAAAAGCATCTAAGGGTTAAAAGAATTTAAAACTGGTAAATAATAATTTTATCACCTTGTTTCGGTTATGAAAATTGTTTTTATGGGAACTCCGGATTTTGCGGTTTCCACATTACAGGTTTTGGCTGAGTCTCCTCATGAGATTCAGCTCGTCGTTACAGGTTTAGATAAGCCCAGGGGACGTGGTCAGAAATTCATCCCAACAGCTGTTAAGAGCGCTGCAGAGGAATTGGGTATAAAGATTTATCAGCCTAAATCCTTGAAATCAGAAGAAACAGTTGATTGTTTAAAATCGTATCCGGCAGATTTATTTGTTGTTGTGGCTTTCAGGATTTTACCCGAGAGCATTATAGAAATCCCCTTAAAAGGAGTGATCAATTTACATGCGTCACTCCTACCTAAATACCGGGGCGCAGCACCCATTCAATGGGCGTTGCTAAACGGTGATTCCGAAACCGGTGTGACCACTTTTTTTATTGAAAAAGGCGTCGATACCGGCGATATTATTCTGCAGAAAAAAATTATGATTGAAGTAGATGACACGGCAGGAACGCTGCATGATCGATTGTCCCAAATCGGCGCTGAATTGGTACTGCAAACAGTTAACCATATTGAAGCTGACACTGAGCCGAGAAAAAAGCAGATTGGCCAGCTAACAAAAGCCCCAAAAATAACTCGGGAACATTGTAAAATAGATTGGACAAATTCGGCAAATCACATCGTCAACCAGATAAGAGCATTTTCACCGTACCCCGGTGCTTTTACATATCTCGAGGATAAACTGTTTAAAATATATCGTGCTCGTACGGTTGAATTTGATAAAAAAGCAAATAATGGAAATGTTCTTGTAAATGACATTCAGAGTTTGCTCGTTAAAGCTGGAGATGCATGGATGGAGATTGAAGAAATCCAACAAGAGGGGAAAAAACGCATGCGCACGATTGATTTTCTAAGGGGTGTGGATTCTAAAAAATTAGCCATTGGTTTTAAAGTGAATTGACCTGGATGATGTTTCAAACTTATCCAAGTTCAATCAAACAAATGAATAAAAAAGGCAAAGCCTCAGAGGCACGAATCATTGCGATTAAGATTCTATGTGAGTTTAATAAAAACATGAAGCCATTGAATCTGTTGCTGCAGGATTTTTTGCAAAACTCACAATCAAACCATAAGGAGCAATCATTTGCTTCCGAACTGATTTATGGCAGTGTACGCTGGCGCATACAATCAGATTGGATTTTGGGCCAATTTGTTCATGGCAAATTGAACGAATATCCAATTGAAGTTCAAGAAATTCTGCGTTGCAGCATTTATCAATTACACCATCTAAAAACAATTCCGGGTTATGCGGTTCTGAATGAAGCTTCTATGCTGGCCAGGAATTTTAGAAAAATAAAATATGCCCGTCTAATTAATGGTGTATTAAGAAATTATTTGCGCAATCGTCAACGAATTAGATTTCCAGGTGAAGAAGATGATTTAATTTCCTGGTATTCTGTGAGTTATGCATTCCCTGTATGGATGGTAGAACTTTTATTGCAACAGTATGATTCTAATACCACGGAACATATTCTCAAAAGTTTAAATAGACGACCGTGGCTTACATTGCGGGTAAATGAAAAAAAAATAGCAAGCTGTGAATATCAGCAAAAATTAATTGAAGAAAATATTGAATTTCAACCAGGGAAATACCTGCATGAGTATTTGTTACTTAATAATTTCAAAGGGTCTGTTAAAAATTTGCCGGGTTATGATGAAGGTTGGTTTAGTGTTCAGGACGAAAGCGCAGGTTTTTCTGCTCATTGTTTAATGCGGACAAACCCTAACAGAATTGTAGATATCTGTACTGCTCCTGGCGGCAAAATTACCCACCTTGCTCAATTGAGTGACAATCTTAAAACTCTATTTGCTTTGGATCTATCTTTTGGTCGTATTGGTAAGGTTTTGGATAATTTAAATCGATTGGATATTCAAAATGTCAAAGTTCTCCGGGGGGATGGTACAAAGCTGCCCTTGAAAGAATGTGACGCTGTCCTGATTGATGCACCATGTTCCGGCTTGGGAGTTATTCGAAAAAATCCGGATATTAAAATTCGTCGTAACCCAACTGATGTGGATAATGTTCAAAAGCTACAATGGCAATTATTAAAAGAAGCAGATAAAGTCTTGAAATTCGGGGGAATTTTGATTTATAATACTTGCACAATTAATAAAAATGAGAATCAAAAGATGATTGAAAGTTTTTTGCATTCGAATCAGCATTATTCGATAGAAAAGATGGATGATTTTGGTGATCTATCCGGGAATTATTTGAATACCATTAGTGAAATTGATACTATGGATGGTGCTTTTTGTGTGAGTTTAAAGAAAGGTATGTTGAATGGGAAGTGATTTAGAAAAGGAGCCTGGCCGGCAAAAGGACGCTGCTTCACCTTCTGACAATATAATAATCCGATTATTTATTAGATTTAAGAACTGGTTTGAATGGAAGTATCTGCTGCGTTTAGGAATTGCAGCTGTAGGGATGGCCTTACTAGTACTTTTGTTCGATCAAATTATTTTGCCCATTTACACTAAACATGGTGAAGCGATAATTTTGCCCAACGTTGAATTTAAGTTGGTTGAAGATGCCAATAAAATATTAGAACAAAATGGTTTCAGGCCTATTGTAGACCATGAGAATTTTAGTCAATCCCTCCCTAAAGGTACGGTGATAACACAAAATCCGGCGCCTGGAGCAACAGTCAAAACCGGCCGTCGTGTATATTTGACAGTCAGCAAGGGAGAAAAGTGGATTGGGGTACCTGATCTGATTGGGCAGTCAGAACGAAATGCCGATGCGATATTGCGAAGGTCAGAATTAGTCCCGGGAGAATTGGAATATGAGTTTTCTACAATGTATCCTAGAAATGTTGTTATTGGTCAATCGGTTATAAGTGGCGATAGTGTCAGTATCGGGGATACCATCCGTTTTGTTATTAGCCTCGGGGATATTCCTGAATTTATAGCTGCACCTCAACTTACCGGTAAGAGTTATGAAGAAGCCAGAAAAATCCTTGTAAGATTCGGTTTTCAGGTTGGATTCATAAGTTATCGAGTAAACCAGGATCTATTACCTGAGACAGTAATAGGGCAGTCGATACCAGCTGATTCACTAATAGATCCGTCGACGCAAATAGATTTAATTGTGAGCAAAATTGAAGACCAGGAAGAACAGGAAAATTGAATAAACAGACCATACTGGCGCCATCAATATTAAATGCGGATTTTTCTCGTCTTGGCGAACAAATCAAACTAGTTGAAAATGCCGGGGCCGGCTGGTTGCACCTGGATGTGATGGATGGTCATTTTGTTCCAAATATTTCTTTTGGACCGCCGGTGTTGCAACATATTCAAAAAATCACGAGCTTACCCATCGATGCCCATTTGATGGTGGAAAATCCGGATGACTTTCTTCAGGATTTCCAACAAATCGGGGCAAAAATAGTCACTGTCCATGCGGAAGTTTGTAATCATTTACACAAGACTTTAGAGAGAATTAAATCTCTTGATATGAAAGCGGGTGTTGCTCTCAATCCTGCTACACCGATATCGCATATAAAATCCGTGATACCTTATGTAGATCTGGTTCTCGCCATGACTGTCAATCCCGGTTTTGGTGGTCAGGCTTTCATTCCTGAAGTATTAATGAAAATTAAACAAATAGCTAAAATGATTAAAGATTCAGGAAAAGATATATTTTTGGAGGTTGACGGCGGAATAGATTTGGATAAGGCTAAAGATGTAGTCCGGAATGGTGCAAATGTGTTGGTAGTAGGATCGGCAATTTATCAATCGAAAGATATTTCAGCAACCGTGAAAGAATTTCTTTCTGTACTGGAATAGAACAGGATACTTCAAACTTACATTTCAAAAACTTTAAACAACGTGAATGCGAAAAAGCGAACCTATGGTTCAACTCAACTTGCTATGTCTTATATAACAGCCTGGGAAGAGGCAAACTGAATAATTTCCCAATGAATGAATACTGTTTAACTGACGATAAAATAATAATTAGGTTTTTTATTGACTAATTATAATGTTGATATTTGTAAAACAACTATTTAAATTCCATATCGTAAACTTGATTCTAATTTACGCGAATTTGTAAATCGAGTTGGAGAAATTTAATGACAAGTGAATTTACTAAAAAAGATGCTGAAAGCATTGCCAAATTAATGCAAGTTCCTATAAAGGACCTTGGAAGCTACTACAGAATCGTTTTGGAAAATCCTGAGAATAAACTTCGCCTTGCCCTGGAATTACACCCGAAGGTTCCTATGGGTGACCATGAAGGAACTTTAGTTTCTGTATACACGACTAATGCACACTTACAATTGCAATTTTGTACCGGTTATGTTCTCTCCGAATCACTGGGCGAAGTGACATTCTATGCTGAAGCCGGGGACAAAATCTCCGGATTGATCGTTGATCGGACAGCAAGCTGCTCCGTTTATTCCAATGTGGATCGGAGCATTCTTTCCGGTGATTTAAGCACTCTCGGCCCGGAAGTAATGATGTCCAGTATTGCTCTTTCTCTAACCGAACAGGAATTAAAGTAACAGAGCATCCAAGATTTTTACTGTGTGCATTTCAACAAAAAATCTCCCCATTCTTTGATGGAAGATCAAACACAAGTAACCACCCCAACCCTTCAGCCTAAATACGGACACTTTCTTGATCATTATTTGACTTATCTTCGGATTGAGAAGGGACTGGCTGACAATACTATTGATAATTATGGAATCGACCTTAGAAGATATTTTAGGCACCTTTATTCAGAGAATATTTCACTTTCAAAAGTAACGATTCAAACTTTATCCAAATTCATCTATTCTTTATATGATCTTGGTCTTGCCCCTGCATCCATTCATCGAACCATTTCATCTCTCAAGGGATTTCATAATTTTATGCATGAAGAAGGGGAGTTGGATAATAATCCAACTGAATTATTGGAAGCTCCAAAAATTGTGCGAAAAATTCCCCATGTTCTCAACCAGGATGAGATGGGAGAGCTTGTACAGCAACCTGACCTTTCTGATGATTTCGGCTTACGTGATGCAGCCATGCTTGAATTTGCTTATGCAACCGGAGCCCGTGTATCTGAAATATTGAAAGTCACCTTAAAAAATCTGAATTTCGAACAGGATTTCGTTCAAATTATATTTGGAAAAGGTAATAAGCAGAGAATTGTGCCGATTGGGAGTTTTGCAAAAAAGTTGATAAAAAAATATCTTGCAGAATTAAGACCGAAACTAGCCAGGAGAAAATATTCGGGAGAGGTACTTTTTCTCAGCCGTACAGGCAGGCCATTAACCAGGATGGCATATTGGAATTTACTTAAAAAATATGTAAAACAAGCAGGTATCCAAAAACAAGTTTCTCCGCATACGATCAGGCATTCCTTTGCGACACATTTATTAGACGGAGGTGCGGATTTGCGTGCAGTGCAAGAGATGTTAGGACATTCGGATATTTCTACCACGAGCATATATTTACATTTGGATAGATTGTACCTGCAAGAAGTACATCGCTCTTTTCATCCCAGAGAACAGTAAAAATATTGATGTTATCAACTATTCAGCCATTAGCTTTTAGCTCGCCTTTAGCTTACTTTAATGAGAATGTTTATCATTTTTTGTACTATGTTTAAATGATCCATAATCACAATTAACCATCTTTTGTTGGGATTTAAATGCCAATAGCTAACAGCCAAATGCAAATAGCCGAATAGTTATGTTTGAATTTAACTTAAAAATGAAAGTATGTATCAATGAGTCTTAAAGATCGAGTCATCTTAGTAACCGGCGGAGCAAAAAGAGTGGGCGCTGAAATTAGCCGCATTATAGCTAAAAGCGGTGCAAATCTTATTCTACATTATCACTCCTCGGAAAATGAAGCAAACGAGTTGAAAGATGAGTTGCGAAGCCAAAGTTTGAATGTTGAATTGATCTGTTTTGATCTTTCAGATATTAACCAGGCAAAAGTGATGGTAGCTTCTATTGTTGAGAAACATGGCAAAATTGACGCCCTGGTCGGGAATGCTGCTACGTATTACAAGACTCCATTCCTAAAGACAACTGAAAAAGAATGGGATGAAATATTATCTATCAATTTGAAAGCGTATTTTTTTCTGTGCCAGCAGATTGGCATTCAAATGAAGTTGCAAAAACACGGAAAAATTATATTAATATCAGATGTTAGCGCCGAGCTTGCATGGCCTAATTATCTGCCGTACACAATCAGTAAAGCGGGAATTAATCATTTGGTTTATGGGTTAGCAAAAGCATTGGCGCCGGAAGTACAAGTGAATGCGATTGCTCCGGGAACAGTACTGCCTTCTGAGCAATCTTCTCCCAAAAGAAGGGAGTTTTTTAAAAATCACACCCTGCTGAAGAAGATTGGAGCGCCGGAAGATATTGCAAAAACCGTACGGTTTTTACTCACCGATTCGGAATATATAACCGGATCAATAATACCCGTGGATGGCGGTTTTCGCCTGGAAGGAAGTTAAATGAAAATTTATTTTTCAGCTGCAATTAGCGCCGGACGAAGTTATGCACCCATTTACAAGAAAATGGCAGAGACGCTAACTGAAAATGGACTTACCGTTTTGACTGAACATGTTGCCGATTTAAATGTACTGCAAACAGAAAAAGGCTTTTCCGCGACTGAGATTTACAATCGGGACATTCGTTTGATTCATGATTGTGATCTGTTGCTGGCGGAAATTTCCCATCCTTCCACAGGAGTGGGGTACGAAATTGCATACGCATTGCTTAACGATAAACCGGTTATTGCGACTTATCTCAGCGGATTAAAAGTCAGTAAAATGATAACTGGAAATACTCAACAAAACATTTATATTTATACGTATGAGTCAATAAACGATTTATTGGATTATCTTCCAGGATGGATTGAAACCAGCATGTCGGTGTACAAATGATAGAGCAACTTTTATTAACACTCCCTGTATTAATTTTTTCTGTTGCGGTTCATGAATGTGCCCATGGCATTGCCGCGGAACGAGCCGGTGATCCGACTGCAAGAATGCTTGGACGGATTACTTTAAATCCAATTAAACATATCGATTTGGTGGGATCAATCGTCGTTCCGGGATTGTTGATCCTCACAAATGCTGGTTTTCTTTTTGGCTGGGCCAAACCGGTTCCGGTTAATCCGGCTTATTTTAAAAACAAGCGCCTGGATGAAATTAAAGTATCTTTTGCCGGCCCGCTTTCCAACATGATCCTCTCAGTTATTTTTTTAATTTTAAGTTTACTATGGATTGATGGTTTTGGCGTTACCGATCTCAATAATATTTTTCTTCGCGCTTTTAACTGGGGAATGTATATTAACCTGCTGCTTGCATTTTTTAACTTGCTGCCCATTCCGCCGTTGGATGGCTCTCATATCCTGGAAAATTTGTTACCCCTCGAATTCGCACAGATCATGGCAAAAATCCGACCTTACGGATTTTATATTCTTATTTTTCTGATGTTGACAGGGGTTTTCCGGGTTATACTTATCCCTGTTTTTATGATTCTTAGGATGTACCAGGATTTTATTCAGTCTTTTTTGTGATTTAGTTTGATGGTTGCCGCAGGGGCGTAGGGAGGGTTGAGAGTCTATGATACTTAAACCAATAATCTTTGTTTAAATGTTGCTAATGCAAAACTCACTCGCGCCGGAGGAATGAACCACGGACTTTGATAATAAAAAATAGTTTTAAAAACCAATTAAAACACACAAGCGAGCACCGCCCTCGGGGTCGGGTGGAGTTGTTGTTAGCCGACTATAGTAATAAATCGCCTACTATTTAATAAACAATAATTTCCTACTTTTTTCAAAAACATCTGCTTTCATGCGATAAATATAAACTCCCGAAGCCATTAGCTCACCGTTTTGCGTTTTACCATCCCAAACCACTGAAAACGAACCCGCTGGTTTTGATTCATTAACTAAAGTTCTAATTTTTTGCCCTTGTAGGTTATAGATGTCGATTCTAACATTAGATGGTTTTATCAAATCAAATTGAATCTTTGTTTTTGGGTTAAAAGGATTAGGGTAATTCTGATAAAGTTGAAAATCTTTTGGCAATTCAATATTACCATTATTTACTTTTACCGATTTTTCTACAAGAATCTGCCATGCAATGAAAGTAGTTAAGTTACTATTTTGGTCGTTACGAACCGTTTCAGTCGTATCTGTCACTCTCACTTTTATTTTATGCTTACCTATATCAATTAATGAGGCATCAAAAGTAAAAGTATCAATTGCTACAGCAGTCAATTGTTCATCTAAATACCATTCGGTTTTTATCGTATTTGAAATAGGTTGCATTTTCTGGATAACAAAATCTAAAACAGTGTTATCATATAATGTTAGAGATGTATCTGAGGGTTGATATGCTTCGATAGTATTCAATAAATTATAAATAGAAAGGATGGTCTGTTCAGAACAGACCTCACAATATGGCACTCCAATCGTACGCATCTTACAATCTAGCTTGGGGCGATACCAGCCTGTTGGATTGTAAACAGCCCCTTCAAAAAGACCGATTACATTACTAAAACTACTGTTCTCAGGTGTAGGAATGGGTGTCGTAGCGTCAATCCAACTATTCCATTTAATTGAATCTCTTGCCGTCTCGGCGGTTGCATTTCGAGCTTCTTTTCCCGGCAGTCCTCCTGTTTCATACTCATCTGCCAATAACGCAAAGGAATGTCCCAGTTCATGAATTGCGATTTTCGAGCTAGATGGATCTAGTGAGAAAGTCGCAGGGACTCCTCCTGATCCACCATACCATGGATGATTAACAATGAGAAACGCAATATCCCAGACAGGAAAATTAATTTGTAACACAGAATAAACCTTGGAATATTGAGGCACTAATAGACGGTGAATACCGGCAAAATCAAACGTGCTGTTAAAATAAGAATCCTTCGTGAAAGTGGGTAATCCTTGAGGCTCGTCATTAGCAGTCCCGGGATGATCAGTACCAGATTCATTCGATGGCGCCTCGATAGAATATATATTGAAATAAGACTGATACTCCTTATAAGGAGAAGCGTTGAATAAATCATTTATGGCATTTTGAACATCTTGATTGAATTGGTCCATCTCAGAAAGAGCATAGCCTTCACTCAAGAATACAATATTAATTCGTTTATCATTAGCACCATTAATGATGACATTATTGACAGGAAATGTTTGACCAAACAGTAATGAAGAACAAAAAGCGATGAAAAATAAATAAAAAAGGCCATAATATAAGGAGCTAATTTTCATCTTTTTTTCTTTACAAATTGATAATAACTGACCCTACACTTTGAGTTTGATTCATCATTTTCACACCCCTATAAGATACTTCTTTGATTTTATTAAACTTTACTTTATAGATAGTTGCATCATATGGTAATCTTACAGAAAAGTTGACGCTATCCGAAACAACTATTTTCGATTGTAATTGACCTTGGTCATCCACATACTCATAAGTAACTCTCGAAGGATCAGATATTACTCCTTGATACAATTTTTTATCTGCTTTGTTAAACACCTTATAGTAAATATGATCTTTGATTAAAGTAACCTTCTTCGGTCGCTTCAATTTACCATTAACAATTTTTACGTTTTCCAGATAAACTTTCGCATTGACGAGTTTCAGGTTTAAAAATATGATTTTATCTGTGTTTGACAGCTGTGATATACCCTTGGACAAACCAATTGCGAAAATCAATGCAAGTATTAAGAGCATTAATTTCTTCATAATTTTTCTCCTCTTACTTGAATTTTTGGTGTTCGATTGGTTCATCAGCTTAATTCAGTTAACTTCACGATGCAATAACACCTGGGTTTCTGTCAGCTTATCATAAAAATCAATCATAAAATCCCACAATTCTACACATTAAACAATTTGCCAAACCTAATAAACAAGTGAGCAAATGTCAATGAAAAATAATTGAATATTGTTATTCTGAAGAATAATAGAAACAAGCGAAATTTAAGAAAGAGGGGAATTCCTCATTAAAAAATCTCCTTAATCGGAAAATGGTTAATCTTCTTTGGTAATTTAGCAAGGATTTTGTATGAAACAATTGGTATTGTCTTATCTAACTTTAAACCAAAAACAAGTCCATTATTTATAGTTTTTCTAATAATTCATTGCATAGAAAGATGATTTCGCTTGATATGTTATTGTTTATTAGCTTATTAGCCACGTAGGGGCGAAATATTTATAGATGACTATATGTAAAATCGGAAATTAGCCCCATCGGGGCGATATATAGAATATATCACCCCTACGAGGTTTTTGATCATATTTACTGATAATCTCTATAAATATTTTGCTCCTAACGGAGCTTTAAAACTTTGTTCATCGACTATAGTTCTTATTGGAACCATATTTATTATGATTTAAAAAAGTTATGCTTCTATACCCGGAAGGATACAAACCTGCAACCCTACGGCTTGTATATAATATTCTCCTCACCAAAATCATCATTCCATAAAATTTCAGATTAAACTTTGAAATTCACTGGTTAAGTTTATTTCTTACTTAAATTTAGGTGAATAGGAAAAAATGTAATATATTAAAATGTATTTGGTTCTAACTTAATGACTAAGAATGAAACAAGCTGATATTCTAAACAAATTCTTTGATGGTGACCGGCTTGCGTTGACGCGTATGCTTACCAAAGCCGAGAATAGCCACAATTCCGCTGATCCTGTTCTTGATGAAGTGCTAAGACAAAGTAAAGGTTCATACCGCATAGGAGTTACAGGCCCGCCTGGCGCCGGCAAAAGTACACTGTTGGACAGAATGGTTGTTCAATTTCGTCAGGATAGCAAAACGGTCGGGGTGATTGCAGTCGATCCTACCAGCCCATTTACAGGCGGAGCTATCCTGGGTGATCGCATTCGCATGAATTCGATTCAGCAGGATCCGGGAGTTTTTATTCGCAGTATGGCAACGAGAGGGAGTTTGGGTGGATTGGCTCATGCTACCCAGGAAATTGCAGATGTATTTGATTCTTTTGGCAAAAATATTATATTCATAGAGACCGTTGGTGTCGGTCAATCAGAGTTGGATGTGATACAGGCTGCAGACACGATTTTGGTGGTTTTGGTGCCCGAATCCGGTGACAGCATTCAAGCAATGAAAGCCGGTCTGATGGAAATCGCCGATATTTTTGTATTAAATAAATCCGACCATGAATATGCAAAACGCGCTTATACCGACTTAAATTCGGTTTTACATTTAAATCAATCTCGTAATGGCTGGTATCCACCAATCGTCCAAACAGTTGCAAATACTGGAGAAGGCCTTGATAAATTATTTGAACAGTTAATAAAGCATAAGGCCTATTTGGAAGGTAATAATGTTTTGGAAAAGAAAAGACGAGAAAGGATACATGATCGTCTGAAAGCCAAGGTAAATCAAAAAATATCCAAACAATTTTGGAATTCGAAAAAACTTGTAGATTTTGAACAATATATCGAAGAAATTTTAAATAGAAAATTATCTTATAACGAAGCGATGGAGAAAATTTTGAAATGATATTTCAATCTGATTCTTTTTACCACAAAGACGCGAAGTCTCTAAGAATATAAAAGTTATAATTAAAAGTGGCGTAAACTGATTTTGGAGTTAAAAAGATAATCAAACATTATATATTTTTATTTTTAAAAGCTTTGAGCCTTCGAGTCTTGGAGGCAACAAATTATTCAGGTTAATAAAGAATAATATTTGGAGTATGAAATGATAGATCCTACAAAGTTTAAAGTAGAAAAAGAACGATGGGAAAAGGATAAGCAGACCAAGGGCAAAGACCGGAAGAAGAAATTTGTTACCACTTCTTCGATGGAAATTGAGGATTTGTACACGCCGGATGATCTTGAAAATATCGATTTCAATCGGGATGTTGGATTTCCGGGCGAATATCCATATACTCGCGGTGTTCGTCATAATATGTATCGTGGCAAATTGTGGACGATGCGTCAATTTGCCGGATTTGCCAGTCCTAAAGATACCAATGAAAGATTCCATTACCTGTTAGAACATGGCCAAACCGGTCTTTCAACTGCCTTTGATTTACCCACATTAATGGGCTATGATTCGGATGATCCAATGAGCAAGGGAGAGGTGGGAGTTTGCGGGGTTGCAATAGACACTCTTAATGATATGGAAATTTTGTTTAAGGGAATCCCGTTAGATCAAGTAAGTACTTCCATGACCATTAACTCTCCGGCTGCAATGATACTGGCAATGTATTTTGCCGTAGCAGAAAAACAAGGTGTGTCTAAAGATAAACTAAACGGAACAGTTCAAAATGATATTTTAAAAGAATACATTGCTCAGAAAGAATATATATTTCCTCCTCGTCAATCCATGCGCATCATTATGGATATGATCGAATATTGTACTCGGGAAGTGCCAAAATGGAACTCGATCTCTATCAGTGGATATCATATTCGCGAAGCAGGTTCAACGGCAGTACAGGAACTTGCATTTACATTGGCCGATGGTTTCGCTTATGTGGAAGCTGCAATAAAGGCGGGAATGGATGTTGATGATTTTGCTCCCCGATTATCTTTCTTTTTCAATGCCCACCTTGATTTCTTTGAGGAAATTGCAAAATACAGAGCAGCAAGAAGAATTTGGGCCCGGCACATGCGTGAGCGCTATAAAGCAAAAAACCCAAAGTCCTGGTTGTTGCGATTTCATACACAAACGGCTGGCTGTTCTTTAACCGCCCAACAGCCTGAAAACAATATTGTCCGCACGGCCTGCCAAGCTCTTGCTGGTGTGTTGGGGGGCACTCAATCACTCCATACTAATTCTATGGATGAAACATGGGCATTGCCATCTGAAAAAGCTGCAAAAATCGCTTTGCGAACCCAACAAATTATTGCCCATGAAACCGGTGTGTCCAATACCATAGATCCTCTTGCAGGATCCTATTTTGTTGAATCTCTAACAACGAAAATGGAGGAGGAGGCCGAAAAGTATTTTGAGAAGATTAAAGAGCTGGGAGGCGTTATTTCCGCTATAGAATTGGGATATTTCCAGAGAGAAATTTCTAAGGCCGCATCACTTTATCAACAAGAAATTGACTCTAATGAAAGAGTCATAGTCGGTGTGAATGAATATGTTGAAGAAGAAGAAAAAATTGAAATCCCAATTTTAAGGATAGACCCCCAGGTAGAAAAGGATCAAATAAATACGTTGCAACAAATTAGGGCACAAAGAAGTGACGCAGAGGCTCAAGCAAGTCTTTCTGGTTTGCGAGAGAGTGCAATTCATGGCAATAATATGATGCCGCACTTACTGGAATGCGCCAGGAATTATGTCACAATTGGTGAGATGGTGCAAGTTTTACGTGAGGAATTTGGCGAGTACCTGGAGGCAGCGACTTTTTAAAGATAAGAGTGTGGACCAAGATGATATTCAGATTATTTTGTAAAATCTATTGATATGAAAAGGAGCCATAAATGACAGATCGGAAAATCAGGGTTTTGATTGCTAAACCCGGGTTGGATGGACATGATCGTGGCGCGAAAGTAATAGCCGGCGCTCTTCGTGATGCCGGCATGGAAGTTATCTATTTAGGATTAAGGCAAACAGCTGAGATGATTGTCGAAGCTGCTTTGCAAGAAGATGTGGATGTAATCGGGTTAAGCATTTTGTCAGGGGCTCATATGACCATCTTCCCTGATGTGAAAAAGCAATTAAACCATGCCGGACTGAATGATATTTTACTTACGGGAGGAGGCATCATTGCTAAGGAAGATGCCGAAGATCTGACCAAACTTGGGGTAGGTAAGTTGTTTGGACCGGGCACAAATACATCGGCAATCATTGAATATATTAAAGAATGGCACTC
Organism: uncultured Deferribacteres bacterium; assembly: GCA_964464595.1. Classification (GTDB taxonomy): domain Bacteria; phylum Zhuqueibacterota; class JdFR-76; order JdFR-76; family DREG01; genus JADFJB01. Next base: position 39,845 of record CAYXGW010000012.1, read on the forward strand.
TAAAAAAACAAAGTCTGATTAAAACGATGGCTATTGATCCAAGAATTGAAAATCTACGCAAATTAAAGGCTCAAGCATTATTAGGGGGTGGACAAAAGAGAATTGAAACTCAACATAAGAAGGGCAAATTAAGTGCGAGAGAGCGGATCAACGTGCTCCTGGACGAAAACAGCTTTGAAGAAATTGATATGCTGGTGCGTCACAGCAGCCGTGATTTTGGACTGGATAAACAGCGTTATTTTGGTGACGGTGTAATCATCGGTCATGGTACCATCAATGGGAGAAAAATATTCGTTTTTTCCCAGGATTTTACTGTTCTTGGCGGCTCTCTTTCGGAAGCGCACGGCAAGAAAATTTGCAAATTAATGGACCTGGCCTTAAAAAACGGTGCTCCAATTATTGGCTTGAACGATTCCGGAGGTGCAAGGATTCAGGAAGGTGTGGTGAGTCTTGGAGCGTATGCGGATATTTTCCTCCGCAATACTTTGGCTTCCGGGGTTATTCCCCAGATTTCAGTGATTTTAGGACCCTGTGCAGGTGGTGCAGTATATTCGCCAGCCATTACGGATTTTGTTTGCATGGTGAAAAATAACAGCTACATGTTTGTAACGGGACCAAATGTTGTAAAAACAGTTACACATGAGGAGGTTTCCTTCGAAGACTTGGGTGGTGCTGAAACTCATGCAACCAAAAGTGGAATAGCTCATTTAATTTCAGAAAATGAAGTTGACTTACTTGAGCGTGTAAGAGAATTGATGCAATATGTGCCGCAAAATAATCTTGACGATCTAATAACAGAGGAAAATAATGACGATCCGAGTAGAGTTGACGAAACTCTGAATACTATAGTTCCTGAAAATTCCAATAAATCGTATGATGTTAAAGAAGTACTATTTCGAGTTTTTGACAACGGTAAATTTTTTGAAATACATGAACATTTTGCCCAAAATATTGTCGTCGGCTTTGCACATCTCAACGGCTTACCTGTAGGAATTGTTGCAAATCAGCCTGCATTTCTGGCAGGTGTCTTGGATATTGATTCCTCCATCAAAGCAGGGAGGTTTGTCCGTTTCTGTGACGCTTTTAATATCCCGATTATCACATTTGTAGATGTGCCTGGATTTTTGCCGGGTACTGACCAGGAATGGCGGGGAATCATCCGAAATGGGGCAAAATTGTTATATGCTTATTGTGAAGCAACAGTACCAAAAATTACTGTGATTCTTAGAAAAGCCTATGGCGGCGCGTATGATGTTATGAGTAGTAAACATATCAGGGGAGATGTAAACCTTGCCTGGCCATCTGCAGAAATTGCAGTTATGGGTCCGAAAGGCGCTGTTGAAATCATATTTCGGAAAGAGATCGAAGAATCGGAAGATCGAGAAAAGGCAACGGAAAAAATGGCTAGTCAATACCGGGAAAAATTTGCAAATCCTTATATCGCGGCCGAACGTGGATTTGTCGATGATGTGATTGAACCGTCAGAAACTCGGCCTAAATTAATCAAGGCTCTCGAAATGACCAAAAATAAGGTCGACCAAAATCCAAGAAAGAAACATGGAAACATTCCTCTTTAGTTATTTTCGGCAATTAGCAATTAACTGTTAGCTATTGGCATTCCGACGCTTAGGGATTGGTAAATTAAATCAGAAAAATTAGGACTTATGAATACTTGGAAAGAAACAAGGAGAAAGTGGTAATAGATCAGTCAAATTTTGAACAAAAATGATAAACCATATCATCAGTAAGCTAAAAGCCAACAGCCAAAAGCTAACAGCAAATGGCTGAATAATTACTCATTTTCACTCATGCCAAAAACAGTAGAATGCCCGGGTTGTGCGATGGAAGTTGATGCAGTAAGTACTATTTGTCCTTTTTGCCAGTATGAATTTCCTCAAGTCAGACAATCACTTAAATGGGTTGGCTGGTTAATGTTAATTCTACTTATCTATCCTGCTTTGTTAATTCTCAAAAAAATATTGTCTCTGTTTTAAACAATGTTTTGAAATCTATCTGTGTTTTCATCTTTCATTCTTTTTTCAGTATGATTTTAAGATTAATTATCTTGATTTTCTGATTTTGAAGTTGTACAATGCTCATTAAGATAATCAATGAGAGAAAATAAGATAAGATGAGACTATACAAACATCAGGATAATAATATCGTATTAGTCCAGGCTTTGGAAACAAGGGTTGATTCGAATCTTGCACCTGATTTCAAAAAGGAGTTATTGGCTTCAATTGTTCAGGATTCTCCCAATATCATTATAGATTTGCAGAATGTGGAATACATGGACAGTTCAGGTTTAGGCGCTCTGCTTTTTGGCCATCGGCAAGCCATTCATAACAAAGGAATTTTTGTAATCATAAATTTAAAAAAGCAGGTTAAAAAGCTAATTGAGATTGCACAATTAACCCGAGTTTTAAATATTTGTGAATCGGAAAAACAAGCCATTCAGATTATAAAAAGGAGCTAACCATTCAGGTAGATAGGCTGTAGCTTTTTAGGCTGTAGTAGGAACACACACATGCGAGATCATACGAAGCTTCGAGCTTTTGAGTTAGCCGACGAATTGGCATTGATAATCTATCAAGCAACAAAAGAAGAGCCGCGGTTTCAGTTCCGTCCAATATCGTCGAAGGATGTGCGAGAGAAAGTCAGGTTGAATATCTTCGTATACTTGAAATCGCTTTTGGATCGTTAAGGAATTACATTATCAGTTTAGCCTAGTCAAACGGCTGGGATACTTAATAGAGTATGAAAGAGCGAATATTGACGAGTCGAAAATTGTAGAAACTGAAAGGTTCTTGGGCGCTTTGATTAGAGCAATTCGTAAAACCTAACAACCTTATAGCCTACAGTCTAAACACCTGAATAGTAACAAAAAAGTTAAAAAAGATTTTTGAAATAAAAATTTTAGTTTTTAAATGTTAAAAAAAGTTCTTATCGCTAACCGGGGAGAAATTGCAGTCCGAATTATCCGAGCATGTCATGAACTTGGAATTGAAGCCGTTGCGATTTATTCAGAACCAGATCGTACAAGCCTTCATGTTCAACTTGCGGACGAAGCTTACTTAGTTGGACAGGCGCAGTCCTCTGAATCATATCTAAAACAAGATAGAATTTTGAAAATTGCAAAGAAATCGGGTGTAGATTCCATACACCCCGGCTATGGTTTTTTAGCAGAAAATGCAGAATTTGCCAGAAGTGTTGAACAGGCAGGAATTAAATTCATTGGCCCGAAACCAAAATCAATTGAGCTGATGGGTGACAAGACAAAGGCTCGTATTCTTGCAAAAGAGTTGGGGGTGCCAACTGTTCCCGGAACCATCGAACCGATAGTTGATCTTGAAGCTGCAAATGAAATTGCGAATAATCTCGGATTTCCGGTTTTGTTAAAAGCCGCAGCCGGAGGTGGCGGTAAAGGTATGCGGGTTGTAAATAAAAAATCCGAATTTATAAGCGCATTTCGAGGATCGCAGAATGAAGCCCGCTCCGCATTTGGAGATGATCGAATTTACCTGGAAAAATATCTTTTAAAGCCAAGGCACATTGAGTTTCAAATAATGGCCGATAGCCATGGCAACACGATTCATTTGTTGGAAAGGGAATGTTCTATTCAGCGTCGACACCAGAAACTATTGGAAGAGTCGCCATGCGTAAATTTAACTCCGGAATTGCGGAAAAAAATGGGTGAAGCTGCCATAAAATTGGCAAAGGCTTCTAACTATGAAAATGCCGGTACCATTGAGTTTCTAGTCGATGCGGAGTGGAATTATTATTTCCTGGAAATGAACACCAGGCTTCAGGTTGAACACCCGGTAACAGAAGCAATAACGGGAATAGACCTGGTAAAAGAGCAGTTAAAAATTACTAATGGCGATAAGTTGGACATTAAACAAAAAAATGTCACGGCCAATGGCCATGCCATTGAGTGTCGAATCTATTCAGAAGATCCAAAGAATAATTTCATGCCATCAACTGGTAAAATAGAGTATCTATTCGAGCCTAATGGATTTGGAGTCCGGTGTGATTCCGGAGTCTATAGCGGTGCTCAAATATACCCTTACTATGATCCTTTGATGTCAAAATTAATTGTCTGGGGGAAGACAAGAAATGATGCAATTGACCGGATGAGGCGAGCTTTAAAAGAATACCAGGTGTTTGGTGTTGATACCTGTATTCCTTATTTTATTGAACTAATGGATAATGAAAAATTCAAAATGGGTGAAATTACCACACAGTTTGTCGAGCAGGAAAATATTATGGATTTGAAAGATGGCGATGATGCCATTTATTTCGCCGGTGCAGTTTCGTCATCCTTATTCCATTCAACCAAGCGGGAAAATGGCCTAGGGAAGATCAAAAGTTCTACTCAAAATAATGCGGATAATTGGAGAAGAACTGGTCGATTGGAGGGTTTTAAAAAACGATGAAATATCAGGTTGAAATTGCCGGAAAGCAATACCATTTGAATGTTCAAAATCAAAATTCAACAATACAGTTATTTCATAATGGGAAACCCGTGCAGATTGATTATAAGATGATCCATCCTTCAGGTTTGTATTCCCTGGTTTTATCCGGAAAGCAATACAGGGTTTGGGTTGAACAAAATAACGAAAGTAGTTATAAGGTTTCCGTGAATCATGAAACCTTGAAAGTTGAGTTGAATGACGAGAGACAATTACTGAAGAAAACAATCGGCAAAGATGAAAGTTCTGATTCCGGAGTAATGATTGTTCGTGCCCCGATACCAGGACTAGTATTGGATATTGAAGTTGAACTTGATCAAGAAGTAAATAAAGGGGATGGTCTGGTAATCATGGAAGCCATGAAAATGGAAAATGAAATTAAATCTCCAGGCAAAGGAAAAGTAAGCAAGATCCTTGTGAAAAAAGGGGATGCGATAGACAAAGGTCTGGTATTGATTGAATTAACATCTAATTAGAAAGCAACATGCCTATCTATGAATTTCGCTGCCGGGACTGCGGTAAACAAATTAGCGTCCTCATGAGGATAAACGATCGATCTGAGAATTTTCATTGTCCGAGTTGTAACAACACAAACATTATAAAATTGTTATCCAGGTTTGCCTCACCAAAATCAGAAGATGCTCGTTTGGAAAGCCTTGCTGATCCTTCTAAATGGCGGGGTCTTGATGAGAATGATCCAAAATCTATGATAAATTTAATGAAAAAGATGGGTAAAGAGATGGGAGAAGAAGCAGGAGAAGGTTTTGATCAAATGATTGAAGAAGCAGAAGAAGAAGCTTATAAAGGAAGTTCGTCAAAGGGGACTGATGACAATCTTTATACTCCTGGCGAGCTTTCGGGATAATGGAGAAAATCTACTTAAATTCAAAACTCCAATGCATAGGGAAACAGATTTATCATTTCGAATCCGTCACATCAACAAATGACGTATTACTAAAATTAATTCAGAAATCAAAAACAAGTGATCAAAATAAAATACCAGAAGGCACCATTGTTCTTGCTGAAGAACAAACAGCCGGGCGTGGACGGTTAAACAAGAATTGGCATGCCCCAAAGGGTAAGGGGCTGTGGTTATCCATCTATTTGACGCCGAGATTTCTTGAGCTTCCAAAAGCCTTCTTGATTACTTTTTGTGCAGCGACGGCAGTAGCCCAGGTTGTAAAGGATTTCTTTCAATTATTTCCTCAAATAAAATGGCCCAATGATGTTTTATTAAATGGTTCAAAATTTTGCGGGATCCTTTCGGATACTAAATCTGATAAAAATTTATTGGCGCAGGCAATACTTGGCATTGGTATCAACGTGAATCAGAATCAGGCTGAATTTGATGAAAAGACAAGTGTGAATGCAACATCCTTGCGGATTGAACATGGCGGGGATATTGATAGAATGAAATTATTGCAAAGAATAATAGAAAGATTGGATGCCAATTATACACTATTAAAATCGAAGAGATTTGAGGATATGTTGGAAGATTGGAAAAAATTTGCTACATTTTTAGGCCGGCCAGTTACTTTAATCGATGGAAAGATGACAAAAACTGGTATTGCCACAGGTATTGATGAAAATGGCGGGCTTATATTGAATTGCAATGGAAAAGAACAAATCTTTTATAACGGTAGTTTGGTATTATAGAATATGGATGATCTCTTATTAACCATTGATGTCGGGAATACACACACGGTTTTAGCTGTGTTTAAACATAAGGATTTAATTATTCATTGGCGGTTAAGTACATCCGTTACACGCACGGAGGATGAAAGCTGGATTGCAGTTAAAATGCTGTGTGACTCCGGCAGAATTCCATTTGAAAATATTAATGATGTAGTTATCACATCGGTAGTTCCTGAAACGACACAAGTTTATACTCGCATGGTAGAGAATTATCTGCATTTTTCACCAATCATCATTTCAAGCGATCTTGATTTGGGTATACAAATTCACTACAATGATCCTCATGCAGTTGGGGCGGATCGTCTTTGCAATGCAATTAGTGGTTTTGAAAAATATGGTGGACCGCTTATCATCGTAGATTTTGGCACTGCAACCACTTTTGACGTTATCGCAGAAAATGGCGATTATTTGGGAGGCATAATCGCTCCCGGCGTTGAAACTTCCGCAATGGATTTATGGAGGCGTGCGGCAAAATTATTTGAAGTCGAGCTAAGTTTTCCTGAAAAAATTCTTGGCACAAATACCGAAACCAGTATGCAGTCAGGCATCATGTATGGTGCGGTTGAAATGGTGAATGGTCTGGCCAGGAGATTGTCTGAAGAACTTAAGTCAGATAAAGAAGTACAGGTCATTTCTACGGGTGGATTAGCCGCAGTCATTTTGCAGAAAGAAACCGTAATCAAACAAAACGAGCCAAATTTGACTCTAGATGGTATGCGGATAATTTATGAGAGACTTAAGTCAAAATCTGAAATTTAGATTAACTTGGATAATTCATGAATTATAGTTTTAGCCTTGAAGTTTCCAAAGTTGTCATCCCGTCACGCAGGATGCTACAGAGCGTCGTTCACGAATGCTTTCAGGCTGCGTCCGAGAACCCCAAAATGTCACCCCCGAGTGCTTTTATCGGGGGTCTATGGGCTTGTGTACAAGATTCCCGATAGGAGCATTCGGGAATGACAGTTTCATAAACCGGTGAAAAAGTTCATGAATAGTCCAGGTTAACTAGAATAGTTTAAAACCATCTTAAAGAATATTAAAATCCGGATAGGGACTTTTTGAAAAAATCAAATCACAAATCCAATATCGTGATTGAAAAATTAGCACAAATCCTTTCGGGATATTATGATGTTCAAAAAGATATTTTTATTAACGGTCGAAAAAGTGAGTTACTTGCGCAATCCAAGCAAAAACTCCAACATTATGCCATAAGTAAAAAATTGATAGTCGATGAATCTCAATTAAACGACTACCTGGTCATTCAAAGTGAAACTTCAGCCCCAACGCAAGAACTTTTGAGTACTCATTTTTCCTGGTTAGAAGAGTGGGCTAAAACAAAAACTTCATCTGAGGAACGCCACATGAGATCGAGATTTGTCCTGGTTCTATTGTTGGAAGAAAAATGGATTCCTTTGAATTTTGAACGGATAGTGAAGAAGTATTCTAAATCCTATTGGTTGAAATTTGGAATTAATGGATGGTATGAAACCATGATGATCTGTTATCACCTCCCAACTGATTCTATTTACTCAAATCGAAGAAGTAAAGATTTCTTAAGTCTACTGGAAAAAATATCGGAATTTGATAAGTCTGAATTAACCAAACAGGAGATTTGATTATGAAAGCTCTATACATGATGCTGATGGCAGTTGCTTGCCTGGTTCCCGCTTATGTATGGTATGGCCGGTTTTTAGTTAAACGGTTCAAAATTGATCCCGATAGGCCAACGCCTGCCCATACTATGACAGATGGCGTTGATTATGTTCCTGCAAAAGCGCCAGTTCTTTTGGGTCACCATTTCGCATCAATTGCTGGTGCAAGTCCTATTGTCGGGCCTATTTTTGCTGCAGTATTTGGTTGGGTCCCGGTTTTCTTGTGGGTTATTTTCGGGTCAATTTTTATTGGCGGAGTTCATGATTTTGCTTCGATTATGGCTTCAGTTCGTCACAAAAGTAAATCTATCGGTGAAATCATTCATCAATACATTGGCGATCTGGGTAAAAAACTATTCCTGATTTTTGCATGGGCCACTTTAATTTTGGTCATTGCCGTGTTTACGATTTTGGTAGCGAGAACGTTCAGCAATGTGCCGGAATCTGCAACAGCATCATTGTTGTTTCTTGGTTTGGCGCTTATTTTTGGAGTTGGGATTTATAAGTGGAATTTACCCATTGGACCGGCTTCAGTTTTAGGTGTTCTCTTGCTTTTGGGATGCATCGGCCTGGGGATCATTTTCCCGTTAAAATTATCCGTTACAACTTGGACGATAATCTTATTGGGTTATATTTTTGTGGCGTCTGTAACACCTGTATGGGTTCTGCTGCAACCCAGGGATTATCTAAATTCTTTTTTGTTATATATGTTGATTTTAGGAGCAGGTATTGGAATCTTAATTTCGAATCCAGAAGTTCACCTTGCCCCGTTAACCTCTTTCAAAACAAGCATTGGCTTTATGTTTCCATTACTTTTTGTAACGGTAGCCTGTGGCGCCGTATCGGGATTCCATTCCATGGTTGCTTCGGGAACAACATCCAAGCAGTTGGATAAGGAATCTGATGCCAAGGTAGTTGCCTATGGAGGTATGTTAATTGAAGCTATGTTGGCAGTGGTTTCATTGATCGCGGCTGCTGTATTGACTACGGAAATGTATCAAAGTTATATAGGTACCGGCGGCGGTGGTCCAATAACATTATTCGCCGAGAGTGTCGGTAAATTTATTTCAAGCTTGGGTATTCCCATTCATATTGGCACCACTTTCACGGCACTCGCTGTATCTGCATTTGCTTTAACTTCGTTGGATACGGCTACCAGGCTAACCAGATTTTGCTTTCAAGAATTTTTCGAAGGAAAAAAGGGAGAACCTGTTTCTAAAATTGCCGGGAATCGTTTTGTAGCAACAGCAGTGTGTGTGGCTTTTGCCGGCGCCCTGGCTCTAAGTGGTGAATGGCAATTGATCTGGCCTATCTTTGGTTCTGCAAATCAACTAATGGCTGCATTGGCGCTTCTGGCAGTTTCAGTCTGGCTGGCTAAAATCAAAGTCAAAAATGGATTTATCATTTATCCGATGTATTTTATGTTTACCATTACTATTTTAGCGTTAACGATTATAATTGTACAAAACATTCAGCAAGGCAACTATTTGCTTACAGTGCTTGCTTTTGGATTATTATTTGTTGCGCTGATGTTGGCCTGGTTGGCTTTTGTAGGAATGAAAAATAAAGAAACGGTGTCTGGGCAGAATATCCCGGCTTCATGAAATGACATGATTCAAATTATTATTTTGAAGCGGAACTTCAATTCCAAATATGTTTGATCTTAATGTGGATGGGCATTTGATTATTTATATGTATTCAGCAAAGGATTAAACGATGACAAAATATCAAGACACGGATTTCATGGAGTTCGAATCCTTACTGAGCGAAGAAGAAATAATGATTCGCGATACGGTAAGGGAATTCGTAGACGAAAATATAATTCCTGACATCGCCAAACATTTTGAGGAAGGAACATTCCCGAGTCATATTTTACCGGGCATGGCTGAGCTGGGACTCTTTGGTGCAAATTTATCCGGCTATGGCACAGCCGGGGTGAACAATGTTTCATATGGGTTGATGATGCAGGAACTTGAGAGAGGGGATAGCGCAATCCGAAGTTTTGCATCGGTACAAGGCAGTCTGGTCATGTACCCAATCTTTACTTTTGGGGATGAAGAACAACGGCAGAAATGGCTGCCGGAGTTGGCTTCCGGGCGAATGATCGGTTGTTTCGGCTTAACGGAAGCAGATTCCGGATCCGATCCGAATAGTATGAAGACCCGTGCAGTAGAAGACAATGACAGCTACATTTTGAATGGATCAAAAATGTGGATCACCAATGGCACGGGCGCAGACATTGCTATCGTTTGGGCAAAAATGGATGGCAAGGTGCATGGTTTTGTTGTGGAGAAAGGCACACCGGGATATGATGCGCCGGAAATAAAGAATAAACTTTCCCTGAGAGCGTCAGTGACTTCCGAGTTGGTTTTCGAGGATTGCCGTATTCCAAAATCAAATCGTCTTCCGAATACATCCGGTCTTAAATCTGCATTGTTGTGCTTAAATCAAGCACGTTATGGCATTGCCTGGGGTGGAATCGGATCTGCTATGGCATGTTACGAAGAAGCGCGAAATTATTCTCTCGAAAGGATTCAATTCAAAAAGCCGATTGCTTCATTTCAGATTACCCAGGAAAAGTTAGCGCTTATGTTGACAGAGATCACTAAAATGCAGTTTTTTACACTTCAGTTGGGCAGGCTCAAAGATCAGGGGAAATCAAAACATTACCACATTTCCATGGCTAAGAGGAATAACGTTTATTGGGCATTGGAAATTGCCAGAATAGCCCGGGAAATTCTAGGGGCCAGCGGTATCGTCGGTGAATATCAAGCCATGCGCCATTCTGCAAATTTAGAATCGGTAAAAACCTACGAAGGTACTCATGAAATTCACACATTGATCCTGGGTGAACATATAACCGGGATTGCTGCGTTTGAATAATAGATTTTCAGTCATTTTCAGTAATACCATCTTCATTATTCATCTTCCTTGCTATTATTGCAGATAACGCTAACCTGTGCTGCCTCTAACCGACTTCCAAAGAATACCAAAAAATGGAAAGATGTAGAAAATCTAAAGACTTTTGATTAGACACCGCTGTTAGAGGTCTGGTGCAGTGGGTGATTCGGGGCTGTAGTCTCCGTTTTCTCTTATTACGGTTCTAATCGACTAAAATCGGCATTAAAGAGTCGACGTACTCCAAGATATTTTCCACGCACCATTCTCCATTATGAACTCTATCATTAGCTCTTTTGTGCCTTTATCCTTAAAATATTTTGTCACCTTGCAAGATGCCCCATCACCCCTAATGCTAACTTCGCGTACATCCACTTTTTCTAGATTACCGTTCCGAGTGTATTTGTCTAAAATTCCCTTCAAACCACCTGCTCGAGCTCCAATTGGGCCTTCTATATTTCGAATTCCTTCTTGCGATAGGTACTGCTTAGCTTCATTGTATTTGCCTTCATTAGCTGCTTTGTAGAATTCCTTGATAACTTGTTCTGGATCGCTTTTTATCGATGAGCAGGCCGCAACCCCCAGTATAATGCCAGTTATAAGCAGTAAGTGAGTGATGCCCTTAAAGTATTCATATGCATTCTCCTTTCCATTTTGATTTAATGCCTTCGCTTAATTACTGGTTTCAGGCGACAGAAAAGCAGGAGATCGAGCTTGAAAAATGCAAGGAAGTTGAACCCAAACCCATTTTGAAATCCAAAAACCATGAGCTTTTTTGTTCGCCTGGAAACCATGGTTAGGCTAACATATTGCAATTAAAAAACATTATTTAAGATAATATTTTACTTTCAAGATAATTAAAAAAGTCTTCTTTTTTTAAAAAAAGATGTTTATTTATGAGTGTATTCCTTAGACAATCCCAAACTAAATGTTGAAGTTTTTCTAATAATTGAATGTCCTCTTTCAATTCCCCATGATGTATATATGAGCTTCTTAAAATATAAGATTTCTTAATTAAATTAATAATGTCTTTTCTTTTAATGGGGTCTGTTTCTATCAAAAATGATAAACGTAATCCAAGCATAGTCTGGATAGATTCACTAGTATCTTTTAATAATAAAGTTTCAAGTGATACAAGATTAAAAACAAGTTTTTCATGAAATTCAATTGGAGCTATTGCCTTACTAAAAAGATTCATAGAATTTAAAAGTATATCTTCAAAGTGATTTCTTTTTCGTTTTGTTATTAAATCTACCGCATTATCAATTCCTATTTGATGAAAAAATTCAATATCTTTATCTCTAATTTTCCAGGTACGCTCACGTTTTTCTGTGATTGAATTTTGAATTATTGGGATCGTATTTTCAAATATAAAAAAATGATCATTTGGAATTAGTATGTGACCCATTCTTCCTAAATAGGATGGGATTTGTGGTAAAACGGCAGATGGAGAGAAAAAGCGAAGTATTTTTAGCATTTTTTCAGTTTCATTTACGGCAATATCAATTGCTTTATCTTGTTCAGCATTTAATATCAGAGATGAAAATACAGTCCCTTGGTAGCTTTTTCTTATCCTTTCAAAACCTTCGATTATTTGCTCTTTTTCTCCTGGATTTGATTTTAAAGAACCATTTAACATTTCATTAAAAAATTTTTTAGAAAAATATTCAAAATATACATTACCTAATTTGAAAGGATTCTGTATTGAAATATTTGATAGAGGGATTGATATCTTTATTTTTTTTACTGCATCATTTGATTTGTTTTGTAAATAGTCTAGAAATTCAACTTTTTGATCAATGTTCCCTTTATAGAGATTTTCAAACCAGTTAAAAAAAGTTTCTTGGATAAATGCAGAACTTAAAATTTCTTTAAATTGCTTTTTTAGTGATAACTCTTCAACCAATTTTCTAAATTCAATGTAATTATCACCAGATAGACCAATCGGGCTTTCATCCGTTTGAAAATATTTTGACACTTCTTTTCCAAATCTGTTAATTTCTCCAGCAAATTTTACCTCAAATATTTGTTTGTCTGTCAGTGTTTTTGTAGGAATGTGTGATTCGGATGATTTAAATTTTTCTCTTTTTTTTCTTATAGGTGCTGGTTCTAATTTTAAAAGAAAATCTCGTGATTTTGAATTGAAATATTTTAAAGCATTCTCTGGTAAATTAATTTTCATATTTCGATGATTATTTTTGAAGCCTAACATTGTCGATAGATGGAAACTTTCCATCTAATCAACTTATATAACTGGAAATCTTTCCAGTTATTATGATATTTACGTGCACAATAATGGAAAAATAAGTTGTATTTTTCCTTGTATTTTTTGATATATTGGGTAACGTGGAAACAAAAATAATATAACTCAACCAAAAATGAATCACAACCAAAAATTTAAACCCAATCCGGATTACGAATATGAATGAATATTTTAATCAGATTTGTGCCTGGAGGGATTTGTATTCCCCAATATTTTAGATTAATTGTATTATGTCGAACTCACATCATTTAGCAGATTCTACTTTCTATATTTACCTGTTTTTGTAAAATAGTAAAACCTGGATGTGTGTGAGATAGCTGCAAAAGTCAAACCTGCAATCATGCCAATCCATAACCCTTTTGCACCCATACCTCTCACGATTCCCAAATAATACCCCAATGGAATTCCAATAATCCAATAAGCAATGATATTGACAAACATAGGAATACGTGTGTCCTTCAAACCCCGCAAAGCACCCATAGCGCTTGCCTGTACTCCGTCGGAGATCTGGAAAATAGCTGCCATGAGCAATAATTGAGCTGCAACTTCTATTACCGCCAAATCCGTGCTATATATTTTGACGATGGTGTACGGCAGAAGATACATCATAGCAGCGGTTAGACACATTACCATCGCCGAAACTCCGCCACTAACATATCCGGCAATCCTAACACCCTCATAATTTTTTTCACCCACTGCAAATCCAACCCTGGATGTGGTGGCAAACGAAAGTCCCAATGGAATCATAAAGGTGAGTGATGCAACATTAATTGCAATCATGTGTCCCGCCAGAATGGCAACACCCAAAGAACCGATGATTAAAGCTGCGATGGCAAACATTCCAACCTCCATCCCCAGGCTCATGCCATTTGGAATTCCGATGTGGAGGATTTCCCTCATGTATCTCCAATTAGGCAGGCTCATTTTATGAAATATTCGAAAATGCTGGTTGTGCCTCATTCGGAACGTGTATATAAGCATCGCGGTTAGCATCGTCCACCAAACCATCGTGGTAGCCCATCCGGCCCCGACGGCGCCCAATTTTGGCAATCCAAAGTTACCATACATAAGGGCATAATTGCCGATGAAATTAACTGGTATTGCTATTAGAGAAAAATACAGGTTTGGTTTGGTAATAGATATTCCTTCATTAAAAAATCGCAGGGTGAGATAGGCGAAAGTCGCAGGGAAGCACCATGATATTGCCTTAAGATATCCCATGCTAATGGGAATGAGTTCGGGTGCAATCTGCATAAAATGCATGACGATTTCCAGGTTCCGAACCAAAAAAAATGATGGAATTGCAAGCATTTGACTGAGCAACAATCCCTGCCAAACTGTTTTTCCAATCTGGTCGATTTTACGTTCGCCATAAAATTGCGCCACTATAGGATTTACCGCTAACAATACACCGAGCACAACAAGAAAAATGGGGACAAAAAGACTTCTACCGATTGCAACAGCTGCCAGATCTTTCGCACTTAAATTTCCCGCCATTACTGTGTCGATAAATCCAAGGGTTTGCTGAGCCAGGAGGGAGACAATGATGGGTCCGCCCAAACTAACTGTTGCACGGAATTCTTTTATAATTGGTGGAGAAAAGATATTCATCGAATTAGAATTTTAATCCTTGAAAAAAACATGTATTGTCGTTTATGACAACCGAAATCAAACTGTGAAGATAGGTTTAATTATTGAATATCCCAACTTGTTAATAAGGATTACGAAGCCCCCAAAAGAATCTTGGGAAAAACGTTTCGGATCATCATTAAACAATTCTAATTGTAGGTGGGCTTCCCTTTTATTTATGGTTTGTCCTTTTTTTATTTTCTTTTTTTAGGAATAATAAACCCTGACTTGTTATTAAAATCCTCACGTTCTTTGTCATCAAATAGCCGGATAACCCCATATTCGCCATCAAAGCCGGCTACTGGTTTAACCTGTCCTTTACGCATCCTTCTAATGGCTTCGGAAAAGACACTGCCGCCCATTCGTTCAATGTCTTCCAAAGGGGTGTCTTGCAAAATGGACAATTCGGATCCGAGTTTGGACAATAGAAAATTATAATATTCCTGCACTCTTTTTGTATTCACACCCATATTAAAAATTTCCGCAATGACTTCCGGTAAAGGGATCAGACTTTTAAACGGATGAACCTTTGCCGGTTTCTGTCCATAATTTCGATCTGCCAGTGCCTGGACGCGATGCATGACTCCAACAGTAACCAGGCTGCCACACTTGGGGCAAATGCCATTATGCTTTTGAGTAGTTTCAGGGTCCCAGTTTATATCACATTTCCGATGACCATCGAAATGATATTTCCCTTCCTCAGGGAAAAATTCAATTGTTCCTAAAAAGGAATCCGATTCCTTATTTTTTAATGCGTCAAAAATAGCCGGATAGGAGAGTTCAGTATTAAAAATATTAGCCTCTCTTCCTAATTTCTGCGGTGAATGGGCGTCTGAATTTGAGACCAAAGTATATTCATCCAAAATTGAAAGACGCCAATTCATGGGCGGGTCGGATGAAAGTCCTGTCTCCAAAGCAAAAATATGAGATGTTAAATCATCAAAACATTCCTCGACAGAATCGAAGCCGGATTTTGAACCCAACATTGCGAACCAGGGCGTCCAAATGTGAGCGGGGATCAAATAAGCCTGTGGATCTGTTTGTAGAACAATCTCCAATAAATCCCGAGAACTCAGCCCCAAAATTGGCCGGCCATCCGATCTGATATTTCCGATTTTTTCCAATTCAACCTGAAATTTTTCTACCGCTGCAAAGCTGGGTAAAAAAACCACATTGTGAATTTTCCGAACTTTATCATTCTTTTTGTAAATATTACTAATTTCACCCGCCAACATAAAACGGACCTCACCCTGGCAAGCTTTATTAACTTCCTTTTGTATTGGTTTAGCAAAGTCATCTTTTAGTCGAAACAAACCCTCTTCGGCTGGCTCCAGTTTCTCTTTCATTTCGTCCAACCATCCCGGGTGAGCGATATCGCCGGTCCCAACTACCGTTATCCCTTTGAGTTGAGCCCATTTGGTTAAGTGTTCAAAATTTAAGGACTTACTTGTTGCTCTTGAGAAATGGGAATGGATGTGTAAATCTGCAATAAATTTCATTATTTATAAAACCATGGTTGAATTTTTGAATTGTTATTTGAAATGGTTTAAAAATATAACAATGTATTCTTCAAATTGAAAGACATATTTTGTAGTATTAGTAGAATAAACGTATATATATAGTATTATTTAAATGATCTTTTGATTTTGACTAAGTAAAACAAATTATCTTGCATTCACCTATTGAATTATTTATATTAAATTAAAATTTGAAGTTGTAAATCTTCAGGGCGAGGTGAAAGTCCTCACCGGCGGTGAAAGCCCGCGACTCCCGGTAAGCCCGGGACTGATTCGGTGTAATTCCGAAGCCGACGGTTAAAGTCCGGATGGAAGAAGATTGAAATGAGGTATGTTTATCGCATAGCCCTGAAGATTATTTATTCTTCAGGGCTATTTTTTTGGTATTAGTAAGGAGTTTAAAAATTAGAGAAAAAATTTGAATTGTGAGTCAGAATAATTCAAGAAAAGATCATTACTTCATGCAAAGAGTAATGAAATTAGCAAAAAAAGGTGAAGGATCTACATCGCCGAATCCTCTTGTAGGTGCAGTTATTGTAAAAGACGAACAGATCGTTGGGGAAGGTTATCATCGCAACTATGGCGGGCCACATGCGGAAGTATTTGCCTTAAACAATGCGGGTACAGATGCTTTTCGGTCTAACCTTTATGTAAATTTGGAACCATGTAATCATTACGGGAAAACACCGCCATGTGTCGATCGGGTTATTGAATCTGGTGTTTCAAGAGTTATTATTTCCAATCAAGATCCAAATTCTATGGTCAAGGGAGCTGGCCTCAAAAAACTGCAGGAAGCCGGAATTTCAATTGAGACAAATGTCTTGGCCGATGATGGCGAGAAACTAAACGAAGCTTACTTCAAATACGTACGGACTGGAAAACCATTTGTTATTCTAAAATGGGCACAGAGTCTGGATGGCCGGATCGCAACCCGTTCTTTTCATTCTACCTGGATTTCAAATGAAAAATCAAGAAAGAAAGTCCATCAGCTGCGTAAATCAGTGGATGCTGTTTTAATTGGGGCTGGTACTGTTAAGCGTGATGACCCTCAACTTACGGTTCGCCACGTAAAAGGAAATCAACCCTGGCGCATTGTTGTAAGCAGAAATATGGATTTTCCATTCGAATCTAAGTTGTTCAACGACGAATTTAAAAATAAAACTGTTGTTTTTACTGCTAATACTGATGCAAAAAAAATAAATAAATTTAAAAAGATGGGGGTCAATCTCGAATTCATAAATAATGAAAATGAAAGAGGAAGCACATTTAGCCAAATACTGGAATGGATGTCAAAGAAGAATCTGATCTCTCTGCTTGTAGAAGGTGGTAAATCTATTATCACTTCTTTCATAAAAACCGGACTTGCGGATAAGTTAATGATATTTGTAGCTCCTAAATTGATTGGAGAAGGAATTGATGCAGTCGGCGATCTTTCAATCCACACCATGATGGAAAGCACTGAACTCAAAATGGTATCATACAAAAGAATCGGGACAGATATTTTAATAGAAGGTTATTTGCATTAAACATGTTTACAGGATTAATAGAAAAAGTTGGTCAAATTGCAGGGATCCAGGAAATTCCTGACGCACTTCAATTTAAGATTTCATGTGAACCCATCGCTATGGAATTAATTATTGGCGATAGTATTGCGGTCGATGGGGTATGTCTAACAGCAATCAAAAAGGAAAAGAATAATTTTTGGGTAGAAGCAGTTCGCGAATCGATGAATAGAACTTCACTTGGTAAAAGAAAAGAAGGAGATTTAGTTAATCTGGAACAATCACTGCGTATCGGACAAAAATTGGCAGGCCATTTTGTTCAAGGCCATGTTGATGCTACCGGAACGGTTACGGGATTAGATCAGCAAGGTTCGATGTATTGGCTAACTGTCGAATACCCGGATTCGTTAAACCGCTTCATCATTGAGAAAGGCTCGATTGCGATTGATGGAATCAGCCTAACGGTTGCAAGAAAAGAGAGGTCAAAAATTAGAATTGCGATCATTCCACATACTTTTAAGAACACTAATTTAAAGACCAAAAGTATTTCAGATTTGGTAAATTTAGAGGTGGATATGATGGCAAAATATATAGAAAATATGGTGTCACTACAGGTGAAGGAGAAGAAGACAAAACTTACAGAATCTTGGATTAAGGAACAGGGATTTTAATAATAAGATTTAAGACTAAGGAAAAGAACAATGGGATCAAATGGTAAGGGTAAGCACAACTTTAGTACTATTGAAGAAGCAGTTAATAGTTATCGAAAAGGTGAAATCATCATTGTTGTTGACGATGAGAATCGTGAAAATGAAGGAGATTTTATAACCTCAGCAACTTTCATCACACCCGAAAAAATTAATTTTATGGCTACTCATGGGCGTGGACTCATTTGTGTGCCAATGTTGGAGGATAGATTAAAACAATTAAATTTAAAGCAAATGGTTAGTGGCATTAGCGAGAAAATATGTAATTTTACCATCTCAGTAGATGCAAAAAATAACACGACAACCGGAATCTCAGTATTTGATAGGGCTGAAACGGTTCGAGTCCTTATCGACCGGAATACAGAGCCGGAAGATTTATTGCGGCCCGGTCATATTTTTCCATTAATAGCTCATGAGGGGGGTGTTCTACAACGAGCAGGCCATACGGAGGCTACTGTTGATTTAGCAAAATTAGCAGGAATTTATCCGGCAGGAATCCTTTGTGAAATTATGAATGAAGATGGTACAATGGCCAGGGTTCCGGATTTGATTCAGATTTCTAAAAAATTTAAATTGAAAATCATAACAATTAAAGACTTAATAGTTTATCGAAACAAAAATGAAAAATTAATCAACCTTGTGACCTCAGTAGATTTCCCTTCACGGTTTGGTCAATTTAAATTGAATTTGTTTGAAAGCACCGTAGATCATTCACGTCATTTAGCATTGGTAAAAGGAGACATTAATTCTCAGGAACAAGTCCTGGTAAGATTGCATTCCCAATGCTTAACCGGAGATTTATTGCATTCTCTTCGGTGTGATTGTGGTGAACAATTAGAGGCTTCCCTTAAACTGATTAACGAAACAGGAAATGGCGTCTTTCTTTATATGTGCCAGGAAGGAAGAGGGATCGGATTGACCAATAAGATTAAAGCATATGCACTGCAGGACTTAGGTAAAGACACCGTGGAGGCAAATAAAGTATTGGGTTTCGAAGCTGATTTAAGGGATTACGGAATTAGCGCCCAGATATTAAAAGAATTGGGAGTTCATAAAATATCACTCCTAACAAACAATCCACAAAAAGTTCTGGGACTTAGAGAGCACGGTTTTGATGAGGTTAAACGCCGACCTCTTGAAATCCAACCAAACAACAATAATAAAAAATACCTGACCACAAAAAGAGATAAGCTGGGTCATCTCATATTGGAAGATGTTTAGACCCGGGAGTTTATTATTTGAAATCAGATATTATTTTAACAACCGGAGGATGAATGCCACAACCAATTGAAGCGCAATTAAATGCTAGTGGGAAAAAATTTGCCATTGTAATTTCTCGTTTTAATGAGTTTATTACTAGTAAACTACTCGAAGGAGCAAAAGATTGTATCATCCGTCATGGTTGTAACGATGATGAAATCCAAATAACTTGGGTGCCGGGTTCTTTCGAAATTGCGCTAATTGCAAAGATGTTGGCGGAAACAAAAACGTATGATTCGATTATCTGTTTGGGCGCGGTCATCCGTGGGTCTACACCTCATTTTGATTATATCGCCGGAGAAGTATCAAAAGGAATTGCAAGTGTGTCGTTATCTACAAATGTACCTATTATTTATGGCATTATTACGGCTGATTCGATTGAACAAGCAATTGAGCGTGCAGGAACAAAAATGGGGAACAAAGGTTGGGATGCTGCATTAACTGCTATTGAAATGGCTAATCTTGTGGATATTATAAAAAATAAATGAAAAGATTCTTATTTTATACAACTAATTTCTTGGTTATTTTTACATTTACATTTGGATTTTTTTCAAAAATATTAGGACAAAGTGGGAATTGGCAAACTATAACAAACAAATCTTCCATCGGTGATATAACGATCAAAGATAATCTATTAATCTGTGCCACCAATGGAGGCGTACTAATTTTTGATCGAAACAATGAAGAGTATGTAGGTTCATTTACAAACACCGAAAACCTTAGCCATAATCATCCTATTCAGGTTGAAATTGATGACAATAACAACTTGTGGTTTGGCCTGCAAAATGGCGATTTGAACCAATTCAATATAAACGAAAACAAATGGGAGCTTTTCAAGGATTTTGACAGATTATCCATTCATGACATGGAATTACATGGAGACAGTCTGTTCATAGCCTTGAATATAGGTGTGAGTGTCTTTATACTTAGTAAACAGGAAGCTAAAGAGACATATAAGAAAATGGGAAACATTCCTGTCGAAATTGATGCTTTTGACGCGTTGGTTGAATGGCCGTTAATCTATGTTGCAACAGACTTTGGTATTTCAGTCGCGGATTTAAGACAAATAAATCTGAAGGCGCCACAAAGTTGGGATAACCTAACCACATTAGACGGTTTGGCATCTAATAAAGTCAATGCAATAGAATCGTTTAATGGTGATATTTTTATTAGCACCGAAAGAGGTGTCCAAAAATTGAAAAACGGAGAAATTCAAGCGGTTTACTCCTCAATTCTCGGCATTGCAGTCGCAGCTTTTTCTAAAAATGAAAATGAATTGTATGCTGCGGTTAACAAATTTGTTTACAAATATGATCCGGATTTAGACCGTTGGGATCGTCAATTAACTTTAAACGACTTGATTACTACTTTCGTCGTCGATGAAAATGGCGATTTATGGTTGGGCGCTGAAAAGAAAGGCTTAATCAAATGGGAAAAAAATTTGGATGAAATAGATTATTTTATTTCTGATGGTCCCGCAGGTAATAATTTCGCAGATTTGTTTTTTGATTCGGAAGGAAAATTATGGTGTGCTAGTGCTTCTCAATCAGGAAATGGCGTTTATGCATTTAATGGTGAAAAATGGACAAATTTTACCAAGTCGAATGGTGACCTGCCAGGAGATGAATCAGTTACAGTAATAGAGGATCAAAACAAAAACATTTGGGTTGGAAGTTGGGGGAAAGGAGTGTATAAGTTTGGTTCTAATAATCAAATAGATGTGTTTAACGAAACGACTGGTCACTTATCTGGTATTCCGCAGGATTTAAGTTTTGTAGTTGTGAACGAAATAGCCATAGACCAGGATGGTACCCTTTGGATGGGGAATTTCAGTGCTTTTAATGGAATTAAGCTGGTTGCTGTTACAACGGACGGCCAATGGGTTAAATTTGGTTTAGAAGATGGAATTTTATCTGCAAATCCTATATCAATTGCAATTGATCAGCTAAACCGTAAATGGGTAGGCACAGACGGGGGTGGTATTTATGTCTATGATGACAATCGAACACCAATTGATAAATCGGATGATTCCGTAGCCATCCTAAATCGATCACTTGGATTGTCCTCAAACATTATAAAAGCAGTTGCTATAGATGAATTCAACGTGGTTTGGATTGCTACGGGTGAAGGCTTGGAATATTATCAAAACGGGGAAGTGCGACAGCAGTTTGGTTTAATCACAAACGAAATTAATACAATTGCTATCGATCCTGTCGGAAATAAATGGGTTGGTACATCTTCAGGCTTTAGCATCCTGGGCCGGGATGATTTTCGCTGGACTCATTATACGACTGAAAACAGCCCGTTAGTTAGTTCAAATGTCGTGAGCTTTGCATTCAACAGAAAAACCGGAACATCTTTTATCGCAACATCAAATGGTCTTTCTATTTTTCAAACGCTATTTGTGGAACCACATGAAACGTTGGAGCAACTGACTTTATACCCAAATCCTGTAATGATTGGAACCTCCGAAACCAATGTTATTGTGGAAGGACTTTGCAGAAACTGCGATCTGAACATTTATACCTCAAGCGGGTTTTTGATTCGAAAATTGGTAACAGCATCAAAAGGCGGCCGTGCAATTTGGGATGGCAGGAACAATGAAGGGCTTCTGGTAGCCAGCGGCATTTATTTGGCAGTTGCGGTTGATCCTGACGGCATAGCCAAAAGTGGAAAAATTGCAGTAATCAATCAATAGTACATTAAATGCTCAAAAAATTATTTATTAAAAATTTTGCACTTATGGATGAATTGAATCTCGAATTCTCCAAAGGGTTTAATGTGCTTACCGGCGAAACCGGAGCGGGTAAATCCATGGTTGTTAATGCGTTGAACACAATTCTTGGCGAAAAAGTATCGGCAGGTATGCTACGCTCCGGTACTGATAAAGCGATTGTTGAGGGAGTTTTTTTCAGCATTCCGAAAAAAATTGAAACGTTCTTAAATGAAAATGAGATCGATGTTTTTGAAAACGAATTAATTTTGCGTAGAGAAATAAATGAATCCGGCAGATCCAGAACTTTTATCAATGATTGTATAACCCAAATATCTATCCTTAAAAATGCATCGGAGATTCTTGTCGATTTACACGGTCAACATGAACATCAATCTTTATTAAAAACTGACAACCATTTCGAAATTATTGATAGCTTCGCTAATTTGGGTCAACTATCGAATTCTGTGAAAAACCGATACGATGGAATTATTGAATTACAACAAAAGCTTCATACTTTGCAATCCAAAGCGGCAGCAATAAGAGAAAAACAGGAATTCATAAGATTCCAAATTAACGAAATTGAATCATTAAATTTATACTCTGGCGAAGATGAAGAGCTTTCCCATGAGGAAAAAGTCCTGGCTAATTATGAAAAATTAAGCTCATTCTGTAATGAGATCTATAATATTTTGTATGATCAAGAGCATGCTGCTATAGCAACAATTGATACGTCAGTTAGCAAGTTGGAAGAATTAGAAAAAATAGATCAGAGTTTCTCAAATGTGATTAAGAATCTCAGAACAGCCAATATTCACATAGAAGAAGCAGCCCGGTTTGTGAATGATTATTTATCAAAGGCAGAATTTGACCAGGAAAGATTGGAAAATATTCGGGTGCGATTAAGTGAAATCCAAAGGATTCAAAAAAAGTATGGCTTACCAATTCCTGAAATTCTTAAAAAAATAGAGTTATTAAAGGAAGAGCTCGTTGAAATTGAAAATTTAGATGATACATTGGAAAATTTACAAAAACAACTTACTACCAGGAAAACGGAACTACAGAATATTTGTATTGAATTGTCCGAGCAGCGGAAAAAATCGGCTACCACATTACAAGTTCAAATAGAAAACATCATCCGGCAAATTGGAATGGAAAATGCTTTTGTCAAGATTGTTTTTGAAAATTATCCACGAAATGGTGGTGGAGGTATACTGCTCCCGGAAAGCCATATTGCAAAACAAAATGGAATAGATAAAATTGAACTCTATGTTTCCACAAACCCGGGTGAGGGTTTTAAACCTTTAGCTGAAGTAGCATCAGGAGGAGAAATATCCCGGATTATGTTGGCTATTAAATCCGTATTGGCTGGGAAAGATAAAATCGGTTTACTAGTGTTTGACGAAATTGATATTGGCATTTCCGGTAGAATTGCTGAATCTGTTGGCCGGAGATTAAAAGAATTATCAGCCACCCACCAGGTGATTTGTGTGACCCATCTGCCTCAAATTGCCAGTTTTGCCGACAAACATTTTTCAGTGCGTAAAATTGTTAATAATGGAACAACCACGACCCAAGTTCAGGAATTAGCGCTAAAAGATCGGGTTAAAGAAATCGCAAGTTTGATTGGCGGAGAGAAGGTGACTGACACAGTCATTAAAAATGCCGAAGAAATGCTAAATAACGTGAGTTCGACATTTTAATGTTACCAAGGTATTATTGACCTTCAATTTTCAAGTTAAATACAAAACAGTGTTGAATGTTATGCACAACAAATTATTCATAAAGTAATTATTGCATAACTAAATTGTATGCAATTTTAGATAGCTGAATAATTTAATGAATAAATACACAATTCTGAAAATCCAAATACTATATTTCAATCTAATTATTATTTTTCTGATTCCTATCCAAGCATGCTGCCAACTTGGCAGCTCTGGAGTACCAGGACCGAGTCCAAATGAATTGATGACAGAAGCACTACATCAAGCCATTGGCTTAGAAAAGTTGCCTGATGTTACGACATTATTAAATAGTGATACTATATTTATTGAAGTATATGATATGATGGCTGGTGCTGACTCAATCTCTGATGAGGTGCTATCAGGGATGCTTCCTAGACATATTGATAAGTGGTGGGTAAAATCAATCAATAAAAACACGATTAATCAAAAGAATGAAGACTTTCATTATCTGAAAATGTATATAAAAAAAGATAAAAATGTCTTTATGGTAAACTTTATATGTCAACCTAATCATAAAGATTTTATTGATCGTGGGCGTCTTAATTTAGTATTTGAATATGATAAAGGTGTATTTACGCTTATCAAATTATCAAGAGGGTACGGTTAAGATTTTAATCGCTGCCTGATTATGGCGTCAAGCTGAGGCAAAGACACTAGCGTGAATTCCAAGGATATCGATGCTCCGCCGCTTTTGCCAAGTCCTTATATCTAACTCATGCTAAATATCAACTCGATTCGAAATACAATTTTGATTAAATTGAATTGACTGATTAGATGTCTTGATATTTAATTAATTCCTTCTATTTTTGTTGTAGTCTTTTCATTTTTATACATTAGTTCAAATCAAATAAATAAAAATATTTATGGATAAGTTTGTAATTCATGGAGGCAAGAAACTTTATGGTAGTGTAGCAATTTCGGGTTCAAAAAATGCCGTTTTGCCGCTTTTGGCCGCTACCTTGCTTGCACCGGGATCCTATTCGTTTTCAAATGTTCCGAATTTGCGTGATGTACAAACCATGGCTCGGTTATTGGAACAAATGGGCGTAACAACAAAAATTTCGAACGATAACCTGGATGTTGAAGTACCTGAAAAACATTCTTTGGAGGCGCCCTACGATTTAGTCCGAACCATGCGAGCTTCTTTTTATGTATTAGGCCCTATTGTTGCCAGATTTGGATACGGTAAAGTTTCCCTCCCGGGCGGCTGTGCCTGGGGGCCGCGGCCGGTCAACTTCCACCTTGAGGGATTGAAAAAGATGGGAGTGGAAATTACGATCGACGATGGTTATGTCATTGGAACATGTGACCAACTTAGGGGTGCACATATTACATTTGATATCCCCAGCGTTGGGGCAACCGGTAATCTTCTGATGGCGGCAACCTTGGCAAAAGGCACAACAATTTTGGAAAATGTGGCAATGGAACCTGAAATTGAACAGTTGGCTGAATTTTTGATCAAAATGGGGGCGCAAATTTCAGGAATCGGAACCAAACAGTTCGAAGTAATAGGTGTGCCTTCACTACGTGCTGTGAGCATGGAAATCATCCCGGACCGTATTGAAGCCGGAACATATTTAGCGTGTACAGCCATGGCTGGTGGAGAGGTAACGATTACAAACGTAAATCCGGACAATTTATCAGCTGTTTTATCGAAGCTTGAGTCTGCAGGTGTGAGTTTAACTCAAAATGAGGATAGGATTAGAATTCAATCGGATGGCAAATTGAATCCAATAAATATTACTACAGACGTATATCCTGGTTTTCCAACCGATATGCAGGCACAATGGATAGCAATGATGACTACGGCCCGAGGGTCATCGACGATCACAGATAAAATCTATTTTGATCGCTTTACACATGTAAGCGAACTCAACCGTTTAGGCGCCAATATTGAAGTTGATGGAAATACTGCCATTGTTCGTGGAGTTTCGGAATTAAAAGGAGCGACCACTATGTCTACCGATTTAAGGGCAAGTGCTTCGTTAATTCTTGCCGGGTTAATTGCACAGGGAAAAACAGAAATTCTCCGTGTTTATCATATTGATCGCGGCTATGAAAAAATCGAAGAGAAACTTCGAGGGCTTGGAGCAGATATTCAAAGAGAAAAAGAATAAGGGTTCTTTTTCTCTTTTCTAGTTGAAGATAAAATTAACCACCAAAATAAGGATTCCGAATGTCATTTATTCACTTGCATAACCACTCCGATTATAGTCTTTTAGATGGTGCCTGCAAAATTAAAGATTTGCTTAAGTGTGCGTCAGAACAGAAGATGGATGCTTTGGCAATTACCGATCATGGCAACATGTTCGGCAGTATTAATTTTTATCGTGCAGCCAAAAAGGAGGGGATAAAGCCAATCATTGGAGTAGAGGCTTATGTTGCTCCCAGAAGTCGTAAGGAAAAATCAAAGACCGACAGGAGCGATAATTCGTACCATCTTATATTATTAGCAAAAAATCTAGCCGGTTATCGCAATTTATTGAAATTGGTTTCTATTGGATATCTGGAAGGGTTTTACTATAGGCCGAGAATTGATCATGAAGTATTAAAGGAATATAATGATGGTATCATTGCAATGTCGGCATGCCTGCAAGGCGAGGTAGCCCAGGCGATAGTAAAAGGAAATATCGAGTTGGCTAAACAAAAGGCCGAGGCATATCGGGATATATTCGGGGATGATTTTTATTTGGAAATGCAAAACCATGAAATTCCTGATGAAAAAATAGCTTCGGAGGGAGTGCAGTACTTAAGCAAGGAATTGAGTATTCCATTAGTGGTCACCAATGATATTCATTACATGAGAAAGGAACATCACAAGCCTCATGACGCCCTGGTTTGCATACAAACCGGCAAAGAATTGGATGATCCGGATCGCCTTAAAATAGAAACCGAAGAACTATATTTTAAGTCAGAACAAGAGATGCGGGAATTATTTACCAGCCATCAGGAAGCGCTGGATATAACAAAAGAGATTGCAAATAAATGTGATTTACAACTGGAGTTCGGCAATACATATCTTCCTAAATATGAAATTCCTTCTGACCATGAAGCAGATAATCTTGAGGATTATCTAAAACAAGTAGCGAGAGAAAATCTTGAAAAACGCTATCCGGAAATTACCCCTGAAATTGAGGAACGCTTTAATTTTGAACTTGAGGTGATTCATCAAATGGGTTACCCGGGTTATTTTTTGATTGTAAAAGATTTTATAGATTTTGCACGGAGCCGGGGAATTCCGGTTGGTCCGGGAAGAGGTTCTGCTGCCGGCAGTATCATTTCATATGTTCTTGGCATAACCAATATTGATCCGCTAAAATATGGTTTGCTGTTCGAAAGATTCTTAAACCCTGAGCGTGTATCTCTTCCGGATATAGATATTGATTTTTGTTACGAACGCCGCGAGGAAGTGATTGATTATGTGCGAAAAAAGTATGGAGATAAGAACGTTACCCAAATCATCACTTTCGGAACCATGATGGCTCGAGCTGTCATTCGTGATGTCGGCCGGGTATTGAAATTAAAATATAGCGACGTTGATCAAATTGCTAAGGTGATCCCTTTTGGCAATACTATCGACGAAGCCTACAAAAATGTCAAAGAATTCAGAGATATATTCAATTCAAATGACGAACGATTTCAGCAGTTGTTGGAATATTCAAAGGCTTTGGAAGGTGTAGCGCGACACGCATCTACTCACGCGGCGGGTGTGGTAATTGCCCCGGAAGAATTAACCAATTTTGTGCCTCTTTTTGTTTCGAATACCGGTGATGTAACAACTCAATATGATATGAAATGTATTGAGGAAATCGGGTTGTTGAAAATGGATTTCCTCGGCTTACGAACATTAACCGTACTGGCTAAAACCATTCGAATGTTACATGATCGTGATATAGAAATAGACTTGGATCAAATTCCTTTGGATAATAAAGAAACTTATGATCTTTTTGGTAAGGGTGAAACAACAGGAATATTCCAGTTTGAAAGCGGCGGCATGCGCGATTACCTGATGAAATTAAAGCCAACTAAAATTGATGATTTGATTGCGATGAACGCATTGTATCGGCCGGGTCCTATGAAGATGATTGATGATTATATTGCCCGTAGTCATGGAAAAAAGGAAATCGAATACCTGCACCCTCTTTTGGAATCAGTTTTAAAAGAGACATATGGCATCATCGTTTATCAAGAACAAGTCATGCGAATTGCCAGTGTTCTTGGCGGATTTACCCTGGGTGAAGCAGACATCCTTCGTAAAGCCATGGGCAAGAAGCAGATGGATTTATTAAGGAAGCAGGAAGTTAAATTTACCGAGGGTGCAAAGCAAAAAGGAATTACCGAAAAACTAGCCAAAAAAGTTTTTGATTTGATTGTTGAATTTGGGAATTACGGTTTTAATAAATCCCACGCGGCTTGTTATTCGGTTGTGGCATATCAAACAGCATATCTTAAAACACATTATCCGGCCGAGTTTATGGCTTCCACTTTAACCAGTGAAATGTCGAATTCTGACCGCATTATGGTATTGATAGACGAATGCAGGCGCATGGGGCTTGATATTCTCCCTCCATGTGTGAACGACAGTTTGGCTGATTTTACAATTGATGGCAAAAGCATTCGATTTGGTTTAGCTGCGGTAAAAAACGTTGGGAAAGGATCAATCGAGTCGATTATTCGGGCCCGGGAAAAACATGGAGCTTTCACCAACATTTACCAGTTTCTTCAGAATCTTGATTTGCGGGCTGTTAATAAAAAAGTAATGGAAAGTCTGGCAAAAGCGGGGGCAATGGACTGTTTACAAGGCAGCCGTTCTCAGCAATTTAATAATATCGAAAACGCGATAACATTTGCCCAGAATACACAATCCGAATTTCAAAGAGGACAATTCAGTATGTTCGATGCTGCCAGCAATGGCGGAAAGAGTGTTTTGAATCGTTTTCCTGATTTAGTAGATGCCGATGAATGGAGTCAATCTCAGCAGCTAACTTTTGAACGCGAATTGCTCGGATTTTATGTTTCCGGTCACCCCTTGAATAAATTTCGAGATGAAGTGGAAGCTTTTTCTACCATTCATTTGAATAAATTAAAAGCCTTACCTGATGGATGCGCGGCAAAAATTGGCTGTATCATTACCAATATTAAGACTATTTATGACAAATCAAACAGGAAGATGGCTTTTGCGACTATTGAGGATTTTACCGGGTCAGCAGAGATGTTGGTTTTTTCATCTATTTATGAAAAAATAGGATCGCTGGTTCAGCCTGATTCTCTGATTCTAATTACCGGAAAAATCTCAACACAGGAAAATAGGGAGCCATCAATCATTTGTGAAGAAATTCTCTCACTGTCTGAAGCAAGAGAGAAATTCACGAAAAATGTCTGTATGAATTTAAGCCTAAATGGATTGACCAACAAAAAATTAGAAATAATCAAAAAATTAGTTAATGAGCATAAAGGGAAATGCAAATTCCTTATTCATTTGACCAATGGCGATACGAGAGAATATATTATCCAATCACAAAAGTATAGAGTTGCACCTGAGAATGATTTACTTGTAAACCTGAAAGAAATTGTCGGAGACGAAAATGTTTGGATTGAAGGGTAAGCAATAAATGTTTTCAAAGATATACATCAGGTTATTTTAAAAACCCCCAGGAGACCACTATGGAATTTGATCTCAAACCTATATCAATAAAAGCCATACCGGAGGCGCTTGAAAAAGTCGAGCGCTATCGTCTTTTAAATGAAGCCAAGGAAGCCGAGAGCATTTGCCTTGACATCTTAAATGCTGAACCAGGAAACCAAAAAGCCCTTATCTGGCTGATTTTATCTTTGACTGATCAATTTAATGAAGGCATTACAGACGGTGTAGATCGAGCCCGGGAATTACTACCTCAATTAAAAAATAATTATGATAGATTATATTATCAAGGGTTAATCTTTGAAAGGCAGGGGAAAGCTTTATTGCAACGGGGGATGCCCGGCACATCACATGCCGCATATGAATGGTTTCGGGAAGCAATGCTTCATTTCGAAGAAGCGGAAAAACTGCGCCCCACTAGTAATGAGGATGCAATTCTTCGCTGGAATACCTGTGCTCGAATTATCATGAGCGAGAAGTTAGAACCCAGACCGGATGATGAATTTGAACCTTATTTAGAATGAATTCTGATCAATGTCAACTATTTTTTCCTATAAACGACAATTATATTTCCCGATACATTCTATTATGGTTTTGTACTGCCGTCACTTTCATTATGCGACAGCAATTCGCGGATAAAACCTGCTAATATAATAAACCCCCAGAGCTTGCGAAAAACTCTGGGGGAACTCTTAATATGATCAAATAGACATCAAGATTCCGACAACCGGTATCTGGTATTTTGGAATCTACTTCATTAATGTCAGCTTCTTCTGAATGGTTACAGAACCAGCTTTCAGCACATACAGGTAGATGCCGGTAGCGACTCGCAAACCTTTGTCATCAGTAGCATTCCAGGTTACCTTGTGGTTACCTGCCTGTAATTGGCCGGAGACTAGTGTCCGTACCAACTGACCAGATAAGTTATAGATAGCCAGTTTAACTTCCGCGGCTTCAGGAATTCCAAAAGAAATCTCCGTCGTCGGGTTGAAAGGATTAGGATAGTTTTGCTCGAGGGCAAAACCGTCCGGGATTGTTTCAATCACATCTTCATCCAAATCAGCAGCAATCTTTGCAGCGCTGCCAGTCACCCAATCATCCATTGCACTAATACTGCAACCGAACTTGGTATGACCTTTGCCAAGACCTTGTGCTTCTATGATCTGTTCGCAGGAACAGCCATGAGTGTCGTCTGTGGTATAGCTGCGATTGGGTCCTTTGCCTTTAGGAGCAGTCGTATCGAAGACATTGTCACTATCTACAAGTGCCCAGCGGTTTGTACCCAATCTTACAGTGGGTACAGATTCCGGAATAACCGAAGCGACACAAGCATCATCACCGTCGTCTACGCCGTCGTTGTCATCGTCAGGATCACAAGCATCGCCTAACCCGTCACCGTCAAAGTCTTCCTGGCCGGCGTTGGCTGTAAACTGGCAATTGTCGTCAACGTCCAAAATACCATCATTATCATCGTCGGTGTCACAGACATCGCCTACACCATCGCTATCGTTATCTTCCTGACCGGGATTAGGCGTGTTCGGGCAGTTGTCCTCGTCATCCGGCACACCATCGTCGTCGCTGTCAGCGGGGCCGGATCCACAACCCTCGCCCTCGAAGGTCAGGGTAACGTCGTCGAGGAAGACATCGCCGGTTCCGACCCCGCTTGCGAGCGCGACGAGGAGATACCGCGCCGTGGGCGGCAGGGCCAGCGTGGCCGTAATCTCCTCCCAGGTGCCAGGGTCATTGTCCAGGGGAAACGTGTATCGGGCACCGGTGTCCGCCACGTTGCCCCCCGTGTACGGATCGACGGCCCCTTCGGCCACCGCTCTGACCTGGATTCCCCATGCTTTGCGCGTTGCCGTGAAGTTCGCCACGTTGACGTAAAAAGTGCTCGTGACCTCCGTGCATCCTTCGACGAGCTCCACCCACTGGTAGTAGTTGGTTCTACCACCATTGTCGGTGGCATGGAGCATCTGGTTCCCTGACTTGGGTGTGATGCCATAGGTCGGACCCACGATCTCCGTAGGGGCGTTGGCGGACTGGCTGTTTCCGCCATGGACCCAGACGCCGAAGAGGTTGTCCCGAATCGGAAAACTGAGGTCGCCGATGCATGGAGGTCCGGAAACGCACGCCCGCGGGATGAGCGTTCCGATGGGCGAGTCCTCAAAATCACCGTCGCCTAGGGTCTGTGCGTTTACCGAGGCGGGCACTATGCCCAGCACTAGCGCCAGCAACGCTACGTTTAGTAAGCCCCCAAGTTGTTTTCTTTTTGACTTACTCATGGTTCTTATCTCCTATTAATGATTAGTTTACAGATTACAATTTGTTAAAGCTTCCATATCCTGGAAACCTATTCAACCTCAATCCTTTTACGGTTAAGATACAGATTCAAAACAATTCTATACAATCATAGGCATTGCCTCCTTTGTTTTGAAAACAAGTTTCAAAAATCAAATGGTACTACCAGGTTCAAGGTGGTCTTATCGCAAATTCAAGCATAAGATACCTCTTTTCATAAATAGCACAAATACTGTAGAGTCCATTCTGGAGTTAAAGCTGGCTGCTTCCGTGCGGCGGGCTTGCTTAATTCTCTTTCAGGGTTGCGGTATTTGTCGACATAGTCCATCCTTCTTTTTCATTTCATTACTTAACGTTTTGAAATATTTTTACCTACAAACCGAACGACTATAAAATCCTCTTCAGACAAACGCATCCTTGTCGATGCAAGCGAAAATTAAACCAAAAAAAATATTGTGATTCAGAAAGTTAACAGTGTCTCATCCTGATACATAAATTTCCCCACCGGAAGAAATCGTGGGGATAAGCTCCTTAGTAATCCGTTACGCGGCTATTTGTTATTCAATCTGTATGTTAAGCGTATATTATTATCAGAACCTGTTTAAAACTAAAAACCTTAATTATCCTAAAACTTAATACTACAGATAACGACTTGAATTAATCGCAATATTTGTGCCATTTTAGGTGGTTGGATAAACAAGAAAATATCAAATTACAAAAATACAAACCTGCTACTGACTACCTTCTTTCTGAGTAACAATAAAACTTATCAGTCCATTCTGTGAAAGCTGACTGTTTCTTTGCGCCTGGCTTGCTTAAGTAGATCACATGTTTAATTCGCAAGCAATTTAACCATTTGCGTTTACAAAGTCAAGCATAAATTTGGTTTTTAAAAATTCTTTTTATAGGGGCACGTGTATAAGTATGAAAATAAATTTTGGGGACCTAAGAATTACCGAGCGGTCACTTGATGCTAATTTTGGTGTGGGGTAATGGAAATAGCCCGTAGGGCGACTGGAGCTACCCTCTACTCGCGTCAATTTTCCTTTCTTTCTCTGATTGTTTTTTATTTTTTTTAGATTGTTCTAATCGATAGCTGGGCAGATTCAATTCCAGTATAACGCTATGGTGAACCAACCTGTCTACTGCCGCCGCGGTTGTCATAGGATCTTTGAATATCTGTTCCCATTTGGAAAAGGGAAGATTGCTTGTTAACATCACCGATGCCCGCTCGTAGTTATCTGCCAGCAGGATAAATAACACCTCCATCTCTTCGCGGTTTTGTTGGACGTAACCGATATCATCGATGATAATGGCATCATATTTAGCCAACTGCTTTAGAAAACGTGGCAGTCGCAAATCGCGCTTAGCAACCAGTAAATCTTGCACCAACAAGTTACACGGTCGAAATAAAATCCGTCTTCTCTGCAGGATCATTTCATGACCTATAGCGCATAACAGATGGGTCTTGCCGCTGCCAGGATTACCAAATGCTAAAACATTTTCATGACTATCCAGGAAACTGCCTTCCAAAAGCACGCTTATATGGCCATTTACAGTTAGCCCAAGACGCTTCCTATCGAAAGAATCCATAGTTTTCTCTAAAGGTAATTTTGATTCTCTTAGCATCCTGGCAATCTTTTTTTCTCTGCGCGCTTCCCGCTCACTCTCGACTAAATCGAGAAGGTAATGTTCATAACTTAAGGTTTCCTTTCTGGCAATATCCCCTTTAACTTTGTAACATTCCCGAATCGTTGGAAGGTGTAATTCTTTAAGACATAGGGCAATTTGTTTTTCCATTATAACACCTGCCTTTCTGTCCGACGTACAAAAGAGGGATCGTTTAATAGTTGGTCATATGACCCCACATCGACTTTATCGATGGTGACAGTTTCCTTGATGGATAATTTAGGATTGTGGTTTAAGATGCTTTGAACTTGTTCAAAACGAATCTCTTTTTGATGTTCAATCAAATAGGCAAACGCTTGATCTACAGCTTCTTCACTTTCTTTGGCTGCCAGATACAGTATCTTGAGATATTCTTTATCTGCACTTCCTGGAAACCGTTTGCATAATTGGTCATAGGCAACACGAAAACGATGAGTCGGAAATAAATCACGACGGTAGCGATAATTCTTAAAAGCGCCCGGCTTTCTTACCAGCCAGTCGATAATGTGACGATATTGAATCTTATGATTACCCTCTCCCCGTAATCTGGGAATGATCTCGATGCGCCTTTGGGCGTACCAAACTTCTAAATGTTCGACATATAAACGGATATGAACCCATTCACCAATCAGACGAGAATGAACCGAATATACATTATGATTAACCCGAATCGTACTACCCCGGCAAACTTTTACACGCAACCGTTTGCAGGTATCTAAACGATAGGAAGGTAAACGTTTAAATCGTTTTATCTCTTCTTGAAACCGGTCGTTTCGATTGGCATTGAGTTGATTGAATAGTTGTCTTAGAAAACGCGCATAGGTTTCTCTATTCTCAAAATTGCGGCTTCCTCGCAGCATCAATGCCTGGTCTAATGCTTTTTTAAATCGATTGTGCCGTTGTTCAATGTCTCCATTCTCATGGGCTTTACCGCTTTGAATCTTGCGTCCTTTCATCCTATAATGTGAAAGCAAACTCTGATAACGCTGAGTAAATTCATTGGGATTCGATGTGTTGCAAACGGCTGCGCTGAGGCGGTCTGTTTGATGAATTTCCACAACACCACCCAATTCCCATAAAGCATTCTGGAAGCCAGTGCTTAAGGATTCAAAACTCTCTGAAAAACAAATCGTGCCGGTTTCCCAATTCGAATAAGTTAAAACAAAATGGTAAAGCAGATGATCAAAGCGCTGGTGGTTTATGGTTATACCTAAATCCCTCATATGAGTAAAATCAGATTGACATAGGATACCAGGGTGATGTACCTGCTCGAAAAAAACTTCCTTTGGCCTACCCTCCAGGACTCGCCATGTCTTTATGCGACGTTGAAGGGTGCGTAATTTGCCATCTGAAAACTCTCCAGGGTGATGGCGTTGAAGATACTCAAAAATGGTCTTTGCTTCCAGACCGGGATTGGTCCTTAACAAAATTTGTACTTCTTCCCATACTTCTGAAAATGGATCCTTGCGGGTGCGCCAGCTATGTTCTTTTTTTACTTCACTCGGAAGTTTTCTCAATCGTTCATATTTGCGTGCTGTCTTTTCATCCATACCCGCTTTGGCTGCCGCAATTGCCTTGTTTTGCTCAGTATGCATTAGTCGGTTATACCTCCTTACCTGGTTGTCTGTTACCATCCAAGTCTCTCCTCTATTTAATAAACCTGGATAGTGTAATCATTTCTGACAATTAAAACGGGAATTTTAATTGTCGTCGGTTAGGAAATATAAATATCGTCAATCAGAATTCAAATCTCTGATTTCGAAACCTGTTCCTGACATGTTCAGGAACATCTGTGTCCCTCGTTAATTCTAGTTTATTGAACCCTAATAACTCCAAAGAGTATACCCGGTAAACAATGTCACAAAAGTCGCGCTGCCATAGCAGATAATCGCTACCAGCACATTCAAATGCTTAACCTGTAGGCCGTCGTAAAGAGTAAAGCGAAAACGGTGCGCCCAATGGAAAAGAGAAAGAGAAATAACCCCAAAGAGAAATAAGCGAGGAAGGGGGTGTTTTACGAAAGATAATAAGTCCCCGTAGTGGGGAGCGTCAATCCATCCTAGTGGGATGGCAAGGCCGTTCAGAAATAGCAGAACCGGCAGAACAAGAGCAGAGATTGCGCCACCTGCACCAAATACTCCCCACCAAAAAGGATCGATGTTTCTTTTCACGGCGGTTCCTTTAAATCAAATTTTCAACATAATCCAAGCAATAAGTGAGGAAAGAAAAATCCACGCGATGTAGTTTAACGCCTTAATCGCCAAGTCCGGTACGCGCTTTTTGCCAAGACGCATGACCAATGCTTTCGGGGCAAGATTGAACCAAGTGACCGCGTGAAAGAGTAGAAATAAAAAGGCAATAACATGTAAGACAATCGAAGCCGGTGTCTTGAGCAATTCTAAGAAGTTTGTGTATGCTTCTTGGCTTTGACTCAACGCACGAATTTGAAACAGCAAAACGAGTGCGTAAAATGCTACCGCCAAACAGGTCAGCTCCCTGAGAATGAATTTGGCGTGTGCCCACTTGTGAACCCACCAAAATATGGGCATTTGTTTTCGATACCACTTTGGGTGATATTTGGTATAATTTGGGTTTCGAGTCATCGTGAGATTTTCCTAGAATCAATCAATATTCTATTTTCCCCAGGGCATAAGTAGAGACTTCCACCAATCCACGGCTCCATCCACTTTGTAGCGCTGAATTGCACCGGCCGGATCGACATCTTTGGGACACACCACGGAACACTCCCCTACCAAAGTGCACTCGAATATACCATCGTCTTCAGAAAGTACTTCCAGCCTTTGTTTATTCCCTTGATCCCGGTTGTCCAAATTATAGCGCTGTGCAAGCGCGATGGCCGCAGGTCCAACGAAGGTCGGTTCCAGGCCATATACCGGACAGGCTGCATAGCACAACATACAATTGATGCACATGCTAAATTGCATGTAATCCTCAAGCTCCGCTGGCGTTTGTAAGTATTCCCCATCAGACAAAGGTTTTTCCTGTTCACGAATGATCCAAGGGCTCACGCGCTTCAATTTCTCCATAAAGTCACTCATCTCAATGACCAGATCGCGAACAACCGGGAAATTCTCCAAGGGCTCTACCCGAACGGGTCCAGGCAGATACTTTTCCAAAAAACTCGCACAGGTGAGCTCCGGTATACCATTGACCATCATCCCACAACTGCCACAAACCCCCATGCGGCAAGACCAGCGGTATGACAGAGTTCCATCCAAGGTGTCCTTGATGTAGTTCAACGCATCAAGGATGACCCAATCTTTTTGACAAGGTACTTCGTAACTCTGGTAGACCGGCTCGGATTCTTCTTCCGGGCGGTAACGAAAGACTTCTAATGTGATGTTGGTTGCCATAAGACCTCTTATTACATTGTAACGTAATATCGAATGAAAATACTATATTTTAACTGCCGCCTGTTACTTTCCATAAACTCGCTCTCCCGGCGGCCATTTAGTGATTGTCACCGGCAGGTACTCAATTCGCGGCGGTTGACTTTCATGTCTATAGGCCAAACTATGTGTCAGAAATTTTCCGTCGTCTCGTTTTGGGTGATCCGTACGCTGATGGGAGCCACTCGACTCTGTTCTCTTTAGAGATGATTGTACAGTTGCCTCCGCAACATCGAGCATGTAGGAAAGTTCGATAGCCAGCATGAGTTCAGTATTGAAAGTTAAGCTGTGATCCTGAATCGCAAGATTCAAAAATCTTTCCTGCAGATTCCTGATGATTTCTTGTGATTTTCTCAAGGAATTTTCATCACGATAGATGCCTACACCTTCTTCCATCGCCTGGTGCATCTCACTCCTAATCTTAGCGATCCGCTCTTTACCACCTTCATTTTTGAAAAACTGTTTTTCAATCCGTTTTGCTTCATCTACTGCAAGTGCATTAATGGCGGAGTTAGGATCTCTTTGATCCGATGCGAAGTGGGCAGCAGCCTTACCTGCCCTTGCGCCAAACACCAACAACTCAGTCAGAGAATTGGAACCAAGACGATTGGCTCCATTGATGCTGACACACGCGACTTCGCCCGCCGCATATAATCCTTTTAGTGGCGTCTCTCCATGAATATCCGTATGAACACCACCCATCATGTAGTGCACAACCGGACGAACTGGAATCATCTCTTTCAAGGGGTCAATGTTTTCGTACTTTAGGCAGAGCTCACGCACAAAGGGAATTTTGGTGTTGATGACCTTCTCACCTAGATGACGAAGATCCAGGTGTACGTAATGGCCGTATTCCCCCTCGAGAGTTCGTCCTTTCTCTTGCTCTTTGATAAAAGCCTGGGACAGCCGGTCACGAGGCCCCAGCTCCATAGAGCGCAGAACGGGTTCTGGCTGAGGAGTGCCAAGGTTGTAATCCTGTAAATATCGATATCCGTCCTTGTTGAGTAACCATCCTCCTTCGGCGCGAGATGCTTCCGTTATTAGAATGCCTGTAAACGGCAACCCGGTAGGATGGTATTGAATGAACTCCATATCTTTCAATGGCACGACGGCGCGATAGGCGAGAGCCATACCGTCGCCATTTTTTATATTGGCATTGGTTGTAAATGGAAACACC
>CAYXGW010000013.1:0-74885 GCA_964464595.1 uncultured Deferribacteres bacterium
CTTTCCGGCCTTGTCGTTGTTGTGGCGCTGGGCCTCATCTACTTCTATTCCATGTACGGTTTCTCCATGCTCACGGCCCATATTTCCGCAATGGTGGCCGCGTTCTTTGCCGTGGCTCTAGCCGCAGAAGCGCCGCCATTGTTGACCGTGGCAGTACTCGCCTACTTCTCGAACCTATGTGCTTGCACGACGAATTACTCGACTGGGCCAGTCATTATCTATTTCGGCCTCGGCTACGTTGAGCCCGGCAAGTGGTTCCGTATTGGTTTCCTAATGTCACTTTTCCACCTCGTAATATGGTTCGGCGTAGGTTTGGCTTGGTGGAAGGTACTTGGGTGGTGGTAGCGCCGACCCGGAAAACAAAAGAGAAAGAGGAAGAGGGATAGCTGAAGGTTGAGATCTATGGCAGGCCTGCAAAAAAGCAGTCTTGAAATATTTTTCTTGACGTTATCAATTGTATTGGGTGTCTTTTGAATTTATAAATTGAATAGCCAACAGTAACCGGTTCCTTTTCCAATTCCGAAAAACGAAAATTGGCGTTAAATAAATTTAATCTTTAAAAAACGAATATCCTTTAATTTGAACTTTGAATATAATATATTAATCCATGCCAGAAATCGAAATAAATAAAATCTCTGACTATCTATGGGAAATTCCCAAGCAAGGTGGAATGAATGTTCCCGGCAGGGTGTACGCTTCCAAGTCTATGATGGAGGATATTCGCAGCGATAAAAGTCTCCAGCAAGTCATGAATGTTGCGCATCTGCCGGGTATTCTGAAATACTCTATGGCGATGCCGGATATTCACTGGGGTTATGGCTTTCCTATTGGCGGTGTGGCAGCTTTTGATTTGGAGGATGGTGTGATTTCTCCGGGCGGGGTCGGTTATGACATCAATTGCGGCGTACGACTGTTAAGTTCAAATCTACACAAAAATGAAGTATTGCCGAAAATGAAAGACCTTGTAGCTGCCCTGTTTTCACGCATTCCTTCCGGTGTTGGCGCTAAAGGTCCATTACGGCTTTCTACAAAAGAGCTCAATAAAGTCTTTCAAAAAGGCGCTCAATGGGCTGTGCAAAATGGTTATGGTGAAGAAGATGATATCGAATATATCGAAGAAAACGGCCAAATGGAAAATGCTAATCCGGACCGAATTAGTGATAATGCGATACGAAGAGGACTACCCCAGCTTGGTACCATCGGCTCCGGAAATCATTTTGTTGAAATCGACTACGTGGCTGAAATCTACGATGAAGTAGCGGCGAAAACAATGGGCTTGGAATTGGATCAGGTTGCAGTCATCATCCATACCGGCTCCCGTGGCTTTGGTTACCAGGTTTGTGATGACTATATCCGCAAGATGTTACCCGCCGTTCAAAAATATGGAATCGAACTTCCGGATCGGCAACTATGCTGCGCACCCTTCAGGTCTCCGGAAGCTCAAGAATATTATGAAGCCATGAACTGTGCCATCAATTTTGCATTTGCAAATCGACAGGTTATTACACAGTGGGTCAGGGAATCTTTTGAGGCTGCATTAAAATTATCTCCAAGAGAAGCATTTTTACCTGTAGTTTATGAAGTCGCACATAACATAGCTAAAGTTGAGAACCACACAATTGATGGTGTTGAAAAAGAGGTGGTTGTACATCGCAAGGGAGCAACCAGGGCCTTTCCTGCCGGCATGGATGAAATACCTATTAGATACAAACAAATTGGTCAACCGGTAATTATTCCAGGTGATATGGGGCGATATTCTTATGTTTTGGCCGGAGATCCCAAATCAATGCTTGAAACATTTGGCTCTTCCTGTCATGGTGCCGGAAGAAGGTTAAGCCGGAAAAAAGCAATGAAAAGCGCAAAAGGCAGGAATATCTATAAAGAATTGGCTGATATGGGTGTAACAGCTATGGCGTCAAGCAGGGCTACATTGGTTGAAGAAATTCCTGAGGCCTATAAAGATGTCACCAGCGTTGTGGATGCGGTTCATGGTGCGGGTATCGCCAGGAAAGTAGCTAAATTAAAGCCAATGGGTGTAATCAAAGGATAAGAAAATATTACAAAAACGAGATTTTTGTTGACAGTAAGATATATTTTTCATACACTAAAAATAATTAGAACTCTTAACCCTAATAAAGGAGGGGAAGATTATGTCACGAGGCGTTAACAAAGTTATTCTAATTGGTAATTTAGGTCAAGATCCTGAACTCAAGTATACCCCCAATGGTCATGCAGTTGCATCATTTAGTGTTGCTACGACCGAGGGAAGGAAAGATAAGGATGGCAACTGGAAGGATCATACGGAATGGCACCGTGTTGTCACCTGGAATAAAATAGCAGAAACTGCAGGGGAATACCTAAAAAAAGGAAGTCAAGTTTATATAGAAGGGCGAATTCAAACTCGCCAGTGGGATGACAAAGAGGGTGTTAAGCGTTA
Source organism: uncultured Deferribacteres bacterium (assembly GCA_964464595.1). Taxonomy (GTDB): domain Bacteria; phylum Zhuqueibacterota; class JdFR-76; order JdFR-76; family DREG01; genus JADFJB01. The sequence goes on from CAYXGW010000013.1 coordinate 2,438, forward strand.
TACAACAGAAATTGTAGCCCAGAATCTGCAAATGTTAGGACGTCGATCAGATGGCGCTCCTGCTCCTGCAGATGATTTTCCCGCAGAACCAAGCCAAGAATCCGGCGGCGATGAAAGTTCCGATCTTCCATTTTAACTAAAAAACAAGTTCTTTAAAACACACATTTGATCTTTGATTTTTTAACTTATTTTTTATATATAGGGACTGTAAAATGAAAAACTTTCAGTCCCTTTTTATTTGCAGCGTGAATTTTAAGTTCTGAATCGAGGTTATCCTTGGACGAATGGAAGGAACTAATAGCAAAGGCAGTTGAAGCACAAGAAAAATCCTTTTCTCCATATTCAAATTTTAGAGTAGGAGCAGCGCTTCAAGCAGATGATGGGAATATATACACCGGCTGTAATATCGAATGCAGCTCCTATGGATTAACAATCTGTGCAGAGCGAGTCGCCTTGTATAAAGCAATTTCTGAGGGAAATCGATCCTTTCGTCGCATTGTCGTCCTAACAGATTCCGAAGATTTTTGTCCACCTTGCGGGGCGTGCCGTCAGGTTTTGTGGGACTTTGCAAAATCTCTTGAAATCATTCTTGTGAATAAAAGCGGAAAACAAAAAGCACACAAAATCGGCGATCTTTTTCCTGAAGCATTTGACAGTGAGTTTTTAGCTAAAGGGAATCCCGGGTGAGTAAACATATTCTTATCGGGATCGCTGGTGGTACAGGCTCAGGAAAATCTTTGGTAACCAATACACTTATTGAAAAATTGGGTGATGTTCATGTAGTCATGATTCAGCAAGATGCATATTATAAAGATCTAAAACATTTGTGTTTTGCAGAAAGGTCATCTCAAAATTTTGATCATCCTGATGCTTATGACGAAGATCTTTTATTAAATCATATAAACATTCTACTTTCTGGAGGAACTATTGAACAACCGATTTATGATTTTTCACAACATTTAAGAAAAAATGAATCAAAGAAAGTAGGGGGCCAAGTAATTATCATCCTCGATGGAATCCTTGTTCTGCATAATAAGCAATTAAGAGAAATGATGGATATTAAGGTTTATGTGGACACAGACGCGGATATTCGGCTTATTCGCCGATTACAGCGGGATTTGCATGAGAGAGGCCGAAATATTAAATCCATTCTTGAGCAGTACGAAAAAACGGTTCGACCCATGCACCTCCAATTTGTGGAGCCTTCCAAACGCTATGCGGATATTATTATACCCCAAGGGGGCAAGAACTTTGTTGCGATAGATTTATTAAAGACCAAAATTGAATCTATCCTTCAAAATGGTTCTTAATATAGATTTCATTAATTTGAATTACAATTCTGTGATTAAATTCTTGAAATACAAATAAATTGATCATATATATATTGTCCAATTTTGTAATCGTCAAAAACTATCATGTTCATACGGAAGTAAACCTATGTCAGAAGCTGTTTTCTTGAAAATTCAAGGTGCCCAGGTTGGTCCTGTTACAAAAAATGAATTGGGGACAATGATAAAAGAAAGAAGATTAACACCCGAGGATTTTATTTGGGACCAGGATTCCGAGGAATGGTTGCCAACTATCGAATCACATATGATCCGAGAATTTTTTTTATATCCTGATGATCATAATGGTATTATTATAGCAATTGGTGGAGCAAAGGGTGGTGTCGGAAAAACTTCTATAACGATATCTTTGGGGGTTTTGCTGGCGTTGGCAGGGAATAAAGTAATCCTGGTTGATGCGGATCTTGGTGGAGCAAACTTACATACATTTATGGGGATCGATCGTCCTCCGTTAACATTTTATGATTTTTACACCCGTAAAAAAGAAAATCTGCAAGATATCGTTTTATCGACTGAGATCGAGGATCTTTCCATAATCTCAGGAGCTTGCGGAACTCTTGGGTTGGCAAATCCAAAATATACTCAAAAAATAAGATTTATTAGAGAATTAAAGAAATTGGATGCAGATTTCATCTTATTGGATCTCGGGGCAGGTTCCTCGTACAACGAAATTGATTTTTTCCTTGCAGCAAATAAGGGGCTAATTGTTTCTACGCCGGAACCCGCATCGATTCAAGAGGCTTTCTTTTTTTTGAAAAAAGCGTTGATACGAAAATTAGCTCATTTTTTTAAAAACAACGAACAATTATCGGCCTTGTTTGACCTGGATAAAGGAACATGGAATCATCCATATGCAAATTCAATTAAGGATTTGTATAAAGAAGTCGAAAATGTTGATGCTGAAGCAGCAAGTGTGTTTCGAGGAGTTCTTGAAAAAATTCAACCTTTATTAATATTGAACATGGTGATGAATTCAAACGAGTATAAAGAGGGAGCTACTTTGCAAACAGCTGTTGGTGAGTTATTATCTTTAGATCTGGATTTTTTGGGAAGCATTCCGTTTGATAAAAAAGTACATGAAGCATCTATGCTGCAAATACCATTTGTAATTCATGATCCAACTTCAAAAGTATCAAAGCAATTAGGTATTATTGCAACTGAAAAAATCGAAAAAATAGCCAAACTACAAGGATATTTTGACCGAAAGAGAATAAAGAAGTTTTTGAAGATGTTAGAATTACCTAAATCCAACAAATCAAATGAGTTAATTATTTGTTCTTATAGATGCAGTTACTGGGGTGACTGTGAATACCAGAACGGTGGCTATCCATGTAGTATTCGAAATTTAGAGGTGCTTCTTCAGAGTGAAACTTAAAAAATGAAACAAATCAAGTAGCATGAAAGTATACTTCACATTTGATTTTAGTAGCGTTATTTAATAAGTCGTTTTCCATTTATGATTTATTGCGGGTGATTATTATGACAAAGAGACAAATAGAGATTCTAAAAAAAGTATTGTTAGAAAGACAGCAGGAAATTTTCCAGGAATTAGGAGCTAGCAATGATGACATTGATAAATTACAAAGGGAAAATTCTGCTGATTGGGTGGATAGAGTTAATCTGGATGATGCAGTCAATAGTTTAATGACCAAGGAAAGTGGCTTAGCTACAGAAATTGAAGAGATTATTGAGGCATTAGATAATATTGAAAAAAACGGATATGGTATTTGCAATGAATGCAACCAGGAAATCGCCTTTGAGAGGCTTGAAGCGGTTCCCACAGCTAAATTATGCGTTGCTTGTAAAAACAAAAAAGAAAAATTACAAACTCGAACATTTAATCAAAGAGGTCCAACATCAATTCCATCTGGGTTGTTCGAGTTAGATGAATGAAAAATGGTTTTTAGCTTTTGTATAGAAAAAAGAGAACATTGTTCTCTTTTTTTTTGTCACAAATTAAAACAGAAAATTATGCTAAACTAAAATAATTTCGATATATTAAGTAGTTTCCCAAAAATAAAAACTCTTTGAATGAATAGTTAGGCAATGGAGGTTTGTAATGCCTTTTAAGGATCACGATCTAAATCAAGCTCTTAACAATTTGCGTGAAATGGAAAAAGAAGTTGAAGAGATTCTTAAGGATTTCTTTTTATCTAAGAACCAGACTCTTATGGTTTCCGAGAATGGCTGGACACCGCATATAGATATGTATGAAACATCTAACGCTTTTATCGTTAAAGTTGAATTATCAGGGGTAAATAAAAAGGACGTAAAGGTTCAATTGACTCGACGCATGTTGATTATTAGTGGTGTACGATTTGATAAACCGGATGAGGACAGAAAACATTTTAATATTGCAGAAATTGCTTACGGTAATTTTATTAGAAAAGTTGAACTACCGGCGGAGGTGAATGAAGACAAAATCGTAGCTCAATATGATGATGGTTATCTGAAAATTTCCATATCCAAAGCGCAAAAAGATCAATCTAGCCATGTTATTATACCTATTACAGATGAATAATATTGTAGGAGACAAAGATGTCCGGACAAAATGAAGAAATAGAGACAGCTATTGGAATCGAGGATATCCCAGACATTAAAGATGAAAAAGAAATAGAACGCTTAGAAATCCCTGCCAGAATTCCAATTTTGCCCATGCGAGACACCGTAATCTATCCGTTTATGGTGTCTCCATTGTTTGTTGCTCGCCCAAAATCAATCAAACTTATTGATAAGGTTCTTCTTGGAAACAGATTGCTGGGTCTAGTTGCTCAAAAAGATGGAGATATTGAAGAACCCAAACCGGAGGATATTAATAAAGTTGGGACTGTTGCGACAGTGCTAAAAATGTTGAAATTCCCGGATGACAGTATTCGGATTCTTGTACAGGGTTTATCGCGGATGCAGGTCATAAATTGGGAGCAAACAGATCCATATTTGGAAGCAACGATCAAGTCAGTTGAAGATTATTTTGAAAAGGGACTTGAGCTGGAAGCGTTAACCAAAAATATAACAATACAATTTCAAAAGATCGTTAATATAGTACCGAATCTTCCGGATGAGTTGCAAATTGCAGTTATGAATATATCTCACCCTGGTAAGCTATGTGATTTAATTGCGAGCAATCTAAATCTCTCACTTTCTGAAAAACAATCTATTTTGGAAATTTTTGATGTAAAAAGACGCTTGGAAAAACTCACAGTTTTTATGAACCGAGAGCTTGAAGTATTAGAGGCAGGCAGCAAAATCCAAAATGAAGTTAAATCTGAGCTTGGAAAAAATCAACGAGAGTATTATTTGCGGCAGCAGCTGGAAGCAATTCAGAAAGAACTTGGTGAACAAGATGAACGAACCGTCGAAATAAATGAATTAAGGGAAAAGATTGAGCAAGCCAAGATGACAGAAGAAGCCAATAAAGTTGCGCTTCGGGAGTTGGATCGAATCACAAAAATGCCCCCCGGAGCAGCGGAATATACAGTTAGCCGCACTTACCTGGATTGGCTGGTTACTTTGCCCTGGTCAGTTGCCACGAAAGATAACCTTAACATAAAAAGAGCCAAAACCATTTTGGATAAAGATCATTACGATCTGGAAAAAGTTAAAGATCGAATCTTAGAATATTTGGCAGTGCGAACATTAAAATCTGATATGAAGGGTCCTATTCTTTGTCTGGTTGGCCCACCGGGTGTTGGGAAAACTTCTTTGGGACGATCAATTGCACGAGCTCTTGGGCGCAAATTTGTTCATATTTCTCTGGGTGGGGTTAGGGATGAAGCTGAAATTCGTGGGCACAGACGAACCTATATCGGAGCGCTTCCAGGTCGAATTCTTCAAGGGATTCGTCAAGCGGAATCAAATAACCCGGTATTCATGCTAGATGAGATCGATAAGCTGGGAATGGATTTTCGTGGTGATCCGTCTTCTGCATTACTGGAGGTTTTAGACCCCGAACAAAATCATACTTTTTCAGACCATTATTTGGAAACTACCTTTGATTTAAGTAAAGTTATGTTTATTGCAACGGCAAATTTACTAGACCCGATTCCAGCGCCTCTTCGCGATAGAATGGAGGTTCTCGAATTGCCGGGCTACACGGAAGAAGAAAAAGGTCAAATTGCCAAAACATATATAATTCCGAAGCAATTAGAAGCCCATGGATTGAATTCAAAGCAACTAAAATTTGATAAAAATGCAGTCCTAAATATCATTCAAGGATATACCCGGGAAGCAGGATTAAGAAACCTGGAAAGAGTAGTTGCTAATATTTGTAGAAGAGTAGCTCGCGGTATTGTAGAAAAACAATTCGCAAGTAAAAAAGTTACCTCTAAAAGCCTGCAAGAATACCTTGGTGCGCCAAAGTTTATTTTTGAAACGGCTCAAAGACTCGGTGAACCTGGGGTTGCGACCGGACTGGCATGGACTCCGGCTGGCGGCGATATATTATTCATTGAAGCAACCAAAATGAAGGGTACAACAGGTCTCATCTTAACAGGTCAACTTGGCGATGTAATGAAATAATCTGCCCGGGCGGCGCTATCCTATATCCGGGCTAATGCCGATAAATTAAATATCGATATTGATTTCTTTAAAGATTATGAAATTCATGTTCATGTTCCTGCCGGTGCAATTCCAAAGGATGGACCGTCGGCAGGAATTACCATTGCAACTGCACTTCTTTCGTTGGTTCATAATGTTCCGGTTCGAAGCGATCTGGCAATGACTGGCGAAATCACATTACGCGGGAAAGTGCTTCCAATTGGAGGATTAAAGGAAAAAGTATTGGCAGCAAAAAGAGCTGGAATTAAAAAAGTTCTGATGCCGGAAAGAAATAAGAGAGATTTTGATGATGTTCCGGAAAATGCTAAAAAAGATATGGAATTTCACTATGTTGATTCTCTGGATGATGTGTTCAATCTGGCTTTTGAAATAAAACCTGGTAAAAATAACAAAAAAACAAATATCATTCCCATTACTGAAAATATTGAAGAAAACTAAATAAAAGGAGAGATTGTTGAGTTCTGAGCAGAAAATTGATTATTCAAAGACGATGGAAAAATATCGCTCTTATAATCAAGAACATGTTTTAAATGGATGGTCCGTTTTATCCACAGAACAGCGTATATCTTTACTGCATCAGTTAAGCAATGTTGATTTGGAGCTGATTCAAAATTTAGTTGAAAAATATATTTTGAATGGATTGCAAAAATCAGAGACAGAAGTAAAATTCTCCCCAACGGAGGTAATTTCAATTCCTCAAACACCTGAAGATCTGGAAAAAGCTAAAGCAGCAGTTCAATATGGTGAAGAAATTATTCGGTCAGGCAAAGTTGGCTTGGTTCTGGTTGCCGGAGGCCAGGGAACTCGACTCGGATTTACGGGACCAAAGGGAAAATATCCGGTGACCCCGGTTAAAAACAAGAGTCTCTTCCAAATTCATGCAGAGAAGGTTTTGGCTCTTTCTAGAAGATATCAAACAAGGCTGCCATGGTATATTATGACAAGTGAAATTAACGATGAAGAAACAAAGACTTTTTTTGCAAAAAACTCTTACTTTGGATTGAATCAATCGGATATATTCTTTTTTCAACAAAATATGATTCCGGGTGTAAACGAATCAGGCAAGTTATTATTGCAATCCCAATACAGAATTTTTACTAATCCCGATGGCCATGGCGGAATCCTTGGAGCTTTAAAAAGCAGCGGCGCGCTTAAAGATATGGCGAATCGCGGTTTGGAACAGTTTTATTATTTTCAAGTGGATAATGTTCTGTTAAAAATATGTGATCCTGTTTTTATCGGTTACCATACAAAAGCGAATTCCGATATGTCTTGCAAGGTCGTCCAAAAGAAAAACCCGGAAGAAAAAGTGGGTGTTGTGGTGTACTCCAATGAGAAATTAACAGTTTTAGAATATAGTGATCTCCCCAAAGAGTTAATGTTTGCCAGGAATGAAGACGGCTCATTAATATATGGGGCAGGAAATATTGCTGTTCATATGCTGTCGTATTCATTTATCGAAAAACTTACGAATGGCTCTCTTTCACTTCCTTACCACCGGGCTCATAAAAAAATTCCATACTTAAATGAATCTGGAGAAAAGATAAACCCGAATGAGCCCAATGGTTATAAGTTCGAAACATTCATATTTGATGCATTACAGTATGCTGCAAATCCGGTTGTTATGGAAGTAAATCGAAAAGAAGAATTTAGCCCGGTGAAAAACACAAATGGAGACAATTCAAAACTTACAGCAAATCAAGCTATGTGTAATTTATTTGGCTTCTGGTTCGAAAAAGCCGGGGTTGATGTTCCACGTGATACGGCAACAGGGAATGTCCTTGGGAAAGTAGAAATTTCTCCTTTATATGCTTTAGACGAAAACGAATTTGTCAATAAAGCAAACTCAGAATTGCAATATAATGACGGACTTTATTTAGGCTAAAGGAAAGTCGCAGGTTATTATTTTTGGGGAATGATTTTTTTTATAGTGTCTTCTACATCGTCCTTTTTACCCAGTAGTGTGATTTGATCCTCAACTTGAAAACCGAAAGTGCCATCCGGTATAATTGTTTCGTCACCACGCTGGACAACTCCTACCAATACTTGCTTGGGTAATTTGATGTTTTTTAATCGTTTGCCGGCAATTGGCGAATTCTTTTCGATTCTTAACTGTTCAATTGTACAGCCACCGTCATCCAGGAGTTCTTTTAAAGAATTAATTTTCTCTTTTTTCAGAGTCTCGGGAGAAAGTTTTGTGTACATTTCATGAATTTCGATTTCTTGTTTGTACAGTTCGGTTTTATATTCACTGATTTTATCTGAGAACTTCTTTAAGCCAGACGATGATTTCTTTAATTTCTTGGAATTGTACATTGTAAAAAATTCATTGCCCAAGTCGGTGTATGAAACCTCTATCTTTTTTTCGATTGACCTTTTTTCCATTTTAGCTTTATTAAGTTCAATGAATTCGGTGGATTTTTCACTTAATTTCTCAATACCATCCCGGGCTGTTTCCGCACTCACTTTTGAAAAATCCGATATAGAGGATTTGAGTTTTTCAAAGACATCCATGTTAATAATCTCCAATATTATTTTAGTAAATATGTAATTTTAAGTTTATCAATATTTATTGTGTAAATCAATTAATATCTTCTTGTTGTTTGTTCGGGAAGGGTTAAAAGTTTTATGCCGGTAGTAAATATTTATGGACCACATGGGTGTTTATTGTGTTTTAAAACCATCAACAAATTTATTGCAACCCGCAGTTAATATTGATTTTTAAGATTTAAATATTAACGTTTATATTTATAGCGAAATTTGATTTATGAGTCGATAGGATTAGTGACTTTTAGAAATTTAAACAATCCAAATTATTGAGGAAATTTCTCAGCAAAAAATGCTCAAAAGAAAAACAAGAATCTTTCAAACCCTGTTTTTGGCGCTTATTCCATTGTCTTTACTTCATGCCCAATTGCCCATGCCTGCACTAGATGGATCATCAATTTCAAAACAACTCACCAAACAAATTATTAAAGCCCCTCCTCCTTATGAACAATTGAAACGTATTCAATCCCTACCTGAAATTAAAAAAAGTGTAACAGGATCTGCTAAAGCTATCATCCTTCTGGTTGATTTTCCTGATTATACGTGGGAAACCCAGCAAGATTCAAATTTTAATAATCCAATAAATCAACCGGGATTTGATGGGCTTTACCAGACCACTTATTACGAAGAAATGCTTTTTAGTACCAATTCGTTTAAGGATCCTTTTAGCCAGAGTTTGGTAACCGGCAGCATGCGAGATTATTATTTAGAAAATTCATATAATCAACTTGATGTTGATGGCGTGGTTCTTGGGTGGTATACAGTTAGTCAACCTTATGAATTTTATACAAATAATAATAGTGGCCTCAATGGCGGAGCAAGTTCTTTTGTTAGAGAAGTAATAGAATTGGCAGAAGCCGATATAGATTATTCGGAATTTGACAACGATGGTGACAATGAGGTCGATGCTTTATTTGTCGTACATGCTGGACCAGGGGCAGAAGAGCTATATGCCAAAAACTATGAGGCCCATTTTAATTATTTTTGGTCCCACAAAGCTTCTGTTCACTACCAGACAGCAGACAGTGTAATAGTTAATCACTACACAATGGAACCGCAAAGTGGTACAATTGGTGTATTTTGTCATGAGTTTGGCCATACATTAGGATTACCGGATTTATATGATACGGATCAATCTTCCGAGGGAATCGGAGAATGGGGATTAATGGCAAGTGGAGGTTGGTGTCATCTTCCGGGAGATCGTCCCGGAACCCGGCCGTCACATTTTACTGCGTATTCCAAAATGAGCATGGGCTGGCTTCAACCGCAAATAGTCAGATCTGGTTCCAATAGTTATCGTTTACCCCCGGTTGAAAGTGAAGCCTTTGCTATTCAGGTTTGGAACGATTCAATGTCAACAAATTTAAGTGATCCGCTCGAATATTTCTTGTTGGAAAACAGGCAAAACAATTTATTTGATGCTGCATTAACACGAAGACAAGTTGATTTTAACTGGCCCTTGGCAAACGGGCTTATCATTTACCATGTAAACGGAAACCGGTTTCACAATAGTGATGATTCCAGAAGATTAATAGATGTGGAAGAAGCAAGTCCTGTTTTGATAAACGGTAATTGGTTTGAACAACTGGATTCACCTAGAAATTTATCTTCATACCAATTTCTAAATACAGGAAACAGGGGAGATAATGGCGATCCATTTCCTGGCTATTCCGATTTGTATGAAGATTTGACCGAATTTTTTGGAGAACGGGATAAAGATGAGTTTAGTGAATATTCAATTCCAAATACACGAACTAATGACAATAAAGTGACTTTTATTTCAGTTAAAAATATTCGAATTGACGGAGAAGATATCCTTCTTGATTTGGATACGGATGAAACCATAACTAGTGTCGTAGGAGGTAAAGCCTCAACCCAACCGGAAAGTTATTCATTTTCCATTTTTCCCAATCCAATGAAAGGAGCCTCACAATTCTTATTGAGAGGGAAATTTAATGATCCCAATCAGAATGGAAGAATTACCATTTACAACCTTCTTGGCCAAAAAGTTTATCACGATGAATTTACCTTTACCCATAGTACGGGAAAATTGATATTCTGGGATGGAAGAGATAGCCAGGGCAGAATAATGCAAACCGGGATTTATTTTGTTGTTGCTCAATATGGTTCGTTCCAAGTTTCGGAAAAGCTCATTATTACTTTGTAAAAAAATCATCTTTCATAGAGATAAAAAATATTACCATGGTTTTTCCATAAATTGGTAATTGCCATAAAGATTGATAACCCTTCTTTTTTTCTTGTAATCCAACCACTTAATGTTTAATTTGAAATATAAAAAAACTAAATTAGGGTTTTATGGTGGGTAATAAAAATGTAAATGTGCTCATCGTCGATGACGAAAAAGACTTTCGAGATCTTTTTGCTGAATTGGTAAACCGGATGGGTTATTCTGTAATTACAGCCGAAAACGGTAAAGAAGCATTGGAAAAAATAAAGAAAAAACCTATTCAGGCAGCAATCATTGATTACAACATGCCAGGAATGAACGGGCTGGAATTGTTAACTCAAATCAAAAAACGAGACACCAATATTTTTGTGGTTTTGATTTCAGGATATGGTAACGGGGAGTTAGAAACGGAAGCTATAAAAATGGGCGTTGATGTATATGTAGTTAAACCGATGGATATAAATAAACTTCAAGATGCCCTGCAGAAAGCTCTTCGATAGATTCCCTTTTAGATAATTCCCAATAATAGCTTTAAACCTTTCCTAACTTGCATCTGAATGACAATTTACTTTTTGACATTTCCGGATTTGTAAGTGGAAATCTTCCAACTTAGAAATGAGGAGATTGCGGCTTAAAAGAGGGCATATGGATAAACCTTATTTAGAGAATCTCATAAAACAAGGAAAATAGTCAAACACACGTATTTAAAATAATTTCTATTTATAAACAACATGTGTTTAAAAGAAAGAATTGCAGAACCTCTTTAAAGAAATAACGAATCTTTCCGATTTAAATTATCTAGAGGAAGTATTATGTTCTAAAGGTTATACTCATTGAAATTAGGACAATTTATTTGAAAGTCAACTACTTTAGTCAGGATAATACAATTAGAATTTTGGTTGATGAGGAAACCATTGATATTGAAAATGCATATCAGCTCCGTGAGATTCTTCTCGATCAAGTTTACACCGGTAATACCGATTTACTTTTAGATTTACAGAAAGTTACCTTTATAGATAGTTCCGGTTTGGGAGCACTTGTCTATGGACTAAGAGAGGCAAGGCGTTACAAAGGTTCGATTCGAGTTTCCGGACTCACAGAACATGTCTCTTCTATGTTTTCAATAACCCGCTTAAACAAAATCTTTGAAGTAATTTAATTTTACATGAGTAAAACACTAACTGATAGTTTTCGGGTAGAGTTTTCGTTTTTAGGAACTGTTGAAAATATTCGCAGGTTCTCAGTTGTGGGGAAAAATATTGTTCAATCCATTTGGCCGGATAACCCCAATCTGGCCTTTGAGGTTGAACTTTGTCTAACAGAAGCTCTCACCAATGTTCATCTCCATGTTCATCATAAAAATAGCGAACAGAAATTGACTTACAAAATTGAAGGGAAAGGGAATAAAATTTGTATTCGTGTATTTGATTCCGGGAACGGATTTTCTCTTGAGCAAGTTATTCAACGAAATGATCATGATTTATTATTGGACCATGGAAGAGGACTTAAGATCATTCACAACCTGGTTGATCGCTTAGATTACAGCAGGGGTAAACAAAGAAATCAATTGATTATTGAAAAGAAAGTAAACGAGTGAACTCATTTTTATGATGGATAATGCTACAGAATCGAAAGTGGTAAAACTAGAGGCTGATTGGTTTGAAGGCATTATGCCCAAAATCAATCAATTGATACCGTTCTCATTTTGGATTAAAAGAGATGGGGTTTTAATTTTTTCTTCAAATGGAACTGAAAATGGATATTTGGAGGAAAACCTGCAATGTGAAGATACAACGTTGACCCTCGGAATCTCGCGAGATGTTCAAAAGTGTTCTTTGGAGCTTAAAGAAACCTTTGTTCAATTATTACAACTTGTGCTTAATAGTCAATCTCGGGTTGAAACTGAGATGAAATCCTTTTCCGCAGAATTATTGAATCGCTATGAGGAATTAAATATTCTATATGAATTGAGTCAGACTATCGGATCTGTTTTTGACCTGGACAAGATATTCGAAGTTTTAATAGAAAAAATAGAAATTGTTCTCGATGTAGATAGAATATCCATAATGCTCTTCGATGAAGAGGCGGAAGAACTGATCGTTATAGCCGCGAAAGGTTTTGATGTAAAGCAATTGGAGAATCACAGGATTTCATTAAAAGAGGGAATCAGTGGTTACGTACTTCGTCGTGGCGAGCCTCTTTTGGTTCAAAATGGCAGCAAAATTCCAAATGACGTCAAAGTTCAAACAAGAGATTATAAAACAGAGTCTTTCATCTCAGTACCGATGATTTGCTCACATATTGAGGGTAACGAAATTCCAATTGGTGTGATTAATGTGACTGAAAAAAGAAATACCCAAAATTTAACCTCTGGCGATTTGAAACTTTTAAATTCAGTGGCCTCAATTGCAGCAATTGCAATTTATAATAACCGGCTCATAGAAGCAGCCAAAGAATCGGAGAGAATGAAAAAGGAACTTGAAATTGCAGAAAAGATTCAGCTCGGATTATTGCCAAATCACTTTCCAGTTCTCCCTGATTTAGAAATTTATGGTAGATGCTGGTCGGCGACCAATATTGGGGGTGACTATTTTGATTTTTATATAGAGAATGAAGATCGTGTGGACTTGGTTATTGCAGATGTATCAGGCCATAATGTGAGTGCTGCCCTGATGATGGCCGTTACAAGAAGTGTTCTTAAATCATTAATGCAGGAATCAATACCGGTATCAGAGGTGTTAAATAGAGCCAACAGGTCACTCTTTGAAGATCTGAATAGAGCTGGATTTTTTATTTCGATTTTTCTAATTCGTTATAATCGAAAAACAAAAGAACTAACTTACGCAAATGGCGGACACCACCCCGTGATGTGGTATAGGGGTAGAACAAAAGAAATCAACCAACTGGATGCCGAAGGCCTTTTGTTAGGTGTTTTATCTGAGGTACAATTCCAAGAAAAGTCAGTTACTGTAGAATCGGAAGATATTCTTGTGATGTATACCGATGGCTTAGTTGAGATCGATAGTCCTGAGGGAGTAACTTTGGACTATGATAAATTGAAGAATGACATTACTCATTCAGCACAAGAGTCTGCCAAAGAATTAGTAAAATTAATTTTTGAAGGTGTGCAAGGTTTCAATCAAATCACACCACAAAAAGACGATCTAACTTTGCAGGTTTTGAAAATAAAATAAACTAACTAGTTAAATGATGTTTTCAAAGTATGATTAATAATGTCATTTATGTCGATAATACATAAAAGTTAGATCTGAAAATAAAGTGTAAGGAAAATTTTTGATTGGATAATACCAATATACTAATTGCTGTGAACGAAATATTTATTAGCAGATCTCTTTCTTTTTTGTTGACGGAAAAAGGCTATCGAGTAGAAACTGTAAGTTCTTCCAAACAGGCTTGGGAGCATATCCAAAATGGCTTAACTCCGGATGTTTTGTTTGTCGATGACTTGGCTTCGGATTGTTGTGGTCTGCAATTGTGCCGGAAAATCAAAAAGAATTCACAATACCAAAAAATTTATGTTATCTGGATCACAGACCGCTGGCGTAAATCCGACATCGAAAAAGCAAAGCTTGTAGAAATTAATGAGTATATGACTAAGCCTTTCAGTCCTTCCAAAATCACTAGACGGATGCGAGAAATTCTAAATGAGAGAAATGATAAAAAAATCGGACAATCTGAAAATTATTACAAGCCAGATACAGACACTGCCTACGCTTCCCAAAGTTGTTAATCGTGTTATTGAGTTAGTCGCAGATCCGGAAACCTCTTCAGCTTGTTTGGCCAGGGCAATTTCTACTGATGCTGCTATGGTTAGCAGAGTGTTAAAAGCTGCAAATTCTGCATATTATGGTTTACCTCAGAAGGTGTCTACAATTACTCAGGCAACCGTTGTATTAGGATTTAACACAATTAAAAATTTAGTTTTAACAACATCTGTGTTTTCTACTTTTAAAGGTAGCGGAGTTAGTAGATTTAACAGGGAGGAGTTTTGGTTACATTCCATCGGTTGTGCTACAATAAGCAAAATTATTTGCAGACAAATCCACATTGGTATGCCAGAGGAAGCATTCATCGCCGGATTGCTTCACGATATAGGAAAGATTGTAGAAGACCAATTTCTTTATGAAAATATTGAGAAGATTCTTACTTGTATTGACGAAACTCATGTTTCGTTTAAGGAAGCTGAACAAATTATACAAGGGATAGATCATACCGAAATTGGATTTTTGTTGTGTGATAAGTGGAATTTTCCATTACATCTGCAAGAAGCAGTTGCATTTCATCATAACCCCGGGAAAGCCACGATCGATAAAGAGTTGGTTAGCCTGGTCCACCTGGCGAATTCGATTGCAATAGAAGAATCATTAGGCTATGGTGGCGACCCATTTACACCAGTAATTGATCCAATTGTTGAAAAAATACTGGGGATAACGCAACCCGAGATTGATGAGTTAAAAGAAGAAATTTTCGAGGAATATGAAAAAGCTGTTGGTTTTCTCGAATTAATGGTGAGCAACTAAGGGAATACAAGCTCGAAAATGAGGTGATAAAATTGTGAAAACGTTATTACAAGAAAATTTGACAAGGTCAAATGGAGTGGAACCAAGTTTTCAAAATAAGTTTGAGGAATATAAACATATTTTTCAAGAAACAAAGCGCTTAGGCGATATTCATCAAGTCGATAAAGTATTTAAATGTGTGATTAAAATTTTGCAGCAGGTTGTTGAGTTTTCCGGAGCTGCTTTACTTGAAAAAGAGAAATTTGCAGATCATTATCATCTAAAAAAAGAATATAAATTAAATGGCAAACTTGATAAACATCTTCGTTGGTTGGAACGCTCCGGATATTTGAAATGGGTTAGTGAATCTGATACAGTATCATTATTACCACCAGATGATGATGTTGCAAGTAATCATCCGTTACTCATTATTCCATTATTAACCGGCAAAAAAATAATTGGCGCGTTGGTCGTTTTCCTTAAAATAAATACAAAAGATCTAACATCTAACAACTCCGATCTACTGACATTAATCGGATCGCAAGCTGCGGTGGCTTTTGACAATGCACGCTTGTATGAAGAAATGGCTACAAAAAGTTATGTGCTATCCAGTATGAAATCATTTATGGAAAATTCGATCGAGAGTGTTGGAGAAGGAATTATAGCGATTGATCTTGATAAAAAGATTTCACTCTTCAATTCTGCAGCAGTCGAAATTTTAGGCGTTCAACACAACACAGCGATTGGATCGCGATATTATGAATTTTTTGAACAGGAATTTGTTGAATTTTTAGATCAACTGTTTGATTTGACTTTTACAAAAGGTGAGAACCAAGATGAATTTTCTTATCGAAATCCAATAAGCAAAAAACGATTTTCGATGGAAATGCATGCCACTATTCTTAAAAATGATGAAGGTGAAAGAATTGGCGCTATTGCAGTTTGCCGCGATTTGACAGAGCAACAGGAGTTGACCCAGTTGCGTCAGTTAGATCAATTGAAAGATGAATTTATTTCGACTGTTTCTCATGAATTAAGAACGCCTTTAACCTCAATCAAATCTTTTACAGGTATTTTAAAAGATATTGAAAATTGTGATGCCAAAAGTCAAAGAGAATTCCTTGATATTATCGATAAAGAATCGGATCGGTTGATCCAATTAATCGAAGAACTATTAGACATCAGTAAAATAAACAGGGGTGAAATCAATTCAGAAATCGGGTTCGTCAATATCAATTCTGTGTTTAAGAAATCTTTTTTCGTATTGCAGGCTATAGCCGGTGCAAAAAATATAATATTTGAAACCGATTTAAATGGTGATCAAATTGTCTTAAGTGATGAAAAACGGCTCATTCAGGTGTTTGTAAATTTAATTGGGAATGCCATAAAATTTAGTCCTGAAGGAGGAAAAATAAAAATATGGGCAGAGAAAATGAAAAGTAATGGCATGAAAGATAGAGGTAATTATTTAAAAATTTCCATCAAAGATGAAGGAATAGGTATACCCAAAGAATCCAGGAAGATCGTATTCGAAAAATTTAAACAGCTCCGGGAAGACCCTAGTACCAAACCCAGTGGCAGCGGTCTTGGGTTATGGCTTTGTAAACAAATTATTGAAGAATATGAGGGCGCAATATGGGTAGAAAGTGAGCCAAAGAAGGGCTCCACCTTTATCTTTACTCTACCCAATCCGGATTAAAACTAAAATATACTGAAGTATGAACTTAATATCAGAAGAAAAAGGAATTTCATTTATTGAGATTCTATTTATTGCAGGAATTTTAGTTTTGCTGTGTTGTATGGCATTTATGAAAATCTCAAACCAAAACCAACAAACAAATGAGGTCCATCTTCAAAAATCCGCAAAAGAATTTCGGCTGGCTATTTACAATTACTTTCTCGATCATGGCCATTATCCGTGCTCTGAAAATGATTATAACAAGAATGGCGATTTAAGCATATTACTTAGCCAGTTGCTATGGTATACTAACGACTACGGAAAACCCGCTAAATTAAGGGATCGCGAAAACAGGTTCGGTCCGTATCTTCCGGAATTTCCCATTGAGCCAATTTCAAATTTGTATACTGTCAAACTTGATTCAAGCGAGTCTAAAACGTTATTGGAATTTAAGCTGAAAACTGCAGATGATTCGACCGCCACAGGCGGGTGGTTGTTTCAAACGAAAACTGGTTTCCTTATAGCCAACCTGAATAGGAAATTCTTCACAAATTATTATGCTTACTATTAGCCGTTGATCTTTAACAGATTATTCGAAATTCAAGTGCAATGTTTAGTTGTAATAAGATAATCTTTATAACAAAGGGTTAGATAAATTGGTGATAGGGTTTTTAAAAAGAATCTTTGGAAAACATAGGGATCTTAGTTTTGGATTAGATTGGGGGACGCATTCCGTTAAACTTATCGGGCTAAGGAAGTTGGAGTCAAAATATGAACTTACTCATATACTGTTTTTTGAGCTCCCGATTTTTTCTTCAGCAAAAAACTTAACAAAAATGATTCAGTATAGGTTGAAAAAAATTAATTTTTACGGTGCTAAAATTACTGTTGGTTTACCATCCGAAATGGTTATGATGAATCCAACAAATAAATCAATGTTGAGTAAAATTCTAAATTATATTCGCAAAAAAAAACAGCTTGAGTGTAATTTGGACATTCAAAAATATAATCTTGATGTTACTGAAGAGTTTGTAAAAAATGAATGGAGTCCAAGAAAAGCATTAAAAGGATTTCCGAAAAGGCTTGAAATAGAGAACCTGACAATTCCACTACTGCAGAATTCTTCAAAAGAGGAATATAGTTTATTTTTAAATATTGGTTATAAAAAGAGCCAGTTAATTTTTTCACTTGGTCAAAACATACTTGAACTTAAGACTCTTCGATTCTCATTAAAATCAATTATTCCCCAAAATATTAATCAACATACCCGGAAAAGAATATTTGATTTTTTGAAATCCGATCAAATTTCTTATGAGAATAATAAATGGATTTGTAAAGACGACGCTTATATTATCGGATCTGGTAATATTTTGATTGGTATTCAAGAAAATTTAAGGGAATTTAAAAATGAGTTAAAAGAAATCGTATTGATTCTAAGAAATCAATACGATGTTCAAATTTCCCAAATTAAAATATTAGGCGGAGGCGGGCTTTACAACTGGTTAAAAGAATTTATTTCGCAGAATATGAACCTACAAATTCAAAATGTGAATCCCCTTACCCAATTTTCAATGGGTAAGGCAAAAACTAATTTTGATCATCTGCATGATATTAAACCAATTTTTGCTCAAGCAATAGCTTTAGCTATGGCTGGCACTCAATCAAAGCAAAGGAAAAAACTAAATCTGATCAGAAGTATTCCTGAAAGCACATCGACAGATAAACCTGTTATGAGAAGAGTACGTTTAATTGGGTTGTCTACAGCTTTTACACTACTTCTTGTTTTTGTATTAACGGCTTACAATTATAATCAAAAATTTCAGGAGTTTTTGCGTTTAAGTGAACAAAAGAAAGAAATTGAAAGTAATCTATCGAGTTTTAGAAAATTAAATAATTATAATTTCTTATTGACCAATAAGCAGAAAAAGGAAATTCCCCGAACAACATTCAGAAAATTATCACCAATTTTTACTTTGATCAGTGAACAAATTCCCCGCGGGATATGGGTTACTGAAATAAAAGTTGTTAGGAAAGAAAACTCAAAGAGAAAATCAAAAAGACAAAAAGAACCGATATCCATCATCATAGAAGGCAAAGGCGTGTCTGGAAATTACATTACTGAATTTTTTAATAAGTTGTCAGCAACTGGATATTTTTCACAATTGTTATTAAAAAATATTGATGAAGATCATAGTACCAGCGATCTCATATCTTATAAACTGATTGCTAACATTCGAGAAAGTAATGTCAAAGTTTCTTCTAAAAGTTAATTATCGAACGTCGAAATTTAACAGATATTTTCCCAGGATCCGGAAGGGGATAAACACCGTTTTTATCCTCTTACTAACCATTGTAACCACTTATGTAATGTCAACCAGAATCACATCCATTATTAAAAAGACAATTAATCTCAACACAGAAATAGACCAACTTCGTAATGAAGTAGTTTTTGCACACAATAATTTTCAAAAATTAGAGGAACTTGATAAGGCTTTTAATTGGCTTCCGATAAATTCAATTCCGAGTTTCCGGGTATGTGAAAATGATAGGGACGCTTATCAACGAATCATTAAAATGGGGTTAGAGCAAAAGGTAGATTTAATAGATCTGTCTGTACAAACACAGGAAGAGATACCTGTTGGTTATGCGTATCGTGTTCAACTTAATGCTTCCTTTTCATGCATTGTTGAATTTTTAAAGCATATTGAATTGGAATTTGCAGTTTTTGAAATAAAAACAGTACACCTGAAGCCTGAAATTGCCGAAGATACATATAAGGGTAAAGTGCATCTTTACCTTGAAGGTTGGTTATTATAATTTTGAAGATTGAAGCGTTATCTGCCTAAGTGTCTCATGAAAAATGTAGTAAAATTACTGGTAATTGCAATGGGAGGTGCTGCGATAAGTTTATGGTTTGGTGGAATTGATCTTAACAATAAATTTGAGAACATTCACTTTGGCCAGATGAATATTGCAAATTTCCTAATTCCAACGATAAAAGGTTTGTTAAATAACCGAAGTAAATTGGCGGCTTCGAATGATTTGAATGAAATAGATGTAGAATTAAGAGACCCGTTTCTGCCATCAAATATTAATTCAGGATCGAATAAGCGGACTTCCAAACGTTTATTGGAAGGTTTGGTTTATCGTGATGATAAAGAATACGCACTAATTAGTGGAAAAATGGTAGCCCTTGGAGATTGGGTTCGTAATATGAGAGTAATCATGATTCGCAATGACAAAGTTGTTTTGGCAAACAATAAAAACATCCGAGTGCTTTACCTATTCTAGTTGAATGAAAGGCAAGTTTTGAAAGTTACCAAGTTGAACTTAACGCGTCAGGAATTGTTTGAAAGATTGATCCTCTCGCAAAAACAAATATTGGCTTACAGCAAAGACTTTGCACAAATTTACCGTAAAGAGCGGGAACGCCGTATACATTTGGAAGAAACCCACGACAAACTAAAAGCTATTATAAACAGCATCTCAGATGCGATGGTAGCAGCAGATAACAATTTGGTAGTCACAGAATTTAATAAGGCATTTGAGGATATAATTGGGGAAAAAACAGAAAACATTCAAGGATCATCGATTCTTAGTTTGCTGCCAATTCAAGAGCTAAACAAGAAAATCAATCAATTTAAAACTGCGGATTCTAAGGTGCTAAATTTCGAATTTTCAATAAATTCCCTTGACGAATCAATCTACCTAGCGACTGTCACCAAAATCCTAAGCCAGCAGACAGAAAGAAATGGCTTTGTATTTGTACTCCGGGATATTACGGAAAACAAACACCTGGATAAGCTTAGAAATAGTTTATTCACTTTTGCTTCCAATGAAATTAAAACTCCTTTAAATGGTTTACTTGGGTTTTTAAATTATTTGTATAACGATTTGAAAACAAAATTAAACGAAGATGAAAATGCACACTTTCGGTTTTTAATAGAATCCGGAGAGAACTTGGAAAAAATAATGGAAGACCTGATGAGGCTTTCTCCGTTAGCTTCGGAAAATGATTCTCAGGTTTCTCCGCTTGAATTGAACGAAACAATTAAAAGTGCCATTGACAATGTTAATTCGGAATCACATAGGTTAAAAATACAAATTCAATTTAAGAAATCAGACAATGTTTATATTTTAGCAGACAAAATATTATTTAATAAAGCCATAGAAAACATCATTAAAAACTTCGTTTTCTGTTCTCATCAAGATTCGGAATTGAAGATTAAATTGGTGAAGAAGCAAAACGAATTGGAAATTCAATGTAAGAATTCAAAAGTAAATGAAGAAAAAGCCGGAAAATTTAAGAAAGAGTTGAACGCCGAAAATGGTTACGAAATAAATAAGCAAGGGATTAACCTGGCGCTGGCAAAAGACATTGTGGAATGGAATGGCGGGAAATTTCAGATACGTGGACAGAAATCTTTGGTTTTGATCATCAAGTTTTCAGATTGGAATTCGGAATTAACGGCTTTGATGAGAGACTAAAGAAATTAATATTTAAAAAAAATAAAAAATAGGCTCTAAAATGAACGGATATTTTTCAAAAAAGATTTTGGTTGTTGATGATGAAGAGGAAATCAGATCTTTGGTTAAAGAAACACTAATGGTTGATGATTTTAATGTGGTTGAAGCAGAAGACGGAGATCGAGCATTGAACATGATAGCTAATGAAGATCCCGATCTGGTATTGTTGGATGTTCGAATGCCGGGACAATATGATGGATTGGAAGTCTGCCGGCAGATTAAAAATAATTCTAAAACTCGCGATATATCGGTAATTTTTCTCACAGCTGTTCCGATTCCTGAATTAAAATATCGGGAAACAAATGCACAAGGTGTATTTAGTAAACCGTTTAGTCCGATCAAATTAGTTGATAAAGTATATCAAACACTTGGTTTAAATTGAGTATCAGTAAGTATTATGAAAAAAGCAAGACATAAAAAAGCTGACATTATAAATTCAAATTCTTTGAACGCTGAAATGCTGGTCGAAGAATTATTCCGTAATTACAATGTCAGCACGGATCTCATTAAAAAAAGTACGGATCTGGAAGAATTGTTGGACACGATCTTAAAAGAATATAGTGATCGATTTGACGAAATTCCGGGAGTCGATTTAGTCAATGTAGATCAATTGGATGATAAGTGGCTTGTTAAAGAAAAGCTCAAATCTTTTGTTATGTTTGCTTCGCAAGCAATAGTTTTAAAAGAGAATGCAGAAGTATTTCATAATCTTGAGAAGTCCAATAAAAATTTACATAAAACCAAGAAAAAATTGGAGAAGCAAAATAATCTTCTTGAACAAATGAATCAACAATATCTGAACATGCTGGGATTTGTCTCTCATGAATTAAGAAATCCGTTGATTTCGATTCTCGGTTTCGCTGAGTTACTGGATGAGGAATTGCTTGGAGAACTAAAAACCGAACAAAAGAAAGCCCTATCAGTCATTATTCGATCTTGCAGATTATTAATTGAAATGATAAAAAATTATTTGGATTTGGCTAATATTGAACAAGGTGACCTGGTTATTGACAAAAAGAGGTTGGACTTACACAAAGATGTTCTTTCATTTGTGTTGGAAGAAATGACCGAACAATATAATCGGAAAGAATTGAAGGTATGGGTAGAATCTGATCTGGATAGTATTATGGTTGATAGTGATTCCGGGTTAATGAGAGTTGTTTTTAACAATCTCCTTTCAAATGCTGTTAAATACTCCAACCAGGGAGGGAATGTGATCGTTGAGATAATAAGAAAAGAGGATAATTTTGAAATCAGTGTTCTGAATACTGGCCAGGGTGTTGAAAGAAATCAAATGAAGAATTTGTTTAAAAAATTTACCCGTATTGAATCTGAGAACCGGTCTGGAATGAAAAGTTCCGGGCTCGGTTTGTATAACGCAAAATATATTATTAAAAAACATGGTGGATCCATTTGGGTTGATTCCGAGTATGGAAAATATTTCAAGGTGTCGTTTTCATTGCCGGTATGTTTAGACGCTAAAAACCCGATATTATCCCGGCAAGCTGTAGGATATTAAAGAAAATGAAATTAAGGATTAGCATAATTGAACCGGATATGAATGCCAGAAACGTTCTGAACAACGTTTTAAAGGAATCTGGGTTCGATGTCTTCTCCTATGCTGATAGTGAAATTGCTTTGAAGGAATGGAAGACTGTAAACCCACATCTTGCAATTTTTGAGTGGACCTTAAAAAATTATTCAGGTTCAAAATTATGCGAGGAGATCACCATTCATTATCCCGAAATGCCTTTCTATATTTTATCCGAAATTCGCGACATGGGTATCAAGCTTGAAGCATTGAAAGCAGGTGCCTTGGATTTTTTAACAAAGCCATTTGACCGGGACATGTTGTTAGCAAAAGTTAATGCAGCTTTGAGGATTTGCAATTCCAATTCTAATGGTTCCAATGTTAATGCATCAAGTGATAAAAATAGCAAACCTCTATTTGTTGAGTATTTGATTACAAAGAAAATTAAAACAATTAAACCAGCGCCGGATGGACAATCAAAATTTGGGTTTTCTTATAAACTGCTTTCGAAATGGGAAAATAAGGAATTAAATCCTGATCAACAAATCGAATTTCTAGAAAAATTGGAAAAAGACGGATGGTTGGTGAAGCGAATTTATGATCTGGTTAAGACATGTCCCTCGTGCAGCTCCTATCAACTAAATATTAGAACCGTTTGCCCGGAATGCAACTCCCCTATATTCACCCAGGACATACAATTAAAAGACTCTGAGAACAATTCAATTGGCAGTGGAATTTCTCATTTTAACATGTGTGAAAGATGCAATTCTAAATTTAAGAATGGATTGTCTTTCGCACGTTGTTGGTCATGTGAAACGGAATTTAAAGAGGAAGAGGCCAACGCCCAAATTATCTATTCATTTTCATTGAAGCCTGGAATTGTTCCGGATAAACGGGACGGAAGTGCATTGCAGATGATTCTTAGTGAAAATGGAATACAAGCATTGGACGGCTGTATTTTTGAAAATTTTTTAAGATTGGAAAAACTTCAGCATAATTTGGCTCAAAAACCTTATGCATTGCTTCATTTACGCTTTTCGACGATGAATCAAGGTGAAAATAATTCTGAAAATAAAAAGAAAATTAACCATATTGTTTTAATAGTGAAAAAATTAATGCAACCACAGGATGCGGCGTTTTACAAAGCCCCAAATGAACTCATTCTTTTCTTTTCCTACACGGAACCCCGGGTTGCAGAAATCAGGGCAGCGAGAATTAATTCCTATTTAAACAAATTGGAATTGAATTCCTTTGTGCAATTGGACTTAACCACTCACAACTATTCAAAAGTTTTGGATATCTTGGAACGAGAAATCGAAACAGTCTAAACTAAAACTTAAATTTTGAAATTTCGGTAATGCATGTCAAAATCAAACTGAAATGTAAAACGCAGAACTCTCTTGGCAAGCTCTGCGCTCTCTATCTTTAAAACCTGTTTTTCAGGCGATCCTTTCTTAAAAAGTGTTTCTCATTCAATAAAACAGATTATTGAGTTATTTTACCAAATTGATTTCAGCGGTTTGAATTATTGTCATTGGAATGTCCATCCCTTGAGAAGGTATGGCGACAACGCCTTCAGTCTTCGAATTTGAAGTGCTGTTCACAAAAACTCCGGTTGCATAATCAAAGTAAATAACTCCGGTGCCGGCACCCACTCCATCAAATTCAAGATCCATCCCGTTTTGCTGCCCTTTGCCTGATAGCTTCATCGAAACTTCAATATCAAACCGTAAGCATTCTGTGTTTTGTTTGGTTTCAATACCAACAAATTTATAAGTAGTATTTGAATTGATATCAATGTTCAAAGGACCGCTTTTAACAGTATTTGTCTCTTTATGAGGCCAACTATCCCCGATTTTCAAAGCTTTTTCCGGAAAAATTAAAAATAGATTTTTTAGCATTATATCGATATTACCGCCCAGGGCCAACTTTTTTATTTCATCAGTGCCGGTTATTTTAGTTACTTTACCGAAAGGATCCGAGGCTATTTTCACATGGGAACTAAGTAGTTTTTCTTTGTAATCGCTGATCCCGGTTAACCCGGGTGCGTTTGATTCGATATTAGTAGATCCAAAAGTAACATCATAGTTAATCTCGTTTTCAGTTACACCGCTTACTTTCAAACTCATACTCATATCTGACTTAGTGCCAAAATTTTGTTCTTGGCCCATCATGTTTTGGGTAATATCAGAATTTGAAATAATCATGTATTTTGCTACAGAGCCAACCTTGGGTTTATAATTAATCTGGAATCCATTCGTGCTCATTTCAGTTAAATTCATCTTGCTTGCACTGCATGACCAAATAAATGCCACAGTTGCAAATGTTAAAATGGTTCGCATTGTGGTTCTCATAATATTTCCTTCCTTATGATTTGATTAATAAGATAAAAGTTAATTAGATATGATACCTACTTGAATAAATAAAATTCGATGAATTATTGCTAATATACATAAGTTCTCAGGGTAGAATTTTTTTGGAATATACTGTTCTATTGCGACCTTTTTTCTTTGCTTCGAATAGCTGTTTGTCTGCCATTTCTACAAGACTTTCCGCAGAGTAAGCTTCAGACGGATAGTTGGAAACACCACCGGAAATGGTTATTGCTTCATTTTTTAAGTTGCTCATTAAAGAAAGATTTTTCGCGATGTATTTCCTTAATTTTTCGCTTACGATAATTGCATTCCTCATGTTGGTTTCAGGCAGCAATATAATAAACTCTTCTCCACCATAACGAATTAGAATATCAGATTTTCTCAATTGCTCTTTTGTGATTTGTACCAGGTTTTTAAGAATGTCATCCCCAATTAAATGACCATACTGATCATTTTTAGATTTGAAATGATCGATGTCAATCATTAATAATGACAAGTTTCTTTTATACCGTTCGGCTCTTTTAAATTCAATAGGAAAGCGCTGGTTAAAATATCTTCTGTTGTAAGCGCCAGTTAAATGATCCAGGTAGGTATCCTCACGAGTTTTTGTATAGATGATAATCTTATCCAATGTATTGCTAACTTCAAAAGAAACCCGACTGAGAAAATCGATTTCCTGTTCGGAAAATTTTTGGGTGCCATTCCGGAAAAAATTTAACGTTCCGATTGTTTTCTGTCCATTGGGATTAAGAGGAAAACCGGTATAATGTAATGGGAATTCAATAGAATAGTTGTCCGCTATCTGGATGTCAGTCAGCTCGGTAATTGTTAGTGAATCGATCGAAATTCCGTTTTGGTTTAACATAACCTTTTCGAGAATATCATTCGAAGGAAAGATCACATTGCCATCATTTTTAAATGAGCAGCCATAAGTTTGGTTTAGATCCAATGAATTTGCAATCGAATCCAGCAAATATAAGGATGCATATTTTATTGGCAAAGATTTGTTAAAGACTTTGAAAATGTTTGTCAGTATACGGTTTAAATCAAATGTGGTACCCAAAATACGTGTTAAGTTATAGAGGATGAACATTTCGGAAAGTTTTCCATTCAAGGAACGATTAGCAATCTCTACTTCCTCATACTTTTTTTGTAAATCGGAAAATTTTTCTTTCAAATCCATAGTTGTCGATTTATCAATCTGCTTATTGTTTGATTTGTATAATTGATTGCAAATAATGCCTCATAATTTCAAGCTTGTTTTGAATAGCTAATCCCGAAAGCCCAGGATCCAATAATACATTGTAAAACAGACGATCGTTTGGTTTCGCAAAAGAAATACGGGTAAGAGCGCCTGTAGTTTTACAAATTATGGCCGCAGCCAAAGAAAAATGTTGATTCAGATCTATTGCCAGCTGATATTGAGTCGCTAATAATACTTGCTTAATTGAATCTTCAAGTCTATTCGGAAAAGATAAAGAGGAGTAGGAATAAAACAAACAATTGCATGATGATTGTACAAAGGGAGCGAATTCAGATAAAGCACAAAACTGAATAGGGTGGCCAAGAAATAATGTTTGATATTTCAAAATAATGGTTTGGCAGGAGACTTTATCTATATTGTTTTCCGGCAAGCAGATTAATATTTTTTTATTCCCGCCAATAACGATTGGCAGATTGATTTGATCATTCCTGTTTTTTATTCGGGAAGTAAGTTTTTCCCATTGTAAAATAATGATATTTTTGAACGATGTAATGGCTAAAACCTGTTTAGTTAAAGATTATCAAATATAGAAAATTCAAATAGAATTTTCAAAGGTATTAAAATGCTAATGTGAAAAGACAAAATTTCCATGTTGAACTAAAATTGTAAGCCAAATGAGCTTTTTAAATGTATTCGATAGAATTGCAATCCTACCATCTATATAATAATTAATGTTCTTTTATAACCTCATTTTAATTTTAACTCAAAAAACTGTTGAATATCCTAAGCAAATGTTGTAAATAGTCCAGTGTAATTTACATGAGTTAGTATTCGATGATAACTTAGGAAAAAACGATCACTGTGTAAGTGACGTCTTTCTGGTGTTGCGACTGCTATGCAAACCAAGCAACAATAGCAAGTGCCAATACAAAAGGAGAAATCACATGAAGGTCCTTAAATGGATTGCTGGAATTTATCGTTTTGTTGACCATCCTTTTTATTTTGATCGGTGTGTTTGTGCCAACCTTTACTTATGTTTCAAAGATTGAAGTGAACGCGCCAGCGGAGCATGCATGGGCTGTCTTCACAGATGATACCTGTATGGGCGAATGGATGACCGGGTTTAAAAGCATCGAGAACATTAGCGGTAATCCCAATGAAGTGGGCAGCAAGTGGAAACTGGTTATCGAACAAGGCGGAGAATTAATGGAAATGACAGAGACGATGACCGCCTTTAAGGAAAATGAATTATTTGCATTCAAACTAGAGAACGATGTCATGTTTGTTGATACGGATATCACGTTTGTTGAGCAAAACGGTAGAACAGAAATCAAAGCCACCAATCTGGTTGAGGGCAGAAATATCTTATGGAAATCCTTATTCGCTTTAATGAGAGGTGCATTGGGAGCTAATTCACAAGGAATATGTGACAATTTGAAAACGGTGATTGAAACTACACCGATTGCTACGGATTCTACAATGGTTAATTGAGAATGGAAAAAATGGAGGCCAAGATGTTAAGAAAACAAATGTTCAGACATTTTTACTTATTCTTTTTACTTGTTTTACTTATAGCGATTAGTTGTGCTCCGGACAGCACTCAACAGCGCCCACAGTTTTCTCTATCTATAGACGAAGCCTTCGATCCATCGACCATTGCGCCCTACGGTGGTGAGCACAACCATGTTTATTCCTACATTGACAACAACCTGGACGGACACCTGGCAAAGCTACAGCGCTGGATTCGTCAGCCATCGATTAGCGCCCAGAACAATGGCATCCAGGAAATGGCGCGAATGGTAAAAAACGACCTGGCTGAGATGGGTTTTACCGAAACTGAAGTCGTAGCCACATCCGGACATCCGGGAGTGTGGGGCTATTATGATGCTGGAGCGGCTAAAACACTGATGATCTACATGATGTACGATGTCCAACCGGTAAACCCAGAAGATTGGGAATCTCCTCCTTTTGCCGCTAACCTTGTAGAAAAGGATTTTGGCAAAGTGCTCATGGGGCGGGGAGCGACAAATCAAAAAGGACCTGAGCGGGCGTTTCTGAATGCAGTGGAGTCCATCATTGCTGTAACCGGTAGTTTACCAGTAAACCTGATGATTTTGGCAGAGGGAGAAGAAGAGCTGGGTTCGCCTAATTACCCGGAACTGGTTGACCATTTCGAGGAACGCCTGCGCACTGCCGACGGAGTTTTCTTTCCCTTTAATTCCCAAAGTTTAACCGGCGAAATCCGCCTGAGTATGGGAGTAAAAGGAATCCTCTATTTTGAAATGGAAGCTAAAGGCGGCAACTGGGGCGGTCCGACATATTCCGAGATTCATGGCTCTTACAAAGCGCTGGTGGATGCACCGGTTTTGCGCCTGGCCCAGGCACTGGCGTCCATGACCACACCTGACGGCAATACCATCCTAATCGAAGGCTATTACGATGACGTTCGTCCCCCCACCGAAGAAGAGCAGCGCCTCATCAATGGCGCGCTGAAGAATTGGGATGAAGCAGGGATCAAGAAGCTGCTCAATGTCGAGAAGTGGATTGATGGCATTAGCAAAGAAGATGCGCTTCTGCGTTACCTTTACGAAGTGACACTCAATGTTGATGGCATCTGGGGTGGCTACACCGGAGAAGGTGTAAAGACCATCCTGCCGCATAAGGCAACAGCGAAGGTCGATTCCAGGTTGCCGCCAAATGTAGATCCGGATCATTCCCTGGAGCTGGTTCGAGCTCATCTTGATAAACATGGCTTCGCCGATATTGAATTACGGAAACTTTCCAGTTATCCTGCTGCTCAAACATCCGTTGAAGCGCCCCTTGTGCAAGCAGCGATCGGCGTCTTTAATAAATGGCGTAGCACCAAAGAGGTCTGGCCGCGACTGGCCGGCAGTGCGCCGTTCTATCAGTTTACGGATCGACTCGGATTACCGCTGGTTTTTAACGGACTTGGCCATGGCTCCGGAGCTCATGCTCCAAACGAGTACATGGTCATCGAACCGGCGGAAGGTTCCAGTATTGCCGGACTGGCGGAAATCGAGAAAAGTTATGTGGATTTGTTGTTTGCTTTGGCGGCGGCGCAGTAGTTTACTTTTCACCAACCGTTTAGAATCAGGAAAATCAACTTATGAAGTTCTTAAGTTTCTACTATTCAGGACTGTTTTTATAATGATCAAAGCATGTGCATCGACAGCCAAAATTCTAGTTGGGCAACAATCAGATCAACGCATTGAAAAAAAGATAGCCTCAAAATAGAGGTCCAATACTTGTTTTCAGGGTGGAATGGAGCTCCGTCGCGTGTGCGCGAAAAAAGCAATGTGCATAAATATTTGGTTGCAAATCGCTGAAAAATGTTTTACATTTCGGTTATCTCCCCTAAAGAAACATAATTTATCCTCCGGGATTCAAGGGAATTTATGGGATAAATTAACCATATAAATCTTCAAATCTAAGAATTATATTGTTGTTGGGTAGTCTAAAGGGTTTCATGATTATAAATAAGATAACACCGTTTTCGCAAAGATATTTAATAGTTCTGCGGCCTTGATTGCAGAGATAGAGGCCCAAGAACAGATTGGATTGCATCCTTCACAATAAACCAAAGGAGAAAAACTATGCCTTCACGAAATCAACGCCGGTTTGCCGATATTCTGCTGAATAGCCTCGCAGGTTCCCATATGCGCGCCGAGCCTCTCCCCGCATCGGTTTCTGATCAAGATCAGCATTCGTCTTCCATATACGGAGTGACGTTTGATTTCTACAAGACCTACGGAACCACCGTTGACCCGATTTTCGCCGCTAATGGCAACGTATGGTTCTCGGACGGGAGCGCTGTGGGTGAGTTTATCATCAACGAGAAAATGATTCGGCAATGTGGGAGCACCTCCGGGGCGGCCCAGGAAATCATCGCCGATGACGACGGTCATGTTTGGTTCGGTATTAGCGGTGGGCCGGGCTTGATCGGGCGCAGCACAATGGATTGTACCGTAACTACTTACTCTACGGCCGGCTGGACCAATGATGTGCTCCTGGGTCCGGACAAGAATATCTACTTCAGCGACAGTGGTGGAAAGATCGGACGGGCCACACCCGATGGGAAGATCACGGAGTTCACAACGAGCTACGGTACCAACAGTCCGATCATTGGGCCGAACGACGGCAGCATCTGGTTCGGCGAAAACGGTCCCAAGGTCGGCCGGCTTGCTCTACCCGGCGACGAGGTCACCGAATGGAATGTCAAGGCCATGGTCGGTTCAGGAAGCTTACTCGTCGGTCCGGACGGCTCCGTCTGGTTCTGTACGGATTATGTCATCGGAAGAGTGACTCCCCAAGGTAATGTGGAAGAATATGACATCGGGGGCGCCGGAGCCTTCAACTTGCTGAATGGCCCCGATGGCAATGTTTGGTTTGGTTGTCAGAACTCCGCGAAGGTGGGGAACGTCACTCAGGATGGTCGAGTATCTCTTTACGACATCAACGACAATTCGATGGGCTTGGTGTTCGGCACGGATGACAAATTGTACGTCGGCCAGCTGAGTTATTACCTGGCCATAATCGACCTGCAAGGGAACGTGAACGAGCGACAGTTGACTGGAGCCATACCCTATCCGCCCCATGTGGGGCCCGATGGCAACGTCTGGTTCAGCGGCAACGCATGGCAAAGTCTGGGCGTTTCTTCCTTCGTGGGTCGCATCACACCTGATGGAGACTTGCAGGAATTCCCGCTGAGTGCTTATCCGAACAGTTTCCTCAATGGCAAGGATGGGAAAACCATGTATATGGGCATGAATACCTACCGGTTTGGCGTAGCCACACTTGGTTGATATGTTGAGCCGCCAGCAAGGGACTTGCACAACAATATGTATGGTGTAATCCTCGTCATATGCGTTCTTTTAAAAGTACTGCATTCTCTGACACCGCTAGCTTTCCTTCATTTTCATCGCCCAAACCAGATGATGCAATCGCGGATTTCGGAACCTTGTAGTGCCCTGCTCCAACAGCACTACTCGGAACACCTTCGGAGAACCTTGAACTCCTGAAGGGGTTGGTTCGAGCTCATCTTGACAAACACGGCTTCGGCGATATTGAATTACGGAAACTTTCCGGTTATCCTGCGGCCCAGACATCCGTTGAAGCGCCCCTTGTGCAAGCGGCGATCGGCGTCTTTAATAAATGGCGCACTACCAAAGAGGTTTGGCCGCGACTGGCCGTCAGTGCGCCGTTCTACCAGTTTACGGAACGTCTTGGTTTGCCGCTGGTTTTTAACGGACTCGGCCATGGCTCTGGCGCTCATGCTCCCAATGAGTACATGGTCATCGAACCGACAGAAGGATCCAGTGTTGCCGGACTGGCGGAAATCGAGAAGAGTTATGTGGATTTGTTGTTTGCTTTGGCGGCGGCTGGGAATTAGTGTTTGCGTAGGCAGTCCAAAAGTGTGTAGTGTCATCGCGAGGAGCAAAGCGACGTGTTTTACGGCTATAATCGCAATTTTGCCATCATTCCGGCTGATGGTGGCGATGCAAAAATTGTCACGGCAAATTTTGATGAAAATCCCGGGTTCGTCACATGGAACAAAAACGGCATCTACTTTTCGGCATTACAAAAAACGGCGTCGCATCTTTTTGTCTTAGATCCCAAATCCATGAAAACCAAACGAGTGTCGGGACCGAATGAATTAATGGCAAGCTCCTTTTCATTTACAAAAGACGGTAAGCAATTCGCTTTTTCATCCGATGCCCCCGCCTCAATGCGTGAAGTGTTCATTTCTTCTTCTCGTAAATTCTCGCCGAACAAATTAACCAATATGACCAGTGTCAAACCACTCAATTTATATTGGGTAAAAATGAAGTGATTTCATGGAAAAGCAAAGACGGCACAACCATAGAAGGCGTATTGACCAAACCCCAGAATTTTGATCCGGATAAAAAATATCCGCTTCTGTGTATGATTCATGGTGGTCCAACAGGTGTTGACCGACCGGGACTATTGTCCCGGGGAACGAGTTACTATCCAATCGATATCTGGGTGGCGCGGGGCGCTTTGATATTGCGGGTAAATTACCGTGGAAGTGCAGGTTATGGTGAGGAATTTCGATTACTCAACAAACGGAACCTTGGCGTTGGTGATGCCTGGGATGTGATTTCCGGTGTTGATTT
Organism: uncultured Deferribacteres bacterium; assembly: GCA_964464595.1. Classification (GTDB taxonomy): domain Bacteria; phylum Zhuqueibacterota; class JdFR-76; order JdFR-76; family DREG01; genus JADFJB01. Next base: position 35,066 of record CAYXGW010000013.1, read on the forward strand.
TTTAATCGGCAAAGGCTGGGTCGATTCGGACAAAGTAGTCAGTATGGGCTGGAGCCAGGGTGGCTACATCTCGGCATTTTTGACGACATCATCGGATCGCTTTGCCGCCATTTCTGTGGGAGCTGGTTTATCCAATTGGGCCTCATACTATTACAATACCGACATAACGCCATTTACCGTCAATTACCTGGGTGACGATCCGGTGGACGATCCGGAAGTCTATCAAAAAACCTCGCCGATGTCTTACATCAAAAAGGCCAAAACACCAACTTTGATCCAACATGGTGAGAATGACAGGCGGGTTCCGATTCCCAACGCTTACGAATTGCGGCAGGGATTAGTGGATCGTGGTGTGCCGGTGGAGATGGTCGTGTACAAAGGATTCGGCCATGGTATCAACAAACCCAAATCGCAACGTGCTGTGATGTGGCACAACCTTGCCTGGTTTAACCATTATTTGTGGGATGATAAATTACCGGATTTAGGGCAGCCGGAATTGCCGGAGAAGGAAGGGGAGGATGAAAAGGAGGAAGAAAATTAATGTGTTAAAATTGCCTGGTTAAACGATTCCTATTATCATCGCAATATCCAAAAGACAACCATTATGCTTAATTTGCTGTCTAAATCACTTTGTCATTAATAGTCATTCAGTCATCTCATTTATGGCTGACGGTAACTAACAATTTAAAAACGTAGCCGTCCTATGTTGATTTATCCCACCCCCTAAAGCAATTTTGATTGCAATGAATATTTTGTTGAAAATTGGAAGAAAACATTTTATATTTTTGTCATCTCCCTGAAAACATAATTTATCCTTCTTAATTTAAGGGAATTTATGGGATAAATTTATAATATAAATCTTCGAATCTGAAATTATATTTTTGTTGGGTTGACTATAGGGTTTCATAATTATGAATAACATAACACTCGTTTTCGCAAAGACATTTAATAGTTGGACGGCTTAATATAAGCAGCCCGAGAGCATCACTTTCAGGAGCTTCGACATCGACATAGTTACGGTAGGCCTATGGAGATCGATGAACCACGGAGAGTCCCAACGTTTTTCTCGATGCCTGTGCAGTCGCCTGGAAGTTCACGAACCTCGCTTTCGCGAGTATCATGAATGGATCACTGATGCCGCGATATGCAGCCCGAAAACCCTCTCTTCCCAATGCTGGGAGGTGTAGACAGACATGAAAAGACCAAAAAAAGGAGAAAACTATGAGCAACTACTTGATTAACCCTGGAAATGACGGCGAACAAGGATCGCCTGGTCCCCACTTCCCACCGCTACGGTTCTTCGCGATTGCGGCCATGTTCTTAGCGGTTAGTTTGGCTGGCTGTGCTCAGTCGGCTGACCAAGAGACGACCACAGCAAACGGCAACCTACCTCCGGGTTCTTATCAGCTCACCTGCAGTGGCGCATCGCTTGGTAGCGACGACGTGCTGACGGCTTCGTGTCAGAAGATCGACGGTAGCGTGCAGTCCACCTCCCTGTCCAACGTGGAGGGCTGCCTCGCATCGATTGTGAATCGGGGTGATATTGGCAACATCGACGGTAACCTGATGTGCATCCCGGATCTGCCGGTCACCAGTGCCGGGATCGAGTTCCCCGAGGCTGAGACCACCATCAACCAGTGGATTTATGCAGGCAATTCGCAGGAGATCTACAAACATGCCTGGGGTATCTGGGCGGGATTGACTCAGGTTGTCGGCCAGATCGACGGAACCCCCGCGCGCGCCTTCGAGACCTGGGCAACGCCGAACAACATGATCTTCCGCATCCAGAGCGGCCTGGGGGAGCAGGAGGAAGTCAAGCCGCAGCCGCAGCGCCGCCTCGATCTGGGGCGTCCGCTTCAATTTACCAACCAGGCGCTGGTAACAACCCAGCCGGCCGGTGGCGCCGACACCAACATCTTCGTGTCGATTGCTTACAACCCGCCCGCCGCCCAGCACGCCATTACCAACAAGCTGTTCCTGCAGAGCACATTAAACGCCTACCTGGCCAACGGCTACACAGAGATACCGGATTTCCCCAACAACTCGATCACGATCAAGCCCGTCTACAAGGTGATTCCGGCAAACGTGCAAGACGGAATCTACACGATGCCCGGATGGCCGGGAACACCGGTTCCGGCGAAGACCTTTGGGGAGACGGTTTGGAACGCGTGCGTCTACATCGACATCAACGGAAGCGGTGCCGGGGGCTCCTCGATCGATGTCGGTTGTGGTGATCGGAACGCAACCAACACCTTCTACCTGGAAAACTTTATTTACAACGAGGTCTCCGAAGCCGACGCCGATTACCTGACCGAACAGCTCGGCGTCAACATCTCCGCGGGCGACTTCGCGATTCTGGTTGGCATGCACGTCACCAGCCGCGAGATCCTGCGTTGGGTGTGGCAAACGTTCTGGTGGACTGCTGATACAACCGCCCCGAAAACACCCAGCTCGAGTACCATTGCCGCCGCCCGGCCGCTGTCCGCTCTGGTTGATGGTGCCGCGCATTATGCCATGGCACCCGCCTACAGCATGGTGGCGCCGGCGCAGCCTGTAAACGACGGCCAGGACGTTGGGACTCCGGTCATCGGCTACAACCCGCACCTGGAGGCTGGGTTCGATCCTGGAACATTCCAGGAATTCCGCACCATCAACGCCGCTACCCCGGACTCCATCACCAACCGCTACGGGGTCCAGAGCAACTGTATGACCTGCCATGGCTTTGTGGTGTACAACCCCACCATAAACTACAAAAAGGGCGGTCGTGAGAAGCCCTACGCTCCCGACTTCTACCTGTCCCGCAATGACGCCATCTTTGCTGGCAAGCTGCAGCTCGATTTCGCCTGGTCGATTCTGGGATCGCTGGTGCTGGACGATCAGAAGTGACTTCTCCCGCAGGCGGAACCGGCTTCCGGGATTACCAAGTGGTCCCAGACGGTAGTTAAATTCTGTACTCTACCCATTCGGGTAAGGAGTTGTTTTATGGGTATAATCGCAATTTTGCCATAATTTCGGCTGATTTGTGGAACGATAAATTAGCGGATTTACGGGAGCCGGAATTGCCTGAAAAAGAAGGGGAGGATGAAAAAAACTAGTGGAATGATTCAAAATAATGTGTGTTTCACATAAATGAATTGTAAAATTCTGATTTCAAAATGTCTGGTTTTTGTCTGAAACAATTGGTCATTGACTTAATGACTGAATGACTATTAATGACAGAGTGACTGCGGTTCCAACAAAAGCAATTTTCACAAAATTTTTAAATAACCCCGGGAATAAAACGGTTTATTAATTGTTTCACTATTTGAACAATTGCTCAAATAACGAAATGGATATCAAGTGAAAGAGCTGACAACTGAAACATGTACACGACAACTAGTAGATATAGAAAAACTACAATCCCTCAGAAAGCAATTGCTACAAAAAGATGACCTGGATAAACTTGCTGATCTTTTGAATATGGCTGGAAATGCAACCAGATTAAAAATGTTGTTTCTTCTTGTTCAAAGTGACGAGCTTTGCGTTTGTGACATGGCCGATATAATGGGAATGGGAGTATCTGCAATATCCCACCAACTCCGTAAATTACGCGATAGAGGCGTTATTCAACAGCGCCGTGAAGGGCCAACTATTTATTATCAAATGATGCCCGGAATATTTAATGATTTGTTGGTTGAACTTTTTGAAATTGATGATTAGCAGGAGACTGAATCATGAAAAATTCGATGATTAATGGTGGCACTATCGTCACAGGGGTTCTTGCTTCGGCATGCTGTTTTGGACCATTGGTCCTCACATTTTTGGGAATCGGAGGTGCAGCGTTTGCGATTGCCCTTGAACCCTACCGGCCTTTTTTCATCGGTATTACGGTGGTTTTTTTAGCTGTTGGATTTTACTTCGCCTATCGATCTCAACGAGATGTTGAATGTGCGCCGGGGGAAGTTTGCCAGACACCACAGAGCCGGCGAAACCAGCGCTCGATGTTATGGATCGTGGCGCTCATAGCAATAATTCTTGTCGCATTTCCATACATTTTGCCCTATTTACCTTTATAAATGAAAATCCAAAACCAAAAAAAAATAGACAATATCTAAAAGGAGAATTAATCATGAAACGGAATCTTATATTAGTATTTGTATTGCTCGGATTGTTAGCAGTATTCGGCTGCTCGGGTAAAAATTCCGAACAGGAGTTGACTGCAAAGGTTGATAACACCTCGACCAAAGTTATTACTTGTGACGTGGAAGGTATGACATGCGCAGGTTGTGAGATCAATGTTAAAATGGCAGTCAATAAGCTCGATGGCGTAAAAGAAGTCAAAGCCAGTTTTGCCGATGGCACAGCCGAGGTGACAGTGGATCCTGAAAAAGTGAGTGAGCAGGATGTAATTGACGCTATCAATAAAATGGGTTACAAGGCGAAAAAAGCTGATTCCGGAGACTGATTCTATAAAACTGCAAAATTGGGATTTATGTATAATAATAAATAGTAATGCAATATTAAGGAGAGTTCATAATGAAAGTCGAATTGATCTTCGATAGTGATTGTCCTAATGTAAATGAAGCCAGATTACAATTACAACTTGCACACAAACAAGCAGGGGTTACGCCGTCATGGTTAGAATGGGATCGTGCAGACGAAAAAAGTCCAGCCTATGTTAAAAAGTACGGTTCACCGACAATTTTAGTCAATGGGCAAGACGTCGCAGGAGCCATTGAATCTTACGGGGCGGATTGTTGCCGCCTTTACCTTGATGACGAAGGAAAATTTAAAGGCGTTCCATCTGTGGATGTCATTGTGAAAGCCTTTGTATTATGAAAATCAAAAAAAGGAGATAAAATGTTAAGAAGAATTCTATTAGGCATGATCAGCACAACCCTGTTGATTTTAAATCTTCCACTCATTTCTCAGGCACAGATACAAGAGGTATATATCGGTATACCCGGAATGACCTGAGGTGGCTGAGCAGAAAGGGTGCAGGTTGCCCTAAAACGCCTGGAAGGCGTTCAGGATGTGGAAGTTAGTTTAGAACATCAAAATGCTTTAATTATCTTAAAACCAGGAGAGATTCTCAACCCGGTGAAACTTAAAGAAACAGTAAAAGAGGCAAATTTTTCACCCCAGGATATTCACATTAAGGCAATAGGTGAGATTGTTGCCAACAATGTGAAGGAAACTGCCCAGGTTTCAGATCTGGCTTTTAAAATACCCGGTTCCGGGCAGATATTCCTACCGGTTTCACCGCCACCAAAAAAGTTAGACAAAGAGGAGGAACAAGCTGAAAAGGCCGATTTGTTGCCCAAATTACGAGAGGCATTCAAGGCGGGTAAAAAGAATTTTATCATTTCAGGCCAGGTTAACTATAATAAAGAATTGCCTTTGAGCCTTTGGATAGAAGAGTTTGAGGTAAGCGAGGAAAAATGAACATTCAAATGTGTTTTATAATTCATTAACCTCAAGGACAGCAAAGGAATTGTAATTAAATGAAAACACTTATTTGTCCAACATGTGGTTGTTCGCTGGTTCGGCTAGGAATCAGCAACGATAAGGCGACTACTTACAGCTATGACGGCAAAGAATACTACTTCTGTTGCCAGGGCTGCACGGATCTTTTTACTGCCGACCCGGAACAACACCTGCAACGTACGAAGGATTTAGTTGTGTGCCCAACCTGTTTGGCGGAAAAACCACCACAGTCGGCATTTACATTCGAATATGCCAAGCAGGAAGTGCACTATTGTGGTTGTCCGTATTGCCAAGAAGAGTTCCTGAAGGACCCTGATTTTTACATTAAACGTTTGGAAGGCACCATACCAAATGAGGGCGCCGTTCTTGATCATGAAGGAGGTTCTGTTAGACCTGAGAAAAGTTAAAATGAATTGAGAAGGTGTGCTTAGGTTTTTTATTTTGAACAGCGAAAGGAAGCGTATTTGGACAAGAAATATGATCTCATAGTGATTGGGACCGGCGCGGCGGGATCTACAGCAGCTTACGAGTGCCGATCGGCCGGATGGGAAGTGGCGGTCATCGATTACCACCCCTTCGGGGGCACCTGTGCGGTGCGAGGCTGCGACCCGAAGAAAGTGCTCGTTGGTGCCGCCGAACTGATTGACTGGCAAAATCGGATGGCGGAAAAAGGAGTTGTTCAAAATGGTAATGTGATTCAGTGGTCGGAATTAATGCGCTTTAAACGAACGTTCACTGATCCTGTTCCGGGGGACAGCGAGAAGGGATTTTTAGAGTCTGGGATCGACATATTCCATGGTCGGGTCCGATTCGATGGGCAGACTACATTAAAAGTGGGAGAGGATACGTTAATTGGGCGGCATGTGTTAATTGCATCGGGGGCAATGCCCGTTAAGTTGAATATATCTGGTGAAGAATACATTACCATGAGTGACCAATTTCTGGAAATCCGGAGTCTCCCACAAAGAATTGTTTTTATAGGAGGAGGTTTTATTTCTTTCGAATTCGCTCATATAGCATCACGTGCTGGCGCTCAAGTTTGTATTCTCCACAGAAGTGATCGTCCCCTCAAAGGGTTTGATCCTGATTTGGTCAATCAATTAGTGCAAGCAACCAGGGATATTGGCGTCGATGTTCGGTTAAATACTGCTGTAACAGCCATCGAAAAAGAAGCCGGGAATTTGGTTGTGTCTACATCTGAAGGTTTTGAAGGAAACAGGCTCAAAGCTGATATGGTCGTGCATGGTGCGGGACGAGTACCGGAGATTGAAGATCTGGAACTGGAAAATGCAGGCATAAAAAGCGACAAGAAAAAAGGAATCATGGTCAATGAATACCTGCAAAGTGAATCCAATCCCGCTGTATATGCCGCAGGTGACGCGGCAGCTACCAAGGGGCTGCCACTGACGCCTGTCGCCGGTTTGGAAGGACATGTTGCGGCAAGAAACCTGTTAAAAGGCAATCAAATAACACCGGATTATACAGGTGTACCGTCAGTAGTTTTTACAATTCCACCCCTGGCGTCAGTAGGATTGACTGAACAAACAGCAAAGGATAAGGGCTTAAAGTTCAAAACCAATCACCAGGATACATCCGGTTGGTACTCCTCTCGTAGAGTTGCAGCGAAATGCTCCGCCTTCAAGACTTTAATTGAAGAAAGCAGTAATCGCATTCTCGGAGCTCACCTGTTAGGCCCTCATGCTGAAGAAGTAATAAACCTCTTTGCAATTGTCATGCGTAATGGACTTGGTTCAGACGAAATCAAAAAAATGATCTACGCCTATCCGACGAGCTCATCTGATATTAGTTATATGGTATAAACCAAGGAATTTCTACCCTTTCATGGAAAAATTATAAATATACTAGACCCACAAGTATCTCTGACTCACCGATTAAGCCACATGCATCAGGTAAAAATTCGAAAAGAATTAAAATATAAAAAAATATGGAACCCCGTACCTAGATAAAGACTGTATAAGCTATTATGGAGACGAAATTGAAAACTTTAACGATAGGCCAGTTAGCCAAAAAGACGCAGGTGAATGTTGAAACAGTCCGCTATTATGAGAGACGAGAGCTACTGCCGGAACCACCCCGGCGGGACTCGGGGTATCGCATTTACTCAAATGAAGATGTAAAGCGTATCCAATTCATCAAAAGCGCTAAGGAATTGGGCTTCACACTTAATGAAATATTGGAACTTTTTTCATTGCGGGTTGATCCGGATACAAACTGTGAGGACGTAAAAGAGTTAGCGGAGACCAAGATAAGCGATATAGAGAAAAAGATTGAAGACCTGGGCCGCATGAAGCAGGCGCTGACAAAACTATCTATAGCTTGCCACGGGAAAGGCCCCACCGGCGAATGTCCCATTCTGGATGCACTTGAAGGAGAAGATAACGATGAGTGAATTTACAAACGTTGAGAATATTTTGGTTTTTTGGTGATCTCTATTACTAATTGAAGGAGAGGAGTTATGAACACATGTTTCACCATACCGGTTGATCAAACTGCTTCTAACTCGCACAAACAAGCTAAGGAATGCTGTTCAGCGGATCGAAAAATTCCGCAAACTGTAGCCGATGATGCTGTTCCCTGGGCAACATCACAGAAAAAACGAGTAATAAAAATTGGCAATTTAAAGTCAACGATCACGGCGGTCTTGTCAGGCCTTCTGGCTTCTTCATGCTGCATTGTTCCGCTGGTTATCATCTTCACCGGAGTCGGGGGTGTGGGTCTTATGGCGCTGGCTCGGGATTACCAGTGGCTCACGATTCCTCTCGGCCTTTTTGCCTTGGCTTACTCGTACTACTCCTATTTCAGGAAAAGGAAGAGCTGTGAGACCGGGTCCTGTACAATCAAAGGCAAACGTTCTAATTTAATAGCCCTTGTTATTTCGACTGTTGTTGTGTCTTTTGCGATGTTGGGAGTCATATTCCCATCCATGCTATATGCTTTGTTAAGACTTATTGGTTAAAAAAGATAATTTGGAGAAAATAAATTGAGGATACGACAGAACTTTATAATCGCCGTTTTTTTTATTGCCATAACCTATATTGGATTTCCTATTCCCACAACTGCCCATGAACCTTTATTTGGACTTGGGCCTCATACCGTTGGTCAATTTGCCTGGGCTTTGGAATCAGAATTTGAACATAGCCATGGGGTCTGGGCCAATCATTTTGAATTAATCTATGGTATAACACCAGATTTTGCCGTGACAGCGGCTTTACCCTATGTATTTGAAAATGAAAACGGTGAACCCGGTTTCGCTGATTTTGGTATTCGAGGAAAATATCGCTTTTATCGTCGAGATTATTTAAATGGCAGTGATGGATTTGCAATCCATTGGGGAATCAGATTTCCCAGTGGAAACCACCTTGAGAATCGTGGTAGTGGAACCACTGATTATTTATTAGGACTATCATTTGGTCGAGAATCGCGGAGACACTACGCATTTGCCGATGTGCGGTATCAGATCAAAGGCTCGTTAGATAACCTAAAACGGGGCAACGCTCTTCACTTCGATGTAGCTTATGGCATTCGTCCATTTCAATTAGAATATCTGCAACCAGACTTGGTTCTTCTGGTTGAATTGCTTGGCGAAGTGGGCGGCAGAAATTCTTTGAACGGAACTGAAGATTTAAATTCAGGCGGTTCGATAATCAGTATAGCGCCTGGATTTCTACTGAGCTACCGAAACGTCATGATTAAGGGCGGTGTGAAATTTACAATGCTGGAAAACCTTAGTGGCCTGCAAGACAAACCCGATGCGGAGCTTGTTTTGGGCTTTGAATTACATATGCCGCCATTTAAGTAATGAAGTGATTTATTAACAAACTCAAAAAGGAGACTCTAAAATGAAAAATCATAAAATATTCTTGATCAGTATATTTCTTTCAGCACTAACTTTGCTCGGAACGGTAGTCTTTGCCAGTGAACGGCAGAAAGTCACTCTTAGAGTGGATGGTCTTGCGTGTCCATTTTGTGCCTACGGAATGGAAAAAAAATTAAAACGTATTGAAAACCTGGAGGATTTGGATATTAAAATAAATGAAGGTCTGGTGATTCTCTATTTCAAGGAAGGAACTAAAATTGATCAAGAGCTTATCACTCAGAAAGTAAAGGAAGCTGGTTTTACGCCGAGAGAACTGAAAATAGAGGATGAGTCCAAACCGGTCGGGCAACAAAATGCCATCAAAGGACAAAAGATTTGACTCAATATCAAAGGCATGTCTTGCAAAAGGATGTGCCTCCAGAGTAAAGACTAATCTGAATGATTTGAAATGTGTAAAGGATGTCGAGATAGATTTATCTGCTAGAAAGCAAGTTTCATCTGAACCAACGAAAATATAGATCATACAAAATTTGTTAAAGCAATAGAGAAACTTGGATTCAAAGCCACTGTGTCTAATGAAAAGAATAGGTAGTATTCGAATCCTTGCAAGGCAAATGGAATGTAAACTAAATTCAAAAAAGGTGAAATCACTTGAAAAACAAATATCGCAAATTATTAGTAAGCTTTATAGTTTTTGTATTATTGTTTGCAGCGCATCAAGTATTGGCCCAAGGGCCACCCATTAATACAGATACCCCCATCATGCTTGGCTTGGAGGGCGGCGGAATCCGCACATTTGCAAAATTCGTGCGAAAGGCAACTATTTTGCAGGATGGCAAAGACATTACCGATGAAATGGACCGTCGGGTCACCGTTCGGATTACGCCGGTCGCAATCCCTTACAATTTGTTCAGCGATAAATTCCAGGTTGGTGTTATTCTCCCGTTTATGAACATCAGTTTCAAATCAAGCACCCAGGATATTTCTAACTCTGGGATTGGGGACATCCGTATTTTTGCAAAGTATCTGGTCTATCAGCTCGACCGTAAACAAGAGACGATCCGGATGGCGTCAAAAGTCGGAATCAAACTGCCCTCCGGTGATGAGGAAAAAAGTCCTGCTTTGGGATCAGGATCGACTGACTATTTCTTTTCCAGTGTGTTGGGGTGGATCAAAGGCAGGTCAGGCGTCTATCTGGAAGGGATTTACAATTTGAACACTTCTGATAACCAGGTCGATTTCGGGAATAGTATTTCTTATAATCTGGCCATTGGCTACCGGTTACTACCAGCCGTGTACGAGACTTATCCCTCTCCCCAACTCAACGGGTTCATGGAAATCAATGGAATCACAGCAAGTAAAAATCGAGTGGCCGGGCAACTGATAAACGACACGGGTGGTACGACGATCTTTCTGTCACCCGGATTACAGTACGTCGGCGGTCGGCGTTGGTTGATTGAAGCAACCTGGCAATACCCAATCATCAACGAGCTCAACGGTGTTCAAATTGCTACTGACTGGACTTTTTCATTGGGAACACGAATATTACTATTCTGAAAGGAGTGACAAACCATGAAATGGCAATCAACTTTTTTTTGGATCGCAATAATTTCTACGTTGGGACTAATAACTACTGCGCAATCTCAGGTAGAAAAAGCAGATATTCGCGTTGACGGGCTCTCATGTCCTTTCTGCGCCTATGGCCTGGAAAAGAAACTCAAAAAAATCCAGGGTGTAGGAAAGGTAGAAATCAATGTGGATAAAGCTGTGGCAATGCTTGAAAACAAGCAAGGAAAATCAATAGAAGTTGAAGGGATTGAACTCGCCGTAAAGAACGCGGGGTTCACTCCCAAACAACTAACAGTGAGTGTTGTGGGTACCATAAGCCAAGCCGACGAGGCGCTGGTTCTCTTGGTGGGCGAAGTGAACGAGAAATTTATTCTTCTGGAGAATGAGCAGCTCAAGAACCTGCGCTCGATGGTAAAAGGACCGGAAGATCGAGTCCGGGTGACCGGAAAGATCGAGCATGAAGCTTCCAAAGAACATCATGCCCATCCATATACGCTCACTATCCAAGAATTTGAGGTGATCGAATGAAGGGAACAAAGTTGTACTGTTTTATTTTAGCCACGCTTATCCTTGGTTTTTCAGGTTGCGGCCAAAATAACCAAATAAAAATTGAGTTTGTCAGCCAATGGGGCAGTAAAGGCGTTGACACAGGTCAATTCGATCAACCGATAGGAGTAGCTGTAGATAGCTCGGGGAATGTCTATGTGGCTGATTCGGGAAATAACCGGATACAAAAGTTTACTGCAGACGGAGAATTCATCAGCCAATGGGGAACAGCCGGGAGTGCTCCGGGAGAACTTGATCGACCGATGCATTTGGGCGTGAACCCGGAAGGCCTGGTCTATGTTCCCGAGTATGGCAACGACCGTGTGCAGGTATTTGATGCAGATGGCAATTATCAGTTTTCATGGGGGTTCAGCGGTGCTGGACCCGGCCAGTTTGACGCTCCGGCAGCCGTGTATTTCGATCAAAAAGGCAACGTACTAGTGGCTGATTTTTATAATAATAGAATACAGATATTTAGCAAACGTGGCAAATTCATACTTCAATTCGGAGCCGAAGGACATGAGTTTGGCCAACTGTATTATCCCACAGACGTTTTGGTCAGCGGCGAAGGGAATATCGTTGTCGCCGATGCTTATAATCACCGGGTACAGACATTTAACCCGGATGGAAAGGCCCGACAATCATGGGGCAGTTGGAGTGAAGAAGACAAGCTGCCGGGACAGTTTAATGTTGCCAATGCTGTTGAACCGGATGCTAAAAGACGGATTTATGTTGTGGATTTTTATAATCACCGTATCCAGGTTTTTGATCCGGATGGGTCTTTCCTGGTAGAGTTCGGCACACAAGGAAACGGAGCGGGGCAATTCGAACGGCCCACCGATATTGCTATAAGTGATGATGGATTTATTTATGTAGCAGATTGGGGGAATAATCGCATCCTGAAATTCAAGCTGAAGGAACTATAAGGTAAAATTAAAATATTTTAGAGTGGTTTTTACCTTTCTTAAGTCATCCTTTTCTTATTCTCCCAGTCTTTCTTTCTTCCCAGGGTGCGAAAGGATTATTAAGCTTCCATCTTAAATTTTGTTGAAATGAATTGCCATTAATCGACTCAATAACCACATAATCTATTATTAATCAATAAAAACAATCAGCAATAAGTATGAAACTTTTCTTTCCGCTTGTGAAAAGAATTAATACTTTAAAAGAAATACATTTTTCATCAGTTTTAAGAAACAATCACAAATGACAGTTCTAATTACCTGGATTATTTTTGCACTTTACATATTGTCTTGCTCCTTTTATTGGCAAGGATTTTCTCGAAATCGGACAACCAGTTATCATTGGGCGCAACGAGTTTTGATTTTGTCTTTGATTTGTCATCTAGGTTTAATTTGTTTCTTAACTTTGGAGTACGGTAGAATCCCAATAGCTAACTTAAGTGAAGCTTTGAGTACATTTGTATGGTTAACCAGTTGTATTTACTTAGTTTTAGAATGGCGATTAAAAAATTATTCAATGGGCGCCTTTATCTTAACTATCTTATCAATTTTGATGGCAATAGGAATAGTTACTTTTCAGAGTAACGAAGCAATACCAGAAGTTTTAAAAGATGTTAAATTTGAAGCGCATGTCTTAGCTCTTTTGATTGCTTATGGCTCCTTTTCTATTTCTTTCATTGCAAGTCTATTGCACACTTTGCTAGATCGGGAAATTCAAAAACGAAGATTTAGACTTTTTTACAGTCGCTTACCTTCATTACCTTTTTTTCAGCGAATTAGTAACTTTTCTATTGATATCGGATTAGCCTTTGCAACCATAGGCATCGGATTAGGTATTTACCAAGCCTTGACAATTTGGGGAAAATATTTCTTAACAGATCCCAAATTTCTTACTGCTGCTTTAACATGGTTAATTTATTGTTTCCATTTTCTAGGGAGAAGATTTGCAGGTTGGGGAGCGCAGCGTTCAGCAACCATTTCCTTAATAGGATTTAGCTTACTGCTCTTTTCATTTTTAATAATTTCCTTATTTTTTACAAGTTTACATAATTTCACTGGTTAAAGTAAATGACATGAATTTATATATTTATCAATATGAATTTTCGGATAATAATATTTTCAAATCCGATATCCATTTAGCAGAAATTCCCCCAAAAATTGCTGCCAAGTTTGATTTTAAGGAATGGTTATTCCTAGCTGATGGAAATTCTATTGAACTGATTGTGGTTAGCGAGGGGAAGGATGATCCGGAACTTATAAAGACGACTTTTTTTAATAGAAAGACCATTTCTGAACTTCATGTAACATTTAAAAATATCTTAACTGGCCAGAGTGCAAGTTACCGCTTTCTCCAAATTGCGACGGGGATTAGTGATTCGAAAAGCGGTGGAATTAATTTACTACAGAAATTGCAAGAAGCTTATGTAAAAGCTGTTGATCGGGCGCAAATTGGTCCATATATACATTATCTATTTCATAGAGGAATATGGTTACATGAAAAAGTGAGACAAGAAACTGACTATTTTCGTTTCGCTGTTCAAATCGAGAACGTTTTTAGAGAGCTTGCCAATAAGATTTTAGGATCGCTTAATGCATCAACTATTTATGTAAATGGTTATCATCCTATTCTTTCTTATGTTTTAGAAGATTTAAGAAATGATGGATGTCGCAAATTTGTTTTCTTTGAAAAGAACAAATATAAAAATGGATTAATTGGTCGATTTTCGGGAGTTGTTCAGCCATATCAATCCATTGTTAAATCTTCTACCGGAGCAGAGATACTACTCATATTCGCTTCAGATGACAAAAACAATCTTAATGATTTACTAATCCAAAAAATGAATAAAAAACCAAAGACACTTCTTTTGATTTTTAACTATGCAGGGGTTAATCTCCCGGTAGATAAGATGAAAAAAATTTCAAATATATATTTATACGGCCGTGAAGATCTTGAATATTTAGTGAATTATAATCGAGAACAACAACTGTCGATTTCAAAAGAAATTTCAGGATGGGTTCTAAAACAGGTTGACGAATTTAGCAACTTGATAAATAGCGCCGATTATTTCCAATTCATGGGGATTATCGGTTCAAGCCATAAAATGCAGAGAATATTCGAATTAGTTTCGAGAATATCACGAACTGATATTACTATTCTTATTGATGGAGAAAGTGGCACCGGAAAAGAAATGGTTGCAAAGGATATCCATCAATTAAGCGCACGGTCTAACCAACTTTTTATAGTCGTCAATTGTGGAGCTATTCCGGAAAACTTGTTAGAAAGCGAGTTATTTGGCCATACACGAGGTGCTTTTACCGGCGCAGTTTCTGCTAAAAGAGGTCTTTTCGAAGAAGCAAACGGAGGTACCATTTTCCTTGATGAAATTGCCGAACTTCCAACCCAATTACAAGTTAAGCTCCTAAGAGTACTTCAAGAAGGCGAAATAAAACCAATCGGCAGCAATAGTACTTTAAAAATAGATGTTCGGATTTTGACTGCAACAAATAAAGATATCTCCTCAATGGTAGAAAGAGGTCAGTTTAGAAGCGATCTTTTCTATCGCATAAACGTAATCCGGTTAACAATACCACCTTTGCGAGAAAGATCTGATGATATACCTCATCTAGCTCATCATTTTTTAAAAAAGTTTTCTCAAAAGCAGAAAAAAGAAGTCAAAAATATTTCAGATCAAACTATGGATATTTTAATGAACCACCAATGGCCGGGAAATGTGAGAGAATTAGAAAACGTGATCGAACATTCGGTCGCGTTGACAATTAATAAATCAATATCTTTATATAATCTTCCTCAAAACTTACAAAATTTAAATGGAAAACTAAAACTCTCTGATTCAAGAGATCCAACCACTTTAAAAGAAATTGAAAAGAATTATATTCAGGAAGTTCTTCAGGCAAATAGTTGGAATTACGATATAGCTTGCAAACAATTGGGTATTGGGCGAACTACTTTATGGCGAAAATTAAAAGAGTATAAAATTACTAAACCTTCTTGAGAAATTCTTTCCATACCATTATTCATTTTAAAAATTTAAACACCAATATTATAATCGTGATGTCATTACGAACAGTGTTTTTTGAAAGTGAATATTATCCATTCGACAATTCTGATTTTTCATATTGAAAAGATAATTTTCATTTTGAAAAAATATCTTGCCAATAAACCCGTTCCTTTGTTGGTTTCTTCTTCTTTATTCAAATCCACCTAACATTCAATAATATTAAATAGTTATCACCATTATATTGCCGGTGAATAGCGCAAGTCTAGTGAGTTATTTTGATTTGGCATATAAATTGCTTGATATGAAGCGATTGTTACACTTCAAATAAATTCCAAAAAATAAATACCATAAACGAAGGAGAAGGTTATGATAAAACGCATCTTTTTATTATCAGTAATTTTGTCATTTACTTTGATTTTTTGGGGGTGTGAAAAGGACTCAACCGGACCGGAAAATGATTTTGGCAGTGTTTCCGGAAAAATAAACTTTATTGGAACATGGCCAAGCAATGGTGATATTCAAGTCTCGATTTATTCGGCTTGGCCACCAATGGGTCCTCCTGATGTTGCAACAGATCCATTACCTTCAGGAAGCAACTCGCAATCATACAAAATTGAAGGGATTAGTAAGGGAGATTATAGTGCTATTGTTGTTGGATGGCGTGATCCGGCTGATCCGGCTGGAGCAAAAATAATTGGTATCTACCATCAAAACGCTAATTCGGCTGGTGTAGACGCAACGGGGCTTCCAACAGTTGCCCCAACGGCTATAAATATATCAAATTCAAATCTTAATTTTACAACAATAGATATGCAAGCAAATTTAGACATCGCTCCGAAATAAGATTAGGGCTCACCAGTGAGTCATTACAGGATTTTTATGAATTCTATTACTTTAGTGATTTTATTATGGCTGGTTCCGTGTGCACTTTTTAGCCAAAGCCTTAAGAACGAAAATGAAAAAAGAGGTGTCATTTCCGGCCGCGTTTTTGATGCTGAAACAATGATACCTCTTGATTTCGTTAATGTTTACTTGGAAGGAACTTCTGAAGGTACCGCTACAGGAAATGGCGGCAGGTTCTCCATTCAAACTTTTAAAAATGGAAAACACAAATTAATTGCCCGGCATATTGGTTATAAAAGGTATGAAGAAGAAATATCGCTTTCTTTCGGACTAAATTTAATTCGATCGATTGCATTGATTCCCACCTCAGTTCCAGGGCAAGAAGTAATTGTTACAGCGGCAATAAAAGAACAAACCGTCCGGATGTCTCCCGCCAGTGTTTCAATTTTGCGAGCAAAAGATATCCATACAAGCCCTGTCAATACTTTTGACCAAGTATTGGAAAATGCACCGGGAATAACATTGTATCGGTCATTGGGTATATCTGTCCAAAGTTTATCTATCAGGGGTAGTTCTGATGTCGCTGGAGGAGGTGTTGGTAATCGCGTATTACTTTTGATTGATGGTAGACCGGCTCTGCGTCCTGATTCCGGAGGTGCTTTTTGGAGTTTGGTACCGACGAATTTTATTGAAAGAGTTGAAATTGTGAAAGGAGCATTTTCAAGCTTATATGGGTCTTCTGCTATGGGCGGAGTTATAAACGTGATCACCCGCCGTCCGACAATTAATCCATCAACCAGGATAAACTTAAAATTCGGCTTTTTTGAAAAAGAAGCCCCGGCAATTCGTTATTCGGATAAGAATCTTCAAAGCAAACAGGTGGAGATAAGTCATTCCGGATTTAATGGGCCTATTGGTTATTTATTCAATGTAAGTCATAAGCAGTCGGATGGACATGCAGAATCTGCAGAATATAAATTCTATGACTTTTTTGGAAAATTAGTATATAACGTAAACTTCAATCATAATCTGGAATTGACATTTGGGGGAGGATTTGCCAGGAATGATTATCCACATTCCTGGCTTAATAATTTAAAGTCTTTATCGATAAAACCCAAATATCGGGATGATCGCCAGGAAAAAAGACATGGAAGTGTGGATTTACATTATTGGGTAATTCCAAATAAGAATACAAAGTATGAATCAAGGATTTATTTATATAGTCAAATTTCTGAATCCAAATTTAACGAAAATGATCCATTGCTTACTTTACCCGGGAATGAATCTTTCGGATTAAAAACGCACATAAACAGTAGAAAATTTGGCAGTCTTAGCCAAATCAGTCATTCTCTAAATGATAAACATTATCTGGTTACCGGAATTGATTTACAATTTGACAATATCCGTTCATCTCCTGATACTATTATGTACGGAAATCATCAAGTTAATAATGCAGCTATTTACATCCAGGATGAAGTCAAAATTCATTCTAAAATGGTTGCCACTTTGGGTCTGCGTTATGATTATAACCATCTTGCTAATGGCAGAACATTGGGGTTAATGAGTCCCAAGTTAGCATTCGTATTTGCTTTGAATCAAAACCTGGCTATTAGAGCATTATTTGGGCAGGCATTTAGAGCACCCACTATCGCGGAAAGTTTTTTCCAGGTTGAAATAGCTGGCGGGACTTTATTCAAACAAAACCCTGATTTACAAGCTGAAAAGATGAATTATTCTATTGAAACAGGATTTAAGTGGAACTTTGCAAAGCTGTTGGCTTTGGATGTGGCTTTTTATCGATACCATTACAAAGACATGATCTATTGGATTAATATCTCTGCTGAAGAAGGTGTGAATTTCCCTTATTTTCAGGTTAGAAATTTAAATAGAGCTTTAATGCAAGGCGTCGAAATCGTCTTAAATCTTTCCTTAGAAAATATGATTAGAGGAAATATTAGTTATACTTACTTAGACGCTCAAGATCGCTCAATTGACCGTTTAGACGGATTACTTGCTTATCGCCCTAAACATAATTTTTCTTTTACAGCCACGCTTGATAGGAGGAGATTCAATTTAAATTTAAATGGCCGCTACCGCAGTAAAATCGAAGAAGTTTTTTTATATCCAAGAGAAAAGCCAGAGGCTTTCTTTGTATTTAATGGAAAACTCGTCGTTAACCTGAGCCCTCAAATTAGCATTTCAACGGCCATTAAAAATATTTTTGACATGAAATACGAAGAACTGGCTCGTTTTCGAAGTCCGGGACGAAACTGGATGTTTGGCATCACAGTTCAACCCTAGTGTATAATAAAAACCTGACTTGTAAATTATTCCTGCATAGAAGTTTAAAAAAATGACAATAGAACAAGTTATATCCTATTTGCCAATACTAACTACTTGTTTTTCTTTCTTATTCTTTTATCAACTTTTTAAGCATTATTCAGAAAGAAAAACTGCACCTTATATAGCATGGTGGGCTGCCGGGGTATTGATTTATGGAATTGGAACGTTGACTGAATCGTATGTCTCTCTTTTTGGCTGGCAGGAATCAGTCTTTAGAAGCTGGTATATTTCCGGCGCACTATTGGGCGGTTTTCCGTTAGCCCAGGGGACTGTATATCTTTTACTTCCGCGCAGGAGGGCAAATTTATTAACATTAATTTTTGTCCCGTTTATCATTATTGCCGCTTCTTTTGTAATCATGACGCCATTAAATGAACCAATGATTGAATCTCACAGGTTATCCGGTAAAATCATAGAATGGACCTGGGTTCGCGGCTTCAGCCCATTTATAAACCTTTACGCTTTCATTTTCCTGGTTGGCGGCGCCATATTATCTGCTTATCGTTTCAAAAACACCCAGGGGACTCGACATAGATTTATTGGCAACTGCTATATTGCTGTTGGGGCAATATTACCTGGAATCGGAGGAAGCTTTACTCGATTTGGTTATACCGAAGTTCTTTATGTTACAGAACTTATAGGTATTATTTTAATTTATATCGGTTATCAATACAATATTAAAGAAAAGTCCACGATTCGATGAATGACAAGCTGAGGCAGAAATTATACCAATATTAACCTACAAATCCTAAATACTAGTTGCGGCAATTCGAACGGCCAACAGATAATCGCAATTACCAACGATGGATTCATTTACATTTCAGATTGGGGGAATAATCGAATCTAGAAATTCAAGCTGAGTCAAGAATGAAAGCTGACTTTTTGGTCACGCCTTGTTTTACTGTGTCTGCAATGTTAGATAACACAATACCAGGTTTATAGCTGCAATTTCAGCCTGGAAGATAAGTCCTGTAACATACGGGATAAGAGCGCTATCTACACTGAAGGTCCTAAAATCATCCGGGAATTCGGCAGATTATCGAGCATAGGGACTAACCGTACCACACACAAAAACGCCAACAATGTATTCTTGGGCATTGAGCGTGATAGGAAGGGACGTCCGTGGCATCGGCTTGTTAGACCAGTTCGCTGCTCTGGTCACTTGAGGGGGTCCACGGGAGGGATTGCTGGCAACGTCATTTCCAGAAAGATCTTGTTCTTGTCGGAAGTCCGGGAAGAAAGTCCGAGGAACTGAACAAGCGCACGCGCACTCTGGAGTCTGTTTGCGAACGTCCAGTTGTTGTCCTCCTTCTTCATCTTCTCGATTTCCTTCCCAACCGCCATGAAGACGTCTCGCTCCGTCGAGAACCTCTGCACGATCCCCTTTGCCTCGCCCATCACGATTCCTGTATCTAGATCGATCCAAACGCGTCCGTCGAAGTAGTTGCGGATGCCCTCCTCCAGTTGCGCTTCGCTCCTCTTGCGGTCACCGGAATCCTCCACTCTTGGGCGGAGGGTCGATTGGCAAGTCCAAAGAACCCCGATATGAGTGCTGCCAGGATGATAAAGACGCCACCCGCGATCGCTGCTTGCACTGTCGCCTTCTGGTACCACTTTTGCGCCATAAAGGGTCAATCTCCTGTTCGTCTAACTATTAAGTATACCCCCGCGATAACAAATTTTATAACATTTATAATTATGAAAACTTATAGTTCTCTGAAAAGCTGTATAAAACTCAATATAAGCATATCATATGGGGATTTGCCATATAAAACCGCTCGATTTATTGTGTATAATTTATATCTATGAGATGAAAACAATCAAACAACTGGAAATTACATGTTACTGGTTGAGAAATCTAAAGTCAATGATTTTCTTGCGGTTATTATTTTTTTAGAACTCACACCGATATATAGAATTGCAGGGTTGGCTTTAGGCAAATGGGATGCATTTTTTTCAAAATGTTAAAAATAAAAATTAATTTCTTTAATGGAGGTTTTATGATAGTCGAATATAAATGTAACAGATGTGGATCATCTGGGGATTTTGAGGAGGGTGTAGTGCAGTCGGGGGGCACAATTTCTTTTCGTCCGAAAGCTACAAAGTTTCTGCAGTTATCTCCGAGTAACATGAGCCTTGCAGCCCGAATTTGCATGAGTTGTGGTTTAATTGAATTATCCGGGGATGTAGAGAAAGTTGCATCTCTAACCGGCTCTAAGAAAAAGGTTTATGAAACTTAAGCCAGGATAACCCGAGTCCTATCCCAACCGCCAGCCCGATCATGCCTGGCTAGGATGGACGTGGAATCCGGATGGGTTTTTGCTGCTGGAATTCGGCAACAACAAGGAAACAGAGCGCGGCAATTCGAACGGCCCACTGATATTGCAATTACTCACGATGGATTCATTTACGTTGCAGATTGGGGAATTAATCGCATACAAAATTTAAGCTGAGTCAAGAATGAATGGAGAAATCCAAAATCAATGATTTTCTTGAGGTTATCATATTTTTAAAACTCATACCGATATATAGAATAGCAGGGTTGGCTTTAGGCAAATGGCATGCTTTTTATTCAGTATATTTAAAGTAAAATTAATTTCTTTGATGGAGGTTTTATGGTAGTCGAATATAAATGTAACAGATGCGGATCATCTGGGGGTTTTGAGGAGGGTGTAGTGCAGTCGGGGGGCACAATTTCTTTTCGTCCGAAAGCTACAAAGTTTCTGCAGTTATCTCCGAGTAACATGAGCCTTGCAGCCCGAATTTGCATGAGTTGTGGTTTAATTGAATTATCCGGGGATGTAGAGAAAGTTGAATCTCTAACCGGGTCTAAGAAAAAGGCATATGAAGTTTAATTCTTAACCCCCCGTCCTATCCCAACCACCAACCAGATCGTGGTTGGCTTGGATGGACGTGGAATCCGGATGGGTTTTTGCTGCTGGAATTCGGCACACAGGGAAACGGAGCGGGCAATTCGAACGGCCCACAGATATAGCAATTACTCACGGCGGATTTATTTTTATAGCAGATTGGGGAAATAATAGGATTCAAAAATTTAGATTGAAGGAACGGCAATAATTCAAATTATGCATTAAGTTGTTGGTTTTCGAACAATTTTTCCATTTCTTTCTATCAAGAACAAACTTTTTATAGGGTTATCTTTTGAAAGTATTATAATATCAGGAAAAACTTTGAACAGTGCCGAAGCAAACTTCCAATTATTTAAATTCATCCATCCCTTTCCAAGGAAAAAAACAGTCAGACCTGAACTAATTAATGCCTTTCTTTCATGAGGATTTTTAGCTATTTTAGGATCTCCACTAATTACAATATAACCCTTTTTCTTTATTTCTGTAATCCATACTACGTCTATTGTGTCTTGTGGAAATGAGTCTTGTAAGTGAACGACAATATTAAGTGGTTCCGCTAAAATACCTAGAGCTCTAGTAAGTTTAGGAGAAATATTGTTGTCACAAAAGAATTTCATGCAGCTAACTGAGATTCGTACTCTAATGCATCCTCTAATGATTCTCTAGATACGTTATACCAATCCATAACAACATCAAAAGAATCATTTGCATGTACTGCATTTGATAGAACCTCAGTTAAGACGCCCTCATTTTTTACTATAGGTTGGCCAAAATTGCGATTTGGATCTAACACTACATTCTTATTTTTTGTTATCGGACACCATCTCAAAAGCATGTCATTTTCAAACTCAAGTTGTCTCAAAAATGGTGCCACAATTTTATTGAAAACTATCTGACTTTTTGAAATATCTTCTAAAATTTTTTCCCCTCTTTCTCTCACTTCAAGAAATATTTTCCGGCCATCGGTTAGGAATCTCATAGTACTAAAAGGGTGATTAGTTTTAAATCTTTCTTGTGCAATTAATAGAGAATTACGAATTGTGTTTAAACTCAAACCAAGTTTTTTGAACTCATTAACGAAATAGATTTCTATAAGATCTTTAAAGCTTAAACTGATTTGATTATCTATAGGATCAAAGTCAAGCTCCCATAATTTATTAGCATGTTGTGCTTCACCTTTGTAAGCGTAGTCATAGCCCCGAATCCACCTATAAATAACCTTATTTGACAATCCGGTTATTCTATGAACGTCTGGAACTGAATATATTCCTTTTCCTATATAGTTCATATCCACCTCATGCGTTTTTTATACAATTTGGCTTATTGGACATAATTTAACTCCCTAAAATAATAAAAGCGATGAACCCACAGGCCACCACCTTAAGTTAAGGACTTTAGGCTAGGCTTCACCCAGCCAATCTCGGTTTAAATATCGCCGACTAATCGACAAAAGTCAAGGGTTTTTGAATTTTGACCAGATTTTAACATTTCGCTATTTCAGCAATTTCCCTTCAATTTAACGGCCCCTGCCAGCCCTCCACCCAGGTTCAGAGGTGAATAACCATCCCTGGCTGGCATGGCAGGAGCCTTATGTTAATTATGTATACTCAATCTCCAATAAATATTATTAACGGCAGAATATATTTATAAAATGGGGATAACACCATCAGGGAAACCCTGAATATGAGGTTCGAAAAACCTTAGGTTCGGGTAAGGGAAATATGTAAACTCAATTCCTTTATAAGCAGTATTTCAAATTAACAGCCCCTGCCAGCTCGCCACCCAGACAGCAAGTCATGATTCTCCTTTCAGATCTCGCAGGATCCGTTCAAAAGATTCTTTGTAGCAATCATGTTCTTTCCAGTTGGAGAAATCACCAATATGTCTGCTGTTCTTTACAAAAGGCGCCCAACCTGCTTTTGTGTCAAACACTGAATCATCGATACGAATGGGAAATAGTACAAGCCTGTCTTCATTTCTTTCTTTCTCCAGGGCTGTTTCGACTTCCTGTTCCACCCATTGACTGTCAATTGAATTTTCCGAAAGGATTAAAAACAGCTTATCGTGAACTCTTATGGCTTCATCGATTCCGATTCTTATTTTGTCGCCGATCTTTAAATCCGCAGGTGCAAACCAACAGCGAACATTATTATCCTGCAAATCTGCATGCAATCTTTTTGCGAATTCGTCATCCTGGCTGGAATAGCTGATGAAACAAGAATAACGCTGAATAGGTTGGTTTAAAAGGGAAGGGTAATACTCGATTAGGCTATCCGGCAATCCGCAGCCACGGAGAAATACTTCCGGCAGATTGCCGGATTTTATTAACGTGCGATGATCAATAATGCTTGGACCAAAATGTCTACACGAATCCAAATTTTTTGCATTGGATAAATCGACATTTGCTAAAATAGTTTCATACAATTTTGCATTTTTGAGGTCAGCTCCTTTGAAGTTTGCTCCTGCGAGGTTTGCTCTGTAGAGGTTTGCTCTGTAGAGGTTTGCCTCTGCGAGGTCTGCTCCTGTGAGGTCTGCTCTGTAGAAGTTTGCATCTTTGAGGTCATCTCCTTTGAGGTCTGCTCTTTGGAGGTTTGCTCTTGAGAGGTCTGCTCTTGATAGGTTTACTCCTCCGAGTTTTGCATGTGAGAGATGAGCTTCTGTGAGGTTTGCTCTGTAGAGGTTTGCCTCTGCGAGGTCTGCTCTTTTTAGGTCTGCTGCTGAGAGGTTTGCTTGTGAGAGATCGGCTTTTGTGAGGTCTGTATTTGAGAGGTCAGGCCTAATATCCGGATTTTCTTTCCGCCATTTATTCCAAGCTTCTACGCCTTGCTTAAGAATTTTTAGATGTTCCGGGTTAGCCAATTTTTCCCTTTCCCTTTTTTTTAACGGCCCCTGCCAGCCCTCCACCCTGCCCGCGGGGAAACCAGCATGGTGATTGGCATGGGCAGAAGCCTTAATATACTTGATCACCCCAAAATGCTATTTGTTATGGATTTGTATAAAACTATAATATCTAATTATTTAATCAATTAGGCAATAGGGAAAACCATTTTTGTGACCTGGCAGGAAATGGATAATTTATTGTTTCCCTCTATTTATTCCTTCCTGAACTTGTGTTTGTGTTATTTTTCATTACACCAGTTTACAAATAAATCTACAATTCCCTTTATTATCTCCCGCTTTTGAGGCTGTTGCAGAATGCGTAACAGCATCTGAAATGTCATTCTGAGCGCCAGCGAAGAATCTTTGTTGGTACTGCCCTTAATAACTTGATTATACAACAGTTACAACGAGTTTCAAACAAGATCCTTCACTCCGCTTCGCTCTATTCAGGATGACAATTGCACACTATTTGCTTATTCTGCAATAGCCTGTTTTCAGAGGATTTTAATCTTTCACCAAAACCAGTCACAATAATCATATCATAATATGAAATAAGTATTGACATAGACAACATACTATTATATATTCTGTTATCTTTACTTGTAGAAAAGTAACTTAAGGAGCCAAACAAATGGGATTTGAAAAGGAAAGAATTCGAACAATCAAAGCATTCTAAGACTATTGCTTAAAGAGCTTATCAAAAAAGGTTTTCCCTTTGGACTAAAAAAAAGCTATTGACAAAATCTAATAATTTCGTTATGTTTCAATTATATGAAAAACCGTGGGAGATACAGTTCCCCAATTCTAATCAAAATAACAAAATAATAGAAAGGAGAGATAAGCGCTACAGCCCTTGTAAATCTACCATTGAATCACTGCACTAATAAGAATACGAATGATTTTGCAATTGCTCTTGAACCTAAAAAAATCATTGGCTTTAAACGCTTTGGTTGGTAATTATTAGATTGAAGAACATAAAATTAAATAATCATTTAACTATGCGGGGCGCGTGCCTGCAAGGGCGCGAACGCAGGGAGAATATTATGGTAGATATTATAAAAGAGTATCCTTTTTTAACTGGACTTGTCTCCATCATGGTCATGCTGTTCATGGTTATTTTAAATACGATCAATTATCGTAAAAAAAAATACTATAAGAGTGTACTTACTACTCTAATCGGCGATGATGAGGAGGTATTTGAATTATACAATGAAGCTATAAAATTAGAAAAACAGGATATTAAAGTGGCCAAAATTGAACCCGGAGAGAAAGGCCAGGTATCTGCGGCATTAAAACAGATTAAAGCCCGGGATACTGCGGCAAAACGTAAAAAGGACAATGACCTCCGCAAGCAGGAAAAACGGCTGGAAAGTATTGTCAAATTGGCTAACATTAATCGAAGTCAAATATTAGACGATTTAGCGAAAAATAAATGAAACCGGAATCCACGTTTGTAATTGATCAAAGTTGATAAAATAATGGGGCAAACTGTTGGGAGTTTACAATGGCACAAGCAGGCAAAATAGTCAGTGAAAAAGATGCTTTGAAGTGGGCCGGGGAATTCAAGGATTTTTTAACGGATCTGGAATGCGGTCGTTTCTTTTCAAAGAATATCATCCATAAACTTTTGTATGATTATGGTGATGAAGTCAAGGGATTTTGGATCAGGTATGGTATTAAAAAGGGTAAACCGGAAGTAATCATTCACTCTGTAGATGCAGACACCAATATTACAAAAGAGAATATATTAGGTTCTGCAGAAGATAGTAAACTGCCAGGTGACTAATTTTCAAGAGATTTCAGGCTTATCAATACTTCTTCCGATTTTATACGGAATCTTTGTTTACAGATATTTAACCCGTGAACTTTGCTTTCTATTTTGGTTATGTTGCATTGGACTTATGTTTGAAGGAAATAATTACTTTATACAGTACCAACTACCGTCTAATTTAACTTTTCTATCAAATTATACATGGTATGGGGTAGAATTTATTGTATTGATGATAGTATTCAGTACTTGGAGCAATAATAAAATCTACTTTCGTATTGGTCTACTGTTTCTGATTTTGCATACCTTTATCAGTTTAATGAACGGTTTTAGCCAATTTGATCCGACCACTAGAATAATTTCATCGATAATCATTTCTTTCAGCTCGATTTTTCTTTTCAGGAAATCATTGTTCCAGGAAGACCGGGTTATGTCAGTTATCTTTGCTGGCTTATTTTTTTATTTTTCTATGAATATTGTAGTTTTTTTGTTGTTAAGTAGCTTAGAGCTAGAAATAAGAAGACAATTTTGGAATTTTCATACGGTCATGAACATCCTAATGAATATCTCGTTTGTTGTTGGATTTTATATGAGAAAAAGATTTGTGAAAAGTAGTATTAACAGTAATAACATTTCTTCGGGTTACCAGCCTCACTCTACTTCTATTAATTAGATTTCTTTAGCGAGTAGCTTTTCGTTTCTCTAAAGATAATTTTAGCTTAAGATTTTTATTGACATATAAGCTTTCATTATTACATTGTACTTATTTTATGTTCCGCAGAGGATAGTAAACTGCCAGGTGCCTAATTTTCAAGAGATTTCAGGATTATCAATACTTCTTCCGTTTTTATACGGAATCTTTGTTTACAGATATTTAACCCGTGAACTTTGCTTTCTATTTTGGTTATGTTGCATTGGACTTATGTTTGAAGGAAATAATTACTTTATACAGTACCAACTACCGTCTAATTTAACTTTTCTATCAAATTATACATGGTATGGGGTAGAATTTATTGTATTGATGATAGTATTCAGTACTTGGAGCAATAATAAAATCTACTTTCGTATTGGTCTACTGTTTCTGATTTTGCATACCTTTATCAGTTTAATGAACGGTTTTAGCCAATTTGATCCGACCACTAGAATAATTTCATCGATAATCATTTCTTTCAGCTCGATTTTTCTTTTCAGGAAATCATTGTTCCAGGAAGACCGGGTTATGTCAGTTATCTTTGCTGGCTTATTTTTTTATTTTTCTATGAATATTGTAGTTTTTTTGTTGTTAAGTAGCTTAGAGCTAGAAATAAGAAGACAATTTTGGAATTTTCATACGATCATGAACATCCTTATGAATATCTCGTTTTTCGTTGGATTTTATATGAGAAAAAGATTTGTGAAAAGTAGTATTAATAGTGGTAACATTTCTTCTGGTTACCAGCCTCATTCCACTTCTTTTAATTAGGTTGATTTTGCGGCTGCATTCATCCTGCCGAAAATATTGATTGTACTCAGCAAAGATGGCCGTATCTTAAAATCGACAGATGCAATCAACCCCCCCCAAAAGCATATAACGATTTTGATGTGTCGTAGTAAAACAAATTAAATAGTTCTCAACGATCCCCGATTTGTCTTCAAAAATTCGACTACTAATTACCGAATGCGCAAGGGTCTTTTCTTCTAGAATTCGACACACATGGAAACGGAACGGGGCAATTCGAACGGCCCACTGATATAGCAATTACTCACGATGGATTCATTTACATTGCAGATTGGGGGAATAATCGCATGAAAAAATTCAAGCTGAGGCAGCGATGAAGCTTCTTTTTTGAGGCACGCCTCAGCCGGAGAAAGACTGATTTTATCTTAGTGTTATTCATAGTCTTGGCTTCTATCTTTAGATTTATTAAAAAACATGTTTTTACATACATTGCAATGATAAGAAAGCGTGGGTCTATCGTCAATGATTGTAAGACGAATTAGTTTTTTATCTTTATCATAGCATGCCCTACAGTATGGACCGTCCTTGTTTTTACTCGAATCGGGATCCACTTTATAGTAAACCGGATATTCATACTTAAGGCATTTTTCAATATCTATTTGGCATTCTAGTTCGGATATGGTTTTTTTGAGTTGAAGGTTTTCTTCTCGATATTCCAAAACCGCTTCCCTGAGCTCCATAATCTTTTCTTGGGCTTCGATGGTCATTCCTTTTTTGATTAACCCCATAATTTCAGAAACTTTTGGTGTTGGAATTGCCATAATTATATTCTCATTGGCAAAGTTCTTCAAATATCATTTTTTTGTATCTTCCTTCCAATGTAATAGATTGCATCATTGCACTACAAATTTCTTTTTTTGCCAAAGAAGTAATTTGACCCTTAAATGTTTTTTTTGAATCACTTAAAAACCGATTCCTTACGTAGGTCAAACTAAAACATTTATCTGCTTTTGAGCAGTCTACAAATGAATCCCAGGATAAAAATGAGTGATCCGCCTGTTTCAACCTTACCTGGCACGCAGATAGAGCTGGACTATTACTTTTAAAAGTATTTATTCTAGAGTTAATAAAAAACCATAAGGGCTCGGGGATAATAGCTACTAACAGTAAATATTTATTGTCTGGAGGCTCTATGAAATCACAATAAAGGTAAAATACCATTCCAGGTATAAAGATCTGATCGAAACTGGTTGAATTTATAATTAATCGCCCTATTCAGTTTAACAATCTTGCAAATTTTCTAATATTCCATCGCTGTTATCTAGTGTAGCGATTATAGACTCAATAGGCATAAAATCGTTTTCTTTCGCTGATTTATATGCTTTCTCTTTATGTCCTTTTCTTTTTAACTGGCCAAAGGTGAGTGAACCGTTGGTTGTTATTGAATTATTTAAGCATTCTAAATCCGACTCACTAAAATAACTTAGATCAGGAACCCTGAATAGTTGAATTGTATGATTTGAATTAATTGAAAAACTTTCTTTAGCTTTTATAAAATCAATTAAGTTACTAGTGCCCCTAACATATTTTAAAATATCATATGTACTGCTGGGTACAGGACCAAGTTTCATAGCTACATAACTATCTCCACAAATCAATCTTCCGTATTTTTGAAGATGTGCTTTGTCGGCAAAGTAGAGTATTTTTCCAATATAATATAACGTGGGAGTTTGAGTTTTTTCGGCAATGTATAAAATAACCTCTAACGCTTTTTCTGCATCAAATCTAGATGTGATCATATAAAGCCCTATAAGTTAATTTGAATTCCACTTAATAATGTAACCCTCATACATGGGATTGTCAATAGAAACTAGATAAACGATAAAAGGCCAATTTAGGTAATTATCGGACAAATACATTTGTTTCAGTACACTTTTTAAACGTTAACATAGTTAATTATGTTTCTAATTAACTAATCCGGTTCCATTACCTCACTGCAACGTCATAAAACCTCGCCAAGTCATGATTCTCCTTTCAGATCCCGCAGGATCCGTTCAAAAGATTCTTTGTAGGAATCATGTTCTTTCCAGTTGGAGAAATCGCCAATATGCCTACTGTTCTTTACAAAAGGCGCCCAACCGGCTTTTGTTTCAAACACTGAATCATCGATACGAATGGGAAATAGTACAAGCCTGTCTTCATTGCGTTCTTTCTCCAGGGCGGTTTCGACTTCCTGTTCCACCCATTGGCTGTCGATTGAATTTTCCGAAAGGATTAAAAGCAGCTTATCGTGAATTCTTATGGCTTCATCGATTCCGAATCTAATTTTGTCGCCAATCCTTAAATCATCGGGAGCAAACCAGCAGCGAACATTATTATCCTGCAAATCTGCATGCAGTCTTTTTGCGAATTCGTCATCCTGGCTGGAATAACTGATAAAACAGGAGTACCGCTGAATGGGTTGGTTTAATAGGGAAGGGTAATATTCAATAAGACTATCCGGCAAGCCGCAGCCACGCAGGAATATTTCCGGGATGTTGGCGGATCTTGTTAAGGCGTTATGATCAATATAGCTTGGTCCACGATGAATACATGAAGCCAGGTTCTTTGCATTTGATAAATCGACATTTACTAAAATAGTTTCAAACAACTTTGCTTCACTGAAGTTCACTCCTTTGAGGGTTGCTACTCCGAGATTTGACCAAAATAGTTCTACTCCTGTAATGTCTGCTTCTGTGAGGTCTGCTCCCATAAGGTTTACTCCTTTGAGGTCTGCTCCCGTGAGGTTTGCTCGTGTGAGTATTGCTAATCCGAGGTTTGCATGTGAGAGGTCGGCTTTTCTGAGGTCAGGTATTACAGCGGGATTTTCTCTTCGCCATTTATTCCAGGCTTCAGCACCTTTCTTAAGAATTTTTAGATGTTCCGGGTTGGCCAATTTTCCCTTTCCCTTTTTTTTAACGGCCATACCAGCCGCCTACCCATAGATGTGTAGTGAGTTATTCACTAACAAAGCAATGCCATCTTCATAACCTGTGAAAACGCTACCTGCATGCGATATAAATAAAGACCATTTGATGCCGGGTTGCCACTATTATCTATCCATCCCATATTACAGAATGAGATCGATCTATCTTATTGTGGGTCCTTCATTGCTATAGGTCCATCCTTATAGACATCCCGGTTTCCACTATGCACTTCGTCCAATAAATAAAACAAACGCCACAAACACCTCGTTTTCGTCATAGGGGATCGATTCTTTGAAATTTTCCCATCCTTCCTTGTAGGTCAATGCACCCACAGGGGTTTTATCCTGGAACTCCTGCCATCTGTAGTCCATCCAGGTTGAGTACACAGAAATATCTAATAATCTTTTCTTCCACACTTGATACTGCTCTAGTTGCAGATCCCAAAAGCGGTTGTAATAGCTATCCATCAGTATCTCGTCCAACTTAGCGTCTTTTTGCTTTTGTTCATAAATCTTTCCCTTGATGTCATAAGCCACTTTGTCCCATCGCGTCTGAAAATGGATCTGCAATTCTATAGATTTCATTTCCCGCTCATGGGCAATGCTCCTATTCTGCATTGTCTGCGAATTGTATATGGTTATGATTCCCACGAACAAAGTAGCAATTATGAATATTATAGTGAGGGTATTTTTATTCATTATAACCTCCTCTGTTTTGGTTGTTTTTCATGGGGTGTGAACACCCACTAATTTTGAAATATTACCTTAAATACTATATCCGACAGCGAATGTCAAGACATTATTTTTAGTAATTTCAGAGACCTACGTCCATGACTATTCTAACCACTGTTAATTTCTAAAATTGTCTTCAAAAATACGACTACTGATCACAGAAGTGGAATCTTTGCCGTCCGTACTATTTTTCCATCTCCAACATCAGTCCAGGCGATTACAATTTCCCGGGAGTTTCTTTTCATTATGGGAAAGCCGCTTGAGCGGCTCGAGCTTGTTTTTTCGATAGTTATGGGCTGTTCCAAATTGCCGTATGAATCGACTTTCCGAATTTGTATATCCGCATATTCTCCCCTGTTTTCTACCCAACTGACCAGGGCGGAATGATCCGGTAAAACAATCACATCAACCCGGCCAACCGGTTTGCCTTCATCGATTTGAATGGCATCTGCGAAGGTTTTGCCGCCATCCTTGGAAAGAATTACTTTCACCCTAGGTATATCATCTGCTGCCGTAAACCAGGCAACCGCAACCATATTGTCGTTGGAATCCACGGCAGGACCATTGACCGGGCAGCCGACGATTTTCCAATTATCCGGATGAAGATTTTGCGGTTCCGTCCATTTGCCGGATTCGAATCGTACAAAAGAGATATCCCGGATTTCCTCTTCGGAGCGGTCCCGGTACACGACAATTGAGCCACCGGGTGTCAAAGCCGCCGAAGTCTGGCAGCAATCACAAATGCGAGAGTCAAGTTCATATTCATCATAAAGACTGCCGTCATCGCCGATTGCGGCAAAGCGGATGGTCATTTCTTTATTCGGAGATCCATGGCCATTATGTCCGCCGCCGCCGGCGAATTTCCGGCCGTCCAGCCAGGCAGCAAATAAGCGATTTTCTTGCCATGGCAGCATCGAAACGAAGCCGTGCTCCGTTTGCGTGCCATCGCGATGAGGTACCATAGGCGCGCTCCATGTATCGCCGCCATCTTTTGAGAATGAAATGTTAACATCATAGGCATAAGTTCCCTCGCCGCTTTTGGCCGGCCAGTGGGCGGCTAAAACGCCATCATCCAAAACAGCGATGGAAGGGAAATCTGCCCAATTGACAAACCAGTTGTCGCCTTCCGCGATCGTTTTAGGCTCAGACCATTGGTCTCCCTCCAGGATACTAAATCGCAATGCGTTGCCGTTTTCAATCTTTTCACCCCAACTCATGTAAATCCGGCCATCACTGGCAGTGAACAAATTGGGTGTCTGGCTGCCGGCTAAAGCGGGGGATTCGATTGTTTGAATTTGATCGGCTGAAAAGGTG
This sequence comes from uncultured Deferribacteres bacterium, assembly GCA_964464595.1. Taxonomy (GTDB): domain Bacteria; phylum Zhuqueibacterota; class JdFR-76; order JdFR-76; family DREG01; genus JADFJB01. Next base: position 67,620 of record CAYXGW010000013.1, read on the forward strand.
GCGGATTTTTCACAACCGACAAATAATCCGACAATGATTGTTAGTAACAAGTAGATCAATTTAGAATTTTTCATTTGGTTCTCCTAAGTTTAGTTGAATTTCAAAAATAGTTTAATGTGGGTTTATAGTCAAGTATAAAGTGCAATATGGCCGGGAAAATCTCGTTGAAACCATTCATAAAGACTTTAAAAAATCGACAGGCCATTTTTTGACAGAATTTGAAATCACAAATATCAAATCACAAATAACAAGTAAATTCCAAAATTTCAATTCTCAAACAAAATCACTGAAAACCGTGGTTTTATTGGACATTAGTATTTGAGTTTTATTTGTAATTTTTAGTTTGTTTTTTGGGATTTGCGGCTAGTTATTGCATTTCCTATCTTTTTAAAGCACACCGCTGCCAACCGGATTATCTTTAGTAATCTGATCAAGAAACTCTTGGAACTGCAAACCCCACTTTTGTTGCAGAAAAGGGATACGGGCTCTTATTTTTTCAACATCACCATATTGAGGATGTTCATTAAAAGCGAACACCATGATATTTGGAGCACCCGGAACCGTGAGGCAAACCGTTCGCTGTTCAAATACCTGGCGGATATTCCATAAACATTCCGTAAACGTATTTTCATCATTGATTAATAGATTAAAGACCAGCACCCCTGCAGGAGCCAGATGCCTCTTGAAATGCATAAGATAATTTGTATCAGATATCCAGGCTGGCGCTCGATTTTCCTCGGATATATCAACCAAGATCATTTCATATTCGCAGTCTGTAGTCTTTAAATAATCCCTGGCATCTGAATGAATGACATTCCAGCCACTACCCTCAGGGAAATCAAAAAATTTACGGGCAATATCTATAACGGCCGCTGACCGTTCGATTATGTCTCCTTTAATATTGATATCCCGATGATGAAAATATCGGGCAATAGAACCGCCGCCCATTCCTATTAATAAAACACGCAGTGGCGTTTCAACAAACATTAACGAAGCAAGCATTGCCCGGCTAAATGGCGCCGGCAGCTGACCGGGTTTATCCAGGTCAATAATAGACTGCACCTCCTTACCAAAAGTCATCCAGCGCTGTCTTCCTATTTCCCACACTTCTATATTTTCATTTTTGGAGGAGTGCGTATGAATTTTTGTTGCTTTAGCAAACATGCTGTTTTTTCATATGGTTGTAAATAGATTCTTGCCGTTAGATTAAAAGTTATGAAAATTATTCCCATGTAGCAGTGATTTCTTTTCTTCTTTCATTGTGGATAACTTAAATTATAAACCGACTAAAAATTGAGTAAACGTCTATCCAGACTCTTGCATTAATGTTTGATTTTCCACCAGGAATTGCTTATTTTTCCTGCATGAATTTAACCACTCATAAAACCAAGTTTGGTTTATACGGAATATTGGTGTTAATCATTTATTCAATTTCTCTTTTCTTAACGCCATGGTTTCATCTGCATCCCGGAGAGCATCACTCCGATTCAACACGTGATATTTATCATTCCCACTCTGACCCATTTGTATCACACCCATCTGACCACGACGAGGACAATCACCAAGAGGAGGTACCCATCAGTCATTTCCCAGTAGCGAAACCATTGCTTGATGATTTGGTTGGCATTGCCCGGGTTAATCCGGGCAGTATTATTAATCCGTCCAAATTTCCTCCTGTAGCAGATGTACTGATTCCTCCGACATCCTTTGAAATTTGTCAAAATCAACCGGCTGGGCAAAGTATTTTATACCTGGTCCCACCTCAATGTCAACGGGATTACTCCGTCCACTCCGCAACAAACCTATCTCCTCCACAAGCTTAGATATTCTTTAAAAAACTTACATTATAATTTTTTGCCGCAACAGTTCGATCATTGGCGATGGTATAATCTTTATTGTGGAGGATTTCTCTTGAGACGAATTCAAACAGGTGTCTGTCTTTTTTTCTTCAGTGTCTTTGCTGTTTCCGGGATTGCACAAGAAAGTGAGACAAAAACCCGGACTTTAACTTTACCGCAAGCCATCGAGCGTGCGCTTGCCAATTACCCGGCGTTGCAAATTCAGGAATATTCTATCGATCAGGCGCAGGGACTAAAAACCACAGCGGGTCTATTTCCCAATCCTGTTCTAACATATTACAGAGACGATCTCAGTCTCGACAGGCGGAAAGGGGGAGAGACGACCATTTTTGCGGGTCTGCCTCTAAATTTCCTCTTGTCACGCTGGTCAAAGATTTCAGCCGCTTCCGCGCAAGTTGATGCCGAGCAGCTCATCCTCGCCGACACACAGCGTTTGGTCAAATTTGAGGTTCAAAAGACGTTTGCAGAAACTCACTTTGCAGCCAAAAATTATCTGGCCTGGCAAAAGGCGGCAAAGGTTTTCCGCCAGGCAACTGAAGCCAGCCGCGTGCGTTTTATGGATGGAGATATGGCCGGTTATCAACAACAACGTATCGCCGTCGAATATCTTCGCTATCAGAAGTCCGAGACTGAAGCTAAGGTTTGGTTAAACATCAACCAAAGGCAGCTGGCTTTTTTACTCAACGCGGATCAAAACGAATCGCGGATCATAACGTCTGCAGTTTTCCCGTCACGCCTGCCGGTCATATCTCAAGAACATCTGTTGGCGCAGAGCATGGAAAACCGCCCCGACCTACAGGTTGCCAGAGCAATCCTTCTAGGCAAGCAGGCAGCGTTGATCGCGACCAAATGGCAACGCTTGCCTGATATTGTTGCATCTGTGGGATACAAAAAACAGGAGGACGATTTCAAAGGCGCTGTTGTACAGATAAATTTTGGGTTGCCATTATTCGATCGTAATCAAGGAAATGTACGCAGTGCAAATTCTGCGCTTAACCAGCAAATACTGGCAACGGAATTAGTGGAGAAACGCATAGCTCTGGAGGTATGGCAGGCTTATGAAACAGTTCAACTCTACCGGCAACAGGTCGAACAGTTTCTGGACGAAAGCGTCCGGCTGACGAAACATTTGCTGGAGATAGCTCAATTTTCGTACGCTGAAGGAGAGATGTCGCTTCTGGAACTGTTGGATGGTGTGCGTGCTTACAGTGAATCTTTCCAAGCTAGAAATGATTTATTGCTGAAGTATCAACTTAGCATCTTTGAACTGGAAAAAGCGACTGGAATTCCAATAACCAGTTTTTGATCCAAAAAATATAATGATAAGCGAGGTAGAATTATGTTCCGTCATGTAGGATTAAGTTTATGTATTTTTAGTTATGCCGTTCTTGCCGGTTGTGCAAGCCAAAACGGACCGGAAACCGACCATGAACATGAAGCCATATCCGTCACTTTGTGGACAGAAAAAACCGAACTGTTTATGGAATACCCTACTCTTGTCGTGGGACAGGAAGCAGCTTTTGCCGTTCATCTCTCAGAAATGAAAAATTTCAAGCCGGTCATTCAAGGCAGACTTACCTGTGTTTTCAAAAAAGAGGGGGATGAACCAGTCATCGTGATTGCTGATGCACCCAGTTACCCGGGAATTTTTCGTCCGCTGGTGACATTTAAACAAGCCGGCGAATACGATATGCAACTCGAACTTCAGGGCGAGCAAGTTTCTGATACCATCCGAGTGCCTGGCGTGCGTGTTTATGCGGATGATGCGGCAGTACCACATACAACCGGGGCAGACCCCGGCGAGCAATTTATATCTTATCTTAAGGAGCAACAGTGGAAGGTGGATTTCCGCACCGAACCGGCCAGGAAACGCAAGCTGTCGGCATCTGTGCAAGCAGTGGGCGAAATCCTGCCACAGATACAAATGCACGCCGAAGTGCCCGCGCCGGTCAACGGTGTAATCCTCGTCGACCAAAATGTAAAACTGCCATCCGTAGGTCAATGGGTTAGCAGGAACGACATTCTGGCAGTTATTTCTTCGCCCGCGAATACCGAAAGCGGTTTCAACAGCATCCGCAGTGAGTATTTTATTGCAAGTGCGGAATATGAACGGGCACAGCGGCTCTTCGGAAAACAGGCCATTTCGCAAAAACGGCTCGAAGAAGCCAAGTTAAGGTTCGAAACCAGGAAAGCCGGTTATGACGTGGTATCAAGGCAAGTTGACTTTAGCGCCTCGGAAAAAAATGATGGCGCGGCGGCAATGCATTTTAATCTAAAGCCGCCTATCGATGGCATCATACAGGAAATTCATTTCCACCTGGGTCAGAACGTGAAGACAGGTGAGAAACTTTTCACCATTACAAACCCGAAAAGCGTGATACTCAAAGTCCATGTTCCTGTGGCACGCATTGCACAAACAAAGAATGCCAATGACGCATCTTTTAGAATTGAAGGCTATGCTCAGGAATTCAAGGTTCGCGAGCTTAATGGTCGATTGGTTTCTATCGGCAGTATCGTCGATGAAAAATCTCGTACGGTTCCCGTGACTTTTAAGCTGGACAATCCCAACAACATCTTAAAGATTGGCATGTTTGCCGAGGTATCGGTTAAAACCGGTGAGATCGTCGAAGCGCTTGCCATACCTAACAGTGCGATTTTCGACGACAATGGCACGCCGGTCGTTTATGTTCATGTCGAGGGTGAATCTTTTGCCAAAAGAACATTGGCAACGGGCATCACCGATGATGGTTACACTCAAATTCTCAGTGGCATAACCGAAGGTGAGCGTGTAACCACCATTGGCGGCTACCAGGTTCGTCTGGCTTCGCTTTCGACTTCCGTGCCGACGGGTCACGGGCATGAACATTAAAGGAGACAAAGCATGTTTGATAAGCTCATAAAGATTTCACTTGAGAACCGGCTCATTGTTTTGGCTGTATCGCTATTGCTGCTAGTTGGCGGTGTATTCATTGCTTTTCTCCTGCCGGTTGACGTCTTCCCTGATTTAACCGCACCAACCGTCACTATCCTTACCGAAGCTCATGGCATGGCGCCTGAAGAAGTGGAAACGCTGGTAACATTTCCGATTGAAACGGCGGTAAACGGCGCCACCGGAGTACGCCGGGTACGTTCATCGAGCGCCGCCGGTATTTCCATCGTATGGGTGGAATTCGATTGGGGTGCTGATATTTTTATTGCCCGGCAGATTGTCAACGAAAAATTGCAGATCGCCCAGTCATCGCTTCCGGAGGGTATTGACCGGCCGATTTTGGCGCCCATTTCGTCTATTATGGGTGAAATTATGCTCATAAGCGTGAGCGTCGATTCAACGACAGCGGGTAACGATCACTCCATCAGCGAAATGGATCTGCGTTCCATTGCCGATTGGACAATTCGTCGCCGGGTGCTTTCAATTCCGGGAGTATCTCAGGTTGTGCCAATAGGAGGCGAGGTCAAGCAGTATCAGATTCTGGTTTCGCCGGAAAAACTTTCAGCCTACGATGTCTCTCTCAACGAAGTGCTGCACGCCGCAGAGGAAAGTAACACCAACTCATCCGGCGGTGTCTATACGGATTCGGGGCAGGAATATCTTATTCGGGGCATCGGTAGAGTACAGAGTTTGGAAGACATCGCCAACTCGGTCGTGACGATTCGCGGCGAGCTGCCGGTGCTCATTCGCGATGTTGCCGAAGTAAAAATCGGTGCGGCTACCAAGTTCGGAGACGGATCGACAAATGCCAGACCCGCAGTCATCATTATGGTTCAGAAACAACCGAATGCAAACACACTCGAATTAACTCAGCGTATAGAACAGACGATTAACGAGATTCAACAGACACTGTCTGCGGGTATTGTAATAAATACCAATATTTTCCGGCAGGCGGACTTTATCCGTGTTGCGATCGATAATGTGATTGAATCTTTACGGGACGGCGCAATTTTGGTTATTCTCGTGCTGTTCGTTTTTCTCGGCAACCTTCGCACAACGTTTATTTCCGCGCTAGCGATTCCACTTTCACTCATGGTTACGATTTTCGTGTTCAGATTTTTTGATATAACCATTAACACGATGACCTTGGGCGGAATGGCTATTGCCATCGGTGTGCTGGTCGATGATGCCATCATTTATGTGGAAAATGTTTTTAGACGGTTAAAGGAAAATAATCTCGTCGAGCAAGCTCAAAAAAGATCGGTGATGGACGTAATTTTTGACGCCTCAAAAGAAATCCGTTCACCCATGGTGAATGCCACCCTGATTGTGATTATCGTTTTCGTGCCGTTGTTTTTTCTCGGTGGTGTAGAGGGACGCTTGCTACGGCCGCTGGGGTATGCATATATCACATCTGTTTTCGCTTCGCTGCTTGTTGCAATTACGGTCACACCGGTTTTGTCCGCTTATCTTCTACCAAAGGCGAATTTTATGAGCAAGGAAGGAGAAAGTTGGGTGGTCACACGCTTGAAAGCCCTGTTTCAAAAAACACTAAATTGGGTGCTGCGGTTTCCCGGGCTGGTGCTTGCTGCTTCAGTAGTTATGCTGGTCTTGACATTGGCTGTTTTGCCGTTTCTCGGCCGGGCGTTCCTGCCGGAATTTAACGAAGGTTCGCTAACACTGAGCGTGTTAACTGTTCCCGGCACCTCTTTGCAAGAATCCAATAAAATCGGTACGCTTGCTGAACAAATTTTACTTTCTCACCCGGAGGTGAAATCAACAGCCCGTCGTACCGGCCGCGCTGAGTTAGATGAACATGCACAAGGGGTCAACGCCGCAGAACTTGATGTCCGCTTCGAACTCCAGGATAAGAGTAAAGAAGAATTCCTGGAAGAATTGAGAGGTGCGCTTTCGATCATTCCCGGTACTAATATCACAATCGGACAGCCTATCGGTCACCGCATCGACCACATGCTTTCCGGCACGCGAGCCAATATCGCAATCAAAATCTTTGGCCCCGATCTTTACCTGTTGCGTTCCCTCGCCGAAAGTGTGCGCAAGCAAATGGAGGGCATTTCCGGCGTGGTGGATCTGGCTACCGAACAACAGGTGGACGTACCACAAGTTCGCATCAAAGCTAACCGCCGGACCATGGCAACTTACGGAGTCTCTGTGGATAAACTGGCTGAGGCCATCGACGTGGCGTTCAACGGAGAAATCGTTTCACAAGTCCTTGAAGGACAACAGAGTTACAATATGGTCGTACGATTCAACGAACAAAACCGGGGCAATATTGAGCGGATAAGAAATGCATTATTTGATACGCCGTCGGGTGCAAAACTTCCTCTCAGCCAACTTGCCGAAGTGGTTTATGAAAAAGGACCGAACATTATCAGCCGTGAAAATGTGCAGAGAAAAATTGTTGTACAAGCGAATGTGTCCGGCCGCGATCTGCGCAGTGTGATCGACGACATACAA
>CAYXGW010000014.1:0-61238 GCA_964464595.1 uncultured Deferribacteres bacterium
GCTGATGTGAGTGGTAAGGGTGTACCGGCTTCTCTGCTTGTAAGCAGTTTGCAATCCTCCCTTTATGCGTACCTGGAGGCCGATCTCCCATTGCCAAAATTAGCGCATAAATTAAATCATGCAATATTCAATGCTTCAACACTTGATAAATACATCACATTTTTTATAGCATTGCTTTCGCCCGGGCAAGGCAAACTGGAGGTTCTAAACGCAGGACACAATCCAGCTCTATTGCTAAAAAGTGACAATTCTCTTCACAAGTTAAAAGCGGGCGGAATCTGCATCGGAATGTTTGATTCAGGAATCGAATTTACGACTGAATCAATCACGATCGAACCTGGTGAAAGCTTGCTGTTGTTTACAGACGGCATACCCGAAGCAACAGTTGATGAAGAGAACTTTTATGAAGATGAAACATTGGAAGAATATTTTGTGAATAATGCACATAAAAATGCTGAACTCTTTATTCACGATTTGATGAATGATGTCCGGAAATATGTCGGCGGCCAGCCGAAGAGTGATGATATTACGGCCTTGTTTTTGAAACGGGTGTAGAGTAAATTTCTCAGAAAACTGAGAGCCAATGATTGTTAAGGTTATTTTGTTATTTTGTTATTTTGTTTGAATTTAAGACGCCTTTCGAAAAGATGTTCTGACTCGTTAAATATTTCTGAAAATGATTTTTGAGAGACATAAGGTTGAGTTGAAATCTCTGTTTGCTCAGAGGCTGGAATGATAAACCCTATGATTTGTATGTAAAATGTTGGACAGTAATATTTAACGGAGGTATTTATGAGTGATCACGACGCTGGCTACGTTCTCACGGAAATTTGGAATGCAAAGCCCTCCTGGCTGGCACTTTCGGCAGAGCAGCGCAGCCGCTTTTTTGATGAGGAGGTTTTTCCATTCATCGGTAGTATGATTGAGAGTGGAGCGGAAATATTAGCTTGTGCTATTAACGACAACACCGGTACAGAGCGTATTGGATATCGCTATATGGCCGTTTGGAAGTTCCCCGATAAGACATTTTCTGACAAACTCGAAGTTGGTGCGAAGGAACTAGGCTTTCTCGACTACTTCGACCAGGTGAATTTTAGTGGTAGCATCATTCCGCCACCACTCCTGAATGATGATATGATTGCCCTAAAATCTTGAAAAGCCAGTCAATCATGCTTTTGAGCTTAAGTCCCTACAATGAATTTAGCAAATGAAAAAGCCGTCCGCCAAAACACGCCAGAGCCCCGAAAAAGCGCTGGCTCAGTCTCGCAAAGAAATCGAGACACTCGAACGTCAGGCGCAGGTCGAGGCCGCCCTGGAACGGGTGCGTGCAAAAGCGATGGCGATGCAGCAAAGTGATGAACTGGCAGATGTCATCGAGCAGATCTATAGTGAATTCCAGAATCTCGGTTTCGGAGCGATGGCCTCCGACCGGATTATTTTCGAGGAGGGCGAGAGCGCGTTCGACATTTGGGTCTCCGGTACGGAGGGCATGGAAGGCTTTATCGCACTCCCGATAATCGATCATCCGCACCACATCGGCACACTCGATGCCTGGAAGCGAGGCGACCCTGTGCGGTTAACGGCTTTTACACTTCTGGAGAAATTGGTCCCATAGACAATAGCGTGGAACATTTGAAAAAGAATAGATTTCACAATAGGACATTGGTCCTGTGCGCATTTTAAGAAGGAGACATGACATGACCATGCAATCAGCAGTTGGCTACAGTGAAAATATAGACGAATCATATGAGGCCGGGCTTGAAATTGGGGATATGATTCTCGAAAAAATAGAGCTGAAATCTCATTCAATAGGCATCCTTTTCTGCCATATAGATTTTGATTTCGCCGAGCTTATAAAGGGCATTCGTGAAAAGCTGGACATACCCATTTTCGGATGCACGGCTGCGGCAGAGGCCAACAGCGACGGCTACTTCGAGGAATCTGCATCACTCGTAGTCATCACATCTGATGAAATAAAGTTGGGCTTTGGCGTCGGCGAGAATTTGAGTCAAGACCCTGAAGCGGCGGTGAGTGCCGCATACACATCAGCCCAAGCCATGTTAGGAAAGGCCAAACCCAGACTGGCATTGACGCTTCCGGACATGATTTTGAGTATGTGTACAGAGCAAGTGATAGATCTTTTGGAAGATCATCTCGGCAACAAAGTACCGGTGGTTGGCGGATGTCCCGGTGATGATTTTCAACTAAAAAAAACCTACCAATTTTGTAATGACGGCATTTATTCGGATTCGATACCGTTACTATTGCTCGCTGGAAATATTCAGCCTCTGGTTATCACGCGCAGTGGATGGAGTCCCATTGGAAAAAAAGTTCACGCTACCAAGGTCCAAGGTAATGTGATTTATGAAATCGACCATCAACCGGCGATTGATTATTTAAAGAAGTATATCCCGGATATCGATGACCCGAATATTCTGGGCTCTTACCCTATTGCACTAATGGATGAGTCTCTGGGTGCCGAAGCAGGAAAATATTTTGTGATTCGTTCAAGTTTTTCCTACGACAAAGAAAACGGCTCCGTTTTCTATCAAGGTGAAATCCCGGAAAATGCGACTATCCAGTTAGTCCGAGGGACCAGAGATGATATTCTGGCCGGGGCGGAAGATGCCATCACTACACTTAAGCAAAAGGCTGAGGGTAAAGAAATGCACACTTTGCTCTGTTTTAGTTGTGGAGGCAGGCGGATGATGCTTGGCCTCGAGACGAAGAAAGAAATAGAGCTTGTTGTCAACAAGTTGCCTTCAGAATGTGCGATGAACGGATTCTACACCTACGGCGAAATCGGCCCCATAGATAGCAGTCTGGACCACTTGAAAAAGAGTCGATTTCATAACACCACGCTTGTGTTATGCGCCTTTTTGGAGGATTCCAATTTACCATTTTAAGCAGGCGCCATCATGACAAATATTGATGATAAAACACAAGATTCCCCGGAAGAGCAGATCCGGCAGTTGCAAAAAGAAAGGAACCGTTTGCAGCGGATGGTCAAGCGCCATGAAACGCAGATGCAACAGCTCGACAAGATGGCCAGCGCCAATGAGAAGGTAAACATCAATCTTTATAAGGAGCTGGAGGTCCTGTCGCAGCAGGCCGAAGTGCAAGCCCGCGAAGCGCAGATCGAAGTTGCCTTGGAACGGGTGCGAGCTCGTACTATGGGTATGCATAAAAGCGATGAATTAAGTGAAGTGGTCGTTGAGGTGTTTGAGCAACTGAAGCAGGTCGGGCTCGACGTGCGCGAATGCGAAATCATCATCTTCGACAAGGAAACGTTAGGGATGGAACTATGGGGTTCGGGATTTACCGAGACCAAACTGCACGATAGTTTCCGGATCCCGTATCTAGATCATCCTGTTCATAAAAAGAGAATCGATGCGTGGCAACAAGGAGTTCCCTATCGGGTCGTTGAGCTGGCAGGCAAGGAAAAACAGAGCTTTGACCGCGTATACTTCGAAGAGACGGACTTCAAGCAGTTGCCGGAAGCCACCAAAGCGGACATTATGGCAGTGGATCGATTTATTATTTCAGAAGCGTTCACCAAGCATGGGTTGCTGGAAACCATAAGTGATTCCCCTTTGCCTGACGACCAGGCCGCCATCCTCCAACGATTTGCCAAAGTGTTCGAGCAGACCTACACCCGTTTCCTCGACCTGCAAAAAGCAGAAGCTCAAGCCCGGGAAGCGCAGATCGAAGCCGCCCTCGAACGCGTGCGTGCACGTACCATGGCCATGCATCACAGCGATGAATTGCACCAGGCTGCCGCAGTTTTATATGAACAGTTTTATCAGCTAGGAGTCACCCCCTTTTCTTGTGGATACGTGATCAATGATGACGAAAAAAGCGAATGGAAGGTTTGGATGACCACACCAAACGAAAATGCGTTTATGGATTTTTGGACGGTGCCGATGGAAGCCGATCCGATCTTGAAAAGCAGGTACGAAAGTTGGAAGAATAAGGAGGCCTTTCATTACTCACTGCTCGAAGGGGAAGAGAACCTGGAGCATTGTAAGGTTATTTCTAAATATGCACCCTGGGGTGAAGAAGTTCTGGAGGATCTTCCGCCCAGGCTTGTCCTGAACAGCGCACATTTTTCACATGGCCACCTCAGCGTGGTTTCGCCTGAACGCCTGACATCGGAATTAGAGCAGGCCCTTTGTCGCTTCGCCAAGGTTTTCGAGCAAACATACAGGCGCTTTCTCGACCTGCAAAAAGCAGAAGCACAGGCCCGCGAGGCGCAGATAGAAGCTGCCCTGGAACGGGTGCGTGCAAAATCCATGGCGATGCACCGCACTGATGAATTAAACGAAGTCGTGGGTGTCATCTTTGAAGAACTAAAACAGATAGGATTTGGACCGACTCTTTGTTCAATAGGCATTTATGACAAAGAGACAAAAGGAGCCGATTGGTGGTCTTACATTGCGGGTCATGATCTTCCTGGAGCCTATCATTTTCCATATTTAAATGGGCGATGGTTTAAAGAAGTCTATGAGGCATGGATACAGCAAAAACCCTACCATTTCATCGAATTGCATGGCGAGGAAATGGATGAGCACACTCGTCTGAGTTTTGAAGAAACAGAGTGGAGAACCCTTCCCTCGCACGCGAAGTCGGCCATAATTGATCTTTCTAAAGAAGGTCTTAAGGCATCTTATATATCAATGAAGAAAGGAATGCTGGAAATTACGACGCAAGAACCACTTACGAAAGATCAGATTCAGTTGTTGGGTAGGTTCACCAAGGTAATCGATCTTACATACACTAGAGTTGACGATTTGGAGCAGGCCGAAGAACAAGCAAGGGAAGCACAGATTGAAGTGGCATTGGAAAGGGTAAGAGCGAGAACAATGGCCATGCACCAAAGTTCCGAACTATCGGAAGCCGGAAATATGGTCTTCCAGCAAATAAAGCACCTTGGTATCCATGCTGTAACCAGTTGGTTTTGGTTTATAGACCTTGATAACGATTCAATCGAGATCTGGACTACTCACGAAAACAAACTTGCTGAGTCCGTCAAGGTAAAGACTTCTGATTACTTCACATTTCAGCGAGAACTTGAAGCTTGGAAAAATCATGAGTCGTATTATAAACTTACCATTCCCAAACAAGATGCTATTAAAACCATCCAGGACATTTTCGGAATAGATATTGGTAATAAAGATGAGGCTACTCATTTTCACCTACTCCAGACTCGTCATAAATATGGATTCCTGGGATTGGGTACCTGGTGTGAAGCTACTGAAGAGGAAATGAAAATCTCTGCCCGTTTTGCCAGTGTATTTGAACAGACCTACACCCGCTTCCTCGATCTGCAAAAAGCCGAAGCACAGGCAAGAGAAGCCCAGATTGAAGCGGCTATTGAGCGGGTTCGATCGCGCTCCATGGCCATGCATAAAAGCGAAGAACTGAATGAAGTCGTATCCGAGCTTTACCAGCAAATCCAGTCGTTGGAATTTTCAGACTATGGCTGCACGATCATTATCTGCAAGCTGGAAAGTGAAGTTATGGAGCATTGGTATGCTGGGGAGGATCAGGTTCTCTCTCGACAATGTTACGATGTCCCGCTTACGAATCAATCGGTCTCGCAAAAACAGTGGAATTCATGGCTCGAAGGGGTGCCTGAGTTCAAGATCTATCTTATGGGACAGGATAAAGCCGAGTATACAGAATTCATGCTCAACGAAACTGATCACAAAAACTTGACTGAAGATGTAAAAGAAGCGTGGCGCGCCCCAGAAGACATCTATTTCTATTATGTAATAATGGAATACGGGCTGCTGGAATTTGTCAATGTAGAACCATTCGATGAAGAAAATTTTCCAGTCTATCGACGCTTTGCCAAAGTTTTTGAGCAAACCTACACCCGTTTTCTCGACCTGCAAAAAGCAGAAGCTCAAGCCCGCGAGGCGCAGATCGAAGCCGCCCTCGAACGCGTTCGCGCCCGGTCGATGGCGATGCATCAAAGTGAAGAGCTGCATGAAGTGATCTTGGTTGTTTTCGAACAATTAGAATCCCTGGGTATTGATGTTGATGCAGGTTTTATCGATGTGCATGTAAAGGATACTAAAGACCATTTTCTGTGGGTGGCCGCTACCGGGCAGCAGTATAACAAACAGGTGCACTTACCCTACATGAATCATCCATTCTTTACTCGGTATGCGAAGGCTCTTAAAAATGGGGAATCACTGTTGACTGACACAATGACTTTTGCACAAAAGGAGAGGTTTTTAGATCACTTTTATGCACACGCAGAGTTTACGGTTCCCAAGGCACGAAAAGCATACATTGCCGCTTCGAAGGGAATAGCCAGGTCCACTTTCCTTTCAAAAAATACATCCTTGACCATTTGGAATTACAAGGTTATACCCTATAGCTCTGATGAAAATGACATTTTAAAGAGATTCGGCCATGTCTTCGCACAAACCTATACGCGTTTTCTAGATCTTCAAAAAGCCGAAGAACAAGCACATAAGGCGCAGATAGAAGTTTCCCTCGAACGAGTGCGTGCCAGTACAATGGCAATGCACCAGAGCGATGATGTAGCTTCTGCAACCGTTGTTTTGTTCGATGAACTGAATGGCCTTGGTGTAACTTCACTTAGATGTGGGATCGCGATTCCGTTAGATTCCAAAACAATTGAGTTCTGGGCAGCCACTTCAACAGATGAGGGAAAATCAGTGCGCGTAGTTGGAAAGGATCCGTTAAACCTCCATCATGCGCTGCAAAAGGCATATGACGTCTGGAAAGCTCAGAAGGCTAGCTATACATACACGCTGCAAGGCAAGGATTTAACGGACTATTACAGGGCAGTTTTTCCGACCATGCCTATCCCTGAATGGCAGGATCGAATGCGATCCGTTAGGGGTGGGAGGGAAGAATTTTCGACCTTTTGTTTTTCGGATGGTTGGATCTATATTTTTACGAGCGAACCACTTTCAAATGATGAAATGAATATATTGTTTCGCTTTACCCAGGTTTTTGATCTAACCTACCGACGCTACCTGGATCTGAAACAAGCCGAGGAACAAGCCCGCGAGGCTCAGATCGAGGTGTCTGTCGAGCGCGTCCGTGCAAAGGCCCTTGCAATGCATCATTCTTCGGAAATTCTCAGTGTGGCAATAGCAATTCGAAAGGAACTCCTTGAACTTGGAGTGGAAGGGGTTAGTGCGGCTACCATCTATATCGAGCAGGAAGACGGACGTATTGGCCTTTGGGACATCACAGAGGTAGAGGATACGGATACGGATAACAAACTGCTTCTCGACTTAATCTTTGATCCGAAGTTAATGTCTCGCGATCTCTGGTTCTGGCGGGTATGGGAGCCCAAAGACGATTATTGGGTCACGGAATTGGATCTCGACGATCTTTATGCATGCGAACGGTGGCTCAGGTCGGTGAGTCCGTCCAAGGCAGATGAATTCAAACCCTTCCTGGATAGCGGCGAACTGCAACACCTCTGGCTAACTGTAGTTCCTTTGGCTAAAGGTCGCTTGAATATTGACTTCATTGTAGAACCACCTGCCGAAATGGCAACAATCCTTCCAAAATTGGGCGCAACATTCGACCTGGCCTATACACGTTTCGAGGATTTGCAGCAGGCCGAGGAACAAGCTCGCGAAGCGCAGATCGAAGTATCTTTAGAACGCGTTCGTTCGGCTTCAATGGCCATGCACAAAAGTGAAGAGCTAATCAATGTAGTCACTGTGATGTATGGCGAATTCACAAACTTGGGAATGACCCAATCCGCCACTGCTGCCGTCGTCATCATAGATGAAAAGAAACATCGGCAGACTTTCTGGGGGTCTCAGACTGATACTGATTTGCTTGAACAATTTGATATGCCGCTACTAGGCCATCCTATCTTACAGGATCGCTACGATGCATGGAAACGTAAAGAACCTCTATTTCTTCAAAAACTGGGCGGGAAGAACCTCAGGGAAATCATGGAATTTGTGTTGCCGGAGGACAGTTCATCAGAGGAAGAGAATGCTGCAAAAGGTGATATGCCAGATCCTACTTTCTTTTATTGCGGGAATTTTTCTCATGGCTATACGCACATTATTGCGTCAGAACCTTTGGGTGCGGAGCAGGAATCTATACTTCGTCGATTCACCGGTGTTTTTCACATGTCCTACACTCGGTTCCTCGACCTCAAACAAGCCGAGGAGCAGGCCCGCGAAGCGCAGATCGAAGCCGCCCTGGAGCGCGTGAGAGCAAGATCCATGGCGATGCACCAAAGTGAAGAGCTGCATGACGTGATTTTAGTGGTATTCGAACAATTAAAATCCCTGGATATCGACGTTGATGCAGGTATTATCAATGTGCATGTAAAAGATACTAAAGACCATTTTCTGTGGGCGGCTGCTACTGGGCAGCAATATAACAAACAGGTGCACTTACCTTACATGAATCATCCATTTTTTACTCGATATTCGAAGGCTCTTAAAAATGGGGAATCACTGTTGACTGATACAATGACTTTTGCACAAAAGGAGAGGTTTTTGGATCACTTTTATGCAAACGCTGAGTTTACAGTTCCTAAGGCACGAAAGGCATACGTTTCCGCTTCAAAGGGAATAGCCAGGTCTACTTTCCTTTCAAAAGATACTTCCCTGACCATCTGGAATTACAAGGTGTTACCCTATACCTCTGATGAAAATGACATCATTAAACGATTCGGACATGTCTTCGTGCAAACCTACACTCGTTTCCTTGACCTGAAAAAAGCGGAGGCGCAGGCACAGGAAGCACAGATTGAAGTGGCATTGGAAAGAGTGAGAAGCCGAACGATGGGTATGCAGCGAAGTGATGAGTTGGGAGAAACTGCATCAATATTATTTAAGCAAATAAGTGGTCTCGGCGTCCAACCTTGGTCAAGTGGTTTCCAAATCTGGAATGCAGATGAAGTTTCAACTACTGCATGGATGGCCTCACCGGAAGGTGAGGCTTGGAAATCAGCTTGGAAGTTGCCTCATACGGAAGATACTTTCCACAAACAAATACTTGAAGCCAGGCAAAGAGGAGAAGATTTTTTTGTATTTGAATCGGCAGGTAAACCCCTGGAAGAGGTTTACAGGTATATAATGACTCTTCCCGGTCCCAAAGAGTTCTTCAATGATGCTCTGAATTCAGGATTCACGCTGCCAACATTTCAAATTACGCATTGTGGTTTTTTTTCGCATGGTTATTTGATGTTTATTACCCTTGAGCCCCATCCGGAAGTATGGGATATCTTCAAGCGGTTTACGAAAGTTTTTGAACAAACCTATACTCGTTTCCTCGACCTTCAAAAAGCCGAGGCCCAGGCTCGCGAAGCGCAGATCGAAGCCGCCCTGGAACGCGTGCGGGCCAAGGCGATGGGCATGCACAACAGCGACGACATCTCGGATGCCACGGCAATCGTATTCAGTGAACTTGAGAAGCTGGGGATCATCACACTCCGCTGTGGTATCATTATCATCCATGAGTCCAAACAGATGGACGCATGGACTGCAACCTCAACGGAGGAGGAAAAAGACGCTCGAGTCATCGGCCGGTTAGACATGACGATTCATCCTGCGCTTTACGGCGTATTCGAGGCCTGGAAAAAGCAGCAGCCGTTCTACTCGTACGAATTGGTTGGTAAGGACAAGCAGAAGTATTACGAGGCCATTGAGCGAGCGCCTGACTACCCTAAACCTGAACAGGAACAGGACAAGAGTTCTTCAAGACAGTTCGCCAACGCGTTCAATTTCCCGGAAGGGGCGCTTTTTGCTTTTACACAGGATCCTTTGACAGAGGAAACAAGCCAGATATTGAAAAGGTTCACATCCGTTTTTGCCTTGACCTACCGCCGCTTCCTGGATCTAAAGAAAGCCGAAGAACAAGCCCAAGAAGCGCAGATCGAAACTGCACTTGAGAGAGTTCGGTCAAAGTCTATGGCCATGCATCATAGCAACGAGATAATAGATGTGGTAACAGAAACTTTTAAGCAACTCAACACACTTAATCTCAATCCGGATGTTTGTGCAATTGATATTTATGTAGAAGGCTCCAAAGACGTTCGCGTATGGACGGCCACTCCGGATCAAATCTATATCGAGGTGATCCACATTCCCTATATAGACAATCCTTTTTTCAATAGGATTTATGAGGCCAGGGTGAAGAGAGAAAAAATATTTTCCGACATCATCAGCCGAGAGGATAAAAATGCTTTTTATCACCACGGCATTGATCATTCCATATTAGGTAAGCTGATTACCGAAAAAAGAAAAAAGAGAATTTTCGAAGCGGGTCGAATGAACAGGACCTGTTCAGTATTAAAACATTCAGGCTTACTGATAGTGAATTTCCGGGATCATGCTTTTACAGAAAAGGAAAACCAGATTATCAGCCGTTTCGGCCAGGTGTTTGAACAAGCGTATACCCGCTTTTTGGACCTTCAAAAAGCCGAAGCACAAGCGCGTGAATCGCAGATCGAAGCTGCTCTTGAACGCGTTCGAGCGAAGGCCATGGGCATGCACAGCTCTGAAGATCTGGCCTCAACTGTCAGCATCGTCTTTCAAGAATTGCAAACCTTGCACATCACCCCGATGCGTTGCGGCGTGGGCCTGATCGACGGAGAAACCCGCGTTGCCGAGATTTTAACGACCAGCGCCACCAAAGAGGATCATGTCTTAGAACTTGTGGGTACGATAAAGTTGGAAGGCCATCCTGTAGTGGAAAGCATATTCGAACAGTGGAAGCTGCAGAAGGAATATCATCCGGTATTGAAGGGAAATCCCTTAAAAAAATATTATGAATTTATAACACGTTATATTGACATTCCGGATTGGCAAAGTATCAATATCCAGCATGGGTATTTTTTCCCCTTTCCGGAAGGATGCCTGTACACCTGGGCTGAGAAGGAATTCGTGGAAGAAGAACTTCGTATCTTTCGAAAATTCACGTCGGTACTGGGATTGACCTACCGGCGTTACCTTGATTTAAAGGAAGCCGAAGCGCGCGCACAGGAAGCCGAACAGCAGGCCTCCGTAGATCGCGTCCGTGCGGAGATCGCATCCATGCGTAATGCTGATGATCTTAACCGAATCACCCCGCTCATCTGGCGCGAACTCACCACCCTCAGCGTGCCATTTTTCCGCTGCGGGGTCTTCATTATCGATGAGGCCAGCGAGCAAATTCATGCCTACATGTCAACTCCGTCCGGGAAATCTCTTGCTGCGCTGAATCTGAAATTTGGCAGTACGCCCCTGGTTGAGCAAACTGTGCTGTACTGGCGGCGGAGAAAGGTTTATCGGGAAGAGTGGGATCGGGAGCAATTTATAAAGTGGACGCAGACGATCCTATCGCAGATTGACAGTCCGAAACAGTACCAGGCCGGTGAGGAAGCTCCAGAGAGGCTCGCGTTGCAGTTCGTGCCTTTTACCCAGGGTATGCTCTATGTCGGCAGCGCCACACCGCTAGCGGACGATGAAATTGACCTCATCCAGGCCCTCGCCGATGCCTTTGCAGTGGCCTACGCCCGCTATGAGGACTTCACACAACTGGAGGCGGCTAAGGCTGAACTGGAAGAAGAAAACCAACGCAAAGCCCGGGAATTAGAAGAGGCGCGGCAGTTACAGCTTTCTATGCTGCCGAAAGACGTCCCTAAACTGCCCGGCCTTGAAATCGCCGTCTATATGAAAACTGCTACTGAAGTCGGCGGCGATTATTATGATTTTCATACAAGTGATGATGGCACTTTAACAGTCGTGGTTGGGGATGCAACCGGACATGGCTTGAAAGCCGGTACCATGGTTACGGCTGCCAAAACTTTGTTTAGCGCGTTGGCTAAGAATCCTGATATCTTATCCACATTTGCAGAAATGAACACATCCATCAAATCGATGAAATTACCATTATTATCCATGTGCCTGGCAATGCTTAAATTCAGTAATGGAATCCTAAAATTATCTTCTGCTGGAATCCCGCCCGTTTTGATCTATCGTAATGCCGGCAAAAGACTCGAAGAATTGAATATTGACGGCATGCCGTTGGGCGCCATGAAAGGATTTCCCTATCGGCAAGAAACTGTGAAGTTGAAACCTGAAGATACGATTCTACTCATGAGCGACGGTTTTCCGGAATTGATGAATGATAAGGAAAAAATGCTGGATTATCCAAATGCGTATGCCGCATTTAAAAATGTAGGGGGGAAATCACCGAAGGAGATTATTGACCACCTGGTTAAAACAGGCACCAAATGGGCCAATGGCCGCCCCCAGGATGATGATGTGACGTTCGTGGTTTTGAAAGTGAAACCCTTCGACTTCGCTCAGGACAAGCGTGAAACGTGAAACGGCAGAGGTAAAAAACCACGGAGACACGAGGTAAAGAGTATCAATACTACAAAGAAAAGAAAACCACAGAATTGTTATTCCCGCACGCTACCCGCTAAAAACTTGCGGGTACAAGTTTGAGCGGGAATCTTGATTAATAATAACTCATTCAATATTTATCCAAAGAGGAGAAGCTATGAAAAAAAAGTCTATTATCCTGCTAATTGTGTTGACTGGTATATTGACAACAAACCTTCTCGCTCAAAATGGAGCATTGAAAGAGAAAATCGATCAGCTTACCAATAAAGTCGAACCGAAGGTTATTGAATGGCGTCGTCATTTTCACCAATACCCGGAGCTGTCTAACCGGGAGTTCAAAACAGCCGAGAAGGTGGCTAAACATCTTAAGTCGCTTGGGATGGAAGTGACCACCGAAGTTGCACACACGGGTGTTGTTGGCGTTTTGCGTGGCGGTAAACCTGGTCCGGTTGTTGGCTTACGAGCTGACATAGATGCATTGCCGGTTACGGAACGTGTAGATATACCGTTTGCTTCCAAGGTTAGATCCACTTACAACGACCAGGAAGTCGGCGTGATGCATGCTTGCGGTCATGATACACACATTGCTATTCTAATGGGAGTGGCAGAGGTGTTAACCACAATTAAGGATGATCTACAAGGAACCATTAAATTCATCTTTCAGCCGGCGGAAGAGGGCGCGCCTCGAGGTGAGAGGGGAGGAGCTCGAATGATGGTTGAAGAAGGAGTTCTGGAAAATCCGAAGGTCGATGCGGTCTTTGGCTTACATATCTCTGCCAAGTCTGAAGTAAATACCATTTCTTACAAACCAGGCGGCTTATTAGCAGCCTCAGATGGATTGAGAATTCGAGTATTGGGTAAACAAACTCATGGCTCTACACCCTGGACTGGTGTTGATCCTATTACTGTTTCCGCGCAAATTATCATTGGTCTACAAACAATAATCAGCCGGCAAACGGAACTGACTAAAGAGGCTGCGGTTATTTCGATTGGTTCGATTCATGGTGGGGTAAGAAGTAATATTATTCCGGAAGAAGTCGTTTTGATTGGTACCATTCGAACCTTGGATGTAGAGATGCAGGATATTATTCATAATAAGATCAAATTGACGGCAACCAAAATTGCAGAAAGCTTTGGCGCTACAGCAGAAGTTCAAATTTATAAGGGATACCCGGTAACCTACAATCACCTGGAATTAACAAGCATGATGCTGCCAACCCTGGAATCTGTGGCAGGCAAAGAAAATGTGATTTTACAGGATGCAATCACGGGCGCCGAGGATTTTTCATATTATGCTAACAAGGTGCCGGCTTTGTTTTTCTTTTTGGGTGGCATGCCGGCAGGAAAAAGTCCGGAAGAAGCAGCGCCGCACCACACCCCAGATTTTTTTATCGATGAAAGCGGAATGAAATTGGGAGTTCGGGCGTTGAGTAATCTGGCCGTGGATTATATGGAGATTAAGAAATAAACAGATTCCCGATTAAAGCCATTCGGGCATGACAGGTTAGGAACAATGGATGATATTTCTGAATGTTTCAGGTTGGCCAACTATTTACTTATTAGTTTTACAGTATTAAGCACGTTGTCTCAAAAACACTATAACTGTCACCCCCGAATGTTCTTATCGGGGGTCTAGCAAGTGATTCTAAAATTCATAACTGGCCTTTTTATTGAATTATTATTTTGTATACATTTTAGCAAGTAGGAAAAATGGTGTTCTTTACATTGGAGTTACAAATAATCTCAAAAGAAGAATATATGAACATAAACATGACTTAATAAAAGGCTTTACAAAGAAATATAAAGTTCATAACTTGGTTTTTTACGAGGTTCATAACGACATTAAGTATGCCATCTTGAGAGAGAAACAAATCAAGAAGTGGAAACGCCAATGGAAAATTGATCTGATTGAGAAAGAAAACATTGATTGGAATGATTTATATGATCAATTATGAAGTTGATTATTCTGGTAGAGATTCCCGATTAATCTTGTACCTGCAAGTTTTAAGTGGGCGGCATTCGGGAATGACAGGTATGGAAAAATTGTCATTCCTGCATGCTTCCAGCAGGAATCTTGATTAGAAATTGACTTTGTAAAAATTGGCAAGATTAATTTAATATAATATGATGATGTTAGTAGATTCCTGCTTTCGCAGGAATGACAGATTTGGGAAGCATAAAATAACATAGGAAATCCCTTATGAATCAACCCTCAAACAGTCGAAGAATAACGACCAGCATCCGATTCATGCTCTGCATATTACTTTTCACAATCTCTTCAATCGCCTACTCACAACCTCGGAAAATGGTATTCGAACACATTACAGTACAAGACGGCTTGCCGGAAAACAGCGTTTTCTCTATGCTGCAAGACCACCTGGGCTTTCTCTGGCTCGGAACCCAGAACGGCTTGGTGAAGTACGATGGTTATCAAATGAAAATTTATACTTCGGATGCTGATAACCCCCACAGCATTAAGGGGCGTTCTTTTTTTTATTTGCATGAGGATCGATCTGGAAATATCTGGGTTGCAACTATTGCAAACGGTCTTAATAAATTTAACCGTGCAACAGAGCAGTTTGCTAACTACAGGCATGTCCCGGGGGATAGTGCCAGCCTGGGTAACAACTTTGTTTTTTTTATTCATGAAGATCAAAAAGGGTTTATTTGGGTCATTACAAGAGACCAACGGTTGCAGAGGCTGGATCCTCAAACCGGAACGTTTACTCATTATGAACATGATCCTGAAGATACAAACAGCATAAGCAACAATTCAATTAGCCTTTTTGGCATTCCATTGCGTGTTTTTTCGTTCCTGGAGGATAAAAATGGAAATGTCTGGCTTGGTACAACAAATGGGTTCAATCGTTATAATCATAAAACGGATTCTTTTGTCCGGTATTTGCCTGACTCAGCAAACAGCGGCAGTATAAGCGGAAATATTATTACATCAATTTTAGAAAGCAAAGACGGCCAGTTGTGGATCGGAACGGGAAACGGGGGTCTCAATCGCTATGATCCTGAAACTGATACTTTTACATATTTTAAGAATGATCCTGAAGATCCAAACAGCATTAATGATAATCGCGTGTATTTTCTTTTTGAAGAAGAAAGCGATACCCTCTGGCTTGGGACACAAGTCGGATTGGACCGAATGGACCCAAACACGGGTATCTTTACACATTACAGACACGACCCGGCAAACTCTTCAACTCCCAGCCATATTATACAGATGCCGCTGTTTGAAGAGAAAAACGGCGATATCTTGTTCCTTACAGGAGGAGGAGGCCTGGATCTTTTCAATCGGCAAACTGGAACGTTTTCGCATTACCGCAACGATCCGGATGATCCCACCAGCATGAGTTCAGATCGAACTGTCGCATTTTTAGCCGATCGTTCCGGGAGTTTATGGTTTGGAACCAGTAATAGGGGATTGAATAAACTTGATCGTTCGCAACAGAAATTTACGAATTATAAAAAAAAGGAAGGGGATTTGAATAGTTTAAGTGATAATCGTGTAAGCGCTATTTTTGAATCGCATTCTGAGCCGGGAATAGTTTGGATAGGCACTCGGGGTGGCCTCAACCGATTTGACCGCGAATTGAATACCTATGTCCATTTCAAACACGACTCATTAAATGATAATTCATTGAGCTCGAACATTATTCTATCTATTTATGAAGATTCATCGGGAGAAATGTTTATCGGCACTAGTCAGGGATTTCATCGCTTCAATCGTAAAAAGGGTCATTTTACTCGTTATATGAACGACATAAATGACAATACAACTCTAAGCAATAACAGGGTAAATGATATTCTGGAGGACCACACAGGCACTCTCTGGATCAGTACAGAGGGTGGGTTGAATCAATTCGACAAGGAAACCGGAAAGTTTATCCGCTATATGTACATTGATACCACATATCATCGTACGGTCTTTAAAACTATAGAAACAAGCATACAGCAGGGTCGAATTCTTTCTGAGATAGTAAAGGTAGGAAATGATCAAAATATCTCAAAAACCTTTACAATTGAAAAAGAAGCGACAATACTAATCGTTTCTATGGGAGAAGGGACAACCCAAATGTTCGATTTTGGCTCTATTGAATTAGATGGCAATACCATCTGGGAAATGGATTTGGACAGCACGAAACATGCAGGAGGGGCGGCAAAAAACAGAATCGAAATTGTTATGAAAACACTTGAACCGGGCACATATACACTCAGGTATCAAACTGACGACAGTCATAGCTACAGAAACTGGAATGATCTCCCGCCGCACCGACAAGAATTTTGGGGTGTCCGGGTTTTTAGTTTGAACCAAACAGAGACCGATACGCTATTAGCCTATATCGATCAATTTGAATATGGAATTTCAATACCCCAAAACAGAGTTCGTCCAATTTTTGAGGACAGGTCCGGAACGCTGTGGTTTGGTACGAACAACAATGGTGTTTTTCGCTATAACCGGGATAGGGATGATTTTACAGCTTTTTATGATGAAAGCCGCGGTTTAGTCAGTGTTTTAGATATTTTCGAGGATGCATCCGGCCGTTTATGGTTAGCTGACTATATTGGAGGGTTGTTGGAATTCGACCGAGAAACAGGTTCGACCAATGCTTACACTGTTCAGGATGGATTACCAGCCAATAGTGTGAATGTAATTCTGCAAGATGAAGGCGGCTTTCTCTGGCTTGGTACTTTTAATGGGTTGACAAAATTCGATACTCGAAACAGTGTCTTCACAACATTCGATGCTTCCAATGGCTTGCTGGGCCATCAGATTTCTAGAGCTTATAAGAATTCAACAGGTGAAATGTTTTTTGGTGGCCCGGACGGGTTAAATGTTTTTTCACCGGATCAAATGCAAACCAATACGATCCCACCAACAATTGCTCTAACCGGTTTTAACCTATTTGATCAACCCGTTGAAATCGGAGATGACTCACCCTTAAAACAGCATATTTCCATTGCCCAAAATGTTGATTTAGCATATAATCAGAATGATATATCCTTCGAATTTGCAGCCTTACATTTCAGCCGCCCAAAAAAGAATGAATATGCTTACAAGCTGGACAATTATGATTCAGACTGGCGCTATGTAGGAAACAAACACACAGCAAATTATACAAACCTGGATCCTGGAGAGTACATTTTTCATGTTAAAGCTGCCAACAGTGATGGGGTATGGAATGAGGAAGGGACTTCAATCAATATTGTAATTAATCCACCATTCTGGAAAACCTGGTGGGCTTATGCTATTTATCTGGTTCTTCTAATATCTGCGATTGTTACTGTAGGTAGTTACCAACGTCGTAGAGTGGTTCAAAAGGAAAGAAACAAAGCAATTTTGGCTGAAAACCAACGGCGAGCTAAAGAACTAGAAGAGGCACGAACCTTACAGCTTTCAATGCTGCCCAAAACCGTTCCATCTCTTCCCAACCTTGAAATTGCGGTATATATGAATCCAGCCACCGAAGTTGGCGGCGACTATTACGATTTTCATGTTTCCAATGACGGCACACTCACAGTCGCTGTCGGCGATGCCACCGGCCATGGCTTGAATGCCGGTATGATGGTGACAGCTACTAAAAGCTTGTTTGAATCGCTTGCACCAGAGGTCGAAGTCTTGGGTTTTATGAACCAGTCCAATCGAGTGTTGAAAAACATGAACCTCCGCACGCTTAATATGGCTATGACCATGCTAAAAATTAAGGGTTCCAAAATTGCGATTTGTGGCGCTGGAATGCCGCCACTGTTAATTCACAGGGTGGCGGAAAATAAGATGGAAGAGATTCTTTTAAAGGGCATGCCACTGGGTTGTGTGGAGGAATTTCCATACAAAGAGCAAGTGTTATCAATTTCTGCCGGTGATACTTTATTGCTTATGAGTGATGGTTTTCCGGAACGTTTCAACGTTCAGGGTGATTATATGGGTTATGATGAAGCCTATAAAGTATTTGAGGAAATAGCGACAAAAAGTCCCAAAGAAATCATCGACTATCTTGTAAAAACCGGAGATGAATGGGCCAACGGAAGACCTCAAGACGACGATGTGACGTTTGTTGTGATGAGAGTGAAGACGTGAGACGAAATACGAGTAGATTCCAGATAAACTTGTACCTGTATGTTTAAACAGGTAAACATTTCGGTAATGACAGCCCTATAGTTGTCACCCCCGAGAGTTTTTATCGGGGGTCTGTCTTTTTGTTCTAGGGGATCAGAGTTTTTAACGATGCATAAGATTCCCGATTGAAGCCAAGGTGTCCGAGAACCCCAAAATTGTCACCCCCGAGGGCTTTTATCGGGGGTCTGTTTTCATCAGTTAAGCACAAAATGGACTCCTGCTTAAAGCATACAGGAGTGACAAAACCAGTTCTCGGACACCCTGAAAGCATTCGGGAATGACAGGATAGGGAAGCATGTTATCATTTCTTTTAGTCTCGCTGAAATATTATTCATTGAAAATCCATCAAATCTATTAAATTAAATCATGTCTTAAACATCACTATTTCACCTTCTAATTAAAAACCAAATAAAATTTGCGGGATTCATTTCAATTCGCTACCTATTATTGAAGTATCTATACATCAATAATAAAATAGGTTAGTGGAATGAATATTTACGCAGTCATCATATTAGCAACCATATTGTTTGGCTTCATCTTAGATATCATCGCGGAAATCCTCAATTTAAAGGCGCTTAAAGGCAATCTCCCGTCAGAATTTGAGGGAGTATATGATTCGGAGAAATATGCTAAATCTCAAGAATATACCAAAGTTAATACAAAATTCGGATTTATTACGGGTACATTTGGATTACTGCTTACATTGGTGTTTTGGTTTTCAGGAGGTTTCAATTACCTGGACCAAATTGTCAGGGGATGGAACTTAAGCTCAATATGGACGGGTTTATTGTATATTGGCATTTTAATATTTGTCAAAACATTACTCTCATTGCCATTTGGCATCTATTCAACTTTCGTAATCGAAGAGCGGTTTGGTTTTAACAAAACCACACCCAAAACATTTATCCTGGATATGGTAAAAGCATTGTTACTTGGCATCATTATTGGCGCACCGCTGCTAGCCGGGATTATTGCATTCTTTCAGTATGCCGGCAACCTCGCCTGGCTATATTGTTGGATTGCTACCACCATTTTTACTTTAATTATCACGTTCATTGCACCAACCTGGATTATGCCGTTGTTTAACAAATTCACACCTCTTGAGGATGGTGATCTGCGCAATTCAATTATGGCATATGCGGAAAAGGCTAAGTTTTCATTACAAAATGTTTTTGTGATGGATGGTTCGAAACGGTCATCAAAATCAAATGCATTTTTTACGGGATTTGGGAAACGTAAACGAATCGCTCTGTTTGATACCCTCATCGAAAAACATACAAACCAGGAATTGGTATCTGTCCTCGCTCATGAAATTGGCCACTATAAAAAGAAACATATCCTAAAAACAATGATCATCAGTACGTTACATATGGGTGTGATGTTTTACTTGCTTTCTATTTTCATGGGTCATCAAGGTCTTTTCGAAGCATTTTATATGGAGGGAATGTCAATCTATGCAGGCTTGATTTTCTTTGGCATGTTGTTTTCGCCGGTGGAGATGATTCTATCTATATTTATGCAGATCTTTTCACGGAAAAATGAATTCGAAGCGGATAGATTCGCGGCAGAAACTACGGAAGATCCTGATTCGATGATCTCTGCATTAAAAAAACTCTCGGTTGATAATTTGAGTAATTTGACACCACATCCGTTTTATGTATTTTTGAATTATTCACACCCGCCTGTTTTACAACGGATTGAAGTGATTAAGCAAACTTGAAGTAGATCAAGGAGTTAGACAGGATGAACAGGATATGTAAATAAATAAATTACCAATATTTAGATTAAGTAACCTGTTATAAATAACAGGGAAGTCTAAGCAAGCAGAGATTCTTCGCTTTGCTCAGAATGACAGGTAAACAACAGTTTTCAAATAACGCAGCCATTCATAAATTATTAATGCTTAAAAAATATTTCGATGTCGCTGTAATCGGTTGCGGGGGAATGGGAAGTGCTTCGCTTTACCATCTGGCCAAGAGAGGAGTCAAAGTTTGTGGCGTTGAACAATTTAGTATTGCTCACAATTTAGGCAGTTCCCATGGCGAAACCCGAATCATTCGTAAGGCTTATTTTGAGCATCCGGATTATATGCCGCTTTTGAATCGGTCTTATGAGCTTTGGGACGAATTAGCGAAGGAAACGGGCAAGAAACTCATGGTGCAGAATGGCTTAATTGTAGGAGGCAAGCCGGATTCTGAAACCATCGTAAATCTTGAAAAATGTTATCGAAAATATTCTGAAACCCATGAATGCTGGACAGTTGCTGAAACGAGAAAACGGTTTCCACAATTTAAGATTCCGGAAGGTTCAACTGTTTTTTACGATCCATTTGGAGGATTTTTATTTGTTGAAACATGTGTGCATGTGCATTTGGAAGCAGCTCAAAAATTGGGCGCAGAACTTTTCACGAGTGAAAAAGTGTTAGAATGGAGGCGGGATGGAGATGGCTTCTGCATACAAACAACCAATGGGAATATTTTCGCGGACCGAATTATTTTAAGTATGGGTGCCTGGTCAAAAAATTATTTAACTCAATTAGGTATTCAGATTAATATTTGGCGAAAAGAAGTGTATTGGTTTAGAAGTCACAATCTGGCATCTTTTAAGCCTGATCAATTTCCGGTATACTTGTTCGAAACAGATTATGGCACTTTCTACGGCTTTCCGGCCATCAATGAAAAAGGTCTCAAAATAGCGGAACATTCAAAATCCAATATTATCGAAACGGCTGACGAAGTCAATCGTAATTTGAAGTTGTTGGATGAACAGGAGCTCTTACGATTTCTTTCTGAATATATTCCCAATGCCGGACAAGAACGAACCGATTATTCCGTTTGCATGTATAGCAAAACATCAGATGATGATTTTATTTTAGATCATCATCCGCAAGATTCTAATATCGTTTTAGCTGCCGGATTTTCGGGACATGGTTTTAAGTTTACACCCATTGTTGGTGAGATTATGTCTGATCTTACCTTAACCGGAACGACCGAACATCCCATAGATTTTTTAAGATTGTCGAGATTCCATAAGGACCAGGTAGAAGTATAAATGAAATCCGCTGATTCTGGATCGAGAAATTGCAATTGCAGTCCCATCCTGAAGGCGGGTACTTTCGCGAATCCTATCGATCGACAGAATCGATTCAGTCTGTTCATCTATCTAATCGTTTTAACGGCGACCGCTCTTTTTCAACCGCTATTTATTATTTATTAAAAGGCGAACAATTCTCAGCATTTCATCGTCTTAAGTCTGACGAATTGTGGCATTTCTATTCCGGTTCTTCGTTGACTATTTATTTACTCAATCAAGAAGGCGTTTTAGTAAAATTGCGATTGGGAGAGGATTTAAATGCAGGTGAATCCTTTCAAACTGGTGGTTCCTGCAAATACATGGTTTGCAGCTCGTTGCGTTAGAAACAATAGTTATTCTTTAGTTGGTTGTACTGTTGCTCCCGGGTTTTATTTTACCGATCTGGAATTCGCAAACCGGCAGGTTCTAATCGATGAATATCCTGAATATACGGAGATTATCAGCCTGCTCACTCAATTTAAGTAGATAAAGTCGTATGACATATAAAGATCACTTCTCTACAAAATCCGATATTTACGCAAAGTACCGGCCAAAATATCCTGCTGCTCTATTCGATTATCTTGCATCAATTACACCAGATACACAACAAGCCTGGGATTGTGCCACGGGCTCTGGTCAATGTGCGGCTGGATTAAGAAACCGTTTTGCCCATGTAATAGCAACGGACGGAAGTGAAAGCCAGGTCATTCATGCAACTCACGAAAAGAATATATCGTACATGGTTTCAGTTTCAGAACATATAGCGATACGGTCAAACACAATGGATTTGGTGACAGTTGCTCAAGCGTTGCATTGGTTCGATTTCGAGAAATTTTATGCGGAAGTAAACCGTGTGTTGCGGCCTGGTGGTTTAATAGCAACCTGGTGTTATACGCTTTGTCAAATCTCGCCTCAAATCGATCAAATTATTTTTGAGTTGAATTATAACACGCTTGGCGAATATTGGAGTCCGGAGATATATCATGTCGATGGTGGCTATTCTACAATCCCTTTCCCTTATAATGAGGAAAAAACTCCGGATTTCAACATTCAAGCCCAATGGGATTTTCTTGAATTTATTGGGTTTCTTAGTACATGGACAGCAGTTAATAAATTTGTTCAAACGCACAATCGCAATCCAATTGCTATATTTTATAAAAAACTACAGCATGCCTGGGGTAATGAAGAAACAACAAAGGAAATAATTTGGCCAATTCACTTGCGAGTCGGGAGGTTGGAATGAAAACAGGTTTTGGATTTTTAATGCTACTTTTAATGTGTGCTTGTTCCGGTAATTCGGATCCACAGAAAATCATAGATCAATCGATTGAAAAATATGGAGGAACACGTTACAAATATTCATACATCGAGTTTGATTTTCGAGATAAGCAATATATCATTCACAGGAATGAAGCTAATTTTACCTATATTCGGGTATTCAAAGATTCCGTAGGTGATGTTCGGGATATTTTGACGAACAACTCCTTCAATAGGGAAATCAACGGTGAGCGTGTAATCCTGACAGATCAGGAGCGGATTTCGTACCAGGCTTCTCTAAATTCCGTTATTTATTTTGCCCTGTTGCCATTTCCACTGAACGATCCTGCAGTTCAAAAACGATATTTTGGTAAATCGAAAATAAATGGTGAATCATATCATGAAATTGAAGTTACTTTTAAGGAAGAACAAGGAGGTAAAGATTTTGAAGATCGGTTTATTTATTGGATTCATCAACAGAACAAAAGTTTAGATTACTTTGCTTACGAATTTCATACAGGAGATGGTGGAACCCGCTTTCGTCAAGCATCGAAAATAAGAGAGGTAAATGGTATTCGATTTGCCGATTACGTCAATTTTACTTCCGATTCGATTCAGTCGAATATAGAAGACTATGATGAATTATTTATGACTGGTGGTCTCGAAAAACTTTCTGAAATTAATTTGGAGAATATTAAAGTAAGGCGATAACGACGTACCCGCAAGCTGTTTTTGAATTGATTTTAAGTTCTATTGTATATTTGCCATCTAATTTGATTTTGAATTTTCTTTTAATTTTCTTCTTAGAAGTTTACTAGGTGGCAATGGATCTCCTGTTAATTCTGTCATTTCAATTACTATTTTTCCGGCTTCCAGCAGTAAGTTTTGATCGATTCCCGTTTTTACGTCATTTGTTTCAAACATTTGCACGATCTCTTCTGTAGCCACGTTTCCGACTGCTTTGGCTAGAATTTTCTGATTACCACCAATTCCTCCAATTGCTGAATCAAATATGTTAACTCCGGCATCAAAAGCTACCCGGACTTTCTTAAGCCCATTTCCATCTCTGCTATGTAAATGAACCGCAATTCCTGCCGATCCAAAGGTGTTAATTACATATTTTAGAACTCTTTCGATGTCATCTTCTTTAGCGCGACCATCGGTATCTGCGAGGGCTATAGTTAGATCAGGATCAAAGCGACGAAGCTTTGAACATATTTCAGCAACTTCTTCCTCTTTGGTTGGACGGTTCTCTTGGGTTAGATCCCTAAATGCACCGGATAAATGAGCTCGCAAACGATAGCCTTTTTTAGTTGCAGCATTAACTACTTCTCCTGCATTACTTATGGCCTGCTCAATAGTCATCTTTGTGTTCTTTAGAGAATAATACTCTGAGGCGGAAAGAAACAATGCAACTGTGTTCAGGTTTGGGGCTTTTTCAAACTCATGGAAATACTTGATATTCGGGACTAACGCTGCTAATTGGCCATTGTAACTATTTATCTGTTTCATTAACTCACTTGTATCCTTCATAGCCGGTATTATCTTCTGATTAACAAAAGAGCCAACTTCTATGTATTTTAAGGAAGCTTTTTGAAGTATTTTTATTAGCGCGATTCGTTTTGCAATTGGAATTTGCTCATTACGATTTAAAACTTGCATTCCATCGCGTGGAGCCATTTCGCATATCGTAACTGTTTTTTCCATCTTAACTACTAAATCACCTTAGCATATCTTTCACAACTTCCAAATCACCGTCATTTGGAGCCGGTTTTATTCCAAGAGATTTTGCCATAAGATTATAGATGTGAACATTTTCAAAAGCATCGACTTCCATTCCGGATTTAAACGCTGGTCCAAATGCAACAAAAAGTCCCTGCATGGATTTCAGTGTATTGTCAAATCCGTGAGTTGCGCCAACAAAACGATTTTGATCGCCGTCAAAATATCTGTGACTGGTTGCGGACCACCCTTCATCAGGAATACCTACAATGGCAGTCACCCTGCGATGGTTTTTATAATGAAATCGATTTGGGATTTCACTTTTCCGATAAACTTTAAAGTTAGGGTGGGCATCTTTTAATTTGTTATAAATCTCATCCTCACTAGTATTATCCAAAGGAATGCAAGTAAATGGAAGCCAATCAATAATACGGACTGCAGATAGATCAATATAATCATCCAGAAAAATAGCTCTGTCCCGACTCAATTCCGTCATGCCATGATCTGCAGTAATAACAATGTTAATTTTGTCTTTCATGTTTCGTGCTTCCAACCCATCAAGCAGCAAACCCAATGTACTATCCAAATGAGTAATCGCATTTGCAACTTCAGGAGAATCAGGTCCAAAACGATGTCCAGAATTATCAGTATCACTGAAATATAAGGTGTAAAATACAGGGCGTTCATTTATTGGCAAATCTAACCAGGTAAGGATTTGTTGAACCCGGTCAGCATTTGATACTCTGCCATCATATTTAATCCAATAGGTTGCCCGTATACCTTCATATTCAGCTTCCGAACCTGGCCAAAAATAATTAGCGCTGATTTTCCTTTGCTTTTCTGCGGTTATCCAAATCGGTTCGCCGCCCCACCACCGACCGTCCTGGACAGCCTCCTGGTTACCCATACTAAAAGAAGCATCAAACTCCGGATCGTACATGTTGTTGGCGATGATGCCATGGTTTTCCGTATAGAGTCCGGTAACTGTTGTAAAATGGTTGGGGAAGGTCTTAGTTGGAAATACAGGAATCAACCCTTTGGCTTTGACGCCATTACTCACCAAATAGTCAAGATTTGGGGTGTCTGCCTTTTCCAGGTAATCGTAGCGAAATCCATCGAAAGAGATTAAAATGAGTGGGGAATCTTTTTGATTTGAACAGTGGCTAAAAATGAAAATCAATCCAAACAGCTTCAAAAAGTATAAAACTCTAAGCAGCTTTATTGATTTCATGCCTATCTCCTTATTATCTATGATTCCATATTTTGTCGATTTGCAAACAATACGGCTTTGGACTCTGACCAGTAGATCCCGTTATTATTTAATGAAATAAATCCAACATGTCCACCGGATTCGGGGATTTCCAGAAAGAGATTAGGATTGGATTGAGCCTGTTCAATTGGATTACAAGAATTTGTTAAAAACGGATCGTTTTTTGAATTGATCAATAGAGTTGGAATACGTATATTGTCGAGAAATTGTTTTGAACTGCACTTACGCCAATAATCTTCAGCGTTCTCAAAGCCATGGATTGGGGCAGTGTAGCGATCATCAAATTCTTTAAAAGTTTTGATCCTGCTAAAACCATCATCATTTATTTCATCAGGAAAGAACTCTATTTTTGATTTTATTTTCTCATGCAAAAACCCAAGGAATCGTCGCATATAGATTTTATTTGAAAACTGAGACAATTTTTCTGCACTGGATTTGAGATCACAAGGAACAGAGAAGGCAATGGAGCTTTTGATTTTCCCGGAAATTGAATCTCCAATTTCGCCAAGGTATTTCGCAGTGATATTACCGCCCATACTGAATCCGACCAGGCATAATTCAACATACTGATCGTGTGACAATGCGTGTAAAATTACTGTTTCAAGGTCATCGGTTGCACCGCTATGGTAGGTCCGCAGTTTTAGATTTGGTTCTCCGCTGCATCCCCGATAATTCCAGGCCAAAGCATCCCAACCATGGTTATTAAAAGCCTTTACCATTCCTTTCACGTAAGCTCGATCTGTGCTTCCCTCCAAACCATGTGAAATAATTACAAGTTTTTCGGATTTAACTTTGGACCAATCGAGGTCGAGAAAATCACCATCCGGAGTATCGATTCGTTCTCGTTTAAATGCGATGTTTACCTTCCGAAAAATTGAAGAAATGGTGGTTTGAACATGACCATTGGACAATAGCAGTGGGGGAGAATAATCTGATTTGGCAATGAATGGCATATTTTGATTTAGAAATATGATATTTAGTTTTATTGAATAATAAAATATACAAATTAGAAGAGAAGTTTGGTAGAATTATTTTTATGAAAAAAGGGCTTATACATATCATGTGTTCATTCTTCACCTGGAGTCGGTCGATCAAGGTACTCAATATTGTAAGATAAATCAGAACGAGTGTTGCCGGACGTTGGTGATGGGTTGGAACTATTTTGGACTTTCTTGTCTGACGTTTGCTGTTTCATCCCTCGACTGTGCTCAGCATAACTTTGACGTCTGTATATTTTTAACTCAGCATTTTTTCCCTATTTTCCAAACCGCGTAAAGCCATAAACTGCAGAAAACATCCAAAAAGAATAATAGTGATACGATTTTGCCACATCCAAAGATTCCAGGTTTCCGGATCTAAACGTCGAGGGATATCGTAAGGATTAAAAAAAAAGGAATATTTTGTATCTTCTAATGCCTCAGTAAACATTAATAAAAGAAGTAAAATCCCTATAGTCCACATTGCAGCAGCAAGACCGCTGCGGAATTTTACTGCAAAGTATAACGTCATACTTCCAATGAAAAATGTAGGCACAAAAGCATGAATTCCTGTAGCAATAATTTCTATTTCAGTAAATGTAAAAAAAACAAATGCACTAAAAATAAGTGAGAGTGTTAGCAGGATCAGGTTTAATGTGACCAGTCTTAATATCCAGATTTTATATCGCGACCCGGAGGTAGTAAACATCACCTCGAGTGTTCGGTTGTCTTTTTCCCTGGAAATTACTTGCATATTCAAGATAATGGTTAAGACAGCAAAGGGAAGCATAAAAAGTTCAAGAAGTACATCATCCTGGGACACGCGATGAATCATATCCTCATTATAATTGATAACATATACAAAGAGGAAATATCCCAATACTCCACCCATAAACCAGTAGAACCTGTTAAAAAAGAGAATTTGAGCTTGAAGGCGTAAGATTTTAATACCAATCGCTAACTGTTCTTTGGTAGTAAGTTGCGAGAATTTATTGTAGATGTTATTACCGAACTTGTATTGGGCTTGATTCATGGTTTCTCTCTGCATTATTACCCGCACCCTTCGATACGCCGACTAAAGTCGGCTACTCAGAATGCTAACCTTTTTTGATTTCATAGTTAAATAATATAGATTCTCGATGATTGTGATTTTGTTTAA
Organism: uncultured Deferribacteres bacterium; assembly: GCA_964464595.1. Classification (GTDB taxonomy): domain Bacteria; phylum Zhuqueibacterota; class JdFR-76; order JdFR-76; family DREG01; genus JADFJB01. The sequence goes on from CAYXGW010000014.1 coordinate 27,938, forward strand.
TTCCATAATACGATTCAGTAAGCTTTGCAATCCTTAACTAAAATTCCAAACCGAGCATCCTGAGTAGCCGCTTATATTTCTTCCGTTTTCCAGTTAGTATGCAATTGAGCATATATTTTCAAAACTGAACCAACATTCTGAGGCGTATCGAAGGGTGCTCTTTTATTCATTCCAAGAGTTTAATTTTACGAAATTTTGGTTTTTTAGAAAAGTACTTTAATAAATCCCAGTGTCCTCTTATTAAAGCCTCTTTCTTAGCTCGCGACCATTTTTTTATTTGTTGTTCAACAACGTAAGCCTGGTTTTTATCTGGCATTTCCTGAGAAAATACTAGTTTAATTGGTAATCGATTTTTTGTCCAATTGCTACCCTCGCCAAATTTGTGTTGGTATAATCGCTTTATTAAATGCGTTGTACTTCCTATGTAAAAGGAATCGTCTGAGCATTTCAAAATGTATATCCAGGCTTTTAGCATTTATTTCTATCACCGCACCCTTCGATACGCCGACTAAAGTCGGCTACTCAGAATGCTACTCCTCATTGATTTCTAAAAAATAGTAATGATTTTTATTGGTTGTAAAATTCTACATAATCTAAAATCTGTTCCATTAAGATTACAATTCATTAATTTAAATTTGCTAATACGAGCAACCTGAGTAGCGATTTGTATTTCGTTTAAATATACCTGTGTAGTAAAGAATCGCGTATCGAAGGGTGCTATTCTTTTAATTTTCGCTTTTAACCGAATTCATTTTCCCTTGAAGTAACAACACATAGGCATCTTCCAGAGTCGGTTCCACTTCTTTTGCATCAAGTTCATCGACCGCTTGTTCACTTAAAAACCTCATACGAATTCGGTTGTCAACTTTGCTGTGTTGGACGATCTTTAATTTTTTTTGCAATTTGTTAAATTGATTCTCTTCAATGATCGCTTCGAAAACCTTACCCCGGGCGCTTCTCTGCATCTCTCTTGGCGATCCATTGAAAACTACTTCACCTTTATTCAGAACCGCCATATCGTGACATGTGCTGGCAATATCTTCTACGATGTGCGTACTAAAGAGAACTATTCGATCCTTTGCTAAATCAGCCAGCAGATTTCGGAATTTAATTCGTTGTTTTGGATCGAGCCCAGCAGTGGGTTCATCCACAACAATGATCTGCGGTAGGTGAAGTAGAGTTTGTGCGATACCAACCCTTTGTTTCATTCCACCCGAAAATGTTTTGATTTTGGCATCTTTACGATCCCAGATGCCCACACTTTTAAGAGTATACTCAATCAGTTCTTCTCTCTCTTTTTCTTCATAGATGTTGTTAGATAATGCATGGTAATTTAAATATTCTAGTGGAGTCATATTTTCATAAAGCCCAAAATCCTGTGGTAAATAACCAATCGAGCCATGAAATGTTGCTCGATGATCTTTTAAAAGACTCTCATTGATTTTAAGGCTGCCATGGTCAGCTTCTAAAACACCCACCAGGATTCGCATTAAAGTAGTTTTACCAGCGCCATTCGGACCCAAGAGACCAAACATCCCTTGACCGATATTAAGACTCACTCCTTTTAAAGCTACTACCTGTTGTTTTGGGGGTCGAATAATTGGAATGAATTTCGTAACCGCATAAACGACTCGTTTGATTTTTTTAAGTTTGCCTTTTGGCTGCTCAGGATCAATTTGTCCCGATTCTATTTTTTTGCCAATGCGACGGAATTGGAACAATAACAGCGTAAGAACCAAAACAATGATAGTCCATGTTGTTGAGCCCGTGCGAAGTGGTAAATAAGCAAGAAAAGCCAAGTAAATAAAGAATCCACCGCGTTTTGGAAAATTAAGGAGTGTAATTTTTTCAGCGTTTGAAGCTTCCTGATTTTTCTTCTTTTTGAAAAATAGCCACCTTTTTTGTTTCTTTTTAGGTTTGGGTGGCTTTCCATTAACAAAGCGCCATTTATACCACAATGATCTTGCGGAAAATATGCAGATCAAATTCAGTAGACTAAGAACGATTAGCCAGAAAGAACTACTCAAAAAGGTATGGAGATAGACTATAAAAATTAAAATGGTTAGCAACCAGATGGCAGCTTGATAAATTCCCTCGTTCTGCCAAGGTATTTGTCCCTTTGCATAAAAGGAAGCCACTCTTCTTTTTTCTCTATTCCATTCTCGCATAAACCTGCCAGGTGCGCCATAAATCTTGGTAAGATTTTTAATTCGAATGGTAAATTTCTGAGATGCTAATTTATCTTTTTCTTGTTTAACAATAAAGAATTGCTTGATACTATAAATAGTACCTAAAATGATAAACCAGATTGGCAGGATAAGGAGAATTGTATAGATTTTGCTTTGATATGTATCGTAAATCCAATATAAGCTTGCAGCAGATATCAAAGATCCAAGAAGTATCCCAAACCAACCGATTTTTTTTAGCCAGGCTTTTGTTTGTTCAAGGCCGACGTAAAGAACAGGGATAAACACTAAAGTGGAAAGGGTGGAAACTATGAGACCACCAATTACAGTGATTGCAAATGGCGGCCACAACTCAAATTCTGTGCCCTGCTTGAGGGCAAGAGGAAAAAGTCCAAGTATGGTGGTTGCTGATGTCATTAAGATGGGCCGCACCCGACTTTGTCCTGCAATGATGACAGCTCGCTGCCATCGATAATGATGTTGCGTACGTAAGATTGTAATGCGATCTAAGAGGATAATTCCGTTATTAACTACGATACCTAAAAGCACGATCAAGCCTAACAATGCCATAGGGGCACTTGCGCCAAGCGAAAGTGGGGTGCCGGTTATAACCAGGGCAAACAATGAACCGATGACTGCTGTTGGCACCGTGCCCAGTATGATGATTGGCATTGAAAGAGATTCGAACTGAGCTGCAAGGAACATATAAATTAATAAAAAACCAATTGCAAGCATCCAATAGTAAGGAGCTCTGACATTTTCATTTTCAAGCTTTTCAATGGAAAACCCTCTTGGAAGTCTTAATTCACTTATGAAACGATCGACCTGGGCTTTTGCCATTTCCTGGCGACTTTTGGATTTCTGCACTTCATCGGTAAATTTATATGTAATTTTTACTTGTCTCTCTTGATTATCTCGAATGATATTTCCCGTTCCTTGATCCACACGAATTTTGGCAACCTGGTTGAGCGAAACGAATTGTCCTGAGGCGTTCATTACGCGAATTTTTCCGATATCCTCTAGCTGTTTTTCTTCCGTATTGGCCAAAAGCAACTGCATATCCATTTCGCCCTGTTCTGAATAATAAGGTGTCCTGGAACTTACCCCTTCGGATCGAGTGGACCAAATTGCAGTCATTATGTTCTGCATACTCAATCCCCAAAGAGCCAACCGCATCCTGTCTCCGATAACTTGTAACTCCGGAGCGCCCCCCTGTAAATCTGAAACAACAGATCGGTTGTCAATTTCCGGAATGCTTTTTAATGTTCCCGTGATCTGGTTGCTAATCTGGTTTAGGCCTTGTAAATCATATCCTTTCAGCCTGAATCCTTCTTCGGAGCTAAGGATTGAGGAGATATTATTACCCCCACCAGAGGAGCCAGCTCGGCGTGGCCTATCGAAAGATAAGTCGACGTTCTCAATTCGTTCATTTTGGTTGCGAATTTTATCTTTGTTTTTTTCAAGGTTCAGGTTCTCGGTTCTTTGATCTGCATCTAAAAATGTGGCTACTATATTTGCTTCTTCTGCTCGGATATTTGCACGGATTTCATCAATATCTTGTAGTTCTAACATCTGAGCTTCAATCCGTCTCACAGCTTCATCGGTTGCTTCCAAAGTTGATCCTTTTGGAGTAGAAATATACAAATTCATTCGAGCAGATGGTGGTGGGGGAGCTGAAGTAATGATGAAGGTCAAGCCAATAAATATGCTCAGTAATAAAAGAACAGAAACGACAGATAGGGTGCGAATTCGATGTCGAATCGCTGATTTCAATAGTAATCGATAAATTTCGTAGATTCTTCCACTACGAAATGGCTTGAATGGCTTGCCCCGGAGAGCTCTTGTCGCGATCATTGGAATGAGTGTTAGTGAAACGATGAGAGAAACTGCTAATGGAAAAATTACGGATAAGGAGAGCTCCCGAATAAATAATCTGGCTTCACTTTCAACAAAAAGAACCGGAAGGAACACTAAGATGGTTGTTCCGGTTGCAGCGAGTATTGAGCGACTCACTCCTTTGGTACCTAACAATGCAGCTTCTTTATTTGCTTTACCGGCCTGGTGCTGTAAAAAAATATTTTCCATCACGACAATGCCGTTATCTACCAGCATACCAATTGCTAACGCAAGACCAACCAAAGAAAGGATATTAATAGAAAGATCAAAACCATACATCAAATTAAAGGTGACTAGTAATGAAATTGGAATTGCAATCATTAAAATAGATACGAAACGAAGATTGCGTAAAAAGAGGAAAAGAATGATGATTGCCAATATCGCTCCTGTAATCGCCAGTTTTTTAATTCTGTCGATAGCTGATTGGATCATTTCAGCTTGACTAAAATTGACCTTGAGCTCGTAGCCTAGAGGTGCTAAGTCTTTGTTTATCGATGCAATCTCATTCTCGACTTTTTTTGCAACTTTGAGCATGTTGCTGGAATTGTCTTTCTGAATAAAAATACCAACCTGTGGTTTGCCATTTACACGATAAAGCCGAGTTTGTTCTTCCTGGCTGTAGTCAACTTTGGCAACATCTTTTAGTCGAACCATGCCTTGCGGACGAATGATCATGTTTCTTAATTCGTACAGATTGTCGATTCTGCCAAGAAGTACAACATCCATCATTTTGCCGGAAGTAATCACTCTGCCAAGATGCTGCGGTTGACGGTGGTAGGCATTGATTTTCTGTTGAACCAGATTAACCCGAATTCCCATGGCTTCACAGCGTTCCGCATCTATTTCTATACCAAGATTCCTTTTATCGCCGCCGGCAATTCCAACATTAACCACACCATCAATTTGTTCAAGACGGCGCAACACCCGTCTTTCTGCTGTTTCGCGTAATTGCTCGAGACTCGCGTCTCCGCGAATACTGATTTGCATCAAAAATGAAGACAGATCTGCCGTATCAAATTTATTGACCTGAATTTGCACATCTTCCGGAATTCGGTTTTCAACAGCCGTCATCTTTTGTTGTAATTTAAGCACGGCAAATTTCATGTTGGTGCCATAATTAAATTTCACATTTATATTAGTGAAATTTGAGTAAACTGTACTTTCGATATCATGCACACCTTCCAGAGTTGCAACTGCCTCTTCAATCGGTATAACAAGATCTTTTTCGATTTTTTCAGGATTAGCTCCGGCAATACCTGCGCTGATATAGACTTCCGGAAGAATGAATTGTGGCAATAGTTGGACCGGTAATCTGTCCCACGAAATAACGCCCAAAAGACAAAAGGCTAAAGATATCATGATGACTGTTATGGGACGATTTAATGCAAATTTTGTCATATTAGGGATCGGTTTATTAACAACATTTATAACCGTTAAAACAGTTAATGAAAAAATAGACAGATTTAGACCCATGAATAAATTCGAGGGCTTCTACTTTAAAGTAACAATTACAAAGAATCATGAAGCCCACAACTTCAGTTGTGGGTAACGAGTTGAACGAACTTTTAACGAACCATTTCAATGGTTTATCTCTTCTATTCCTGTAAGCCATGTTTTTTAAGAAATATTAAGTATTCCTCATTAAATGTCATTTTTCTATGATGGCTTTTTTGGTGGTTAATATAATCCTCAACCTTGGATAACAAAGATTCGCTAATCGAAAAAGCGGCATAGCAAACTTGCCATGCAAATTTTGTTTTAATAAATTCTTGTTGATTAACCCAATGTGAAGACTCACCCTTAACAGATTTCATCGTACTAGCTATTGATTGGTTTTGATTTAGTAGAAACAAAACATGTAAATGTTCTGGCAAACCACCGATTGTGCGTACTGGGGATGCTAAATCGTTAAAATTTCCCTTTATATGTTTTAAAATCAGATTTCTAAAATTATCTTTCATAAGTGGAACTCGATCTTTAGTGCTCCAGATAGCATGTATCCATATTCTTGTCAAGGAGTGTGCCATAATGTAACCCCCTTTCATAAACCGTTGAAACGGTTAATGAGTTGTTAATAGAATTTTTACCCCACGAATAAATTCGTGCGCTTAGTTTAATGTGTAACTGAGAAAACATGATTTCTATCAATTGTAGTATTTTGGAAAGAAGAATTAATGTCATCTAACTAGCTTTTCTCCTCAACCCATCAATCAATTCATACACCACCGGAATTACGACTAATGTCAAAATAGTGGAGGTAACTAAGCCACCAATCACAGCGATGGCCATAGGTGCACGCAGCCGAGTGCCTTCACCAATGCCAATAGTAAGCGGCAGTAAAGCCAGGATCGTAGTTACGCTGGTCATCAAAATAGGCCTCAATCTATCTTTTCCTGCCTGGGTAATTGCGGCTCGAAGGGCTTTACCATTGGCGCGTAAACGATTCACATAATCCACCAAAATGATTGAATCGTTTGCGGCAATACCAGCAAGCATAATAATTCCGATATACGCCATCACACTAAATGGCTCACCCACTAAAAAAAACGCCAATACAACGCCGACGCCAGCCAATGGCAACGTCAGTAATATGGTGAATGGATGAACCAGGCTTTCGAATAACGATGCCAGTACCATATAAACCAAAATAATCGATAAGAGTAGAGCAAATTTTAGTTGAGAAAACGATTCCTGGCGAGAAGCTTCCTCACCGGTAAACCTGATTTCGTAATTTGGCGGTAAAGAAATATTGGTTAAAATTGGATCGATCTCTGCTATTGCTTGGCTAAGTGTTGTTCCTTCCACTAGTTGAGCACTTACAGTTGAAACACGTGTTTGGTTATGTCGATGAATTTCTACAGGACCTTCGCCAGGGATAAATTCAACAATATCTTTCAAACGTAAAATCGCTTTAGTTGGGGTTTGAATTTGTAGATTTTTCAATTCTGTTAATGTTGATTTTGGATACGAAACCAATATATCTCTGTCATTGCCCTGGGAATAGAAATCTGATACTATTTCACCGCTTAACCTTTCCTGAATAAGGTTGCCAATTTGTTGGACATCTAAGCCAAAATTTGCAGCCAATACTCTATCGATGCTTAGTCTTAACTCGGGACGACCTTGTCCTAAACTTGTGGTTATATTTCGTAATGTCTTATTGCTTGAAAGAGCTTCAGCGGTTAGAGAAGTTAAACTTTGTAAAGTCGAAAGGTCTTCTCCTCGAATCTCAACAACAATTGGCGCCTGGTTTGTGCCAATTGTTTGCTGTAGACTGCTTTCTTTAATCCGAAAGGACGTGGATATTCCCGTAAATGTTAAATGTGGTTTCAGTAGCTCAATCGCTTGATGTGGTGAAATTGTGTTAGAAACCAGGTTAAGTGTTATGGTCGATTGATGTTCGTTTTGCTGCGAGTTTGTATTAAATAAAGATTGAGCGGTTTGGACATTTATCGTCGAGTAGGAGTTTTGTAATTGTTCTTCTAATACCTGTTGAATTCTATGTTCGATATTTTCAATAACGGCGGCCGTTTTATCTAGGGGTGTTCCACTTGTTAATTCTACATCGATTTGTAACTGGTTTTCACTGCTTCGTGGAACAAATTCTGAGCCGATTACAGGAAGGAGAACGATAGAAATAATAAGCAATCCAACTGCCACACTTACTACAATCCATCGGTGGCGTAAGGCCCATTGCAGAGTTTTTTCATAGAACGGGAATTGAAGTTGTTTTTGTTCTAATTTAAAGGATTTCTTACGGAACAATTTGGCAGTTAGCGTGGGGATCAATAGAAACGCAACCAGCAGGGAAGAGAGAAGTGAAAATGCAACTACCCATGCTTGCTCCCGAAATAATTCAGCTGCAACTCCCTGAACATATACAATAGGTAGAAAAACGATAATTGTTGTCAAAGTAGAAGCCGCAATAGCAACCCCAACTTCGTTTGCGCCCAGGATAGAAGCCTTTTCAGAATCTTCGCCCATTTGCCGACGCCTGAATATATTTTCAATAACCACTATGGCATTATCTACCAGCATACCGGCGCCAAGTGCTAATCCTCCCAGGGTCATCACATTTAATGTAAGACGTTGAAAATACATGAGTGTAAAGGTTGCCAGGATGGAGATCGGAATGGCTAAACTCACAATCAGTGTAGCGCCCATATTTTTGAGAAAAACATACAATACCAGGATTGCTAAAAATATACCGATAATCGCGGTGGTTTCAACTTCGCCTATAGCTTTTTCAATAAAAGAAGATTGGTTGTAGATCTGAGTGAATTGTAAACCAGGCAATTCACTCTGTAAGCGATCAACTTCAATTGCAACTTGTTTTGCAACTCGGACTGTATTTTCTTTGGATTCTTTATAAATGTATAACCCTATGCTTTCCACACCATTAAAGCGAACAATATCCAATCTTTCTTCCGGAGCATAAGTTACTTCAGCCACATCACTTAATAAGATTGGTACTCTATCCCTGGAGAAAGTCATTCCGCTTTGTCGCGCCCCAGTAGATGTGCTGTCCCCATTGGTTCCCTGAGTAGTAGATTTGTAGCCAATTACCGTTGCGGCGACCTCCTCAATATTGGAATACTTTCCAATTCCCTTAATAAGATAAGCTTTATCCGATTCGATGAGTTTTCCGCCAGATGCGTTTGCGTTTGCCTGCCTTATTTTATTTTTGATATCTTGTGTGCCAAGTCCGTAGGCAGCGAGGAGATATTCATCCAATCTGACTTGCACTGCCCGTTTTATTCCACCATAAGTTTGAACATTTGCTACGCCATCTAGTCGTTCCAGACCTCGTTTTATAACCTCTTCCGCTAAACGTCGTAATTCATCCAGATCCCTTTCGCCAGAAATAGTTGCCTTTAGAGCATAAATCATAATGGGTTCTTCTTGTGGATCAAATGTGGCAACTGTAACCTGATCGATCTCAGGATCGGATTCAAAGCTGGATACTTTCTTTTGCACATCCAACAAAGCGAAATCCATATCCGTTCCCCAACTAAATGTGGTAGTAACTCGGACTCGCCCGACACTCGTAACCGAACGGACATCGACAACTTTGCTCACTGTTGCGAGAGATCCTTCAAGTTGGCGAGCGAAACGCTGCTCCATATCTTGGGGCGCACGTTCACCTGACTGGATTTCGACGACAATTTTGGGATTATAAATGGAGGGCAGTAAATCAGTTCCCAAGCGGTTGAATGAAATGAATCCCAGGATGGCGATGCCAAGCATAATCATTGTTACAGTAACCGGGAATCGTACAGAAAATTTTGGTAAATTCATTGTTTTTAGATCATTTAGTATTCATTTAAAAATTTAATTAACTGGTTTCAATTTTCGGAACTTAAGCTCACTTTTCATGCCTTTATTGGGTGACCCTAACTTTAGATTTATCTTGCAAAGTTTCATAACCTTTGATCACCAACCTCTCTTCACCATTGAGTCCATTTATAATTTCGACCTCTTCGCGAGTAGAAATTCCGGTGGTCACTTCTATCATCTCGGCGCTCGTCCCGGAAACAACGAAAACCACTGAGCGGTTATCTCTTGTTTGAATTGTACTTGCAGGGACAACAATTGCTTCTGGTTGGTGTTTTGCGACAATATCCGCCTTTGCAAACATCCCTGGACGAAGGATTAAATCGGGATTCATGGCTTCAATTGTAACTTTGAATGTACGGGTTTGCGGATCAACGGTAGGATCGATGGAGATTACTTTTCCATTAAATTCTTGTCCTTCCAATGCATAATTGCTGATGATTACATCCTGTCCAATCCTAATTCGGCCAACATCAGAATTGGGTAAATTCGTATCTAAGAGAACTTTGGAATAATCAGAAATTGTGCAGAATTGAAATCCAACGGGTACATAAGTTCCATCAGAGTTGGATTGAAAGTTTGATAGAATGCCGGAAATGGGCGCTTTTAGCTTCAATTTATTTGCTCTTAATTGGGCAGCTTCGTAATTCAATCGAGCATCGAGAGCGTTTCTACGGGCAATTTCCAACTCTTTTTCAGTAACGCCTCCTTCTCTAAATAACGCCTCTTGTTTTTGCAGTTCCCGTTCCGCGTTGGTCATGGCCAATTGTTGCGATTCGACCCTCACTTCCAACAGCCATTCCCGATTTTCTATTTCCGCAAGGAATTGTCCTGCATTTACATGTTTACCGCTGAAATTAACAGATCCATTGGTTTGTACCAGATGCAGTATTCCAGATACTTCCGTGACGACTCTTTCCGCGAGTTGTGCTTTCAAAGTACCCGTTGCGGAGACGAATTCCGAAATTGGACCTCGTTTCACTTTTTCCACCACGACTGGAACAGCTAGGTCGGCTGCGGAACGATTTTCTCCCGATTCGCAGGAAATAAGCAATAAAAAAGAAAGCGAAAATAAGAGTAAATATATTTTTGATTTCATCGATAACTTCTCCATTAATATTGACTAAATAATCAATCCTGACCTGGGATTATAACACGAACAGGTTCATTTTTCTCAAAATCCCACAAGGTTTTGCGGCGTAAATCTGCTAGTGATTGTTTGTGATCAATAATAGCCTGTAAAGAACTAATCCTTGCTTGTGTAAGTCGATTTTGTTCCAAAGCTAAATCTTGGGAACTGAGATCACCATTTTCAAATTTCAGCAGACTTATTCTATAACTTTTTTCAGCTAAATTCTCGCTTCGTTGCGTGATTTCTGCTCGCAGTTGCGCCGATTGCAGGTTACGAACTACGGTTCGAATTTCCTTTTTAATTTGTTCAATACGGTTTTGTTTGGTTAAACGAGTGTTATTCAAATTGGCGATTGCCGCCTGAACTTGGGACGAGTTCCTTCCCCAATCCCAAAGTGGCAGGGTTAAACTGAATTTCACACTCCTATCGTTATCAAATTGATTGAAAGCGTCTTTAAATTCATCTGCAACTTTTAAAATACCATAGCTTAAAAATAGCTCGCCAACGATTTCGCTTTGACTGTCTGTCTCTTGCACGTTGATTTGATTGAGTTCAACATTGATCTCATCAGACCTTAATTCGGTTCTTCTATTCAAGGCTTCGTTAATTGCTTTTTCTAATGAAACCTGGATCGACTGGTATGTTAATTCTGTGATGGCGCTAATATTAGCAGTCATTGGAATGCCAATCAAAAGCTTAAACGCATCTTTCGATTCTTGCAAAGCTGCTTCACTGTTAGCTGCAGTGTTTCTTGCATTAGCTAGATCAATTTCGAGTCGCAACACTTCTACTTCCGGCAATAGGCCTGCCTGCTGTTTTAAATTTGCTATTCGGTAGGCATTTTCTGACTGGCTAACTTGATCCCGGTCGATTGCTAATTGTTCTTTTGCCCTGTAAAGACTATAAAAATTGGAGGTGACATTAAAGATGATATCCAATTGACTGCGAGTATATTGCTGCTCAGTATCTTCTAAATTTAGCCGGGCTTTTTGGTACCCGATTTTTCTGCGGTTAATGGTAAACAAGGGTTGTCGAAATTGGATTGACAATTGCGGTCTGTAGTTTGTTATTTCAGTAGTATCTTCTAAAGTATTTCCACTTACTGTAACTTTATTAATAGCAGTTTGATCAAACCGCTGCATGGAACCAACAATCGAAAACACCCCGTCCGTAGCAGCGATGGGTTGGTTAGCAAAAACTTGAGCCTGAAGGTTGGTGAATTTTTCACGATCAAAAGTGAATCCACCACCTGGAATCGGTGTCTGCCTGATTCCCTCCTGAAATTCGGGTAAACTCGAGAACTCCAATTGACCATTACTCTTAAAACTGGCCTCCGCGGCTTTGAGGCTCATCCGGGAACTGGTCAATGATTCTTCCAGTCTTTTAGCGTTGTAGCTTTTACCTAAAGCAATGTTGATACTTTCTTCCAATGTCAATATTTGTGTTTCCTGGGCAAAACCTGAGCCCATAAAAAAGTTTGCAATAAGGAATGTAAAAACTATTTGCAAGCTTTTGAATTTCATTCGTAACCTCCCTCGTGTTTTTTTCATTCAACAAACTCCCAGCGGATCGCATCCGCAATTATATAGCCACTGCCTTTATCCGAAAGTTCGACAACCGCAGCTTCTCCCTCGACGAGTCGATATCGGCCAAGAGGGAACCAGCCTTCTGCTGTATCTTCCGGCTGAAAGTCGACGGGAAATATTCCATCAGCGCTGGTTACAGCAACTTGATATTTACGACTAATGTTACGGTACCACCAGGATGTTCCCATTTTAACATAAAAGCTCAATTCATAATCGCCACTCCTGGGGGCCTGCATTTCCCAGCGAGCGGGATATTGGCCGCTGCCGGCGCGTTTGTATTGCCAACCAAAATAATACTTACCATAGGCGATTGACGTTGTCCACGACCACCAACTTCTGCCTTTGGAAGGAGGTCGGAAATATTTCTTCTCATTGCTGGTTGGTGTAAAAAAACCATCGTCCCGATCGTCAATGATAATCGATCGAGAATCTTCCAATGATGATACAACATAAGAAGTATCAATTGGCGATTTCCGTGAAATTCGGGAAGAAATTGTAATTTGCTTTTGAATACTGCCCCGATTTCGAGAAAAATAAGGAATCACAGAAATTCTTTCTGGTTCATCAGGCACAATAAATTTTAATTCCTTCTCCTGGAAGCTTCCAAGCTGGATATTGCGCCGGATTTTGTCATTCTTCGTATGACAAATCAATCGAACAAACCCGTCGCCTCGTTCGCCGTTTAGTACTTTTGTTGTCACCTGGTAGGATATTTTCATTTGTCCGGAATCAATTTTTTCAGCATCGGCTTGGGTTATGCGGTAACCTGGTAAGGATGTTTGTTCAAACCACTGATCGAAAAATCCTTTTATATCTTGGTTACTGGTTTCCTGTAAAATTTGTATAAAATCATACCTGGTAACTGGTTGATAGCGGTATTTCTCTGCTAATTTTTGCAGAGCTTGATAATAAATATCTTCATCTGTTTTAGCTTGTAACATTTGTAAGACAGGCGGTGCTTTAAAATCAACTGCTGCTCGAAATAGTATGCTGTTATTTTCAGGTGTATATTTTATTAATGGTTTTTGCAACAGTGCAGATATTAAAGAATCAATTTCAATGTCATATCTCCGTCTAATCGCCCAAGTGTCAAAATTACGCAAGCGATCATTGGCGCTTAGAGTGAGATAGTGCCTGTCAGGATAAAATGCATCATTGATTTTTCGATCTGCTTCTTCGTACAATTGCAGATCCAGGGCTCTGGTAAGTACCGGATCCTTAATGTCTATAGTGAAATGTAAGTAGTTTTTCATAGGAGAGCGAAGGCTTCCGTCTTTGCGCCATGTTCTTTGGGGAATGAATGTTTCTAATACTAAATCAATAAATACATCTCTCTTTACCTTGGTTGATGAATCGTCTTGCCCATCTCGCCTGGCTCTTTTTGTTTTACTTTTAATCTCTTCACTAATTCTCTTACTCGCCAGGCTTACTTCACTTAGCATGATGATACCAGGTTGAATTAAAATATTGTTGAGACCAAAGCGATTGATATATACTTGCAGATGCAAAGGTGTTTCGACGATAGCCAGTCGAGGGTAGGGATATGGGATACCTGAAACTTCTTCAAAAATCTCCAACATTCGTTCAATAGCATCTAAGCAAGTATCAGCAACATCCTCGAATTCCTCAAAATCCAGCAGGTGATTTTTATAATAATAAAACTCTAATTTGGTTTGCTGAAATTGGTGAGATAAAACCTGGTAACTTCCAATGTGAAGAGAATATCCTGGCAGTGGTTTTTCCACAAGAAAAGTGGTATGTTTTCTTCTTTGATCAGTTGTATCAACTGCAACGATACCCTGAGAAATAGTTCTTAGATGAGGATCTGTTTCAACCCGGATCCTGGCTGTCGCAAAGTTTTTGTCTTTAGGTGCATGAAATGGATACCCGGCAGCAGCTCCAGGTGTTGGGTACCATCCGCTTTCTGCCGGAAGCACTGCGAATTTCTCATCAACCCAGGCTGAGATATTGGGTTGTCTCCACGGCCCGTTACTTTTTTCAATGAGTCCATTTTTTTCGGCGATACGATCAAGCATAAAAAGATCGCCATCGACATTACCCGAATATTGCACTTCGAGTGTATCAGTTTGACTTGAGAATAAAGGTTTGTTTTGTAAATCGAGTTCAAGTAGTTGGTGTTTCTGTGTAAAATCGATTTCTTCTCCGTTGTACCAATTCACTCTGCTTACTCTTAGATTTCCATTTAATGCAAACACCAACCGATGCAATAATTGAGGATTCGGATTTGTAATGACCATTTTTACATTAACTTGAAGAGGTGTTGTTTTATCGCCATGGACAATATCAAAATCATAATGCTTAACTTTACAGGCGGGTTCTGATATCCATTGTCCTTGGTATTCAAAATCTGCTAATCGATTTTCTTCTATGGCTTGATTTTGGTTTATGATTTTATTTCCCACGCTAAAGGCCAAAAAAGAAAACAATAATAATGAGGCGAGAGTTAGTCGAAAAGAAAAATTTGATTGCCTTAGCCTTGGATAAAGGAGAATAGTTAGAGCTAGTAATACAGCCGTTATCATGACAAAAAATAATCGTTGCCACAATATGGGTTCAAGGTTGCCAAACCCAATTAAATCACTGTAAAAAATTTGTGCTAAAAAACAACCATAATCAAACATCCCATAAAATTTGTCCTGGAAATAAGAAAAAATGCTGACAACATAACCTAGTGACAGTAACATTGCCACAGCAGGAATCCGAACCAGACTAATAAGAAGGAAAACAAGGGCAACCATAAAAAGGATTGAAGGCAAGGTAACCACCAGGAAATACGTAATGAAAGGCAAAATATTAAAACTGGCTCCAAGAGCGAAATACTTAATAGTCCGAGAAACAATTGCAATAAAGATTAAAAATAAGTTGAGATAAAGTATTGAAGTAACAACGCCAAAATATTTTCCTAATACCCAATTTGCCGTGGTCATAGGTTTGGAAAACATAACTTCATCTAATCGCCATTTTTCTTCCAGTTTTCTAAAATCGACCGCAACAAAAACAATCAAAATGATCTGGACGAAACTAAAGAAAAATAAGGCCAAATATGCATCTGTCCCCTCAAGAAGAAATTCACCTGGGATTTGATCCTCTATAAAAGTTATCAGGGTAAAAATGACCATAAAAAAGATAATGGAAACAATGCCAGCGCCACCCAGTACCCAAAATTTAGCGGTTCTGTATAGCATCAAACGTTCATTTGCAGCTATAGTAAGAATGTATTTTAATGAATTCAAAAAGAGATATTTCCTTATTCTTAATCTACTTTATTCTATTTATAGTTTGATAATTTTCAGATTATACTTGTTCCTTTTCAAGGTTCTCTTCATCATCAACATGTTCACCGATAACAAATTCCATGAAATACATATAAGCATCCTCAAGGTTGGGCGGCACTTCTTCCATTTTGAATCCGTTCAATGGGTCACCCACAACACGAAGAAGGAGCTGGTTGTTAGCGGGTATGGTAGATATTACATGCATCTGTGAAGAAATAACTCCAAAATCTTCTTCATTACAAGTTACTTGCCAAACCTTACCCACTGCTTTGTTGATTAATGTCTCAGGTCGACCGTTATAAACAACTTTACCAAGAGAAAGCAATGCAATATCTTCACAGGTGCTGGATATATCCCCTACGATGTGCGTACTGAGAATAATGATTTTATCGCTGCTAATCTCAGCAAGTAAATTGCGAAAACGAATTCTTTCCTCAGGGTCCAAACCTGTAGTGGGTTCATCGACGATGAGTAACTGTGGATTCCCAACCAAAGCTTGAGCTATGCCTAAACGTCGTAACATTCCACCTGAGTATGTTTTGACTTTTCGATCACAAACGTCACTCAATGCAACTTGGGCAAGTGTCTTTTGCACCCAGTTTTTAGTTTCTCTAGAAGAAACACCACTCAACTTTGCAATATAGGTCAAAAATTCCATTCCTGTCATTTGTGGATAAGCGCCAAAAAATTGCGGCAGGTAGCCCAGTTTGGAACGGATTTCACGCCTATGTGTCAACACATTGTAACCATTAATTGAGACATCTCCTGATGAGGGCATTTCAAGAGTAGCCAAGATTTTCATTAAGGTGCTTTTACCAGCGCCATTGGGACCCAATAAACCGAACATGCCGGTAGAAATATCCAAATCTACATTATTTAGTGCAAATACACCGCCTCGATATTCTTTATTTAAGTTTCGAATTTTGATATGCATGGATTGTTTACTGGAATGTGCTCTCTATGTTACATGATCTATAGTATTTTTTTTATTTGAATTATAATCATCTCAACTATGGACAGGCGGTTAGTTAAAAAAGTTGCAACCACTTAATAATTCAAGCAGATAAATTACAAATTCTTACTCCAGAATTCCAACATCCTGGTGAACAAGTGTATTCGGGCCGGACGATCAGAAATTCCATGCTTTCGCATAGGATAAAACATCATATCAAACTGAATATTTGACTGGATGAGTTCTTCGATAAACCGCCAGGAATTCTGTGGATGAACGTTATCGTCATATGTGCCATGGACTAATAAAAGCCGGCCATGCAGGTTTTTCGCACTTTTGACGAATGAGGTTTTGGCATAGCCATCCGGATTATCTTGTGGTCTTTTCATGGCAAACTCGGTCCATTTGGTATCATAATATTTCCAATCTGTCACTGGAGCTACCGAAATTCCAGCTTTGAATTCAGGGGAGTTTGTCATTGCATTCAACGTGAAACTACCACCACCACTCCATCCCCAAATTCCGAATCGCTCTGCATCCACATAAGGCTGAGATTTTAACCATTTCACGCCATCAATAATATCCTTTAGTTCAATCGGACCTGACATCATTTTAACTACACGATTTTCAAGATTTTTGCTTATTGCCGTGGACGCAGGATGATCAAAACGTACTACCAAATAGCCTTTACGTAACAGGATCTGGTCGAAATATCTAGCTGTATTCCAGGAATTGAATACCGTAGGCGCCGAAGGTCCTGCATAGATATGGAAAATGATTGGATATTTTTGATTCGGATCGAAATTCTTTGGTTTTAGTATTTCCGCCGGCATTTGAAATCCATTGGCAGTTGGGATCGTAAATAACTCCGGATATTGAAATTCAAGAGATTCGACTAATTCTTTTCGAGGTTCCGCCAGAGCTAGTTTTAATGAACCGTTATTTTTGTAAAGAGACAATGAGGGAGGAGAATGGATATCGGAAAAAGAGTCGAAATAATATTCGGCGTTTGGGCTGAAAGAAATTCTATGTGTTCCATCTGCCCTGGATAAATGTTCCATTTTTTTACCATCTAAGTTGATGCGATAAAGATGACGTTCGATCGAGGATTTTTTTAGAGCCGTAAAATAAATCCATCCTCTTTTTTCATCGATAGCTACAACCGACTGCCGTAGCCAAAAGACACCTCCCGAAGAGCGCAAAGCCCATTCTCCTTTGGTAATTTGATTAATCAATTCACCTTCTAATGAAAATCGGTAAAGATGTGCATAGCCATCGCGTTCAGACTGCCAAATGAAACTATTGCCATCGCCCATAAAATAAAAATCGTCATTAATATTAACCCAGCCTTCATCCTTTTCTGTCATGATAAGTTTTGTTTTTCCATTTATGCGATCAACAAAATACAGGTCTAGTTCAGTTTGAGAGCGGTTCATGGTTTGAACAGCTAGCCGCTTGTGGTCAGGTAGCCACTTCACCCGGGCAACATATTCGAAATTGTTTTCATCTAAATCCACCCAAGTTGTTTTTCCATTACCTATTTTAGCAATTCCAATTCTAACGATTGGATTTTCCGTACCGGCTTTGGGGTAACGTTGTTTAATCACCCTGGGAACAGCGGGTTCATAATGGACATAATGCATCACAGACACATTGGATTCATCGGATTGCAAGTATGCGATGGCTTTGGAGTCATCAGACCACCAATAACCAATATCGCGCCGGCCAAAAATTTCCTCCCAATAAACCCAGGAGAGGGTTCCATTCAACAAAGTTTCGGAGCCGTCTAAGGTTAAGCGCTGTTCTGTCCTTTTTTTGATATCATAAATATAGAGATCATTGCTCTGGACAAAAGAGAGCAATTTACCATTGGGTGAAAAATTTACAGAACTTTCTGATTCGTCAGTTTTTGTTATTTGTTCAAATTGCGAGTCTTGAAGGTTTAGTAGAAAAATATCTCCATCAAATAAATAAACCGCATTTTTCCCATTTTGATCAAAAGAAAGTGGCCAGCTTAATGAATTCGCAGGACTATCCTCACGAAAAGAATTCAAACTGGTCAATGCTTTTTTCAAATTAACAGCCGGTGAGCGTTTACCGGATTTAGGGTTTAAGATCTCAAAAGTTCGCTTCCCGCTTGGTTTTCTTAAGTCTTGAATAATGGCTGTATTATTCTTTAACCATAAATATCTTGGAATAGTAGTAATTTCTCTACTTTTGTTGCTGTAAATCCACTCTACTGTAATTTCTTGTTTTGTTTGGGAATATACTGTTGGTAAAAGAACGCAAGTGAATATTAAACAGAATAAGAATTTATTTCGCATCACAACTCCTTTTAAACATTTTGTAAGATTGAGTTAATCTCTTTGATAATTATCCGGTTTATTATTTTCATTCCAAGTTGTCTCTTGACTTTACTGCCTTAAAGAAAGCGCGCAATTTGCCTTCATCCAGCTTGCCATTCGTCCGAACGCCGGAACACAGGTCAACACCATATGGATTGACTTGACGAATGGCTTCCTTCACATTTCCAGGATTGAGCCCGCCAGCGAGAAAAACAGGTACCTGAACAGAATTGCAAATTTGATAACTAATTTCCCAATCATGGGTTTTTCCAGTTCCTCCCAACTCTTTCACCAAGAGGGATTGATTACCCGAATCGAGTAAAATAGTGTCGACAAGAGGTGCAATTTCTTTGGCTTCTGAGAGAGTTTCTTCTCCAGTGACATGAATGACTTGAACGATCTTAACGCCTGGCATTTGAGAACGAAGTTCATGGTGTGAGCCTTCGATTAAGCGGTCACAGAGTTGAATCGTGTTCACGCCGCATTCTTTTTGCTGATGGATGATGGCATCAATTTCTTGTTTACTGGTTAACAGGAAAGAACTTACCCCGGGTGGAATTGTCGTAACGATTTCGGCAATGAGTTCTTCTGAAATGACCCCCGGTCCGCTTGGCATTTCTGAGACTAATCCAAGTGCCGAGGCACCAAACCGAATAGCAAGCGTTGCTTCTTCAACACTACTGATACAGCAGATTTTAACTCTCGTAAAATGCATTTATTTTAGTTATACTAAAGTTGTTTTTTCGATTAACTTAATTTTAATTATAATAAATTCTAAAGAACTTTGCAATACAAAGTTAAGAAAGATGTTGAACTAAATCACAAAAAATTTCAAAAAAAGTATTCATCATTTATTCAATATAACTATTGGATGCTTTTTCGTTCTAAATAATTCAAGTATCATTAATAAATGTGAACGTTCGAAAAATCAACCGCAAGTATTTTGGGAAAAAGTTGTCTTATTGTAAAATAAGTTACGTGTATTCTATCGGATAGATTGATAGTGAATGAAAAAGAGATTATTGCTGAGATAAAAAAGAACAGCTCCCATGCCTTCAAGGAATTGGTTGAATCCTATAAAGATTCGGTAGTCAATACTTGTTATGGTTTCTTACTTAACAGAGAAGATGCCGAGGATATCGCCCAAGATGTTTTTATCGAAGTTTATTTTTCAATTCAATCCTTTCGCGGCGATGCACAGTTGTCAACCTGGTTATACAGAATTTCAGTAAACAAGTCCCTCAATTATTTAAAGAAAAAGAAACGGTTGAAATGGGTAGGCAGTTTTTCCGGCACGCCTGGAAGTGAAAAGCAATTAGAGTTACCTGCAATTGATAGTACTTCAAATCCGCAAAAAGACCTGGAGCAAGCTGAAAGAGTAAAGATACTTCAAAAAGCAATCGAATCTTTAGCTAATAATCAGAAGATTTCCTTCACGCTCAGTAAATATGAAGATTTAAGTTACAAACAGATTGCAGCCGTAATGGGAATTACAATCCCCGCAGTTGAATCTCTTCTCAACCGTGCTAAAAAAAATTTACAGAAAAAACTATTCAGTTATTACAAAAGCCAATGAAAAAAATATATAGACCGCAAGTTTTTAGAAAAACAGTTGTCTAAAGAATTAATAAGGTCAGAAAAATGAAAAAGAATAAAAAAGAAATTACTGAAATCGAAAATGAAGTATTCAAAACACTTCATTGTTTAGATGGAATGGATAAGGTTAAAGCAAGTCGGTTTTTCTATAAAAGAGTGCAACAAAAGTTAGAATATCCTGAAATGAAAGGAGTGTTTAAAATATTGCAGGGTGTTTTGATTAGGCGATTACAGCCAGCGCTGGCGCCGGTTTTTGTAGCTGCTAGTATTTTGCTAGGCATCTTTATCGGTACTGAAGTGTCTTCGGACGAACTTTCTGAAAATCTAGAAAGCTTTGCATCAACTTACGGGATTGAAGCACCCAATTTGAATACTTATCAATTGTTAATGGAAGAATAAAATGAACTACTTTACAAAAAAACGTCTATTATTTTGGGGAATTATTCTTCTAGTGATCATGAATGTATCCTCACTGGCAACAGTATGGTATCAACAACATCGCTTTCCATTTCCGCCAGCTCCAGATCGTCCTCCACCACAAAGAACCAATCAATTCTTGTCGCGAGAGTTGGGTTTGACAGATGCCCAGGCTGAAGAATTCCAAGAACTCCAGAGGCAACATTTTGATAAAGCTAGAAGGATTCAAGAAGCGATAAGGGAAATGAAGAATAAATTTTTCGGAGAATTGTCTACGGCTTCTCCGGATACGCTAAAAGCCAAGCGCATAGCCCTGGAAATTGGAGAAAAGCAATCAGAGCTAGAATTGATGACCTTCAATCATTTTCTCGAATTAAAGAATAAATGCACATTTGAGCAGAAGTCGCGGTTTGACGGCTTAATTCAAGAGTTAATTAGGACCATGGGCCGGCAACATAAACCTCCACCAGGAGAAAGACGATTGCGGCCGCCACCGAAGAATTGATAATGATCATCACAAAAAAGAAAGGATTCAATCATGAAAAATCTACTCATAATCTGCGTATTAACTATTTTGACAATAGGCGGATGTTCAAATACCACTTCGACAGAACCGGAAAATGAAGAAAATGGTTCTGAGCTACCTGACGTATTTAAGCATTTTATTTTGGATGTAAATATTTATGTTGATGGAGCAAATATAGTTTTGGAATCGAACGGTTTACCGAATCACTCAAGCCCATATTGGGGTAATGGCAATTCAATGTACGAAGCGCCCCATAGCGGTATGGTGGTCAATCCTAACCTGATTTCTGAACAAAGCCTTGTATTTAGAATTCCTTTAAATCCTGAACAGGCTTCAACCATTTCTTCAACACCCTTGGGTGCGATGGGTATTGCACTAAATGGTGTGGCTTTGTACAATCAATTTGCCGGACCGAATCAGCCACTCGAAAATGAGATTGCAACTTTTGATCGTTACAATGGCCACCCGCAACAATTTGGCCAGTACCACTACCATATTGAGCCGGTATATTTTTCGAATAATGACAACTCAATAGTTGGTTTTCTACTGGATGGCTTTCCAGTATATGGTCGTAAAAATAAGGATGGTACATACCCGACCGATCTTGATGATGCAAACGGGCATGTTGGTGTTACAGATGATTATCCAGAAGGCATTTACCATTATCATATTACCTCAGAAGAACCCTATATTTCGGATGGTTTCAGAGGAAATCCGGGAACTGTAACCAGGTAAGATGGATATGAAACGACTAAATCATAAACTGGCTTGGCTGGTATTTTTGATTCCAATTTTTTGGCTGGCATGGATGGAAAAGCCAAATGAAGTTGCTGATATTGATGAAACTTCAAACGAAATTATCGATCAAGCTGACTCTTCACTTTCATGGACAAATGGTTTTCTATATTACCGGGGTAAATCCTTTTCAGGAAAAATAGAAGAATCTTATGCAAAAGGTCAATTGAAATCATTAACACAATATAGAAATGGAAGACGAAATGGCCATTCAGAAATGTGGTATTCAGATGGCAAACTGAGCTCCATTCGTTTCTACAAAGTTGGTTATAAAGCAGGGCAACATGAAGGCTGGTGGCCAAACGGCCAACTTAAATTTCAGTACAATTTTAAAAGTGGCGAACATAATGGCGACCAGCTCGAGTGGTATGAAAGTGGTAAAGATGCCGCTAGATATCATTATAAAAATGGCAAAGAAGTAGGCGAGCAAAAAGCCTGGCGGGCAAATGGTAAAATCTATATAAATTTGGTGATAAAAAATGGAAGGCGTTATGGAGTATTTAATTCGAAACCATGTTACACAATTAAGGATGGGCAAGGACAATATGCAACTGCAGAATAGAGTATTTTCTATAATCTTTTTGCTGTTATTCTCTGCTTGTTTAGGTTGTCAATCAAGTGAAATCGCCTTGCCTTATTATAGTGACGCTGATTTTACACCTCGCTGGGCTCTATCAAATGATGATCAGTCCGTCAAAAATCATCGGATCGCCACCTTTGAATTCATAAACCAGGATGGAGATACAATTAACGAAAAAACATTTGATGGCAAAATTTATATCGCAGATTTCTTTTTTACTTCCTGCCCTGGTATTTGCAGAGGATTAACCAAAAATTTAGCAAAAGTACAGGAGGCCTTCTTAAATGATGATGAAGTGCTTTTGCTTTCGCATTCTGTTACTCCTGAAATAGATAGTATTGGAGTGCTAAAAAAATACGCGAAAGCCAATGCGGTTCAATCGGGCAAGTGGCATTTAATTACGGGGAATCGAAAAGCCATTTATGCAATTGCACGTAATTCATATTTTGCCGATGAGGATCTTGACCTACAAAACCTGGAGAATGAATTCCTTCACACTGAGAACTTTTACCTGGTTGACAAGGACAGAAGAATTCGGGGAGTTTATAAAGGAACTTTTCCTACAGAAGTTAATCGTTTGATTGAAGACGTCGAAATTTTGAAAAAGGAGTACAACTAGGGAAAAAGTCGAGGCTTATTCAAATTTCCTGATTTTCACATTAATTTGCCTGGTCTGGTGTCGGGCATTAGCCCATTGCACCAAGATGGGACTTTGGTATTTACCGAGAATAATCTGGCCAATCCCTGGCTGTTCATGATCGGAAACGAAAAGACTAATTCTTCGTTTCATACGGAAAAAACGAGATGCCGGCATCCTAAAAATTGCAGCTAGGATTTTTTCAACAACGGATTCACTAATCTTTAGAGCATCCATTAACTCATTAAAAACCTGGACCAAATCGTACTTTGCATAGTTAATGGTTTTGTTGGGTATGGCTGCGGGGTTAAGAAGCATATGCTTTCCTTGTTGTGCCATAAACTGAAAAGGGTTTTTTAGAACTTCCGCAAGATCATGACGCATAAGAAGCGTTTCGTATTCGTTTACAATTAGCGAAGAATTCATTTCATCGGGGGCCAAACAAATATCTACCTTACCTTTTCTAACGTTTAACAAGCGCAATTTTTCATTTAACTCATCAAAAAATCCACTGCGAACGGTTTTGAGGTTAACCGAATCAACCGGATGTTTCGAGACCGGAACTGCTATTTGAGTTTTGTGGACTGTTTCCTCTTTGTCAAATCCTAGAATTGTAGTTTTTCTTGCTCGAGATTCATTTCCATTTACACCATCCAGATCTATGAAATAAACCGGCAGATTGGGTTTGTTCTCATATTTCACACAATTTTTCAAACCGGAACTCATATAGATCAGGTGAGAATCGGCATTTTTAGGTTCATTTCTCTTTTCGGATTCAGACAGCTCAGTTCGAAGTTGAATTTGGTCATGATGATAATTTGCGTCAGAAGGAAAAATATTTTGAAAAGCGTTGATGAATGGAGTTAGGTGTTCTTTGGAGTGTCTTAGCCTGGAGCAAAGACTTTGCTCGAAATATCCGGCGGTAGTGTGAAACGAGCAATAATACGATTTCTTGTAATGATCCAGGAAATCGCCAAATTGTTGCCGTATTAATTCTTTAATATCAATTACATCAAAACGTTGTTTGGGGGTTATTTCTAATGCAATTTCATTGATCGATTGTGACATAGTTATCAATCTTCCTTGAATAGTGAATTTGAAATTCCCAACGGTTAAATCGTAAACCTGATTTTAGATGAAGTACAATACTTTACTCGGCAGAAAATAGAAAAAAATAAAATGCATCATTTCATATTTTTGAGAGGAAATATATTATAACTAATAACCAGATACAAGAAAAAGTAACAGCTTAAGTTGCTATTATCAAATTATAACAATTTGGCCCATTTATTTCTTTGGAGAAATAATATTATAAAATGATGTGATTGATATTCGTTTGAAAATAGCAGTTGATTCTTATAACTTCAATATTTAAATAATTTTCAGTTTTCTTTCAAACAGTCCGGCTTGAATTTCGAGTTAAAAAATGGAACATATGGAAAAAACTTACTTTGATTTACTTAAAGGCATTGGTGAAGATCCAAATCGCGAAGGTCTTAGGGATACACCCAAAAGAGCTGCAAAAGCATTTCATTTTCTAACCAAAGGTTACAATGAAAATGTAGAGCAAATAATTAATGGTGCTGTTTTTAAATCTGAAATGGATGAAATAATATTGGTAAAAAATATTGAGCTATATTCTATTTGTGAACATCATCTTTTACCATTTATCGGGAAATGCCATGTAGGTTATTTACCGAACGGCAGAATTCTCGGCTTATCTAAAGTTGCCAGGATTGTGGATGTTTTTGCCAGGAGATTACAAATTCAGGAAAAACTAACAAAACAAATCGCAGATGCAATAATGGATTCGGTCGATGCTGACGGTGTTGCAGTAGTTATCGAAGCGCAACATCTTTGTATGATGATGCGGGGAGTTGAAAAACAAAACTCGAGTATGATCACTTCGTGTGTCCTGGGTATGTTCAGGGAGAACTTATCAACAAGGGAAGAATTTTTCAGTTTGTTGAAATAAAGTAAGACGATTAACTAAATGTTGCTAAAAAATAATTTGCCTTTGAATTTATTTTTCTTAACATAAATTGCATAATGATTTTGGAAATCCTACCATACCCAAAATTAATCAATTCGGATAACCGAGTAATTTTCCTCAACTTTAAAAATTGTAAATAAATTATGATTAGAGTACCACAAAATATTGCCGAATTAGTGACCTATCAACCAGGAAAAAGGGCAGACGCTATTACTGATAATCGATTGGAAAAAATTGCTAAATTATCCTCCAATGAAAACACCATAGGAGCTTCCCCTAAGGCAGAGGCAGCAATGCAAAAAGTGATTAGTGATGCCAATTGGTACCCAGACTCTTCTTGTTATGACTTAAAGTCAAAAATTGCCAATAAGTATCATATTACAATTGATAATGTTATAATAGGAAATGGTTCCGAAGGGATCCTTGCAAATATTTGTAAGGCTTTTTTTGGTCCAGGCGATGAACTTCTTACTTCCAATAATACTTTTGTCGCTGTATATATTATGGCCAAAGCCAATAATATCCCGTTGGTTAAAACCCCGATGAAACCAGGATATAAATATGATTTGGATGCTATCCTGGCTGCAATATCTTCGAAAACCAAAGTCATTTATCTGGCTAATCCAAATAACCCTACTGGTACCATGTTTAATGAATCTGCATTTACTCGTTTTATTTCTCAAGTTTCACCAGATATTTTGGTGGTTATGGATGAGGCTTATCATGAATTTGCCAGTGCTTTATCAATGGACTATCCGAAAATGACATTTAAGGACTTTGGCAATATTGTTACACTCAGGACATTTTCTAAAGCTTACGGCTTAGCCGGAATGCGGATTGGTTATGGACTCGCAGAACCGTTTGTCATTGATGCTTTGACAAAAGTCAAACTAACCTTTGAACCATCTGTCCTAGCACAAGCAGCAGGGTCAGGTGCAATTGAAGATGAAGAGTTTCTTGGTAAAACCATAGAGAATAATAAAATTGGACTAGAATACTTCTCAAATGCATTTACTGAAATTGGATTACGGTATTTTGAATCGTTTGCTAATTTTATTATGATTGAATTTGAAAACGAAGCAAAAGTAGCTCAAGTAGAACAATCACTATTGCAACGAGGCGTCATCGTTCGGCCATTAAATTCCTTTGGATTGCCAAATTGTATGAGGATAACTGTAGGACAACCATGGGAAAATGAGATGTGCATCAAAGCGTTTAAGGAAATTCTCAATTAATTTATACGAATGGAAATGATGACGAATAGTAAAATTGATCCGAATTTTGATTGGAAAAAAATTGCGAGAAATGTACTTATTTCCAGGGACCTTGATGAAATTGAGGAAACAAAACTCACCCCCCAAGGAGTAGTCCTGTATCAATTTTCCGCCGGAGGTCATGACCTCAGCCAGGTTTTGCTTGGATCACTGCTTACTAATAAGCAAGATGCTGCAAGTGCTTATTATCGATCTCGACCATTGCTTTTGACGTTGGGATTGGGAATCGAAGACGCTTTTGCTGGTCCAATGGGAAAATCAGGTGGCATTAGCGACGGAAGAGATATTGGTGTTGTTTTTAACTTTCCTAATAAAGATGGAGCGATAGTTATACCCATGGCTGGTGATGTTGGCTCTCAATTCACACCAGCTGCCGGTTATGCCCAGGCTATCCTGTATCGCTATAACGTCCTAAAAGAAAAAGCATATCAGAGTGCAGTTTCTGTGGTCTTGGCAGGAGAAGGCGCCGTCGCGACAAATGGCTTTTGGTCATCGCTTACTATGGCAACTACACTCAAACTACCCCTTCTGTTCTATATAGAAGATAATGAATACGCAATCTCAGTAAAGGCAGACAAACAAACACCGGGAGCTAATATCGCAGAAAACTTAGCTTCGTTTAAGAACCTGCATATCATTGATGGTGATGGCTGCAATCCTGGTGAAGCTGCCGGTAAATTGTTCGATGCCGTAAGCTATGTTCGACAGCATCAAGGACCTGCCTTAATTCGTTTAACTGTCCCGAGATTGAGTGGACATTCCGGCCAGGATACGCAAGCCTATAAAACTGATGAATATGTAAAGGAAGAGCAAGAACAAGATCCTCTTAAGAAATTAGTACAATACCTGGTTCCTGCCTACTTCACAGAAAATGAGTGGTCGAAATTCAAACATGATATTCAGGAAGAGGTAAATCATACTTTAACGGCAGCATTGAATCGTCCGGAACCGGATAAAAAGAAAGTGGCAAAATATGTGTTTGCCGAGAACAATGATGATGGAACACCGGATATTCAAATGAAAGGCGGTTTAGCTGCGGAAGGATACACAATTCCTGAATCAACAGAGATCCCTAATCCTGAGCCAACACGAATAAATATGGTAACGGCAATTCGTCGAACTCTGGAATCCGAATTGGAAACCAATCCGAAACTGCTTGTTTTTGGTGAGGATGTGGGAGTTAAGGGTGGTGTCCATGCGGTGACCATGGGATTGCAAGAAAAGTTTGGAGAGGAACGGGTTTTTGATACGAGTTTGTCAGAAGAGGGTATAATAGGCAGATCGGTCGGAATGGCAATTGCTGGTTTAATGCCAGTAGCCGAGATTCAATTCAGGAAGTATGCAGACCCTGCGACAGAACAACTCAACAATTGCGGCACGATTCGTTGGCGAACCGCTAATCAATTTGCGGCACCCATTGTGGTGCGTTTGCCAGGCGGATTTTTTAAATGTGGTGATCCCTGGCATAGTGTGTCCGGTGAAGTTATTTGGGCGCACGGACTCGGTTGGCAGGTCTTTTACCCATCAAATGCTGAAGATGCTGTCGGGCTGTTACGAACAGCAATGCGCAGCAATAATCCAACAATCTTTTTTGAGCATAGACATATGTTGGATACCCCCTGGGCACGCAGACCGTATCCTGGTGATCATTTTGCTTTGCCAGCGGGTAAAGCAAAGATTATTCAGGATGGAAATCAAATCAGCTTGATTACATGGGGCGCCATGGTGGAAAGGTGCGAACTGGCTGCAAAACAAACGGGATATTCCGTTGAAATCTTGGACCTGAGAACCATCTTGCCCTGGGATAAAAATGCGGTGCTAAATTCAATAAAAAAAACCAGACGTTGTTTAATTGTTCATGAAGACAATTCGACCGCCGGCTTCGGTGCGGAAATCGCAGCTGTTGTTGCTTCAGAATTATTTTTAGACCTGGACGCTCCCGTTGAAAGACTAACAACGCCAGATGTTCCTATTCCTTACAATGTTGGATTGATGAATGCTATTTTACCGAATGTTGATACCATTGCCGGTAAGATTAGTGAAATGATCAACTTTTAAATAATCAAAGAACGATTAATTTATATGGCAGAAAAAATAGACATTATTATTCCCGAATCCAGCCAGGAGGGCACGGAATCAGTTGTAGCCAATTGGTTGAAAAATGTTGGAGATCGTATTGAACTCTACGAGCCGATTCTGGAAATCAGTACGGACAAAGTCAATGTGGAGATCTCATCACCAGCTGATGGTGTATTGGTTGAGATTTTAAAACATGAAAATGAACAAATTGAGATTGGAGATATTTTAGGCCGAATCCAATTAGTTGAAGAGGGTTCCGAACAGAAAGAGATCGAACCAATCCAACCTGAAGGTAAAATACAACAAATTACGGAAACAGTATCTGATTCCGAATTTACTAACCAGGAAACAAGGCTTAGTCCTTCTGTACGTAGATTGGTAAAGCAACATAATATAAATGTAAGTCAAATTAAAGGTTCAGGGAAAAGAGGAAGAATCTCGTTTCAAGATGTTGAGAATTATTTAGAAACATCTGTCAAAGATCAACCCAAAGAAGCTACAGTTGACAAGCTAACTAATAGAAAAATCCCACACACTCCTATGCGATTGGGCATTGCAAATCATATGGTGGACAGCATGCTTAAAACTGCGCCTCATGTTACGGCTATTTTTGATGCCGACATGTCGGCTATTATTACACATCGAGAAAATCATAAGGTAGATCTCCAAAGAAGAGGAATTAAACTGACTTACACAGCCTATTTTGTGAAAGCAGTAGTTGACGCTTTGTATGCTGTTCCTGAAGTGAATGGTTGTTGGCATGACGATGGCCTGGAATTATTTGCGGATTGCAACATCGGAATTGCAACAGCTCTGGATCGTGGCTTGATAGTTCCAGTTGTTCATCAAGCTCAAAATTTCGATCTTTTCGGTATAGCTGAAAAGATACAAGATCTAACCAATCGAGCCAGGAACAACAAACTGGATCAGCGTGAAGTGCATAATGGAACATTCACTATCACGAACCATGGTGTTAGCGGCAGCTTGATTGCTACGCCTATTATCAACCAACCGCAATCTGCAATATTGGGAATTGGCAAGTTGGAAAAACGAGTGGTGGTTTCAGAAGTGAATGGAACAGACAGCATCCAAATTAAACCAATGATTTATGTTACACTTACCATCGACCATCGGGCTCTTGATGGATTTCAGGCAAATACTTTCCTCGGAAAATTTGTTGAGGTTGTGGAGAATTGGGGTAGTGAAGCGTTAGCTATGCCGGAATAATGGGTAAAGCAGCATCAACTTATAAATAGAATATGATATTGATTGGTTTATGCTTTTCTAAAGGCTTGAATTGCTTTAGAAGTGAATTCCGACAAAACCAATCTCCCGCTCATTGCTGCTCTTTTTGATAATAGTTCGTTCCAATGTTCGGTACCTTCCCAGAATACGGATTTTAGTTCCGCCATTGCTTCCGGGTTGAATCCAGCCAATTTTTTCGCAAGATTATTTACGGCATTATCTAATTCTTTCACTGATTCAACAACATCCGTATAAAGTCCATTTTGTTTTGCCCATTGGGCGTCACGCCAATCGGCATCGATGCTCGTAGCGGCATAGGCGCTTTTGCCGATTTTCCTCTCAACGGCAGGACCAATAATGAAAGGTCCAATCCCAAGCGCTAATTCGCTGAGTTTTATCGCTGCATTACTAGTAGCAATGGCATAATCTGAAGCTGAAACAATACCAACACCACCGCCAACTGTTTTACCGTGAATTCGGGCAATCACAAATTTAGGACAATTTTTCATTGCTAGAATGACACCTGCAAAACCCATGAAAAAATCTCTGCCGCTCTCCATGCTGTCGACTGCTATCAGTTCATCGAATGAGGCGCCGGCACAAAAGGGTCCATCTCCATCTCTGCGTAGAACAACGACTTTGACTTCATCATTCTTTGCCAGGTTATTTATTTCATTGGCTATATTTTTGAGAAGGTCACCCGGGAGTGAATTTTTCTTGGGATGGAAAAAAGTAAGGGTGCCAATACCTTTGTCGATTTGAGCAGTTACTGAGCCGGATTCAATCATGAGACTCCTTTTATAGATATTACGTTACTCAATATAAATACTTGAAGAATTCGGTTCTGGAATTTTCTCGCCATCATTTTTTAACGATTCAAGATGAAATTGAAGTGCTTCTTTGATAAGGTCAATTGTTTCATTTTTAGTTTCTGCTGCAGCAACGCAGCCCGGCAAATCGGGGACATACGCACTATAGTTGCGTTTCGCTTTCTCAATGACGACCATGTATTTCATTTTGATTTTCTCTTATTCTTTCTTTTGCACCAATGTCAAAATTGTATACACCGCAACCGTAACCTCATCTTGATTGATCACTTCAACATCCCATTCAATGATTCCTTGTGGAATATCATCCTCTTCGCGTTTTTGTTTGACTGTCTTTCTTTTGCAGGTCAGTTTTACGTAAATCGTATCGCCAATGTAAACCGGCTCAGTGAAACGCAGGTTGTCCAATCCGTAGTTAGCCAGAACCGGCCCTGGAGCGGGATGGACAAAAAGTCCGGCTGCAGCAGAAAGGACAAAATAGCCATGCGCGACTCTCTTTTCAAAAATGGATTTCTTCGCTGCGATGTCATCCATGTGGGCATAGAAGAAATCGCCGCTGATGCCGGCAAAATTGACAATATCACTCTCGGTAATCGTTCTGCGATGGGTAACCAGGGTTTCACCAACTTCCAGTTCTTCAAAGTATTTTCGAAATGGATGAATCCGGTCTTGCGGTTGAACGGCGCCTTTCATCCACTCGTTACTTACTCTTGTAAGAGTAGTAGGAGAGCCCTGCAAAGCTGTTCGCTGCATATAATGCAAAACACTGCGAATGCCTCCCATTTCTTCACCGCCGCCGGCGCGCCCAGGTCCGCCGTGGATTAGGTGAGGCATTGGAGATCCATGCCCGGTAGATTCCTTGGCACATTCTTTATTGAGCACCATAATTCTGCCGTGGTAAGGCGCCAGACCCATGACGATATCTTTCGCAACTGAATCATCGGCTGTAAACAACGAACCTACCAGGCTTCCTTTCCCCAATGCTGCGAGCTGAATAGCATCATCCAAAGATTTATAAGGCATTACCGTACTAACCGGGCCGAAAGCTTCAATATTATGGGGCGTTACCTTATTAAAAGGATCTTCACAATATAGCAGGGTAGTGGGGGAGAAAGCGCCCAACTCAATATTCCCGCCAATGAATTCCATTTGCTGATCGTAGCCAAAAACGAGTTCGGAATCACCTTTGATTTCAGCCACTCTTTCATGTACTTCCAGCACTTGTGGTTTTCCCGCTAACGGCCCCATCCGAACTCCTTCAATGGCAGGATCGCCAATTTTGATTTTAGATAAGCGCTCTTGCAATGCTTTGATCACATCTTCAGTCATGTTATCAGGAACAATTGTCCGTCTAATTGCTGTGCATTTCTGACCCGCCTTAACCGTCATTTCATTGGCAACTTCTTTGATAAACAGTTTAAATTCTTCCGTTTCCGGATTGGCATCCGGCCCAAGTATCGAGCAATTCAATGAATCCGCTTCCATATTAAAACGGATCGATTCATTGATGATCGAGGGGTGGGCCTTTAGCTTTCTGCCGGTCACTGCGGAGCCGGTAAAAGTAACCACATCCTGGCTGGTTAATTGATCGAATAAATCACCCACGCTGCCACAGATCAATTGCAGCGCTCCTTCTGGCAATATCTTTGATTCGATCATGGCCTGTACCATCTTTTCGGTTAGGTAACAGGTGAGGCTGGCTGGTTTAACAATCGCAGGCATTCCGGCCAAAAATGTTGGCGCCAATTTTTCCAGCATACCCCAACATGGGAAATTAAAGGCGTTGATGTGGACGGCAGTACCGTTTAACGGTACACAAATATGGCGGCCAACAAATGTGCCATTTTTCGAGAGCGGCTCCATGTCCCCTTCGACATAGAATGTCTCATTGGGCAATTCCCTGCGGACTTTCCCCGAGTAGACGAAAAAAGTCCCAATTCCGCCTTCGATGTCGATCCATGAATCTATCTTTGTTGCGCCGGTCGCTGCTGAAACCTGGTAGAATTCAGCCTTTCTTTCCATTAGATATTTTGCCATTTCTTTAAGCATGACGGCGCGTTCATGAAAAGTCATCTTCTGTAATTTAGGCCCGCCAACAGAACGAGCATATCCCAGCATCGATTTAAAATCCAATCCCTGGCTCGACACTTCACCGACTTTATCGCCATTGACTGCATTAAAAACTTCAGCACCATTGTCATTACTCTGATGCCATTTCCCTTCTGCAAAGCTTTTTATTTTCATGGGTTGCCTATTTTGTTTTCAATTTTATAGTTTGATTTATTGTTCATTCGTCCCTTCGGGACTTTAATATTTATTACGCTTCAATTCCCCGCCATAAATCGCGGGGCTATTATCATTCCTTGAAAAACAATCAATATTATTTAAAGAAATTAGTCATTACATTTATGAATTGTTCCCTTAACCAATCCAGCTAGGGATAATGTTTATAATAAACCACCAATTAGAATAATCGATATTATTTCAAGCCAATAATCATTACGGTTAAAATTTTATTTTTATCCAGTTCCGTCAGAGATTAATGTTTATATAAACCACCAATTAGAATAATCGATATTATTTCAAGCCAATAATCATTACGGTT
>CAYXGW010000014.1:61338-68642 GCA_964464595.1 uncultured Deferribacteres bacterium
AAAAGTTTATTTTTTGTCCAATCCCGTCAGGGATTAATGTTTACATAAACCACCAATTTATTGGTGGGATCCAAACTTCCAAAAAATGTAAAAGTCCCGTAAGGGACGAATGAAAAAACAGTATTTAATCCCAAATATACCTTTCATCGTAGTCAATTTCATTTTTTTTAAGTATTGCCAAGTACTCCTCTTGAAATGATTTCTTCCGATGATGTTCTTTTTGGTTCTGGATATATTTAACAGTAGCCTTAACTTGGGAAACTCCTATGCTAAACGCAGCATATCCTTCCTGCCATCCAAAGTGTGTTAAATTTGAAAATGTATCGTGCACCCATTTTGAAGAACCACCTTTTACTAATTGAATTGCTTTAGAAACAGAAATTGTTTTAGGAATAGATAGAAGTAAGTGTAAATGATCCTCAACTCCTCCAATTCCTAATACTTTAATATTGTTCTGTTTGGCGATACCGCACATATATGCTAAAAGGCGTTCCTCTAATTCCGGTTTTATAATTTTGCATCGATTTTTGGTACTAAATATATAATGAATTAAAATGTTGGTATATGAATGGGCCATTGAGTTTTTCCCCTTTTATATTTTGTTTTCAATTTCATAATTTGATTTTTCGTTTCATTCGTCCTTTCGGGACTTTTATAATTATTACACTTTAATTCCCCGCGATAAATCGCGGGGCTATTATCGTAAATTGTGAAAACAATCGAGATAGATTCAAGAAATAGTCATTACGGCCATAATTTTTTCTTTTACAAATCCCGCCAGGGATGAATATTTATATAAACCACCAATTTATTGGTGGGAACCAAACTACCAAAAACGTACAAGTCCCGAAGGGACGAATGAGAATCCATCGCATCATTCAATCACTTCTTGACGGTTAAATTCTAAAGCTTCTTGGAGCGTAATTTGTAATGTTTCCATTAGTTTTTCTCTAGATTTCTCTTGACAATTGACACCTGGAATTTCTTCGATCCATCCGATCCACCAGTCACCCTCTTTTTTAACTATTGCCGTATAATTAAAATTCATTTCGGATTCCTCTCAATTATTTCTTTTTGAAATCTTACTGCCAAATTATATTTTCATCAGTTTACTGTAATCAATTCGATGATTGGCTGTCTAAGTATATAATAACATAATTACAGTAACATATAAAATTGTACTTATCAACATCAAATAAGTCGTAGTGAACCTCCCCTAGCCACTCCTTGTTAAGGAGGGGAAATTCTTCTCCTTGATGACATTATTGAATACCTCAAAATCTTTTAAAGGAAAAAGTAACAGGAATAATTGTCATTCAGTAGGAATCTTGTTACGGTTTATGTAACGTGTTGTTTTTTACCAAGATCCCGTTACGACAGGATGGCATCAGTAGCTTTTTGGGATTATCTAAATTTAAGCTGTTCTTTTTATTTCTTCTCCAATTTCATACAAATATTCCGGTGAAAAATCAGCTCCATTTGGCCACTCGATTGTATTGATCTCTCTAGTCACCGGCACTTGCTTGAAAGCAGTAACGTCTTTTAATGGTTCAAAAACTTCGCCATATAACTTATCTTCTAAATCAATATATTTGATTACACCATCATTAAATTCTAATCTTAGTTTGTATTTATCTAAATAAAGACAAGAGATTTAAACAGTGAAGGCTAGTTTATTTATTCCTGGGCCATGGTTCTGTCGGTTGTACTCCGGGTCTAGATCCTCCATTTCCATTAACAGGTTCATAGATTCTTTTACGCGGTGGTTTTTCTCTGGGTGGGGGAGTTTTAGGGCTGTCTTTTTTATTAAGTTTGTCAACCGCTATCTCCTTTGGAATAAAAAAATTATTTGCTGGTAATTCCCTGTTAACTTCCTTCTGTAATTTTATTTTTAGTTTGTGCTTTGTTTTGTATTTTTCTTCAGATTGTATTAAAATACCAACTTTATAAAGTGCTTCAAGAAGTTTGATTTTATGATTTTGATTGTATTTTCTATCTTGATTTATTTGTATAGCAAAAGTTTTCATTTCATGATCTAATCCACGATAGCCAGATAGAATTACCTCGTGTTTTCTAATTTTCTCAGTTAATCCGAGGAATGGTTTTAAAAATGCAAAAATAGCAACAAAACCCACAACATAGGGTTTTATTTTATCGCCATATTCAGTTTCCCAAATAAAAGTAAGTGCGGATCCTGGTGCAGTAATTGCCAAAGCAATGTCAATGCATTTGTTCAAGAGTCCCAACTTGTGGAGTTTATGACTATAAATTTTTACGTTAAATCTTGCATACCTATAGAGGTCATAGACATCCCAAACAGGATTATTTTCATCATTATTTTGCATATTTCTAAACTCCTTTCAATCAATCAACCCCTGCCAGCCACGCCACCCAGATGGTTCGTGGGACATCATGGATGGCAGGCATGGCAGGGCTTGTTATTAAATAACCTCTATCCACTTTTTTAACCTCGAATTATGTCCCTTCGTGCGTACCCTGGGAGTGCGGATTGGTTACTCGACGTGCCCTGGTAAGCCGGATACTTAAGAGTGCTCCTCCCAGGACAGGCAATAATGCCACCGAAGGTAGCTCGATAGGAGACAAGGATAAGATGGCTGCACAAAGTAAAACAGCTGCAGCAATAATTAACGGACGCGTACTGAAGGAAGCGGCTGCCAGCACCGATGTCGCCGGGAGAATGAACATCCAATTTGCCAGGGTCGAGGATGCGGAGCTGTAACCCAAAATGAGTCCTAATAAGAAGATTACGCCAGCGATTGGCCAGCCTGATTGCATTAGTTTATTCATTTGTTAGTTTCCTTTTATTCGATACCTTTTGATAGTTACAAGTGCAAAGAGATACAACCTTATCATAAACCCAACTTTTTACAACAATTCATGATTCTCCTTTCAGATCCCGGAGAATCCGTGCGAAAGATTCTTTGTAGGAATCATGGTCTTTCCAGTTGGAGAAATCCGGAATATAGTATTCCCTGACTTCATCTGCAAGATTGGTTACTGTGGCCGCATCAAATAAATCCCATTTTTTTAAATCTTCATGGTTTATCAAGGTAATAGGAAAAAGCATTTGGCGGTCTTGTTCCTTTTCTTTTTTCCTGGCAGCTTTTATTTCCAGCTCTACCCAATCGCTGTTGATGCTGTTTTCAGAAAGGATTAATAAAAGCTTGTCGTAAATTCTTATTGCCTGGTTAATCTGGTCATAAATCTTTTTACCGCCTTTTAAATCATGCGGGGCATACCAACACCGTACGCCATTATTCTGTAAATCGGCATAGAGCCTTTCCGCAAACTCCTGGTCTTTGCTTGAGTAGCTTATAAAACATGAGTAATACTGTATGGGGTCTTCCCGCAAGACGCTGATATTCTCAATAATGAAATCCGGCAAGCCGCAGCCACGCAGGAATACTTCCGGGAGATTGCCGGATTTCATTAACGTGCGATGATCTATTATGCTTGGACCATGATGTACACACGAATCCAGATTATTTACAATGGATAAATTAGTATTGCCAAATATGGTTTCGTACAAGAATGCTTTTGTGAGGTTTGCTTCTGTGAGGTCTGCTCCTTTGAGGTATGCTCCTTTGAGGTTTGCTCCAGTGAGGTTTGCTTCTATGAGGGTTGCATCTGTGAGGTCTGCTCTTGAGAGGTTTGCGTGTGCGAGGTCTGCTCTTGAGAGGTTTGCGTGTGCGAGGTCTGCTCCATTGAGGTCTGCACCTGTGAGGTCTGCTCCTTTGAGGTTTGCTCTTATGAGGTCTGCTCCATATAGGTTTGCGCGTGCGAGGTCTGCTCCATTGAGGTTTGCTCCATTGAGGTTTGCTTCAAATAGGTTTGCTCCATTGAGGTTTGCTTGAAAGAGGTTTGCTTGTATGAGGGTTGCATCTGTTAGTTCAGGTATAATTCCCGGTTTTTTTTCCCGCCACTTATTCCAGGCGTCTACGCCTTGCCTAAGAATTTTTAGATGTTTCCGGTTGGCCAATTTTTACCTTTTTTTCTCAATTAACAACTCATGCAATCCGAGACACCCAAATGTATGGAGCAGTTATGGCATGATTAGCAGTAAGGTCTATATTGAATATTCTAAAAGATTACATCAACAAAGTTTTAAAGTTTGATACATTGTTGGTGGAGTCTGCTTCATAAGTCATCTGTATAATCATATGATTCGAATATATTATTCACGGCTTCCAAACTATCCGGGGCATCAATGGTCAAGGTTATTACGATAGTTTCGTCTAAAGATGGGTCATTCAATTTCCCTTTTATCTTTTTTATTTGAATTGGTATCTCGTTTACCTTGTCTATTATTGATTTTGACCAACCTTGCATCAATTCCTTAGCTTTTATTAATTCGTCTGGAGGTGTAATTCTTTGTAGCTCAAACTCCCATGAAAGAAGTTCCCTACAGATTTGAATTAACCTGTCAGTAGCATTTTTAATTTCTAATACTTTTCCGGAAACTCGTGCTGTTTCAAATTATTTTGTCAATTCATCAATTCCCTTATTAAATACTTTCAGCATGTACAAGTAGTCTTTTAATGTAGTACCATAATATCGATAAAATTCATATCCTGAAACTATTCTAGTTCTTTGAGCTATGAGCCCATTTACTAATTCATTGTAGCTATAATTTATGTCGACTAGCTTGTTAGATAGCAATTCATCTGTTAAAAGATATTCCCATCCTGTTGGTTTTTCAAATGCGATTCTCTTTACTTCTTGAGTCTCATTTTCTACATCAGATAAGTTTTCAAATACAAAATTTTTGATTCTTTCTCTTACTTGATTGCAAAAAGGCCCTAAAGAAGCTTTTAAATTTCCATCATCTCTATTGTTGTCATATGTACCTGGTTTGACACCCAAAAGATCTGTTGGTAGATGTAACTCAGGCGCGTCATTCGGAATAAGAAAATAAACTCTTTCTTTACCTAGTCGTCCAATAAAAAGCCCTAATTCTAATATTAAATTATCTCGAATTGTCTGAGTGGTCTTCTGTCGTATTTTTGTGATGTCATCAGGATGAAAAACAAAAATGGCAAAATTAAAATTATCAAGCGCCATAATTAAATCATCAAGCGAATTTGATGATAGTTGAAATATACCTTGTGTCCAAACAGTGATCTGAGCATCGTAATCAAGGTTTTCTTGTAAAGCATAAGCAATATTCAATCTTTCACTTGATGATCCTATGAAAATTTTTGGTTTCATTTTAGTTGATTGATAATCTTATATATTATTAACATCATGGCTTACACGCCGTATACCCCGCATCTTTCGCTTTCGAGAGATCTATTGATTTCATAATGTACAATAACTTCTACTTATTTTTTCCTTTCTGAATTTGTTGCCAGGTTTTGTAATTCATTTTCATTTTGGGTCGATTGGCAGGGAGCTCCCTTAAAGGTTCACAAGGTTTTAGCGTTTCATACAAATCCTTTGGTAGCTGCTGGTAGAGTTTAGTTCCCTCATTTTTCCAGGCCGCCATTTCATCGCTGATATCTTTGACAATTTTGGCCGGATTACCCACAACAATTTTACGATCCGGAATCTGCATTCCCTCCGGCACAAAACACAACGCGCCGATAATGCATTCCTTGCCCACAATCACATTGTCCATCACAACAGCATTCATACCAACCAAAGAATTCCTCCCGATTTCAGCGCCATGAATGATCGCGCCATGGCCGATATGGGCGCTTTCTCTCAGCCTTACCGTAACACCCGGGAACATATGGATGGTACAATTTTCCTGAACATTGCAACCATCTTCGATGATGATTTCACCCCAATCGCCGCGAATGGCTGCTCCCGGAGCGATGTAAACATCCCGGCCAATGATCACATTGCCGGTGACCGTCGCTTTTTCATGAATATAAGCGCTTGAGTGGATGACAGGTTTATAGCCGTTGAATTCGAAGATGTTATTCATTTTTTAAAAAAGTTACAGAGTTACAGAGTTACAGAGTTACAAAGTGACAAAGTGACAAAGTGACAAAGAATAGAATAAAATAAGGTTCGTTATTAAATATGCATCCATTTATGCGATTTTAATCCCATAGGGATGATATATTTGTAGCAATTCTAATCTGTTAGTTTTGTTAAAGTTCCGTAGGGACGAGATATAAGACGCCAAATGTTTTTCTATTCTGTCCCTATGGGACTGTATTTTTATTACTTGCAAAATAGCTGCTATAAATATTTTGTCCCTAATGGGACTGTGCAATTTTATGATGATCTCAAAATAATTTATCAAACCCGTTCCAAAATAACAGCTTTTCCCTGGCCGACACCAACACACATGGTGCAAAGTGCATAACGCGCATTTTGGATTTCAAGTTCGATCATTGCTGTCGCTAATAATCTTGCTCCCGACATACCCAATGGATGGCCAAGAGCAATTGCGCCGCCATTTGGATTGATGCGAGGATCGTTATCTTCCATGCCTAATTCACGAATGCATGCGAGGGATTGTGCGGCAAATGCTTCATTCAGTTCAATAATGTCAATCTGATCCAAATCCAGATTCGCTCTGCTAAGGGCTTTTTGGGTAGCTCCAACCGGCCCCATGCCCATTACTCTGGGTTCGACGCCAACCACAGCAGATGTAACGAATCGTGCCCTGGGTTTTAGCCCAAACTCTTGTACAGCTTTCTCAGACGCTAACAAAATTGCACAAGCGCCATCGTTGATGCCGGAGGCATTGCCGGCCGTGACCGAGCCATTGCCATCGGTTCTAAAAGCCGGCCGTAATTTTGCTAATGCATCCAACGTGGTACCGGGTCGAATAAATTCATCCTCTGAAAAGAGTATTGGATCGGCTTTTCTTTGCGGGATCTCGACAGCAATAATCTCTTTTGCCAATCGACCATTCTCTCTGGCCGACGCTGTCTTTTGTTGTGAATGGTAAGAAAACTTGTCCTGATCCTGCCTGGAAATATTAAATAGTTCTGCAACATTTTCTGCTGTATTCCCCATAGAGTCGATCCCATACGCTTCGCGCATTTTCGGATTTATAAAACGCCAACCGATACTGGTATCGAACAATTCTGCATTGCGGGCAAATGGGGTAGCGCCTTTTGATAAAACATATGGCGC
Source organism: uncultured Deferribacteres bacterium (assembly GCA_964464595.1). Taxonomy (GTDB): domain Bacteria; phylum Zhuqueibacterota; class JdFR-76; order JdFR-76; family DREG01; genus JADFJB01. The sequence goes on from CAYXGW010000014.1 coordinate 68,455, forward strand.
TCGTGTCATATGTTCGACACCACCGGCTATATATAATTCTCCTTCACCTAACTGGATTGATCTTGCAGCCATCACAGCAGCGCTCATTCCGGACGCACACAACCGATTTACTGTCAAGCCGGGTATTGAGTAGGGGAGACCGTCAAGTAATAACGCCGTGCGTGCGACATTGCGGTTATCGTCGCCGG
>CAYXGW010000015.1:0-68351 GCA_964464595.1 uncultured Deferribacteres bacterium
TGAAATGCTAATTGGAACCGGGGTGGACAGAGGGCAAACTGTGACGCTTAGGCCGGGTACCGGCGTATTCAAATCAACCGATAGAGGATTAACCTGGTCTTTAACAAATTACTCGTATGGATTAGGCATAGGGATTTCCGTATCAAAAATTGTTTGGCATCCAACAGAGCAAAATATTGTGTACATGGGAACAAGCAACGGTTTTTGGATTTCCGAAGATGGCGGGAGTAATTGGTCATTAAAAAGAGCAGGCCGTGTTTCCGATATTAAAATAAATCCAAGTTCACCAAATATTATTTATGCTGCTTTCAGACAAGATGGAATTTATAGATCAACTACAAATGGGGTGAATTGGAGTCGTTTGGAAAATGGATTACCCACAGGAACAGTTGTGGGATTAACAAGTTTGACAATTTGTGATTCACAACCGGATATTCTTTATACCTCAATTGCCAACTCCGGCACATTTGCGCTGCAAGGATTTTACAAAACTGAAAATGGCGGTAATAATTGGACGAAAATTACCAATGCTCCTAATGTGCTTTGTAACCCAAACGGTGCAAATTGTACCGGTTGGTTTGTCAACAAGTGTGCAGTATCACCCACCGATCCCGATTTAGTCTTTTTGAGTGGTATCCAGATGCGGAGATCTGATGATGGAGGAAAGACTTGGACATGGCACGATTATTTATCCAATGGCATAGGATATGATAATTCCGGCCTTGTCTATGTTGACCACTGGGACATTGGTTTTGATCCGGTAGATCCGAAAATTATTTACTTTTTCAACGACGGTGGTGTCCAAAAATCTACAAATGGCGGATTGTGGTGGGAGCCAAGCAATGATGATTTGGTTACGGCTCATATATATAAAATTGCAAGCGCGCCGAGTGATACGGCAATTTTATTAGGTGGGTTTCAGGATCATGGCCTGCAAAAGTTAGATAACAATCATGGAAATACCACATGGGCCAGATGGGCAACCGGTGATGGGACTAGTGTGATCGTGCACCCAACTAATAATAGTATTTTTTATGGCAGCTTTTTTTTTGGCGCGAATGTCAAAAACTCTGTTGGTGGTTCCAATTGGTTAAGTAATACCATCCGACTCAATAATGGGATTGGAGAAAGTGGAAAACTATTTGCGCCGCTTGTAATGGATATGCAAAATCCAAATACGCTCTATACCGCTAGTGTTGCCAAAATATATAAAACCACAACTGGCGGATCATTTTGGAATGCAGTTGCCAATATTCCGAATGTTTACACAATTGCAATTGATCAAGTCAACAGAAATATAATTTATGCCCATTCGTATACCGGAAGTGGCTGGAGTATATGGCGTTCCAATAATGCCGGCTCGAACTGAAGCCAAATTAGCCATAGCTCAATTCCGAGCTGGCGCGTTGTAGATCTTGAAGCCGATCCGAGCAACGAAGGCACTGTTTACGCTGTTAGAAATAGCGCCTTTCAGAATTCTGATCATGTTAAACGCTCAACGGATTTTGGCAATACCTGGACAAACATAACCAATAATTTACCTGATATTACCTGCAGCGCAATTGCAATAAGTCCTTACAATCCGGAACATCTTTATTTGGCTACGGATCTTGGTGTTTTCGTTTCAACAAACGGTGGCGCAAAGTGGGACGAGTATAACGATGGACTCCCATTAACTTATGTGTCAGATATTCATTATCATCCGATGGATCGGACATTGAGGATATCTACAATTGGCAGAGGGGCTTATAAATCTAAAGCCATCGATGCCAAAATTACCAGTATTGGCAGCAATAACGAGATTATTCCTGATGGTTTTGTTGTTTACAGCAATTATCCAAATCCATTTAATCCCATTACGAATATAAAATTTGAAGTTGGTAAACCAGGAAAAGTTCAAATTAATATTTACAATGAACGCGGACAGCAAATCCGCAAGCTAATACACAAAGAGTTTTCAGCGGGATTGCATACCATAATTTGGGACAGCAAAAATGAGCTTGGCATGAATGTTTCATCCGGGACATATTATGCCAGAATTATTAATAATGGACTGGCAAAGTCTATTAAAATGATGTTGGTAAAATAAATTCGTTTCAATTCTTTACGAAATGAAAAATACATTAAATTATCTTTGAGAATCTAATATTCTAAAAGTATGTTCTCATAATTCAAATTAATCCTTTTTGTTAAAACAAGTTCATTTTGATTTTTCACATCGCAGAGGTCACGGGTTCGAATCCAGTATCGCCCACAAGCGTAAACCTTTATAAAACAATAACATTAGCCCGATTAATCATCGGGCTTTTTTATAATATATAGAGACAAATATGGACATTTATGGAGATATAGTGCACACGATTTTACACACACTTTTCTAAACAATTATTTACCGGCTGCATTTAAAAATATGTCTCCTATCATCAAAGAGCCCTCAGGGATATTAAATTTCAGATTTCATGGTTTACGACATACCTTTGCTAATCACTTTGTTATGAATTGCGGTTATCTACAAACTTTCAAGAATATTCGTAGCCGTTTTGTAGTAGATACGTTGCAAAGGGCGCAAGATGGCAACTATCAGGTTTATTGATGGCAGCTGTGCTAATGGTCTGTTTAACAGCATTTTGCAGCACAATTGCAGCAACATGGTGACGGCGTATTTTTTCTGGACGCGGATCTACCGAGGGTTTTGAGGCGGAAAACAACTACTGCCAACAATACTCGCGGTCACATTCGGGTATTTGCGCGCAAGAGTATAAGTTAAATAAACTTCGCCGTAGCCTTCGCGTTTATCTTTGTTATGCAATGCCTCCCCCGTATTCTCCTTAGTTTCATCAACACCAAAAGCAGCCCTGTCCATCTGTCACGCCCTACTCCCAAAAAATGGAATTGTTGCTAAAACCATAAAGAAGACCGCAAGGAAGCACTGAACCCTGACTTTGCAACCTCATGGAGGAGGGAATGAGCAACTTACAGACGGGGTAACTGAGGTGAGGATTGCGATGAGAGAATTGTTACTTCGCACTCTGTAGATTTAACCAAAAATTCATGTGCTTACCCTAAGATGGCAGTATTCTTTAGTTGCTATGAGGTTGGGAGTAGAGCATCACGTGATAATGTAATTGCCGCTTATTACGTCATCTTACCATAAAAAAATTCAATTTGGATTACATTAGCTGGCATTTTTCTTAAACAAATACTACTTTTTAGACAAATACAGGGCGTGCTAGAAATGTTAGAGCCAAATTTCCGCCCTTGTTAGGCCATTTGATTACTTGTTATAAATGAATCTAACCTTATATTAAGGAGGGAAATATGAAATACCTAACTGTGTCAGTGATCGTTGTGTGCTTGTTCCTCTCGTTTGGCACAAGCTTGCTTTTTGGACAAACTGCAGTCCAAAAAGCGGTCGCGCAAAACAGCATAAAAAATCTGCGCCTACGTTCAGGCAAGGATTTCCAGTTCAGAGTTAATAAGGGAAACGGCACCGTGAGCTTTTTGAAAGCCCAATTAACTGGCAGTCTCGGTCAAAACGTCGAGCGTTCGGCCCTCCAGGTTTTGGATGCGCATAAAGATGTGCTGGGCCTCAAGGTGCCTACCGAAGAATTTGTGATTCACAATACCACGCAGGATGAGTTAGGCATGACTCACGTGCGGTTGTCTCAGCACTACCGCGGGATTCCGGTTTTCGGGAGTGAAATTGTTGTACATTTCAATTCCGAAGGTAGTGCCCGCAGTATCAATGGCCGTTATTTTCCAACCACCGAAATCGAGGTAACACCATCGCTTTCTTCCCAGCAGGCTGTTGAAATTGCTACTGCGAAGCTTTCGGCAACACCCATTTTGAGACTACCGGTTACAACGGCCTTGAATATTTACGGCAAAGGACGAGAACTCCACTTGGTTTGGAAAGTGGTCATACCGGCCCGTCACCCATGGGGCAATTGGACATATTTCATAGACGCGCACAGCGGCGAGGTGCGCAATTTTTTCAACGATATGAAAACAGATGGACCGGCTGTTAGTAGTGGTCCTGGTCTGGACGGCACGATCATGCCAGTCTACAGCTATTTTGAAGACCCTAATTACTGGATGATTGATACGTCCCTGCCTATGTATAGTGGCGCGTATGAGCGAGACAACACGGCTGGTGCCATTATCGGTTATGATGCTTTTAGTATACCAACTGATGATCCAGGATGGGATATTGCGCTCATTCGTGACCCGAATAATGACAACCTGTGGGATGATTATCCTGGCTTGCGCAGTGCTGTGCAGGCGCAGAATTTTTTCCGGGAGACCCTGAAATTCTTTCTCTCCGAATATGGCCGCAATAGCTGGGATAATCAGGGTAGCTCTATTCACTTTATTGTGCATCTTGGTGAGGATTTCAACAATGCTTTTTGGGCCGGCAATGGCGTCATGGCTTTCGGCGACGGCGATGGTTTGATTTTTTCGGATTTCACCGGAAGTCTTGACGTGATTGCCCATGAATTCACACACGGCGTCACAGATGCTTCCGCCCGCCTGGTCTACCAGAATCAGTCCGGAGCACTTAGCGAGTCTATTTCTGACATCTTTGGTGTTCTTGTCGACGATGATGACTGGTTAATCGGAGAGGACATTTATACGCCGACAGTCCCTGGCGATGCCATAAGGAGTATGGAAGATCCGACTCTTTTCGGTGATCCTGCTCATCTGGATGATTATCGCTTCCTGGATCCGAATATTGATAACGGAGGCGTACATACTAACAGTGGTATTATCAACAAAGCCTTTTACCATCTTGCAACAGTAATTGGTCGTGAAAAGGCAGGACAGATTTTCTATCGGTCCTTGACTTTCTACATGACCCCGCTGACGCAGTTTGTGGATGCGCGTCTTTTCTGCCTGGCGGCGGCCGAGGATTTGTATGGAACGAACTCGCCAGAATATACTGCAGTTGAGAATGGTTTTGATGCCGTCGGTATTTTTGACGGTCTCCGAAGTTTGACGCCTGTGGCTTTGGAGTTCGGTGAGAGTGTCAGCGATGTCGTTGGCTTGCAAGAATACCATTTGTACTATGTCGATATGCCAGAAAACAAGGCTAGCTTGCGGGTAGCCACAACAGGAACCGTTGGCAACGCATTAGATCTGTTCGTCTCGCGTGAACGCATGCCTGATCCAGACGTGGGCGACTATGTATCTGCTACTTTCTCCGGGTTTGAAACCATCGAGATTACGGCCTTAAGCTTCCCACCTATTGACAGCGGGCGTTATTACATTTTGGTTGCTGCGCGGGATGGTGGCAGTTACTCAATTACCGCGACCAATACCGATCCACAAATTGTTTATGTAGATCAAGATGCAACCGGCCTAAATGATGGCACCTCATGGGCCGATGCCGATACGTCTATACAAAAAGGCCTAAATGATGCGGACGCTGAGGACAAGTGGGTTTGGGTTGCTGAAGGCACCTATTTGGAAAACATCAATATGAGGCGTGGTGTAGCCCTATTTGGGGGGTTTGATGGTACAGAAACTGAATTGAATCAGCGAGATCCTACGACAAATATGACCATTATCGATGGACAGAATAGTGGGCATGTTGTGAATGGCATAGATGATTGCCGCATTGATGGCTTTTTCATTCAAAATGGTAATTCATTCGCAGGCGGAGGTGTGTATTCTTCTTTCGACCATAATTTTTTTATCACAAATAATGTCATTCGCAATAACTCTGCATCATCAATAGGGGGAGGCATCTATGCATCGGGCACCTCTTCGGTCTTCTCATTCGATCAGGCAATAATCGTCGGTAATGTTCTACATGACAATTCAGCATCAACAAATGGAGCCGGGATCTACTTCAATGTTACACCATCAATTGTTACCATGAATACCGTTGTAGGTAATGATGGTGATGGAATATTCGTTGCCTCCACTCTTCGTCGTCCATTTGTGCTCGGCAACATTTTTTGGGACAATACAACCCAAGTCGCTGGTTCCGCTTTTGTCGATTATAGCGATGTCCAAGGTGGATATCCTGGCCTAGGAAACATTGATGCTGATCCGTTATTTGTCAACAAGTCGGCACATGACTATCACCTCACAGCAAATTCTCCATGTATTGATGCAGGCCATCCCCTATTTTTAGACCCTGACAGCACACGCCAAGATATGGGCGCTTTTTACTTTCAACAGACATATACTAGTTCGGAAATTGCTTTGAGGAAGTCAAAATTAAATTTTGGCAGTGTTTTTCTCGGTGAGGATGCAATGCGGGTTCTTAACATTGAAAACCGGGGAATAACAGACCTGAATATTTCATCGATCACGACAGCCAATACCGCCTACACAGTATCAGATGCTGCAATGAGCATTGCCGCCGGTGAGGCTCGCAATCTGTTTGTGACATATACTCCTTCAACTATAGGGTCGGACAACGACACACTTAGGGTTGTTAGCAATGATGTTGACGAAGGGATATTGAAGGTGCCGCTCAATGGCAGCGGCAGCGCGGTCCCACCCGAAATAGCCCTATTCCCCCAGGCGCTTTCGGCCACGGTCGGCCTGAACGGTGCCGCGACCAAGTTTGTTGTAGTGGAAAACAATGGAGTGACGGACCTGAATTACCAGGTTAAAGTTTCAAGCGCTAGTTTTACCTCAGAGTCTTTCGGAGCTCAGGACAATAGCTTCAGAGGCCGCAGCCGAATGCGCGGCAATATCTATCATATCGATGTGGCCACTGAGCTCAGCAAAATCGAAATGTTTATGAGCAACAGCAGTAGCACAACCGAGATCGAGTTTGTCGTTTATCAGGCAGAGACCCTTCCGGGGCCGATGATACGTGTTTTTAACAAAACGATTAGCAACCCAGGTACCGGACAAAGGTTCTATTCTTCTGGAGTTATCTCAGTGTCCCTGCAAGCGAATAAATACTACTTCATCGGCGCGGCTTGGAACAATTTCGTCACTTATTACTTGGCAGATGCAGATCCACCAATTACCACAAATTTTGGTACGCTCGAATACGGCAGCGAAGAAAATTTATTCTTTCCTTCTGAGTTGATTTATGAACCTGATGACTTTCTTCAGCATTCACCATACTATCAGCGCATTACGACAGGAGGTGGCGGCTGGGCTGCGGCCAGCGCTGCCACCGGCTTGATTGAACCGGATTCTTCCGCCTCCATCCAGATCGACATTGACGCCAATGGTTTGTCCGAAGGGGAACATCATGCTGGGATAACCATCAGTAGCAACGACCCGCACCGGGCACAACAGCACATTCCGCTACATCTCCGTGTCGTGGGGGACGCGCCGAGCATTCGTCATTTCAACTTCATGGCCAATACAGGTGAGTTCTATCCCATTATTATTGATAATGCCGTACTGGGGATGCCGCCGGAGCCGCTTGAATTCGGTGACGAAATTGGCATCTTCACCCCGGCTGGGTTGTGCGTTGGCGCCGCAGTATGGACAGGAATCGAGTCCGAGGCGCTTGGACTCACGGCATGGAAAGACGATAATCAAAGTCCTGAAATTGATGGCTATCAAGATGGCGAGACCATGAGTTTCCGCTTTTGGGATACTAGCGCTAACGCCGAATATCCGTCAAAAATGGCGACTTACTCGTCCGGCAATGGCACTTTCGGTTTTGGCTTTTTGTCCCGCATTAGTTTGCTGGAAGGCCGGGTTGTGCAAACACTAAGCACGGTTTTAAGCCCGCTCTGGAGATGGATTTCCCTTCCTGTTAAGCCGGATAACTTGGACGCGGCTGCGTTAACCAGTAGCTTGGAAAATCTCGTCATCATGGTCAATTGTGCTGGTGATTTCTATGTCCCCTCTCCGCCACCTTTCAACGGCATCGGCGACATAGACACCCATGAAATGTACAAGGTTTACCTCAGAGGGGCTGGTACTTTTACCATTACCGGAGAAGACATTGCAGATAATGAGCCGATCCCACTCACCAGCGGGTGGAATTGCGTCGCTTATTTTCCGCAAAGGGAGATTGATGTCGTTACGGCGCTCGCTTCGATCACAGAAAATCTGCAAATTGCCCTAAGCGACGATGGCGGATTCTACGTTCCTGGCCTGGTTAACACAATGGGCAATATGAGAACTTTTGAAGGATACAGGCTGTATATGGCCAATCCTGATACGCTGATTTATCCTTCTTCTTCGAGTGCGCTAGCCCGTATCGCTATAAGGACCCCGCTTGTTGAAAGGCAAACACCTCAGTTTTATCAACCGTTACAACGTTCCGCCGATTATCATGCTGTTATCATCGACCGTTTTTCGTTAGGATCTTTCTCACTGGGCGCAAATGATGAAATTGGTATTTTCACGGCGGATGGCCTCTGTGTTGGCGCGGCAAAAGTGCAATTGAATTTGCCAACGCCGGTTGCTGTCTGGCAAGATGATCCGGATAAGCCGGAACACGATGGTTACCGTCCCGGAGAGAAGCTTTATTTCCGGTTGCATCGGGCGGCTAATAACAGCCAGCACATTTTGTCCAGTAACTGGAGTGGCGACCTTGCCGAATCACCATTTGTGCAGATGAGTTTGCTAGAACAGTCTGTGCCGACGATGTATGAACTTTCCGGGAACTACCCAAATCCATTTAATCCGGAAACGGTTATTCGCTTTGCACTGCCCGAAAAAACGAAAGTAAAAGTGCAGATATTCGATATGCTGGGCCGCCGAGTGCAGGTTCTGTTGGATGCGGAAAAGCCCGGCGGGTTTCACGAGCTAATCTGGAACGGGCGCGACAAGACCGGTCGCCAAGTGCCTAGCGGAATCTATTTTTACAAGTTGAATGCAGGTGATTTTTCCGATATCAAAAAAATGACTCTAATCAAATAGTACTAGGCGAAAGCCATAGCCCTGCCTTTTCTTTCGCCTTTCTTCATATTTAAGGGAAGGCAGGGCTACCTCTTTTACTGTTCAATTAAGGAAGGATGGGAAGATACCATGAATCGCATAATTAGTGCTTGCGTGTTACTCGGAATGCCTCTTTTTGTTGTTCAGAATACTGGTTTTGCCCAGGGGCATTTTCAGTTTACTAGCAATACGAGCGATTCCTATTCCATCCTCGTTCATGCAACCAGACTGAATAGAGTAAGTTTGGAGGCAGGCGATGAGGTTGGGGTGTTTACATCGGCCGGGTTGTGCGTTGGTGCTACTGTTTTGAGTTTGGAGGACACGCTTCAGTTTCCACTAACGGCTTGGGTTGACGATGCTCAAACCCCGGAAGTTGATGGCTATGCGGATGGTGACACGATGTATTTTTGGTTTTGGGACGCCAGCGGTAATCTTGAAATTGAAGCACAGCCAGATACTTTCCTGGTTGGTGATGGCACATTCGGTTCTGGCCCCTTTGCAAGGATTGATACCCTATTTGCCGAAAGCAATAGACCGCCGGCTTTAAATCTACCTGAAAGTGTGACAATCAACGAAGATGACACAACACAAGTTCTCGTCTTGGATAATTATGTGACAGACGAGGATAATACCCCGCCAGAAATGCGATGGGTGATCTCGGGTACGGAAAATATAGAGGTGCGCTATGATTCCACTCGAAGAGAAGCACGGTTATTACCGACGCCGGATTGGAACGGTAGCGAGGATTTGAACATACTAGTTGAAGATCCTAGTAAAGCCTTTGCCGTGGATATACTGCCAGTGATTGTTCTTCCAGTCAACGACCAACCTAGTTTGCAGTTCCCTGACTCCATTGCGTTTAATGAGGATGACACCCATATTGTGGTGCTGGATGGTTTTGTAATCGACGTGGACGATTCTGCCGCAGAGATGATCTGGAGCTTTAAAGTCCTAAACGAATATGGAAATACTGCTGTTATTCGCCGGGAACAGCCAGTGCCACTGGCGAAGATACTGACCCGCAATCCAGGACAACAAAACAGTGCGATTCCAATCAAAATAACAAAAATCAATGAGCTTTCCCATTCCAATTTGAAGGATAGCCTCGCCGTAACCATCGACAATGCAGCCAGAATAGCCATATTTTGTGGTACGGCCAATTATTTTACAACCGCACCCATTTTGGTGGTTCTAACTGCCACAGACCCAGGCGGTTTATCCGGCAGTGACTCAATTGATGTGACCATAACGGCGGTGAACGACGCACCTGTGGTGAGCGGATTACCTGATGTCTCATTCCCGGAGGATAGTGTGTTCACCCTGGCTTTAGATGAATATTCCGAGGATGTGGACAATGGAGATGAGGAGTTGACATGGAGTTTATTGGTCCTCGAAGATGCATTGGCGGCATCGGCAAAAGCGGCTGGTATCCACCGCCAAATCACAATTGATAATATAACGTCCGGGAAATCAATGGATTTGCATGGCGAATGGAATAATGAAGTCGAATTTGTTCAAGACAAAAACCTGCGTAAAACGGTTATCTATTTGACAGACAAACTCACTCAGACATTGACAGACAGTTTAGTAATTACAATTGAAAATCAGATTGCTACCTTTATGGGAACTCCCAACTTTTTTGTATTGAATATACCTGTGCGTTTTTCAGCGTCGGATCCTGGTGGCTTATCTGATGCGGATACCATCCTGGTGTCTGTGAATGCGGTGAATGATGCACCAGTGGTTAGCGCTTTACCCGATGTCACTTTCCCAGAGGACAATTCTTTCAACCTTTCGTTGGATAGCCTTAGCAGAGATGTTGACAATAGTCCGGAAGAGATGACCTGGAGCGCAGCAGTGCTCGATGCTAGTACGACTGGTTCCACAAAAAGCGCCGCTGTGAACGCCAGCTCTGCAAGCGATCTTATGGTCTCGGTTGACAACCAGACCCGAACTGCTGTGTTCCGTGGCACTGACAATTACTTTACTACGACTCCAGTTCAGGTGTCACTCACTGCCACAGATCCCGGCGGTTTATCCAGCAGTGACACGATTGATGTAACCATAACGGCGGTTAACGATGCGCCGGGGATTTTCATGCGTTTACTTCCGACTGACGGCAGCTCCATTGTGGTCGATGCCGTGACGTTTTCCTGGTCGACTGCCATAGATGTAGATGGAGACACAGTAATCTATTGGCTCAACATCAAAGTATCGGACATCGATACCATCTTTGCCACAACTAACACAACACTGACTGTCGATTTTGGCGCCTTGGGCCTGGCTGATCAGACCTATGGGGTTACCTGGTCGGTTACGGCTTCAGATGGACAGGTGACTACAGCAGCAGAAAATGGCGCCGGAACCCTGGATGTGATCACCAGCGTTGAAGATGAAGAATTGGCCGGCATTCCGGAAGAATTTGCGCTGCATCAAAATTACCCCAACCCATTTAATCCGGAAACAACAATTAGATACCAACTGCCGGAATCAGCTAATGTGCTTTTGAAGATTTATAATTTACAAGGCCAATTGGTTCGTACGTTGGTTAATGAAAACAAGGAAGCTGGATTCCATGAGATTGTTTGGGATGCCCGAGATAAAACAGATCAAAGTATGCCGAGTGGTGTTTACTTGTATCGTATTCAAGCAGGTGATTTCACAGAATTTAAAAAGTTAATGTTATTGCAGTAGAAGAATACAGCATGAACTTTTTAGAATCTTTAATTTAAGCAAGTGTAGAACTAATAACATAAGAGCATGTGTTCAAACTGTACGCTGAAGCGGTCTTGGCTCAAGTTCCGGTCAGGGAGTATTTGCCGTCAGAAACAGTATTCCCTTGCGCATCTGTCAAAACCCCCTGGTAGCTGTTGGTTTGGCAAATTTGAGCAAAGCCAACGTTGACAATAAGAATCAATAAAAAAATGCTTAAAATGGTCTTGGTTTTCATGATTGGTCCTCTAAAAGATTAAGTATAAGTATACCCACAAAAACGGGTGTTATAACAATTTATAATTATGAAATCTTATAGTTTTTAAATAATCAAGTATACAATGTGATATGGTTTGACCGATCATGATATGATTACCACAAGATAGTTTCTGATATTAGTCAGGAGATATTTTCGGTACGACAATATTGGATAGTACTAGTTGAGGAATCCAAAATCAATGATTTTCTTGACTTTATTTGGATATTTGGATGGTTAGAAACTAAACTTTAAAAAAAACTAACTTGCTCTTTGGAAAGATTTCTGATAAATAGTCTAGGACATTAATATCTCTTTCGGGTTTATGAGGTCTCGAATTCAGAATTATTTGTGCACTTAAAATAATAACTCTCTCTTTACAAAGCAGAGGTCACTGGTTCGAATCCAGTATCGCCCACAAATTTTTTAGCATATATCAACATATTGTAATATTTGTTAACTTATGTCAATATGTTGTAAAATACTTGACATCAATTTTGTTTTGTCATACTTTCAGTAGCTCCAAAAAACTCGGAGGAGCTTTTTTTTCTCTACAAAAATATCGCTATCGATTGCGAAAATATTACGAGGCCTGAAAAGATCAGGCTTATTTTTTAAGAAACAGTTGACGATGAACAATAATGGTTTTTTATTTTCTCAAATTAGCACGATTAATATTGGAACCATCAAGATTTTCCTACGTTAGTAGTGATTGTTTTTCAATTTTATTCAAATATTTAAGGAGAATAATATGAATCGAAAAAAAACAAATGTAATCAACAGATATAAAAATATTCTGTTGTTAGGAGCTATATTTGTCCTGTTTATTTCGATTGCGGGATTTTCAATTAAGTTCTTAGACATCGAAAAAAATCAGCATAAAATAAAGGGGATAGAATTAGCACTCATGGATTTGAAAGCAGCAATGAATATTGATAGTGTACGTCAATATAATATTCAAAAGATAATGAGTATTATGGACCGTTATAATAGTAGCTTGCCATCAAATACGAAATATGAGATTGCGGATGAAATCTATTCGCTTAGTCAGAAATATACGAATTTAGATGTAGACTTAATTTGTGCGACAATAACGCATGAAAGCGCTCTTTCGTGGGATCCAATGGTAACATCTAAGGCAGGCGCAATGGGTATTATGCAAATAATGCCGGTTACCGGGATTTACCTAACTGCAGAAGAGGGAATGACATGGACTAGTGCTGAAGAAATTTTATATGATCCGATTTATAATTTGCGGCTAGGCTGTAGATTCCTTTCAACCCTAATAGAAATTTATGGAATTGAAGGAGGGTTGGCAGCTTACAATGGTGGTGAAAAGCTGGCGGCATTATGGCTTGCCAATAACAAAGCCAAGGGAATACTTTATGCAGAAACAGAAAAGTATATTCCTTTCATTATGAAATTATATGAGGAGTTCCAAAACGCAAGCTTATAATCACCTAAATTGATACGGAATAAAGGCCGTTGGTGTGAATCAGCGGCCTTTTTTTATATTGTATAATACAACAGCGCCATGTTGGTGTTGTTTTTTTGAACCTTCCTTCCTACATTAAATTTCATTTTTTAACAAACTAAGAATAATGGACCAAGATCAATCTAAAAAGAAAAAAGAGATGTCTTTTCTGCAGCACCTGGAGGAATTAAGATGGTGCCTCATTAAAAGTGTGTTGGCAGTGGTAATTGGAATGCTTTGTGCATTTCCATTGTCAGGATATATTATTGATATACTCACATTGCCAAATGATAATCTAGCAAATCCACCTGATATGGTATTCTTAAAACCTGCCGGAATGTTGCTCGTTCGTATGGGAGTTTCCATCACTGCCGGAATCATCGTTGCATTTCCCGTTATTTTCTATCAAATCTGGAAATTTATTTCCCCGGCACTTCTTACAAAAGAAAGAAAGATCATTTGGCCGGTTGTAACGTTCTCGACATTGTGTTTTTTGTTAGGTATTAGTTTCGCATATTTTGTGATGCTACCTTTCATTTTACCATTTTTATATTCGCTTGGAACAGAAACGATTAAACCTACAATTAATGTTAGTGAATACATAGGTTTTTCTGTTCAAATTATACTGGTAGCCGGATTGATTTTTGAATTACCGGTAGCTTCATTTGTCTTAACAAAAATTGGTTTGTTACGCCCGCAAATTTTAAGAAAATATCGGCGTTATGGAATAATCATTATTTTTATTCTATCTGCTTTTTTAACACCGCCTGATCCTGGCAGTCAAGTATTGTTAGCCATACCACTTTTAGTATTGTACGAAATTAGTATTGGGATTTCAGTTTTAGCATACAGGAAAAGAAAGAAAGAAGAAGAATTATTAGCTGATAGTTAAATATTAGACTAAATTGGAGAATTAGATGTCAATCAAACCGGATAGATGGATCAAAAGACAGGTTCATGAAAAAAAAATGATTGAACCTTTTGAAGAGAAACAAATTCGCCACGGTGTAATTTCATTTGGTGTTTCATCTTACGGTTATGATCTGAGGATTGCAGATGAATTCAAGATATTTACGAATGTCAACAATACAATTGTCGATCCCAAAAATTTTGATCAAAATTCATTAGTGGATTTTAAAGGTGATGTTTGCATAATTCCTCCCCATTCATATATCCTGGGAAGGTCCGTAGAATATTTTAGAATTCCGGAGAAAGTTATGACCATTTGCGTTGGAAAATCAACATATGCTCGTTGCGGAATTGTTACGAATATTACTCCATTAGAACCAGGATGGGAAGGATATATAACGCTTTCGGTTTCAAATATAACCCCCTTGCCTGCAAAAATTTATGCAAACGAAGGCATCGCGCAGGTATTATTCTTTGAAAGCGATGAAGATTGTGAAACAAGCTATGCAGATAAAAAAGGCAAGTATCAGGCTCAGTTAGGTGTAACTTTATCAAAAGTATAAATTAATATTATGTATGTATCTTCGAAAGCCAGTGATGAAGACGGCTTGGCCGATCTCCACATTCACACAAATAATTCAGACGGGGATTTTACCCCCGCTGAAATCGTAGAAAAAGCTGTTGCAGCAGGGTTAAAAGCCATAAGTATTACCGATCATGACGCAATAGCCGGGTTTTCGGAAGCACATCAAATCGCAAAATCATACGATCTTGAAGTTATTGCCGGAATTGAATTGAGTTGCGTAGAAGACGAAAACTGTGTTCATTTGCTGGGTTATTTCTTTGACATAAATAATAAGAATTTACAAAACTATGTCAAATTATTACAGAAGGATCGCTTCGAACGTGCTCAGAAAATCATAGTGAAGCTAAGCAAGCTTGGAATCGACATTTCGCTCGATCTTGTACTTGCAAAAGCAGGCCCTGGTGCAATCGGAAGGCCTCATATAGCAGAAATCTTACTTGAAGAGGGTTATGTACTTTCTTTTGAAGAAGCTTTTGCAAGATTTCTTGGATACGAAAAACCGGCATTTGTTCAGAATTATCCAATTTCTTTAAAAGAGGCTATGGAACTCATCCATTCCGCGGGTGGCATATCTTTTCTAGCACATCCTCAACCAAATGTAACCGAAAGCCAACTTGAAAAATATATTGAAGATGGTCTGGATGGCCTTGAAATTCATCACCCGAGATTTTCAGAAGCTGATGTGAGTAAATTGTATAATTTAGCCATCAATTATGATCTGTTGGTCAGCGGTGGTTCTGATTTTCATGCTATAAGAAATGGTGAATGCTGTCTTGGAAAAAAGAGTGTACCTTATCGATTTGTTGAAGATATGAAATGTAGACTGAATATCTCTTAATTTATTGGAGTTTGTTAATTCTAAAATGGACATACTGGAAATTACACAATTGGAAGTAAGCCCTTTTGCATCTAATTGTTATCTTATAAAAAATGCTACAACTGAGCAGGGGATAATCATCGATCCCGGGGACGAGCCTGAACTTATTAAACGCACAATTCAGGAAAAAAACGTTAATCCAAAACAAATATTGCTAACACATGGCCACTTGGATCATATTATGGCTGTCACTATTTTATCTAACGAATATGACCTGCCAGTATACGCTCATGCGGCTGAAGAATTGTTATTGCAGAATGTTCCCGCACAAGCTCAAATGTTTGGTTTACCGCCAGTAGAAATTCCGATAGTTACCGATTGGTTTGACGATGGCGATATTTTAGATTTAATAGGATTGGAAATAAAAGTATTGCATACTCCTGGCCATTCACCGGGTGGAAGTTGTTTTCAAATTGGGAAAACGATATTTGTAGGGGACACCCTTTTTCAGTCATCAATTGGACGAACTGATTTGCCTGGCGGCGATTATCAGCAATTAATCAATTCGATTAAAACCAAATTGTTTACTCTTGACGATGATATGAAAGTTTATCCAGGCCATGGCGATTCTACCACAATTGGCTTAGAAAGACAATTTAATCCATTCCTGCAATAGCAGGTATTATTTATTTTCATAATTGGAATTATTACGGAATGCATTTAGAACTCGATAATTATTTAAAATCGGATGAGATTGAAGAGGTTAAACATCTCATTGAAAATAATGACAAATTTATTTTAACGACACATGTTCATCCAGACGGAGATGGCCTGGGTAGTGAGTTGGGATTATATTATGCACTAAAAGCAAGGGGTAAACAGGTAAATATATTTAATCACAATCCTGTTCCAAGGCAGTATGAGTTTTTGAACCAGGATAAAATAATAACAAACTATAGTCCAATTGAACATGAATCAATTATGGGCCACGCCCAGTGCTGTTTTGTATTTGATGTAAGCGAATGGGATCGGCTGAGAAGGCTTGGTGCTGATTTAAAGAAACATGAAATTCCAATTATGTGCATCGATCATCATCCATCCAAGGAGAAATTTGGCGCTTTAAATATCAATTATCCCAACGCTTCATCGACAGGAGAAATTGTTTTTCTTTTGTTAGATGCTTTGGGAGTCGAGCTTTCAAAGGAAATATCTACGGCATTGTATACGGCTATCCTCACAGATACCGGAGGTTTTCGCTTTTCAAATACAACGGTAAATAGCCATAAAATGGCTGGAATTCTCATTGGGCATCATATAGATTCTTACAAGATTTACCGGAATGTTTATGAGCAAGAGCCCTTGGGCAAAATTAAATTACTAGCCGATATTATTTTAAATTTACAATTTGAATGTGATTCCAAAGTCGCCTGGTGCTCAATTACCAGGGAGATGTTGAAAAAATATGATCTTGCTCCATCCGAAACAGATGGATTATCAGATTTTTCCAGGAGAATTGCAAATGTTGAAGTCAGCATTCTCTTTTTAGAGATTGAGGAGACTTTAACCAAAATTAGTTTTCGTTCAAATGGCTCGATTTCAATTAATAAATTAGCCCAATCCTTTGGGGGCGGTGGACATCCTTATGCTTCCGGAGCCTTAGTTAGGCAACCGTTAAATAGTGTGATTGAAGAATTCAGAGAAAAAATCTGTAACTATCATCGCATCAATAGCTAAGGAATACTCCATTTAACAACCCTTTTTTCTTCCTGTTGTAACGTCAAAATAAACATGGATATGGACGAAGATTTGGACTCTGTATGAGTTATTATGAACCCAACGAAATGTTACAATGGCTTAAAATTGTATCTATTTGAATATTAAAGAGTTATGAAATATTAAATTGCTTTAATATAGATAATTCTCTTGATTTTAGTTGGGTAATGGATTAGTTTTGGTTAAATTATCAGAAAGATAAAATTTAGATTATTAATGAAAAAATCTGCCCAATCAAATAATCAATATTCGGAATTGTCTACGTTAGATGAGCAAGGTCCGCTTTTTAATATTTTCTTACAGCAGACAGATATCTTTTTCAATCGGGACCTTTTTATGTCGGATCTATTGGAAATTGTCAAAAAATCAATGCAAGCGGGAGCATGTAGTGTTAGGTTGGTCGAGGAAGATAAGCTTACTTCAGGTGTTGCTTTAGGGTATAAGAATTTATCATTAAAAAGAGAAAACTTGCCTATAGACCAAAGAATTCGATCCTGGTTACCTAAAAGAGAACCGTGGATATTTCAAGATATCGAAAAAGATACCAATATACCTAAAAGCCGAAAAAAACTCTGGTTGGAGGAAGGCTTTAAGAGCTGCGCAATTATTCCTTTGATGAACGAAGACAGACCAGTGATTGGCATCCTTAGTGTGTTTTACAATCGACCCAACAGTATAGGAACTATTAAGCTAAATAAATTGCTGAGCCTAGGTGATTTCTTTGCATATATGTTATATAATTCAGTACTTGATGAAGATATAAAAGAGCTAAAAAGACTAATTCAAAGTGTCGTTGAATTCACTACGGATTCCATTTTTGTTACAGATAAATTGGGAAAAATTTTATATGCCAGCAAACAAGCTATCCGATTATTTAGACGTAAAATTTATTCTTTAATTGGTAGTGATATTTTCCAGTTGGATCGTTCAAAAGAATCAATGTTGGAACTTGCGATTCAGAAAGTAAGGAATAAGGGGTTGCTAATTAATTATGAAATACCTATCCAACTTTCACCAAAAAGAATTCTTCAGTTGGAATTATCTATCTCACGTTTACCTCTTCATGGAAGCAAAAAAAGAGAAATTTTGCTATGGATCTTCAGGGATAAAACCTCACTTTCCCTGACAGAAAAAAGATTAATCCAGAAGAAAAAAGAACTGGAAGAATTTGTATATTCTGTTTCACATGATCTTAAATCCCCAATTGTTTCAGTCCAGGGATATGCTTCGTTGTTAAAAGAAGAAGTCTATAATAATTTTACGAATACGAATAAGCATTACTTTGATCGATTGGTTGCCAACATTGAGTTAATGGAAAAAATGATCCAGGATTTATTGGAATTATCACGGGTTGGAAAAATAGACACAGAGACAAGTAATGAGTTTATTGGCAAAATTGTTAAAGAAGCTGTAGAAGAATTTCGATACCAGATTGAGAATAAGAAGATAAAACTAATTTTGCCAGATCGTTTCCCTAAGATTGTTTGTCATTCAAAAAATCTTAAACTGGTCTTTACTAATTTAATCAGCAACGCAATCAAATTCCATGATAATGGGAATCAAACAGTGATCGAAATTGGCGTAAAACGCCGTTCGGATGAATTTGAATTTTTTGTCAAGGATAATGGCGTCGGTATTCCGGTATCTGATCAGGAGGAAATATTCAATGCATTTTATCGGGCAAAGCAAATGGAGCATGTGGAAGGAACCGGTATTGGCCTGGCTGTTGCGAAAAAAATTGTAGAAGACCATGGCGGTCAAATCCATGTGGAATCAAAATCAGGGCAGGGCACAATATTCCATTTCACTTTACCAAAAGTAAATAACAACTAATTCTATTGATAAATCGAAAAAAAATTAAGCAAACGAAATAGTGAAACAAAAAATTGATTTGGAACAAAACACATCAGGGGTGCCTTCCGAAAAACAAAAGAATTTCTCTGTAAAGGGCTATCTCAACCGGTTTTTCAATTTCTTGGAAAACATAGAAGAAGGTATATTTGTTATAGATGCAAATTCCCGGGATATAATTAGAGCTAACCAAACAGCAGCAAATCTATCCGGCTATACACAAGCGGAACTCGAAAAACTAAGTATCGATGATTTACATCAACCGGATGAACTACCTTTGTTGTTTCTGGAAATACAAAGATTGGAATTTGAGAATCAAACCGAAATTAATGAGTTTGCGCTCATCCAAAAAAATGGCTGGAAACTCATGGTCAACATTCGGCTTTGCAGGTTGGTTCAAGAAGAGGACAATTTTGACAAACAATATTGCATCGCTTATTACCATGACCTGAAAGATCAAGCCCAAAGTGAAGACAACAAAAGAAATGAAGAACTACTGGCTTTAATGGAAGTTGGCCAGACCATTGCATCCGCATTAAATCTTGATGAAATTATCGATTTAACGATGCTGAAAATAGCTTCTGTTTGTAATGCAAATTTTGTTTCAATTTTTCTCAAAGACGATGATGGTGGATTAAAGATGTATAAGGCCCATAAAACTCCACCAGATAAAATTCAACTCGTTGATCAACCCTGGCGTATCGGCATTGAAGAAGGTCCTTATGATTTAGTAAATGAACAGAATAAGATTTTAAAAGTCGAGAACATTCTAACTGAAGATAGCTTTAGTCAATGGCGGCCCATTGCGGAAAGGATCGGCTATGGAGCATTACTTTCATTAGCCATGATTCCGAGAGATATTTCGTTTGGCGTTTTTAATGTTTATTATGACAAGCCAAAAAAATTTACCGATGATGATATCGATTTTCTGAGAACTGCTGTTACATATCTTTCTATTTCAATTGAAAATGCTCGCCTCTACAAAGATTATCAGGAAAAAGCTGATCAAATATCCGCAATTAACGAAATTACAAATTCAATAAATTCGAGCTTAGAGCTTAAGGAAGTTATTGAAACCGTTACCTTCGAAGTAGAGAAAATTATTAAGTTCGACTATATGTCAATTTCCTTATTTGATGAAGATAGTGATCATTTGAATATCTTTTCCCTTGTTTCCGAGCAAATTGGAAGGAGATTACAAAAAGGATATTGGCGAAGGCTGAAAGGATCATCGGTGGGATGGCTGGATTTATCACCCGATGGTGAGAAAAATATACAAAATTCAGAGAGTATTCAGGATTCAGTGTACGAAACGAAATTAGAGATCGAGAATCAATTACACTCAAAAATAAATGTTCTTTTACTATCCAAAGATAAGTACCTGGGGACGTTTAGCATCGGTAAAGTTGAACTTAATGCTTATAACAATACACACCAAACATTGTTTAAACAAATTGCCGGACAAGTCGCAACCGCACTTGAAAATGCCAAATTGTATCAAGATGCAAAGCTCAGGCTAATAGAGCTTTCAGCTCTAGAAGACGTAAGCAAGACCATAACTTCGAGCTTGAATATTAGAGAGGTTCTGGATTTAATCGTTAAAGCTGCGGCAACGGCAATGTACGCTAAGATATGTACTATCTGGTTTGTTGGTGAGGTGAATACTCCCAGCCGTTTTTCCTCAGATATAAATGATACATCTTCTATTATGGAATCCTCTTTGTGGCCTCAAGTAGAGAAAATCATTAAAGAAAAACAACCCCTGATTATTGAAGATCTGCATGGAGACAATTCAAAAAATAAAATTTTATCGAATTCCTTGCCGGCAAGGAATCTTCGATCTTATCTAGGAGTTCCGGTAATTTCACGTGGCAAAACCATAGCAGTGCTTGGGGTTTACAAGGATGAAATTCATCGCTTTGATGACCGAGAAATTAAACTTTTAGATACCATTGCAAATCAAGCTGCAATTGCTATAGAAAACGCAAGGCTATATGAACGCGAAAGACGACGGGCAGCCCAGCTTGCCATGGTTAATGAAGTAGGAAAGAAAATTTCTACATCACTTGATCCTGACAAATTGTTAAAAAACGTGACTGCATCGATCCAAGAGATTTTTAATTATAATTCAGTGTCTGTCTACCTTGTCGATCTAAAGACGAAATCTGCCGCTTTACAATCCCAGTCAGGTGTAAGTTCAAAAATTCCCAAAATTGAATTTGTAGATCAATACCAACGGAATCCAATTGCTCTTACCATCCGCACGGCAGAAACAACAATGATCAAAGATTTTAGCAGTGAGGAAGAATTAGAAAACGGATTTCCTGCAGCAGGATCTTTGTTGTGCGTTCCACTGAAAATTGTTGAGCGTGTTAACGGATGCTTATGCCTCTATTCGGATAGAAAAAGAGGCTTTGATAAGCGGGATCTTTATGCCTTTGAGGCTTTAGCAAGTCAATTAGCGAGTGCAATTGAAAATGCCCGTTTATTTGCACAAACTAAAACGAATTCGGAGAAGTTATCGCAAATGAATGAGGAACTTGAAAATTTTGTTTTTTCGGTTTCGCATGACCTTAAATCTCCTATCGTTTCAATATTAGGATTTTCATCTCTTCTTAAAAGTGAATTTAGCGATAAGTTAGAACCTGAAGCGATCCATTATCTAGACAGGATCAATGCGAACATTAAACAGATGGAAAATCTTATCCAG
Source organism: uncultured Deferribacteres bacterium (assembly GCA_964464595.1). Lineage (GTDB taxonomy): Bacteria > Zhuqueibacterota > JdFR-76 > JdFR-76 > DREG01 > JADFJB01. The sequence continues at coordinate 21,960 of CAYXGW010000015.1, forward strand.
GATTTATTGGAACTTTCAAGAATAGGTCGCGTGGTAACTCCTTTTGAAATGATTGATATTAATGAACTTGTGAAAACAACAATTGCCAATCTTCAGTTTCAAATTCAAAAACAAGAAATTCAAATCAAATATCCAAATGATTTTCCTGTGGTGAATTGTGACAGGGACCGCATTCAACAAGTATTTACAAATTTAATTGATAATGCGATTAAATACGTTGGAGATATTCCGAAACCCAAGATTGAAATCGGACATAAAATAGATGACGATTTTTTTTTGTTTTTCGTAAGAGATAATGGAATTGGTATAGAAGAAAAATATCATGAGAAGATATTCGAACTGTTTCAGTCTTTAAAAGAAATTGAAGGGGTAGAAGGAACCGGTGTGGGGTTGACCATTGTTAAGAAAATTATTGAAAAACATAATGGTCGTGTTTGGCTAGAATCCCGAAAAGGCAAAGGAACTTGTTTCTATTTTTCAATTCCTAAAATCAGTTCCTGAAATTAGTTTTATTAACTAAAATGTGAAGGTATAGTTTTATATGAAAGGAATTATGGGCGTAATGGTTTATAAATTACTTATTGTTGAAGATAATCCGGATCAAGTAGAATTAATGCGAATTACTTTTTCGAAAAAATCGAATAAGTTTTCAACAACATTTTCTTATGTGGGAAAAGAGTGTATTAAACAATGTAAAGAAAATTATTATGATGCTGTAATTTTGGATTATAAATTACCGGATTACTCGGGCCTGGATGTTTTAATTAAATTACGTAAACTCAATATAAGATATCCAGTGATTATTATTACTGCTCAGGGGGATGAAAAAGTAGCTGTTGAAGCAATGAAAAATGGTGCCGCAGATTATGTGATAAAGGAAGGGAATTATCTCTCATCACTTCCGAAAGTGATAGAAGCGAACATCGTTAGAGAGCGGCTACAGCAGCAACTGCGGGCAAAAGAAGAATTCTTGGGTAGTATTGTTGAGAAAGCTGATGATTTTATTTTTTCTTTAGATAGCGAATTCAATATACAATTTGTAAATCCGCAGATTTCCAAATTAGGGTATAAGGAAAAGGAAGTCTTACAAAAGTCATTTTTCACTTTACTGTCAGACCGGCATGATCATGCAAAGGTATCCCAGATCCTTAGGCAGCCGAGTGAAGGGAACTATGAATTTGAATTCAAAGACAAAAAAGGGAAAATCTTAAATTTTGTACTTTCTTTTTCAATCCTTCACGAAAAAGACAGTAATCAAAAAATTATTGGTATTGCCAAAGATCTTACAGAAATATTGTATCTCTACGGTTTGATAAAAGAAAGTAAAAAAAAGCTCCAGGCAATGTTTGATGGAATTACGGATAACATTTTAGTTTTTGATCTTGGAAAAACAGTAGTGATGGCAAATGAAAAAGTTGCGAGTTTGTTAAACACAACGCCTGAGAAAGTGCTGGGTATGGAATGCGATAAGCTTGTTTCACTTAGTTTGCCAGTTGATGAAGAAGTGCTAAATAGGACATTTATAAGTAAAAATTCAGAATTTTCAGAAATTTCCAGGAATGAGAAGGTATTTCATGTGTGGACTTATCCAATGTTTGATTTGGAAGGCCAGCTTGAAAACATCATTGAATATAGCCATGATGTGACTGACCAGAAAAATATTGAACGCTCTCTTATTCAATCTGAAAAATTAGCTACCATAGGACTATTGGCATCGGGTGTAGCTCATGAATTAAGAAATCCACTCAATATAATCGAAACAGCTCGATATTATATTTCTGATATTTTGGAGAGCGGTAAAGACGATATTAATTCTAAATTGGAGATCATTAAACGAAACGTTAAACGTGCATCGAATATCATTAATAATCTTTTGGAGTTCTCCAGGCATTCTCCTAAAGATCAAGAAAGAATTGATATCAACAAAACAATTGACAAAACCCTTTCCCTTATTGAGAAAGATTTACATTCACACAATATTGAAGTGATTAAAAATTATGGCAGCGTTCAAAATGTTTACTTGGGATTAGATTCCTTAAAACAAGTTTTTTTAAATATTATTATCAATGCGATTCATGCAATGCCGGATGGGGGAGTTTTACAAATTGATACGGATTTGGTGGATAAATGGGTGAAAGTAAAAATCGGAGATACAGGTTATGGTGTTCCAAGAGATCAGATAAAAAACATATTTACACCATTTTTTACGACCAAAGCTTTGGGTAAAGGAACCGGTTTGGGAATGTATGTTTCCCACTCCATCATTAAGCGTGAAGGCGGGGAAATATCTGTAACAAGTACAGAAGGTAAGGGCACTGTTTTTACAGTTGAGTTGCCGACAAACGGAGAATTGTGCTAAGGAAAGAAGCATCAATTGAATAAAACCAAACTTGGTGAGATTCTTGTAGTTGAGGACGAACCTGAAATCCTTTCTCTTCTCCAGGAACTGCTTGAACGTCGGGGGTATAAAGTTACTGCTTGTGAAAGTGGTAATTCCGCTTTACAACTCGCACAAAAAAAACAGTTTTCAGTCATACTTACGGATTTAATCATGCCTGGTATAGATGGGCTTAAGTTGATCGAATCACTCAAAGAACTCATTCCAATATCCAAGTTAATTGTAATGTCTGGCGCAGGAAACCAGGTTTTACAAGATTTGACAAAACTAGGGGTTGAGAACTATATTGCCAAACCGATTGACTTCGATAGTTTAGTTAAAACCATCAATAAGATTATTTAAGATTGGTACGATTTCCTGAACGATTTTGTTCATTCCTGATCATACTTTGTTATAAAATCCGATGAAATTTATTGTTAAATTACAAGTGTGAGAATTGTATTGCATCTAAATGAATTTCCTCTTTTATTTGACATGCGATTGAATAATCATTACATTATGCCATCTTAGCCAATCTATAAATGGAGAGTTAGTGGAGTTATCTAGAATTATACTGCCGGTTCAACTTGATCTTCAGCACTTTGAGGAAAAATTTCTCCAATCTTTAGAAACAAAAGTTGATTTGCTGAATGCAGTAATTCGATATATTGCGGGGCATAAAGGGAAACGTCTTAGACCCGGATTAGTATTTCTTATCGCCAGATTAATAGGTAACTTAGATGACAATGGTTTTGAAGCTGCCCAGATTATTGAATTAATCCATACAGCAACCCTGATCCATGATGATGTGGTGGATCAATCAAATTTAAGACGAGGCGTAGCCAGTGTTCATTCGGTTTGGAATAATAAGATTGCTGTGCTGGTTGGAGATTTTCTTTTTGCGCAGGCACTCAATAAAATGATGAACCTTGAAGCTCCGGAGATTAATAAAGTTCTGGCAAAAGTTACTACTCGAATGAGTGAAGGTGAGCTTTTGCAAGTACAACAAAGTCAAAATTTGCAAACTGATGAGCAAAGCTATTTCCAGATGATTTCCGATAAGACAGCTTCACTAATATCTGCATCTTGTCAAATAGGCGCTATTGTCGGATCAAACTACAGCGATATAAACTCGGATAGGTTCTGGGATTTTGGAAATTACCTGGGATGTGCTTTCCAAATCCAGGATGATTTGCTAGATTATATTGGAGATGAAGATATAACCGGAAAGCCTGCCGGGAATGACTTAAAACAAAATAAAATTACCCTGCCATTAATTTACGCTATTAATAAAAATGGTAATATTAATTCTTCTAAACTTCAAAATTTTATAGATAAGAATAAAACAGAAAAAGATGTGGATGAAATAAAAAATTTGGTCATTAATTCTGGTGGTGTTGATTATGCACGTGAGCGTGCTAACGAATTCATTGAGAAAGCTTTATCTATTGTTGCTCCTTTTCCGGAAAGTGATTTTAAAAAATCCCTCGAAGATATAGTGCAGTTCGTTGCAGTTCGAAGTAGTTAGATTTTGCTTTCCTCCCCTTTATTGTTTAATTTGAACCTCACATCTAACATATTCCAATAAGTATTTCCCAAAACAAGTTTTCTTAATTACAAAGGCTAATTTAACCCCAAACTGTGTGAAGAAATACAAATAGTTGACGATGATTTATAATATGACCTTAAATACAAAATTATAAAAAATTGGAGTTAAGATCTAATGCCAAAAACATTGATTACAGGCGGCGCCGGATTTTTAGGATCCCACCTTTGTGAATATATTCTGAATAAAGGACACGAAGTAATTTGTATGGACAATTTATCAACAGGAGATATCGCCAACATTGCACATCTCCAGGGAGAGTCGTTCAAATTTATTAAACATGATGTTACTGAGTATATATTTTTAGCGGGGCCAATTGACTATATTTTGCACTTTGCATCTCCTGCAAGCCCATTAGACTACCTGCAACTTCCAATTCAAACTCTTAAAGTTGGTGCATTAGGCACTCATAAGGTATTGGGTTTGGCGAAAGAAAAACAGGCAACATTACTTCTTGCATCGACTTCTGAAGTATATGGCGATCCGCTTGTCCATCCTCAAAAAGAAGATTATTGGGGAAATGTAAACCCGATAGGTCCCAGGGGGGTTTACGATGAAGCAAAACGCTTTGCAGAAGCCATGACCATGGCGTATCACCGAAATCATGGTGTGGATACAAAGATTATCAGAATTTTTAATACGTATGGTCCCAGAATGCGCATAAGTGATGGACGAGCGATTCCTGCGTTTATTCCACAGGCCCTGGCAAACGAACCTATTACCGTATTTGGCGATGGCTCACAAACAAGAAGTTTTTGTTATGTGGATGATCTCGTGGAAGGTATTTGCCGGCTTCTTTTTTCAGATTATAATGAACCTGTGAACATCGGAAATCCACATGAAATGACGGTTCGTGAGATGGCTGAACTAATAATAAAAATGACGGATAGCAATTCAAATATTGTCAATAAAGCTTTGCCAGTTGACGATCCTAAAGTTCGTCAACCTAATATTTCTCTGGCAAAAGAAAAGTTGGGATGGGAACCAAAGGTATCCGTTGAAGAGGGCATTAAACGGACAATTTCCTGGTTTCGTTCTCAGAAAAAATAACCAACCATAAGTAAAACTTCATCTTTATGGAATCCGTACATCGGGTTTTATTTGTCCGATTAAGCTCTATCGGTGATATTGTATTGTTGTCGCCGTTAATACGTTTGTTTCATGATCAAAATCCGAAAGTTAAAATTGATTTTTTAACGAGATCGGATTTTCAGGATCTGGTTGAGCATAATCCATTCATCAATCATATTATCTTACTTCCCAAATCTCCGAGTTTATCAGAGGTCTACAAAGTCGCGCTTGAAATTCGCAGAAGGGATTATTCTATTTTTTTCGATTTTCAAAAACATTGGCGAAGTTATTTGATTTCATTTGTAGCCGGTGCAAATAAGATTTATAGATATAAGAAATATACAATTCGAAGGTTTTTCCTGACATATTTCAAATATAACCTTTACAATAATATACCTGAAACAATTCCTGAAAGATACTTCATTGCTTTTCAAAAACTCCCGATGAATTGGCAATCGCTGGCATCTGAGATTTATGTCCCAGATTCAATCAAAGAGAAGATGAAATCTAAGGTTCCTTTTGATGGTGAGAAATTGCGAATTGCGATAGCTCCTGGTGCTGGGCGGAATACTAAAATGTGGCCACGCGACAACTATTTTCAATTAATTACAAAACTACAAAATTACAAAAAAACCAAAATCATTCTAGTCGGGGGAAAAACCGATATCGATGTTTGTGAAAATATCAATAAATACAATTATAAGAATGCGATTAATTTATGCGGTGAAACCACACTTTTAGAGACCTCTGCTGTGTTACAAAGCTGTGATTTGGTAATTTCGAACGATACAGGAGTTTTACATATTGCGGTTGCTATGAAATGTAGGGTTATTGCCATTTTTGGTCCGACTGTAAAGGAATTTGGATTTTTTCCATCCTTGGGCAAAAATAAGATTATTGAGCACTCGGATCTAAACTGTAGACCCTGTTCATACCATGGTTCAAACCGTTGTCCAAAACGACACTTTCGCTGCATGAAAGAGATTGAATCCAGCAGGGTTTTTGATGCAGTCAAACAATTATTGGACTAAATTAAATAGTATAAAAGCATTTGTTTCCAATCTTTAACCAACCTAAATTTATCATTTATTTTAATTTAAGTAATTAGTAATGAAGATATTCTGGTTCATAATTTACAACATTTTTGTAATTCCTATCATTTACATTGGCGCTTATGTTAAAGCTTTATTAAGCCCCAAAGTTAAGCGAGGCTTACACGGACGCAAAAATACATTGCCAATACTAAGTTCTTATATTTCGGATCAAAAAAATAAAAGTAAGTTTATTTTATTTCATTGTGCTTCAATGGGTGAGTTCGAACAAATTAGACCTGTATTAAGAACGATCAGAGAAAACAGTCCGAATTATTCAATTGTTGTTAGTTTTTTTTCCCCTTCGGGATTTGAAAATGTAAATTCAAAATCGGATTATAACTTAAAAATCTATCTGCCTTTTGATACAATCCTATCGATTCGGAAATTTCTAAATATGCTACAGCCGAAATTATTGGTAATTTCAAAACATGATGTCTGGCCAAACCTGGTGTGGGCATTATCAAGTAGAAAAATTCCATCAATATTAGTAAACGGCACTATGCCGGGTGATTCAATGATGACGAAGCCTGTCGTTCGAAATTTCTTTAAAGCTTCTTTCTCTAGTTTAAATTTTATTGCTCCCGCAAGTCAACTCGATGCTGATGGGTTCAGTCGAATTTTACCATTTAAGTCAGGTATTCAAATTCTTGGTGATACAAGATATGATCAGGTACTAAACCGGGCTAACGAATCAACAAAATCAGAATTAATATCCGAACAAGCATTGCAAGGTCGAATGGTTTTTATCGCCGGAAGTACATGGGCCTCCGATGAGAAGCACCTTATCCCGGCCATGATTCGAATGTTCAAAAAATTTACCGATTTGTTTGTGATCTTGGTTCCCCATGAGCTAGATAAAAATCATTTGAATGAGTTATCCGGGCAATTTTTATCGGCTGGGATTAGATCGATTTTATTTTCACATGAATATAGGGATCTTTCAATATCCGACCATCAAATATTGATCGTAGATAAAATGGGCCTTCTTGCCAATTTGTATTTTTATGGTGATGCGGCATTTGTTGGGGGTAGTTTCGGTCCTGGCGTACACAATGTTATGGAGCCGGCAGCGCATGGCATTCCTGTACTTTTTGGTCCGCGCATTTTAAATTCACCGGATGCGCAGGAATTACTAAAGCGAGAAGCCGGATTTTTAGTTCGAAATTCCGATGATATCTACTTTCATTTAGATAGATTTTTTTCGAATCAAAATAATTGTAAAGAAGCAGGTAAGAAGGCACGAAATCTTGTCGAAGAGAATCAAGGAGCGACAGAAAGAATCAGCCAAAAAATTTTAACAATGTTAGAATCCACATCGAGTTGAATAAATCCTTATGATAAGCTGTAAAAACCTATCTTTCTCATATCCAAACAGTTCTCAACTAGTTCTCAATGAACTATCATTATCGATTCAGAAAGGGGAGTCCGTAAGTATCATGGGTAGTAATGGATCTGGCAAAAGTACTTTGGTACAATGTTTAAATGGCCTTCTTATACCCCACCAGGGAGATGTTCTTGTGGATGAACTTAATACCAGGCAGCATGAAGAAATGCAAAATATCCGCAAAAAAGTTGGCATAGTTTTCCAAAATCCGGACAATCAAATCGTTAGTACAACAATAGAGCGGGAAATAGCCTTTGGCCTGGAAAACCTCAGGGTTGATCATGATAAGATGCATGCAGTTGTGAATCAATTTCTCAAAGTATTTAATCTAGAGAATCTCAGGAACCATTCACCAAACAAGCTATCCGGTGGAGAAAAACAATTACTGGCGCTTGCTTCTGTACTTGCAATGGCGCCTTCTTACTTAATTTTAGATGAACCAACGTCACTGTTGGATCCATTCTCCAGGAGAATGGTTTTGGATTATATATTCAAGAAAAATAAATATCCATTTCAACAGATTACATCAATTTTAATTACTCAATATCCGGCTGAAACATTTTATACTGGTCGTTTATTGATTTTGTCAAAAGGGAAAATTCTATTTGATGACAACCCGGTCAATGTTTTCAAAAATTCAGCAAAGCTGTGTGAATTAGGGATAGGGGCTCCGGTAGAGTATTTAGGTGATCAGGTTTTTTGAATGAAACTTGAACTAAGAAATATCTTTTTCAAATACCAGGGTTTGGGTCAGGAAAATGCTGTTGATACAATATCAAATATTAATTTAAAAGTCACACAAGGTGAGTTAATTGGAATCGTAGGCGCAAGTGGTTCAGGAAAAACAACGCTAATTCTGGTTATGAATGGACTTTTAAAGCCAATTAATGGACAAGTTTTACTGGAAGGCCAATCTGTATTTAACAAAGTGAAGGCAACTCAAACTTTGCCACTGAAGATTGGGCTAGTGAACCAGTTTCCGGAAATACAATTTTTTGAAAACACCATTTTCGATGAAATTGCTTTTGGATTGCGGAATTGTAATATACCAGAAGACGAAATCCACGCTAAAATTGAAAATGTCCTTAAATTACTGGAATTGGATTCTGTTGACGAAAAAAAGCAATCTCCGTTTAAGTTAAGCGAGGGTCAAAAAAGACGGGTTGCGATCGCTAGTATCCTGGTTATGGAACCGGAAATCATCATTCTTGATGAACCTACTTCTGCCCTGGATTATTCGGGAATTCAAATCATATCCAAGCTAGTTAATAAATTTCACAATCAAAATAGAACTGTAATTATTGCATCCCATGATATGGATTTCATTTACAAATTGGTTCATCGTGTTATTGCTTTGGATAAAGGGAAAATCGTTTTTGATGGAACCAAAGAGAACTTTTTTTCTAATACAAATTTATTACTAAAATCCAAGCTCGAACTTCCACGAATTTTGCAACTAAATAACAAATAAAACAAGGGGATGAAGGCAAACATTTTTCGATTTATTTTTTGATTATTCTGATAATAAAGGGCTGTTTTTGCCGGGTTTAGGTTAGATTGTTTCATTTCAAATCAATTTCATTTTTGAAACTTAATGTTTGCACAAAAAATCCGATAACAATTTAAGAAGTGAGGTGGAGACTGAGGATGTATTAGAAGGGTTTAATAATGATGAAGAGTTATGTTGAAACAGTCTAAAAGTAACGTAGAAAAAGACCAAAACGGCAAAGGCTGGAACAATTTAGGATTTGATAATCATTACCCTTTAGTGGGTAAAAGTCGGCAAATGAAAGAAATCTTTGCGCTTATTAAAAAGATTGCAAAGAGTAATGCCAGCGTTCTAATTCAAGGGGAGACTGGAACAGGTAAAGAACTAATTGCTAATCTAATCCAGTTTATAAGTCCAAGGTCTAGTTCGCCATATGTTCAAGTAAATTGTGCTGCCCTGCCGGAAAATTTATTAGAAAGTGAGTTGTTTGGCCACGAAAGGGGAGCCTTTACCGGGGCTTACCAGGCACGTCCTGGAAAGTTTGAAATGGCGGATAGCGGGACTCTTTTTCTCGATGAAATTGGTGATATGGAAATATCGACACAAGCAAAAATATTGCGTGTCTTACAGAATCAAGAATTCACCAGGGTAGGCGGCAATAAAAGCATTAAAGTTGATGTCAGGATTATTAGCGCAACCAACCAGGATATTGATCAGTCTATTGCAGAAGGTAAATTTAGAGCCGACTTATTTTACAGGATTAATGTGGTCAATATTCATATACCACCGCTGCGAGAAAGACTCGAAGATATACCATTAATTGCGGATTTTTTCCTCAGAAAATTTTCTCGTGAATTAAGGAAAAACATATCCGGATTCTCAAATGAAACCGTCGAATTGATGAAAAACCTTAATTGGAATGGTAATATAAGGGAATTACGAAATTTGGTCGAACGGGCGGTACTGTTAACAGAAGAGTATTGCGAAATCACGCCTTATGAATTGCCAATGAAAGGGGAGGAATATTTCGCTGCGGGAGGAAAAGATCGTAGAAATAGAGAAAATGCAGTTCTGACTTTAAAAACATTAAAACTTGAAGAGGTAGAAAAACAAGTGATTCTTCAGGCCTTGAAAACCTGTAAATATGTACAAAAAAATGCAGCAACCATTTTAGGAATATCTTCTCGTGTTTTGAACTATAAAGTATCTCAATTTTCAATAACACATCCGTCCTGGCGTAAAAACAATAATTGAGAATAAATGAGTTAAAACACTTTTTACTAGGAAGTGATTTAATAATCAAAAGAGTTCTGCTTTAATTGTAAATATATTTTTTGTTGAACTAAAATAATTAAAAGCGACTAGACCTAGTCCTCGCTGTCTCTTTTTTGTGTTAATCTTAAAATTCTATAAGACCATTCCAAGGGATTCAATTTATTTAAAATCATATAAACATAAAAATACAATTACACATGTCCTCTGAAAACATACTACAAGTAATTTTTCAATGAGAATAATTACATTCTTGGGCATTCCTGAACTGAGAATAAAATAACTTTAGTCCACCAAACACAAATATTCACTTGTGAATAAAAAATTAAATAATTGGAACAAATATTGCAAGAATTTAATGTTTGAGCATAAACATTGGTTAAATTAATAAGTAATATTTGTTTTAAAGAAGGACATTGTATCATCGTGAGACAATAAGATTATTAATAATATATAGGCAATGGGTTATAATACTTATTGCAGTTTTTCAATAATTTGGATTTAGGGAAGAGAAGTTTAGGTGATCGGTTATTGGGGAATTGGCAATATAAAATGTTTTTATAATTTCATTCTATATGCAATATGGTCTTGTTCAAAATCAATATTAGATTAATCCTTTCATTGTATTTAAGGACAATAGATTATCCAGTTGTCAACGGCTTAAAGGTTTAAAGATAATGATGAACTATTAAAATAAATTGATCATGGCACTTAACACATTTCACATATTCAATTCTTGTATTCACAAAACGCCAGAGCAATTATACTCAATTCTAAAATCAAACATTGATTGTGATATACAGCTTTCCAAGGGAAAAAAGGGACTTACCGATGTTGAAAAATACCCACACCCAGATTTATATTTTAGGATTAAGGATTCATTTAGTTCAGAAGATCAAGTGCTGAAGAATAGAAATTCTTCCGTACCTGAGATCAATATAATCTGTACAGAAGGAAGCCACAAACAGTTAGATATTTATTCTATAGAAAATGCTGATGATTTAATTATTTCGCCTCTTATAGAGGCTGAAGTCCTATGGCGGATTAGTCGTTTAATTGGAACAGCAAAAAAAGAGAAGGAAATAGCAAGAAAGAACATTCTTCAGAAAGCAGGAATTTCCCAATTAATAGGATGTCATCCCTCTTTTTTGGAGAAAATATCAATTATTCCTCAATTAGCAGATACTGATGCAACAGTTCTCTTGTTAGGTGAGACAGGAGTAGGAAAAGAATTATGTGCTCGAGCGATTCATTATTTAAGCAAGAGATCCGACCAGCCTTTCATACCAGTGGATTGTGGAGCGATTCCACCAAAACTGATTGAAGGCGAACTCTTTGGACATCTAAAAGGAGCATATACTGATGCGCATAGCAACCAATTGGGTATCATTGCAGAAGCAAAGAAAGGGTCACTTTTTTTAGATGAAATCGATACTCTACCATTTTCAGCACAGAGCAAGTTACTTCGACTTCTTCAAGACAAGACTTATCGAATACTTGGCCAAGCTAAACGAACAAAAGCAGATATACGTATAATTACAGCTTCAAATGTGGATTTACAACAAAAAATGCAACAGAATCTGTTTAGAAAAGATTTGTTTTATCGACTTACTTTTAGTTTGGAACTGCCATCACTTAGAGAAAGATCAAGCGATATACCTCTTATCGCCAGCTATTTATTAAAAAATTATATAAAAGAATTGAATGTAAAACCCAAGGTCTTTTCTCCCACATCATTTCAAAAACTATTAATGTATGATTGGCCTGGCAATATAAGAGAACTCCAAAATGTAATTCAACAGGCAATCGTTCTATCACCCAATTATGTAATTCAACCATGGAGTATCAATATCCCCGAGTTAATTGAAGATGTAAATTTTCGGACACCTTCCTTTCGTGAGGCTAAGAAGAAAGCTATTGAGCAATTCGAAAAAGAATACATAACTAAATTGCTTATTTTTTTTGAAGGCAACATAACTCATGCAGCGAGAGAAGCAAGTAAAGATCGGAGTGATTTCATGAGATTGATGAAGAAATTTAATCTTGAAAGGAAATCATTTCTTCGAAATCATTAATGAATTCCAACCTTAAATTTAAGCTTTTCAATCGCCCCTTAGGTGTTTAATTATTTCAGAGAAATACATCTGCATATTATTTTCTCCCATTTTAACTATTGGATTTTCACTCATAACTGTCGGTTAGTTTTAAATGAAGTAACACATTGAAAATAAATAAATTACATTAAATATGTTTCATTTGACTGTGGGTATTCCACCTCTATTTCTCTCATAGAGTTTTATAAACACATATGTTAACATGTTGAATCTTATAGACTTGTTTCTTTATTGATTCTTTGGCATATATGTTGCAATAATTTAACTTTTCAACTTTTTCACTATTATATCATAAACGCTAACAGGGAAGTAAGCGATACCATGAGGGATGAACTAAGTGCAGTAAGTTCAATATTGAATTATCTTGTCAAGCAGCCTGGTGCAAAGGATACCTTTCAAGGTATTGCAGAGTGGTGGGTAATGAAGGAACAAATTAATCAATCTTTGGAAAATATCAGTGACGCTATGGATATGCTGGTATCAAAAGGATTTATTATCGTGAAAGAATATCATGATCAACCTAACTATTACCAATTAAATGAAGAAAAATTGCCTGAAATTAAAGTGGAGTTGGAGAAGTTCAAAAAAAAATGAACTCACTAATAGAAACGAATTTTTATAATCCAAAAGTTAAAAACTCTCTAGAGACTAAGTTTAATTTTATAGATCCTACAAATAATTAAGATCAATTTTGTCTATTACATTTCAGTATAAACTGTGAGTAAGAGGGCGGAGCTGCAAAAATTTTACTCTTAATGTTTCTACGATTTTTTAAATAGGACATGGACAATGAAATATATTAAGCTAAAAATATTTTTAATAGTGGTATTATCTTTTTATACTAACTTACTTGCACAAGAAAAGGATTTTTCACAAATAGTTGTACATATCTGGGGAGAAGTGAATAGTCCAGGTGAATACCGTGTTTCAGATGGAATAGATGTTCTTGATATTATTTCCAAAGCTGGAGGACCAACGGAATTTGCTCGCTTAAGCAAGGTCCGCTTAACAAGGGCATTAAATTATCAACAACCTAACTCTCAAAACGATGGTGAATTGACATCGGTTAATTCTTATCGGAAGCAGTATCGAAATCTAAAACGAGTCGTACTAATAGATGTTGGCCATTATTTAAAGCAAACACAGAAAGTTTATTCTTTACCCATGTTGCAATCTGGTGATATTGTTTATATTCCTAAGAATAGATGGTCAACATGGAAAACCGTGGCCTCTATAATAAGAGATGTTGCCATTGTTGCAAACGCTTACTATTGGCTACAAAGATCGAACTGAACTCTCAACGAATTGCATCTAGTAAGGGTAGTCAAATATTGAAGTCAGTAATAGAATTATGAAGGATATAAATTGAACAGAAATAATGATACTGATGGATTTGAGGGAAGATTATTCATCCGAAAAATTTGGAGAAAGAAATTTATAGTTTTAATCGTTTTGCTCATCACATTAGTACCCATATTAATTTACAATGAGCTAGCTGATTCAAAATATAAAGCATCTTCCACTTTAATTTTAGAGCAAATTAATGATTTACCTTCAATCACTCAATCAAAAACAATGGAATACATGCTCAGAGAAGTGTATTTATCCAATCGTATTCAGGAAATAAAGAGCCGGTCTCTGGTGAAAACTTTGGTTAAAAAATTACCGCAAAACATTGTTGATAGATTGACTGTCGAGTTGGACTCCACAGATATTCATTATGATCAAGTCAATGCTCTTGTAACATTGATTCATGGTACTCCATCCAAAAAGGGGCGTATTAAAGTAGAACGTGTACGAAAATCCGATATCATTAATATTTCATTCTGGTCAAAAGATCCTGAAGCCACATATTTCGTAACAAATATGCTGGCAAATCTTTATGTTGAACAGCACATGCAGATTAGGCGTGAGGGCGCAAGTGGAATCCGAACCTTTCTTGAGGAACAATTGGGTATATATCGTGAAAGAATGATGCGTGCGGAAATCTCTTTAAAAAATTATAAGGAGAAGAATAAAATTACAGTTTTAGATAAGCAAGCAGAGGAAATGCTTAAACGTTACACAGAAGCCGAAGTTCTGTATAATTCAACAAAAGCCGAAAGTGGTGCAAAGGAGCGTAGGTTAGCCTATGTAGATCAGAAAATTTCTGAAGAGAAACAGGAACTAGTGCCGTCACTAACTAATATATCGAGTCCTTGGGCTATTCAATTAAAAGCTAAACTAGTAGAACTTGAGCTCCAGCATACCGAGTTACAATTGCAAAATTATTCTGCTGATCATCCACGAATGTTACAAATACGTGAAAGGATTAACCTAACAAAAACGAGTTTAACTTCTGAAGCCGTGAAATTATCACAAGGGAAGGGAATACTGGACGTTTTTTCTCATATCAAAAGTTACATGGAAGAATCTTTAAAACTGCAAGTTGATCTTCAATCCATCAAAAAGAAAGAATTTGTTATTAAGAATATTCTGGAAACATATGATCATTCTTTACAAAATTTTCCGCGTAAAGAAATTAGACTAGCACAGTTAAACCGTGAAAAAAATGTCAGTGAGCAGACTTATTTATTGCTAATACACAAAAGAGAAGAGGCACGATTATCTGAAGTTGAAAATAAGTCTATTATTAGAATAATAGATGAAGCAGAAAAACCAACAATGCCAATTTGGCCACGAAAGAAATTGAATATTCTTCTTGGCATAATGCTTGGAGGTCTTCTTGGTGTTGGTTTGGTTTTCTTATCAGAGTATTATCAGGAAACTATCGAAACCACTGATGACATTGAAGTATCAACAGACTGGTCAGTTATAGCGACTATACCGAAATTTCGTAACTCCTGGAAAAAACTAAAAAAGAACGATATCAACAGAATAGACCTTGTTGAAAATACAAATTTAGAGTTAAATCCAAACCATGCGCAGAAAATGAATTCAGCTTCCTCAATTTCCTTTGAAGGAGAAGCTTATCGAATGATGACAAGGAACCTGCAGCTCATGGTTCAAAAGGAACAGACTGGAGTGATTTTAGTGACTAGTTCCAGTCCGCAAGAGGGTAAATCTACGACTGCTATTAATTTGGCGATTACTTTAGCTAACATGGGGCAAAACACACTTCTTGTGGACATGGATTTTCGAAAGCCTGTAATACACAAGGCTTTCGATATTACAATGAAACCTGGCGCAATAGATCTACTACTTCATATTCAGTCATTAAATGGTAATTTGACGAGGAAAGGACAAGATATTAAACAATTACCTCACAATAAAACTTCCATAAAAGCCGTTTCCCTAACGAAATTTTCCTCTTTGGAGGATATATTTGATACAATCCAATCACCAACTGTTGAAAATCTTCAAATCATGCCATCTGGACACTTTGAGAAAATAAAGTATACTCATTTCAGTTCAAGTGTTATTGGTATCGCTTTTAAACTATTTAAGAGGTTTTTCGATTCAGTAATTATTGATAGTCCGCCATTATTAATGGTATCTGAGGCCCGCACCATGGCATCTCAATCAGATGGTGTGATCTATGTTCTGGAAAGTGGCGGTACGACAAAAAAAGCAGCTACACAATCCCACAAAATCTTAAAAATTGCTAGAGCCAACATACTAGGCTCAGTTCTAAATAAGATGAGTTCAACTAAAATATATGGAAAAAAAGAGCGTTATTATTATTATTAATTTTTCACCTTCCATTTAAATGTTTCGTTAAACGTTTCTCTTAATTCAGACAAATCGAAAAACCATAATATAATTTTTTAAATGAAAATCAGCCATGGGGGAACAAACGTATTTCCAATTAAAATTCCCATAGACTCGCCAGATAATGGATTTTTTTCTTCTTCAAGAGATTTTGATTGGTTTTTGAAACTTGAAAAACATAGAAATCTTCGAAATGGAGGAGTAGTCTGTGTAGCTACTCTTAATTTGCCATTAATCTCAAAACAAGAACAAGTCGGTTTTTTGGATAAAATTAAAAAAAGGTTTTTGAATGTGATTTTATTAAACACAAGAGCATCTGATATTGTTTTTAATCTAGACCAAGAGATCAAAATAATTCTTATTAATACTATTAAGGATGGTGCATATGCTGCAAGTAAGAGAATTTATAAGTTAATCAATAATTTAGGTCAGAAAGAACCCTTCATAAAAATAAACAATGACCTTTGGTTTGAAATTAAGATTGATATCTGGGATTACGAAGTAAAAATGAAATATAACTCTCTTATTTCAGGATAATTATATAAAAATTGAACAACAAACAAGTCCCTTAAAGTATATCGATTTAATCTCGAGACGTCGAAG
Organism: uncultured Deferribacteres bacterium; assembly: GCA_964464595.1. Taxonomy (GTDB): domain Bacteria; phylum Zhuqueibacterota; class JdFR-76; order JdFR-76; family DREG01; genus JADFJB01. The sequence goes on from CAYXGW010000015.1 coordinate 38,681, forward strand.
TACATTCAAATCTACAATCAAACGATTGATTGATTTGGTGGGTGCTTCTTTGGGTTTCATAGTTATATGGCCAATTATTCTTTTGATAGCACTATTAATAAAACTCTCATCAACTGGGCCTGTCTTTTTTGTTCAGAAACGAGTAGGTTTACGAGGGAAAGAATTTACTTTTTTGAAATTTAGGACAATGTTACAAAATAATGATGATTCATTTCATAAATCATATGTTACAAAGTTAATAAAAAACGAGTTTCAAGAATCAGAAAATAAACAAAAGCCGTTGTATAAAATTAACGATGATTTTAGAGTCACAAAGATTGGTAAATTTCTAAGAAACTGGAGTCTGGATGAAATACCACAACTATACAATGTTCTAAAAGGGGACATGAGTCTAGTTGGTCCACGCCCTTCCATCCCTTATGAAGTAAGCCAATATAGTGCATGGCATTTACAGAGATTGAATTTTATTCCAGGAATAACTGGGATTTGGCAGACTACAGGAAGAAGTAAAACAACTTTTAATGAAATGGTTCGTTCAGATATTCAATATATTAGGAATTGGTCCATATTGTTGGATTTTTGGATATTGCTTAGAACAGTTAAAGCTGTTTTAAGCCGAGAAGGAGCTTTATAAAAGACTAATATTTATTAATATTAATATTCTAACTTGGGAGAAACATGGAAGTTGCTGTCATTGGTTGTGGATATTGGGGGCCAAATTTAATTCGAAATTTTAATTCATTGCAAGAGTGCGATATTTATACTTGTTGTGATTTGGATATTAAAAACCTTGAAAGGATGAAACGTCTTTTCCCTCAAATAGGAGTAACTACAAACTATATAGAAATAATAAATTCACAAGAAATTGATGCTGTTGCAATAGCAACGCCCGTATCTACTCACTATCAACTAGCAAAAGAATGTATATTATCTGGTAAACATGTGCTCATTGAAAAACCATTGGCAGCTTCACAGGACCAGTGTATGGATCTAATCAAAATAGCAAAAAAAATGCACAAAATATTGATGGTAGGTCATACTTTTGAATACACTTTTGCAGTGAACAAAATAAAAGATATTTTAGAAAGCGGAGAACTTGGAGAAGTGTTATATATGAGCTGCCTAAGACTTAACTTAGGGCTCTTTCAAAAAGATATTAACGTAGTATGGGATTTAGCTCCTCATGATATTTCAATAATATTGTATCTTTTAGGTAAAGAGCCTATTACGGTAAATGGACTCGGCAAAGCTCATTTCTCAGATAATATTGAAGATGTGGCAACGGCAACTCTCAATTTTGATAATGGTGAAATTGCTTTCCTTCATCAAAGCTGGTTAGATCCTTATAAAGTAAGGAAGATGACTATTGTTGGTACCAAAAAAATGTTGGTATATGATGATGTAGAACCAAATGAAAAAATAAAAATATTTGATAAAGGTGTTAAACCCCCACCACATTATAACTCATTTGCTGAGTTTCATTTAGCATACCACTATGGTGACATTTCAAGTCCTCGCATAGAAGAATGTGAACCATTAAAAGTAGAATGTGCTCACTTCTTAGAATGTATTCGCGAAAAGAAGACACCTAGAAGCGATGGTTATTCCGGCCTTCGTGTTGTCACAATCATTGAATCGATTTGCAAATCAATTCACAATGGAGGATCTGAAATTCTTGTTTCAAGTGGAAATCTAAACTCTCTTGAAAAAAATGATAAAAAATCTAAGGCAGGTTCAAACCGAACAGTTACATTGACAGGTTCAAGTCCAGTGTGATTTGGAATTTAGAATTTACCTTAATAACTGAAAAAACTTTGTCATCCACTAATATGGCAAAATCCAACACTAACTCCCAAAGGCAGTATTAAGAGGTTTATGAGAAATGCAAGTACCGTTTCTTGATCTAAAAACACAATACGAATCAATTCAAGGCGAAATAGCCGATGCTATGCAGCAAGTTTTTGATAAAACAGCATTTGCCGGTGGCCCATTTGTTGATCAATTCGAAAATGAATTCGCTTCGTTTAGCCAATGCCAATATGCCATCGGTGTTAGCAGTGGAACAGCGGCTCTTTGGATGGCTATTTTGGTGTTAGGAATAGGCCCGGGTGATGAAGTCATTACTGTGCCTAATACTTTTATCGCAACGGTAGAAGCAATCAGTTTTAGTGGCGCTAAGCCAGTCTTTGTTGATATTGATAAAGTTACATATACGATGGATCCATCTCTCCTAGAAGCAGCCATTACACCTCGCACTAAAGCTATTATTCCTGTTCATCTTTTCGGACAAGTAACTGACATGGATTCTATCCTAGAAATCGGCAAAAAACACGGATTAAAGGTTATCGAAGATGCCTGCCAGGCTCATGGAGCATCGTATAAAGGAAAAACCGCAGGCTCAATAGGCAACGCTGGTTGTTTTAGCTTTTATCCCGGTAAGAATCTTGGCGCCTATGGGGAAGCTGGCGCAATTGTTACTAATAATGCTGAATTAGCACAAAAGCTACGGATCTTTCGCGACCACGGGCAGTCAAGCAAGTATCATCACCAAATAATCGGCTGGAATGCACGTATAGATGGTTTACAAAGTGCAGTGCTGAGCGTTAAATTGAAGCATCTTTCCGAATGGAATGAGGCACGCAGAAAAAATGCACAATTATATAATGATCTGCTTTGTGAAATCGAGGGAATAGCACTTCCACATGAGGCTGATTATACCAAACACGTCTACCACATATACGCCATACGTGTACAAAACCGTGACGAACTGTCAATCATATTACGAGAAAAAGGTATTCATTGTGGCATTCACTATCCTATACCTATTCATCTCACTGAGGCATATCAATACTTGGGCCAAAGAAAGGGCTGTTTTCCCATAACTGAAGAATACGCCGGGCAATTACTTTCCTTGCCGATGTTTCCCGAATTGACGAGTGAAGAGATTGAGCATATCGTGAAAGAAATCAATCTCATTAGTCATAGCGCCAAGGTGCCAATCGCCTGAACAAATTGATTCGGTTGCAATATGCTCAATTATATGAAAAGTCTTAAACTTTTAAATGTAATTATAGACTACCAGGCATCCAGTTGAAGGAATTCTCAGGCAACGATTTGGCTATCACTGTCGGAAAAAACACAATGTTTGGCATTTCTGCAAACATTGTGCGGATTGGCACTAGAATAATAATGGTGCCGTTCATCATATCGTATTTAGGATTGGAAGGTTATGGAATTTGGGCGATAATGATGGCGATAATGTTTTGCATGCAAATGGGTGTTGCAGGAGTCAAATCTGCCTTCCAGAAGTATGTTGCCGAAGCTACAGGAACCGGCGATTACGAGCGAGCAAGTATCTTGTTGAGCACAAGTTTCATTGCGGTAACGGCTGTCTATGTGTTAGTGCTAGTCCCGGTTATAATCTTCTCTCATGATTTAATTCAAGTTTTGGGCGTTCCGGATCGATTTATTCCCGATGCTGCTTCCTCAATTGTTTTGCTAGCTTTTGCGATAACACTCAGTAATGTCACCGGTGTTTTTGAATCCATAATTATGGGCGCCCATCGTATAGACATTGTAATGAAATTAGATATGTTCCTCTTCATTGCTCAGGCGGGTACAATTATTCTGCTTTTGGTTAATGGCTATGGCCTATTCACCCTGGTCGTTGTAATTTCAGCATCGCAGCTTTTCCGCTCTTTGTTTTGTATAATAATATCGACTCGAGTAGTGCCACAGATTTGTGTCAAACCACGGTTATTTTCACGATCTGTCTTTCCGGAATTGCTCCGTTTTGCCGGCAGTTACCAGTTGCTGAATATCATTGCAGTGCTGTATTTAAATATTTTGCCTTTTGCGATTCTAAAGTTTTTTGGGGCTGAGGCCGCCGGGATTTATGCAATTTGTGCCAGGCTCGTTGAAGCGGCGAAATTCGCACCGGAAGCGCTTTTGCAACCACTGCTTTCCGGTGGTGCCTTTATTAATTACAGCAAGAAAGCCGCCAAAGGGATTGGTCTTTTTTTCGAAAAATCACTCCGGGCAACAATAACGTTGGCAATACCCGCATTGGGATTCGTGATGGTATTCGGTGAAAAAATCATATTTGCCTGGACCGGTCAACAAAGCGAATTAATTTTTGTCGGGCTAATATTACTTTGCCTGACCCACCTTTGCAGGTCAATTGCGAAAGTAAATTTCGTCCTCTACCGTGCTACGGGCGGGGCGACAAAAGATATCACCTGGCAATTGTCCCGGCTGATCATTCTGTTATTCGGCCTGGGAGTGGCCGGATCTTTTTTCGATTTCAATAGTGCACTAGCTGCTGCACTATTGGCCGAGTTTGTTGGAATGATTTTTATGTTCCATGTAATCAGAGCCAAAAATATTGGCCGGTTCAGTTTTGGTCCTTTTCTTCGCAATACCGCAAAACTAACTGCAATTGTGCTAGCTGCATTGGCCGCAGGTATGGCTGTCGTGATGATTCCTGTGCCATTGGAATTATCAGATCGAACGATGATAACAATTAGACTGGGAGCCGCATTTGCGATATTCCTATCGTTGGCATTTCCTCTGTTATGGCTGACAAACTACCTGTCATCCGAAGAACGCCAGTTGCTGGCTAAAAGCTTAACAGTTCTTTTACGGTAATGATTACCGTTTTCTCAAGTCTTGTTATTGAACCCAAGGAATCCAAACCCAACTTGATGAAAAGAGTACATTGATTTCAAAGCGTGAGACAAAAGGCCGATTGCCTGATTTCATCATTATAGGAGCTGCAAAAAGTGGAACGACGACTTTATATCAGTATCTCTGCCGTCATCCTCAAGTGTTCATGTCGAAGATAAAAGAACCAGAATTCTTCAGTAATGATTCAGTCTATGTCCGTGGTCTGGATTGGTATAAGACTTTGTTTGATGGGGCAGGAGCGCTTCAAATTTGTGGAGAAGCGTCAACCCGATACACTAGATGGCCACATACAGCAGATGCGCCTAAACGGATTTTCGACGTCCTACCTTCGCCCAAGCTTATTTACATTATGCGGCATCCAGTCGAACGTGCTTATTCTCACTATGTGCATGAAATGCGCGATGGGATTACAACAACATTTGAACAGGCATTGAGGAATACGGATATCCTGGACACTAGCATATATATGGTACAAATTAATCGATTTTTGCGTTTTTTCCCAAGGGAGCGCTTTTTATTCGTTTTGTTTGATGATCTGATACAAGATTCCTCTGCTACATTAAGACAAATCCAACGATTTCTAGGCATCAACGAAGTTGACTTAACTGCCAAAGGACTGGTCTTGGGAAATCCTGGTAGACTAGATTTTTATATCCGTCAACGAACAACGCATTGGTTAAAGACCATCCCCGGTGGACGGCAAATAGTCGAACACGCACCAAAATCCTGGCGGGATTTTTCCAACCTAAAAATAAAACGCTCTCCTTTGGGTGCTTGGCTCAAGAAACGGTACAAGAATCAATTTACAATGCTACCGGCAACGCGGATTAGGCTCTTGAGGATGTTTGAGAAACCTAACAGAAATCTATCAGCATTTCTTTGTCGAGACTTGTCACTTTGGTTTAAATAACCCAGTATTCTGATTTATGCGACAAAAATATCTTATTTGAGTAGACATGTTGCGATGCACTTCATAATGTGGGAGACTACATTGATAGGGTCGCAATGTAAACCGCTCTCTTGCTAACATCCGTGAGGAGAAGGAGCTCGGATATAAAAAACGTCGCCCATAACCATATTCAGAGGATTGGCCATATTTACAGGAAGATGGATACATATATACAACAACACGATTGTCATGACTGGTTTCAATTTTTGGCCATTTATTTTTCTGCTAATATTCCCTATGAAATCTTTTTCGAAACAGAATAATGAATTTGACTAATAGTAAGAATGGGCGAATTTTGCCGAACCTAATAATTGCAGGCGCAACAAAATCCGCAACCAGTTCATTGTATACATACTTATCGTGGCACCCAGATATTTGTGTGTCAAAGATAAAGGAAACAAATTTTTTCCTACGTACAACCGAATCTAAATCTGATCTTGATGGCTATTCAAGTCATTTTGAACATTGTAGTGGAGATAGGTATAAGATAATTATGGAAGCCTCTCCGTTGTATGTCTATGGGGGCAGAAAAATTGCAAGAGCTTTGTCTGAATGCCTCGGCTTAATCAAAATAGTATTTATTCTACGCGACCCAATAGATAGACTGCATTCTTGGTACAAACATATCAAAGGAACGCGGCTATCACGTGAAGATATTTGTTTTGAAGATTTTGCAAGGCGAGGTCTTATTGATTTCAAAAATGTAAGCCCGAGGAATTCTGAAAGAATCATCGATATATCAAGCAATAATGTGTGTCTCATGGGAATAGAACAGGGGATCTACGTCGACTTTTTGGATCAATGGTATTCAGTTTTCGGAGATAACGTGAAGGTGTGCTTCTTTGAACATTTGACCAATAAGCCATTGTTGTTTATGACTGAATTATGTGATTGGCTTGGGTTAGATTCAAGCATATATCTGTCTCGTACGTTTAGTGCTGAAAACCGTAGTGTAATTCCCAGAAGTAAATTTGTTCGTCAAATTGCTGAGCGCATAAATACAAAATTCGAAAAAAATCTTAGACGTCATTACAAAACGAAAAAATATCTAAGAAGTTTTTATCGTTTTATAAACGCGACTAATGAAAAGGAAGAATTTCGATTCGGTAAAATGTTTAAGCTGCTTGAATCCGCGTATGACCACCACAATAGTCGATTGTACAAACTTCTTCGAGAAAAAGGTTACTCGAAATTTCCGCACTGGCTAAGCAAATATGATTTTCATTTCTATTTAAACGCGAAATGAACTCGGTAGGAATTTAAAAAAAATTTACGACATGCAGGGGTGATTCCCCTGTCATGAGGATTCCCCAACTACTTTTTAAGGTAAAACGGATTTTGTTGCCAACATTCATTTCGCTAGTATTCTCCTGTTGGCAGATCTTCTTTCACTAACCATATTGAAAGTTTTCTATGAGAATCGGAATTAGCTTATTATGTTCGAAAAAAGAAAGGACCGGGACGGATAATGTTGTATACAATCTCATTCGAAATCTTGACGACATCGACGAAAAGAATAGATATGTCATATTTACGACTGATCGGAGCCGTCACTGGTTCTCCTCACTTTCTGATCGCTTCGAAACAATTAACGTGAAACCATCTTCTCACCGGTGTATTTGGCTTTGGGAACAGCTCTTTTTCCACCTGGATCCTCGCAGCAAGGGCCTTGATCTTGTATATTTTCCTCAAGCTCGTGGTGTTTTGGGATATCGAGGAAAAAATGTTCTAATGATTCATGATTTATATTCCTACCTTGGACTACATAATGTTTCCCTCAGACAGCAGTTAATATATATTTTGTGGTACAAAACAAATATTTCAAGAGCCAATATGATCGTTACAGTCTCTGAATATGTTAAAAGCCAGATACTGGAACATTTCTCGGTACCATCCCATAAGGTCCGAGTGGTTTACAATGGCGTCGATAAATGCTTCGATCCACTGCCAAAATCCGTTTTAGTCAAAAAGCAATATGGCCTGCCGGATCGTTATATTTTGTTCGTAGGTTCTACCCACAGCAACAAAAATATTATGCGATTGATTAAAGCTTTCTGGTTGGTAAGGCAAAAGGGACATATATGTCATCACCTGGTTATTGCTGGTGAACCAGGCGATGAAGACAGCAAGCTAAGAATTTTTGTGAAACATAATGGGCTTCAGGATATCGTGCACTTTTGTGGTTATTTTCCAGACAAAGACCTCTCAAAATTGTACAGTCACGCTGAACTATTTGTTTTTCCCACTTTGGACGAAGGATTCGGAATCCCTCCTATTGAGGCCATGGCCTGTGGCACACCCGTGCTGACTTCCAACATTCCGGTTATGCGTGAAGTGCTAGGCGAATCAGCAATATTTGTTAATCCCTTTTCGATCGACGCTATTGCGGAGGGCATAGCTGGGACGTTGTTAAATAGTTCAATTAGAGATGAGATGACAAGGAAGGGATTTGAAAGAGTAAAGAAGTTCTCGTGGAAAAAGACGGCGGCAGAAATGATGAAAGTATTTGAAGAAGCGGATCATTCAAAGTAGGAATATGATAGAATATAAATCCTTCAGAATTTTTCTTCGTCCTGGCCATGTTATTGTATATATGACGATTCTGGCAGGGCTGATATATCTGATCATAAATGGTCTATTAGGTGATCTAATTCTAATGCTTTATTCCAACACATTATTGGCATATTCTGTTCTGTTTTTTACGCTTTCTTTTGCATTTCTATGTATTGTTCTTTACAGAAGGAGGCAATATACGCCCTCAATGTTATTATTCATTTTCTTTCTAGCAGTGCCCATATTTGGCTATTTTAGTTATGTGATATTCATAGATACACACGGTACATTTTTCGGAAAGATACTGTCTTTTGACTTCCCTATATTTGTATGGTCAGTTGGCATGGCAGCTTTTTTTGCAGGCATTTTGCTCCCGCATCTCTTTCTAAGATGGCCCAAACGCAACTTGATTAATGTCTGGAATTTGGGCCATATTTCTTTTATTCTCTGGTTTTTTCTTGGTATATCAGTCATCGCCTCGATAATAGCCATAGTAAAAATAGGGTACTTGCCAATGCTGAAGTCAGGGATTAATGAAGTAAGAGGTAACTATGATTCTATCGCAGGTAGATATCCTGCAAAGATCTCAAGATTATTCACTATCACAAGCCCACTCGCAATAATTCTATTTTTCTTAAAAAACAAAAAAATATACTTGCTTGTTCTTTTGGTGTCCTCGCTAGGGTCAATGATGTATGGTCAGAGGATGTATTTGGTTTGGGCCATTTCTTTTTTGTGTCTTATATATTTTAAATTCAATAAACCTAAAATGCGCCAAATATTCATGCTCGGGTGTGTAGGAATTTGTTTTGTTGTTTTGTTGATACTGGCCTCCGAGTTTAGGGCGGGCCGACTAGACGAAAATGCAACGTTGCGTGAGAACATTTCTTTCCCTCTATTCTCTGAATATTCTTATTATGCACTTGTAACTGATGAGATAAGGCTAAGTGGGGAATTCCTAGAAGAAGATATATTCTTAGGAACATTAGTCAGAATATTGCCCAGACAAATCTGGGCATTGATTGGTATCGACAAAGAATTCGTGATGGCAAAATATTCCGCAGTACATTATTTTGGCGAGCAATTTAGTGATGATATGGGTACCAGAATCACCCCTATTGGCGAGGCGTATGCCGGCTACGGTGTAATTGGTGTCCTTGTTCTGATGTCGATTGTGGGAATAGTCTTCGGAACGCTGGAGAAAGTATACTTGAATTTGAATAAGTTGGATGTAAGGCTAACCGTAATTTGTTTTTTGCTCACTCTTCTTATAAGTCTTCCCACTGCAACTTTAAGTGCAATTGTAGATCCCTTTGTATTTTATGGAGGAATTCTATTCATATGCCAACTCATAGGAAAAAGACTAGCTGTTGATCAAGTAGCAGTGGTAGAAACTAAACATTTCGGATATAGCACGACACAAAACTTTTAGGAAATACCTTTATGAATAGCTCGTACGTTCTTATAACCCCAGCTAGAAATGAGGAGAATTTCATAGAGAAAACGATACGTTCTGTAATTTCTCAAACTACATTGCCACAAAAATGGATGATTATTAATGATAACTCCACAGATGGTACAAATGAGATAATCTGCAGTTATGCGAAAAAATATGATTTTATTCAAGTTGCTCAAATTGAAGATATGGAGCATAGAAGTTTCGCTTCGAAAGTAAAGGCTTTCGAAAAAGGTCTCCAAGAACTAATTGGTTTTAGGTACGGCTACGTAGGAATCCTTGATGCGGATTTGTCTTTTGCCGAAGACTACTATGAGAATATCCTGAGGAAATTCAAAAATCGCAACCTCGGGATTGCAGGTGGAGTACGCTTTGTAATGATTAATAATAAGTGGGTACGGGAGCTATCCAATCCCTGGAGTGTTTGCGCCGGTGTGCAGCTGTTTCGTCGAGAATGTTTTGAGGGTATAGGCGGATACACTTACGTTGAGCGGATGGAGGATTGTCTCGCCGAGGTGATGGCTCGGATGCAGGATTGGGAAGTGCAAGCATTCGCGGACGCGAGAGTATTTCACCATAGACAGATGGGCAGCACAATGGGAACAAATTTGCAGGAACTATTTAGGTACGGCACTGCAGAGCATTCTATTGGGTACCATCCATTGTATGAAGCGGCAAGGTTTTTCTACCGTATAAAGGAAAAACCGTATGTTATCGGCAGTTTAATGAGATTTTGCGGATATTTCTGGGCAATTCTGAAAAGAAACAAAAAGGTGATGCCTGAAGAGATTGTCAAATTTCTCAGAGCTGAACAAACAGCAAGGTTGTTCTCCTATTTGCCAGGCCTACGGCGATCCCATCTTTGAGAATAAGCACTCCTTGCTAAATAACTTAGTAGAGACACGACTTCATTTGTTGCTTTTCATGCAAAATCAAAATTGAGTATATCACACCCTTTTTATTCAGATTTGGATGAGTAACTCAATAACACCTTTGGGTCCATCCGGCAATCCAGAAGGTCTGGACGTGACTGTCCCTCCCACCAGGACCCACTCCAGTACAAAAGGCAAAATTAGAGTTTGAAGATCTAACAAATTATGTGTTCTCCCGACGATACGAATCCATGATCGGAGTGCTCTCAAAAAAAAACGAGATCGATGCTGTTACCGAGTTTTTTCAATTGTTCAAGACACCTTGGGAGTTTTATCAGCACGGAAAATCATATGATGTTGTCATCTTGTCAAGAAATGATTTCAATGAAATAAAGGCAAAAGTGGTTATTATATACAGTTCAGAATATGGAGTATGGGACTCTCTCCAAGAATATGGACCAGGTCCCTTGCACAAAAATACTCTTGTGAGGTACAACGGTCAAAGTTTCCCTATTTATCACAAAATTGCGACTTTCACTGGTGCGAGTAATCCTCTGCTTTTTCATGGTAATGAGTCTGAAGTTGCAGGTTTGACGACTGAATATGAAAAAATAGAGGTTTTGCGGCTTGGCTACGATCTCTTTGAAGAAGTGGCCTTTTTGCTCTCAGTAGGCCAGCCTTGTGAATATGCCCTGATTCCCACATTGCAACTTCATATATCCCTACTAAGAGATTGTATCGTTAGAGCGGGAATCCCAATTGTTGAGATTCCACCGGTTCCAGCAGGATTTGATTTTATAACTTGTCTTACCCATGATGTAGATTTTGTGCGTATAAGGAATCACAAATTCGATCATACCATGTGGGGCTTTCTTTTTCGAGCTTCAATGGGTTCATTTTTCGACTTTATAAGGCGGAAAATTTCAGTGACTCACCTTATGAAGAATTGGAAGGCTGTTGTATCGCTTCCTTTCGTTTATTTGGGCATGGCTAAGGATTACTGGCTGCAATTTGATCGATATATGGAAATTGAGGCAGGGCTAGCTTCAACTTATTTCTTTATCCCATTTAAGCATCGATGGGGCGATAATTTAAACACGAGATTTTCAAAAAGGCGAGCCGTAAAGTATGATATTACTGAATTGCGGAATTGGATAAATACTCTTTTAGAACAAGGCCATGAAATTGGCGTCCATGGAATTGATGCATGGCATAGCCCAAGGAAGGGACGCGAGGAATATAGACGTGTTTCAGATATTACAGGGGAAACTGAATTGGGCATTCGGATGCACTGGCTGTGTTTTGATCGTACTTCCCCCCAAACGTTGGATGAGGCTGGTTTTAGCTACGACTCCACATTTGGCTATAACGATGCGGTCGGATATCGCGGGGGCACTACACAAGTATTCCGCCCACTTGGCACAAAGAATCTCCTGGAACTGCCTTTTCAAATCCAAGATACTGCCCTGTTCTATCCCAAGAGCATGGGTCTGTCGAAAACACAAGCCTGGGAGTTTTGCGAAAAGCTTATCCGGAATTCGAAATTACATGGCGGAACTCTCACGATACTTTGGCACCATAGAAGTCTGGCTCCCGAACGATTGTGGGCTGATTTCTATATCAAATTATTGGATAAGCTAAAATCATGTCCTACTGGATTCTGGACAGCCAAACAGGTGACCCAGTGGTTTCAGAAGAGAAGAAGCGTAACTTTCAAAAATGTTTCATTCACTAAAAATACCCTCCTCTTAAATCTGGAGCACCAAGGTGAAACCAACGGCTCAGGTCTTACATTCAGGATTTATTCAGGGAAGAACGGCACGAGCAAGTCGGTAGAAGAATCCCTGGGATATATTGACGTTCCCTGGAATGGTCAATGTAATCTTCAAATTCCGTATACCGGTTAGGATTTGGTATGGCCAGGATTTGCATGTTAGCATTCACACAATACTTAAGTGATTCGAGAGTGCGACGTGAAGCAGAAGCGCTCACCGGTCGCGGTGACGAAGTGGATTTCATCGGCCTAATTGAACCATTACATGATAATGTGAGAATCTGCAATGGCGTCAGGATTTACCCAATTTCGGTAGTAAGGTATCGCGGCAAGAGCATATTAGCCTATCTATTCAAATATTTGAACTTCTTTGTTAAAGCTTTTTTCCTGATAGCCTACCTTTTTCACAAAAGGCGTTACGAAATTGTCCAGGTGCACACCATGCCGGACTTTATGGCTTTTGCTGCCTTGATCCCAAGGATGTTGGGAGCAAAGATCATCCTGGATGTACATGAGCTAATGCCTGAACTTTACATGAGCAAATTCGGACTAAGCGAACACCACTTCTTGATTAGATTCGTAACCTTAATCGAACGACTCAGTATAGCATTTGCACATAAGGCAATTGCAGTGCATGTGCCACATCGAGATGCACTTGTCAGACACGGAAGTCCGAAAGATAAATTTAGCGTCCTGCTCAATCTACCTGATCCTGCTATTTTTTCACGTTCCGAAAACAGGCGCCATAACGTCGATGGAAAGTTTCGGCTAGTCTACCATGGCACAATTTCGCCTAGACATGGCCTCGAAGTCGCATTTCGCGCTATAGGTTTGGCAAAAAAACATATCCCTGGTCTGGAATTCTATGTGATAGGTGAAGGTGATGATCGCGAACAATTGCTCGAAAGGTTAGATGAACTTGAGTTGAACGACTGCATAAAATTCAGCCGGGGTAGAGTGCCGTTGAAAAAACTGCCTGCCTTGATTGAACAGGCTGACCTAGGAATCGTGCCCATCTCATACGACCCATTTACAAAATATATGCTGCCGGTAAAACTAATGGAATATCTAAAACTTGGAATTCCGGTAGTCGTGGCCAGAACGAGGACCATCGAGACCTATTTCGATGATACGATGGTAAGATATTTTGGACCCGGCAATGCCAAAGAACTCGCAAATCACATCGTAGATCTTTACAAGAATGAACACAAGCGAGAGCTTTTGGTTTCGAATTCGGAAAGATTTAACAGAGCATTCAGTTGGAACGACCAAAAGGAAACATATTACAGCCTCATTGATTCCTTAGTGTTGCAATAGAAAAGATGGGTCGTTACTGAATGTTGAGGATATCCAAAAGGCCCAAATCATGTTATGGTAATTGATAAATGATACTCTATTGAACACCGGATTTGGAATGGCAACACAAACCTTCGATTGATGTTTTTTTCGGGCAGGCGATTTATTGGTGTGAAAACACTTATCTTGGTAGGAGACCGAAGAATCCAAGTCAGAAAGTATAGCCGATATAACAAAGGAGAGTTTCATGAAAGACAGAGTAATAGTTATAGGGCTGGGAGAAATTGGAAAGCCCTTGTTTGAACTTATCAATAAGAAGTATGAGACAATCGGAATTGATATTGATCCTGTCGAAGTAAACGGTGTATTTGATATTTTACACATCTGTTATCCCTTTAACATCGAAAATTTTGTGGACTCCTGTGTCAATTATATCGCCAAATATAGACCCTCTTTGACAATAATTAACAGCACTGTGACTCCAGGCATATCAAGACGAGTTTATGATCTTTCTGGAACGCCTGTGGTCCATAGCCCTGTGCGTGGTAAGCATAGAAGAATGGCAGAAGATGTTCTTCATTACACAAAATTTATCGGAGGTGTTAATCGTTATTCCAGTCAGAAGGCTGCGAGACACTTCAAAAGTATTGGATTGAAAACCAAGATACTATCTTCGCTAGAAGCTACTGAATTAGCCAAGCTAACTGAAACTACCTATTTTGGCCTTCTTATAACTTGGGCACAAGAAGTTGAGAGATTTTGCGACAAATTTGGCCTCGATTATGATGAAATCGTATCCTTTTACGAGGAGATTCGATTTCTACCGCCAGTTAAATACTTCCCGGGATATATCGATGGCCATTGCGTTATGCCGAATGTGAGAATATTAAGGAATACGTTTACATCCGAACTTCTTGACGCAATTGAAAAATCCAATGAGATGAAAGGCAGTAGCAATGTAGTAAGAGAATTGATAAAACAGGCGTAATTTTTATGGGAACTTTACTCCATCGTTCTTGGGTGACTTAGGTGGTGTAGAAATTGCCAAAATACTCAAATGCGCCTATGTCTTCAGCACATCCACTAGGAATGAGAATCCCAGGAAAATCATTGGACAGACCAACAATCAATGCTCGCGTCTATTACAGGGGGACGAGGCTTGGAGCCTAAACTTGTTATTATCCCTCCAAATCAATCTGGTTAAACCTTCACATGTTGCCAGACAGTTTAATTTAAAAAAATAATTGATATTATTAAATTCAACATGTTAACTAAATCATAACTACTACCGATAAATATTATGGATGATTCTTGGTACAGATAATTCCTAAGAAGGAATTGATATTTATTGGATTAAGACAAGACTTCACCAGTATGTTGCTCTGTTTTGATTTGGTTTAAGCTACTCGCAAATACGCTCCGATTTTACTACTGGTTCCCAAAATGGTCAATCCTTCCTTAAAGCCATAAATGACGTGACGAATTATAATCGCATAACCGAGCCACAATCTGATGAGATTACTCCAGCTGTGCCAAAAAGGGGCTTGGTTGTAATTCGAGGTTTGTAAAAAAAGAAAAGGTTATATATGCAGATAATTAAGTTAACAAGATTCATATTTCATATGTTTAATATCTTTGTTTTGTCATTAATGTCTACTACCCTGAATGCCAGAACATATTATATAGCTAAAACTGGTTCAGATAACAATAATGGTTCTCTGAATGCACCGTGGCAAACGCTTGATAAAGTCAATAGCCAGAGTTTTTCACCAGGAGATTCTATCCTTTTTTTAAGTGGTCAGACTTGGACAGGCACATTAGAAATATCTAGTTCTGGAACTGCCAACAAACCAATTACTTTTGGGACTTATGGTAGTGGGGGTAAACCAATAATTGATGCTGATGGACTGAAAAGGGCTATTTTTATTGGTGTAGGAAAACATCATATCATTATAGATGGACTAAAGGTAGTAGGAGCTAGAGGGTCCAAGGGTGATAGTGGAGGTGTCCTAATTGAAGGATCTGATATTATAGTGAAAAACTTAATTGCAACTAAAAATAAATTTTCAGGTTTACGATTAGAAAATACTAATCGTGTGAGCCTTGACAATGTTACAAGCTATGACAATATTGGCTCCGGTATATCACTGGCAAAAGTGAATGATGTTACAGTTAGCAACTGCAATATATATCGCAATGGCAAAATTGCTGATTATCATAACGGTATTGGTGGAGTAGGCACTAACATCATTATACAGAAGAGCAAGATTTACGACAATGCATCGAATTGTGCAGAATCTGGCAGGCCATCAGATGAACCGTCAAGTCCAAAGTACAAGCAATTATGTCATGGTATCTATATAGTAAGGGGATCGGTTTGTACAGATTGCGAAACTGACTTTGTGATTATTGAAGACAATATAATTTATAACAATAATTTTGGCAACGGAATTGCTTTTAGTGCCAGTAGTGGTACTATTAAGCGTAATCTTGTTTATGATAATTCTGTTGCAGGCATTTTGGTGAGTGCTCAGGAAGATGCAGGAGATATTTATATTGAAAATAATGTCGTTCATGATAATTGGGCAGGTATCCAAGCTCATGATTATAAATACAACAAAAACACACGGCTCTTCGTTTATAATAATACTGTCTATAATAATGATAAACAATTCCCTGATAAGCCAGAAGCAAAACTATACGGAGAGTTTGTTGTGAACAGACCATTTAAAGTTTTGAAAATAAAAAACAATATTTTCTATAGTGAAAATCGTATTCCAGTGAGATTTACAGGAAATAATAATGAAGTTGAAAGTGATAATAATTGTTTTTATAGAAATTCCGGAGATAATCTTATCGCTTATTCGGGAAAGGGTAGTCTCACGCTTGGGGAATGGAGAGATATTTCAGGGAATGATATTCATTCATTAGATGTCAATCCAGGTTTCGTTGATTCTGCCAATAATAAAATTAAGCTAAAAGCCGGATCTGCCTGTATTGATGCCGGTACAGATGTGGGTTTGACTCAAGACATTGTAGGCACCTCAATTCCCCAAGGTCCGGCGCCTGATATAGGTGCTTATGAATTTGGGGTCGGATCTGACAAAAATGCCCCCTCAAGCCCGAAAAATGTTAAGGTCACTCAAGGAAAAGCTGGAGAGAAACCACTGTAACTTATGCAAACCGGTGAGAGACGTGGCGTATGAATGTAAAAATTGTGTATCGTAAGTAGCGACTGGCATCGTTTCATCGTTGATGTAGCAACTACGGAAAATTTTAGAATTTTATGATGCCAGATGAAATTTTGCCACGACCTAATCCCCGGTTCTTTTCTGCTCTGAATCGTTTAAACAGTTCTCTCTTAAGGAATTGGCAAGACAATTTCTAAGCACTCTTCAAGATATCCAATTCTTCCAGGCTTACAGACTACAAGGAAATTATAAATTATCCAGCGGCTAGCTGTATTTATTTGTATCTAACTATAACTAGATAAGATTGTTTTGAAGATGAACAAGAATTGAAGCTCATATAGAAAACATATTATAGAATCCTTTTTCATAATCTTCATTAAACTTGGTCAAAACTAAGAAAAACATACTATTCGGTTTAGCATCATTTATTCTTGCCCTATTGGTCACAGCCATATTGGCAGAATTGCTCTTGGCTTTGATTCATCCAGTTCAATATCGCAAGCCGTATGAAAAACTGCCAGAAGATGTTTGGCGCGAGCTGCTTCACAAGCCATCCCCTATCCCCGGTTTGGCTTATGAACTCGCCCCTAATCGAGAGTCGTATTCTCATGGGGCATTAATTCGAACCAATAGCTTCGGCATGCGGGATGATGAGCCACATTTTAAACCTAATGATGACACGTCATTACACCGGATAGTTGTAATAGGAGACTCTTTTACTCTTGGTTTCGGTGTTAGTGCGGAGAGTACCTACTCAAATGTACTTGAGAAAATGCTCAATTTTGGAGATAATTTGGAGGTTCTAAACCTTGGTGTAGGCGGTTATTCGACCTATGATGAGGCTTTGGTACTTGAACACAAGGGAGTCCTTTGGAATCCAGACCTGGTCGTTATTGGTTACTATCTAAATGATCCGGAAATCGATCCAGTACAACCGCTTCACGCCTACTATAGCGAACTGTGGTGGTGGCAACATTCAAATTTGCTTAGATTAGTAGTAAAACTCAAGAACCATTGGGACGTCATGACATTAGGTGAAGGAGACTATTATAGGTATTTGCATGCACCGAGACAACGAAAATGGCAAAGTGTACTTGACGCATTTAATAAAATTGGCACTATTTCACAAAAACATGACATTCCTGTTCTCGTTTTGATTTTTCCAGTCGCTACGGAAAGGCCTTGGGCTGGTTATCCGTATCTGGATTTGCATCATCAAGTAACAGCCGCTGCGAAGAGAAATAGTCTCTATGTAGTAGATCTTTATTACAATTTTTCGCGCTATCCACCCAAGAAACTTACAGTTAGTCGAACGGATAATCACCCCAGCAAACTCGGGCACCAAGTTGCTGCAAGCGCGATCTATCATTGGATATTGACGAACAGAGCGTTATATTCATTCTCTATGCCACAAGCGGAATAAACGTTCCCAGATTTTGGCGCTAATTGTCATATATCTTGGTTTTTTCATTATGATTAAAATATTCTTTACCGGAAAAATAATTGTGGCAATCTCACAAAACGTAATGTGATTAATGAAATATGCACAACTCAGTTTATATCCACCCTCAAGCCTTAGTTGAAACAGACCAGATTGGTCCTCGAACTCGTGTCTGGGCATTTGCGCATGTGATGAAAGGTGCTGTTATCGGCAGTGACTGTAATATTTGCGACCATGCTTTTGTCGAAAACAATGTTGTAATAGGGAACAGGGTAAAGATTAAGAATGGAGTTGCAGTTTGGGAAAAAGTTACCATTGAAGATGATGCGTTTTTGGGACCCAATTGTGTTTTAACGAACGATATTAATCCCCGTTCTGAAATTACCAAAGGTTCTGAAAGTTTGCTGCCAACACTAATAAAGAAAGGTGCTACAATTGGCGCGAACGCAACTATTGTTTGTGGGATAACTCTTGGAGATTATTGCTTCATTGCCGCTGGCGCAGTAATTACCAAAGATGTTTTGCCGTATGCATTAATGGTTGGGGTCCCAGCTCAATTAAACGGATATATGTGCCGTTGTGGTGAGAAGATAGATTTTTCAAAACCCTGTATCTGTAGTAGAAAATACAATTTAATCGATGAGGTTTGTCAGTTACAGAATAACATTTGAAAGTTTATAAAGCAGTTTGATATATAAACCGGCAGCCGCCGGTTTTTTTTGTACAAAATGTTTTAATCTTGCATCTCACACTATCCACAAATAGGTTAGTCTATAACCAAATACCCTTTACTGAACTGATATTTACTTTCATTAATATTCATTTTAACAATCCTAAATTATCAAAACATAATTATAATTAGTTTATCATAAGCGGTTATTAGACATTCTGTTTATGAATTTCATATTTGTTATTCATACTTGTAATTCACTTTCTAAGTGTGATATGATGATATCATCTAAGTTATTTATAAATAATAGGATACAATGGGAAATATATTTGGCACAATTGTTGAACTAAAGATGTGAAAAACGATGACTAACGAACACAAGCGAAAATGAGATAAAAATATGAGTAAGAAATATTTGAAATTTGTTTTAGTACTTTTTGTTCTAATTGTAAGTAATGCTCAAGCAGGAAATGTAACTGTATCCTGGGATGCGAATTCAGAATCAGATTTACTTGGTTACAAAATTTATTATGGCAATACTTCAGGCAGTTATTCCAACGTAATTGATGTCGGCAATGTAATTGAATTTCAGATTAATAATCTTTCTGCCGGATCATATTTTTTTACAGTCACTGCTTATGATAACGCAAATAATGAGAGTGATTATTCTGTAGAAGTAGCTTTTACAATTATTGCGAGTCAAGACAATACACCTCCCCAGGTTTCAAATGTATCGATAAATAATATAACAATGAATTCAGCTTCGATTAGTTGGGATAGCGATGAATTGAGCGACAGTAAGGTTGAATATGGCTTGGATACGAATTATGGAAGCAGTACGCAATTGGATGTGAATTTAGTAACCAAACATAGTGTGAACTTGTCGGGCTTGTTAGCGAATACAATGTATCATTTTCAAGTAAAGTCGAAGGATGGAAATGGTAATTCAACGACATTAAGTGATTTTAATTTTACAACCTTATCTGCTATTGGTACATCATTTGATGTGACTTTGGAGGCTGAGGGAATGCCAATCAAGACAGTAGGCGCTGCAAGAGGTTCTGGTTGGGCCTTATGGTCAAATGGATATGTGGCTGAAGAGGTTGTTTTTCCAGGGAATTACGACTATGAGTTTACGCTACATGCAAAAGGAAATTTCATTAATAACGAATGGACAAAGGCAGAAATTCGAATTGATCAAATTTCAAAAAGCATAATAGAAGTTAATAGCTCCGAATATACCGATTTTAAAGTAGTATTGCCAGTCACCGGTGGAGCGCACGAGGTAGCGATTGCATATATTAATGACTATTACTCAAATGGACAGGATCGAAATTTATGGGTAGATTGGCTCCGAATTTTTGGCGGTGAAACCGCGGAAGATTCATCTGGAGTAGTTACTGCGCCAAATGTCACGGATGTTGTATTAATTGACCTTCAGACAATTCGAGTTTATTTTTCTCAAAAAATGAATGCAAATTCTGCTAATAAGAAAGAAAATTATCAGATAGAACCTTCTGTCCAAATTCATTCGGCTGATTTAGATGTATCCCAGATGTCCGTAACTTTGACAACCAGTATTCACCAAAAAGAAGTTGATTATAAATTAACGGTGCAAAATGTTAGCAATTCTTCTGATATTATAATGGAAGAACCTTATATCAAAAACTATCGATTTGAAGATACAAATCCGACAACCCCGGCAATCACAGATATTGCATTTTTAGATCCCCAGACTATACGGATTTATTATACACAACTTATGAATCGCGTTACTGTCACTAAAAAAGAAAATTACCAAATTTCACCCTTTGTTCAAATAGTTTCAGTTGGTTTAGACTCATCGCTTATGTTTGTGACCCTAATAACCAGCACTCACAATGAAGAGATTGATTATACATTAACAGTGCGAAATGTTACAAATTACTCTAACGTAGCTATTAAGGCGCCTTATATTCGGACTTATCGATTTCCGGATACGAATCCTCCATTCGTCACTCGGATTAACCTGGTTGATTTGAACACAATCGAAATCTTTTATAGTGAAAAAATGGATTCTGCTTCAATCGCTTCATTAAGCAATTACAATATTGTTCCTACGCTAACCATCAACAATGTTCGGGTGAATAACGACCGAAGCAAAGTTACTTTACGGACCAATGCACATTCCAGTGCATTCGATTATGTATTAACAGTTCAGGGAGTAAGCGATGTCCGCGGAAACACCTTGTCAAATACTTTCTCGATCAATTATTCGTTTGCTTCAAACGATCCCCCAACAGTTGTTGATGTCAAAACTGTTAATCGACAAACCATTGCAGTGATTTATTCTGAAAAAATGGATTACAATTCTGTAGATGATAAAGGAAGTTACTCGATTAGTCCATTCGTGGAAATTCTAGATGTTGTTGTTGATCCAAACCAGCAAAAAGTCACAATACAAACCGGGGAGCACCAAGCTAATATTGATTACACATTAACGGTTTCCGGTGTAAAAGATATCAGCCAACTTGAATTAGCGGAGCAATTTAAATATGATTACAGATTTTCTGACAATGCCCCGCCATACGTAGAGAGAATGGAGCTTGAATCAAGAGATCAATTAAAGATTTATTTCAACGAGAAAATGGATGTTAATAGTTTATCCGGACTCGATAATTATGTTATTTCCCCGCTTATAATTGTTCGGAATGTGCATGTAGACGAATCCAGTTTATTAGTAACACTGGATACGGACACTCACCAGGAAAATATTAACTATAACTTATCTTTTAGGAATGTGGCTGATTTAGCCCAGAATACGATTCCGGGAAATTATACCATCCAGTATGAATTTAACGGAGTTGTAAAAGTAAAATCGATTAGCAATACTGCTTATAGTCCTTCACGGCTTTCAGTAGGAGATGAATACTATATCGATCGTTCATTCAAATTAGCAGAAATACCGGATGGTCTAAAAGATCAAACATGGATAAAGACTGCCAATAACGATAAGTTCAGTACGGATCCCAATTTTCTAACATTCAAAGTTGAAGAAACGGTTAGGGTGTTTGTCGGCTATGACGAGCGAATTACCCAGCTGCCAACCTGGCTGCAAAATTGGAATGATGATCAATTAGTCATTAAAGATCAAAATAATACCAGGTTTCGATGTTACAGCAAAGATTTTGTTGCGGGGTCTGTGACAATAGGCGGTAATTTCGGCAATGATAATAGTAACATGTATGTTGTCATTTTGAAGAATATGGATGGTAATCTACTGGAGCTTCCCGATCCGGAAACAATTACTGATACCATCATTCCTGATAATTTCATTCTTAGACAAAATTATCCTAATCCATTTAACGGGTATACGGAAATTGGTTTTGAAGCTAAACAAGCCGGCATCGCTGAGATGGTTGTTTATGACATTTTAGGCAGGGAAGTAATCAGGTTGAAAACCACCATAAATAACCCTGGCAAGTTCAATTTTGTATGGGATGGAAAAAATGCAGCCGGCATTCCGGTTAGCTCTGGCATTTATACCTATAGTTTTATATCCCAGGAAAAGACGGTTTCGCTTAAAATGACTTTACTTAGGTAAACCTGATCAATACTCCTCTAAACATGCAATAATAAACGCAGAGTTCGCTGAGACTGCAGAGTTATAAGGTTTTTAGATCCTCAATTATCTCAGTGAATTCTGTGTCTTGGCATTAAATCTCCAGATCAAGAAAAAAAATCAAGCTGCTTGTCTGTTGGTACTCTAAAATGATGTGCTGTGAGATTTGGCTTTTCCCTGTTCAGTCCAGCTTTTCGACAAGACAGATCAAACAAATTCCGGATTTCATCTGCAAAAACGCCTTCCCCTCTCATCCTGGTTCCTAGCTGAGGGTCATTTAATTTTCCGCCCCGGATATCCCGGATACGATTTAGTACTTTGTCTTTTCTATCGGGATAATGTCTTTCAAGCCAATTTTCAAAGAGGGGTGCAACAGCATAGGGTAGGCGCAGCATTACATAGCCTGCACAAACTGCTCCAGCGTCTGCAGCCATTTTTACGATCGATGGAATTTCATGATCGGTTAAACCCGGAATAATTGGAGCAGCAAGAATACCGGTTTTGATTCCAGCCGCAGTTAATTTTTCGATAGCTTCAAATCGCCGGGAAGGAATGGAAGTTCGCGGCTCCATGATTTGTGTCAGCCCCCTGTTTTGAGTTGTAATCGATACCATAACCAATGCCGCGTTTATGGATGAAAGTTCTCTCAATAGATCCAAATCACGGGTTACCATGTGGTTCTTAGTGATTATCACAACAGGGTTTTTAAATTTGGCCAATACCTCAAGACAACGGCGCGTCAATTTGAAGTGGCGTTCTATCGGCTGATAGGGATCGGTTACTCCGCTGATACCCAACACTTGCGGTTTCCATTTAGGACGTGATAGTTCTTTTTCCAATATTTTCGGTCCATTTTCTTTAATGAAAATTTTGCTCTCAAAATCCAATCCCGCTGAAAGCCCCAGATATTCATGAGTTGGCCGGGCATAACAATAAATGCAGCCATGCTCGCAACCGCGATAAGGATTGATGCTGGCGTCGAAACCCACATCCGGGCTGTCGTTGTAAGTGATGAATGTCTTGGATGAATCCTTAAAATATTGGGTACTTTTCAGCTCATTCTTCTGACCATCCGGCTCATCGAAGTCGATGGAGATGGTCTCGAATCGATTGAGAGGATTCGTTGCGGCTCCGCGTCCGCGAATGTTGTTTTGGTGAACAGGCAATTGGGGTCCTTAATGAATGAGAAATAAAACTAGCAAAAAAATGTTGGATGTTCAAATTTCAAATGAAATGATACACTGAAAAAAATTAAAACTTTAGAATCGGTTGAAATGGATATATGGGATAAAAGTTGTCAGTCCTAAACAATTTATTCAGCAATATACAAACTAAGTAATACTCTCATTTTGCAAAATAATATATTAATCCACCCAAAATGAAAACCCCGGTGATCTTCCAATCACTGGGGTTTCGGTTAATAGATTGATTTGATTTTAAATTTTTTTGCGCCTACCTCCCGGCAATTTCATCCTTTGTTGTATATTTATCAAACCAGCTCCGCAAATAGAGCACCGAGCGCATGAAATTGGAGGGCTTTGAGCTGGTACCATGCCATTCCTCATTAAACCGGAGCATAACCGTCGGCACTTTTTGCACTTTAAGCGCCATGTAGAACTCTTCGGTTTGGGAAATGGGTGTGCGCAAATCCTTGATGCCGGTCATCAGCATGGTCGGTGTTTTTACATTGCCGGCGTACATGAGCGGGGATCGCTTCAAATGTTCGCTGGGATCTTCCCATGGGAATTTCTTGAAGTTACGATACCAACTGGCGCCATCGGTTGTGCCCACAAAGCTGATCCAGTCGATTACAGGGTAGTTGGATGAAGCAGCGGCAAATCGATCCGTATGGCCGACGATCCATGCGGTTAGGACACCACCGCCACTGCCGCCGTACACAAACAGGTTGCGTTCATCGATATAGCCCTTGGCAATCACTTCATCGACGCCCTTCATCAAATCATTGAAATCCTTGTCAGGGTAGGCATTCTTAATCGCGTTGCCGAATGGGCTGCCATAGCCGTCACTGCCGCGGGGATTGGTATACAGAACCACAAAATTTTTCGCGGCATGGTTTTGCCAGGAAAAATTAAATCCGACACCATACATTCCATGGGGACCGCCGTGGATGGCTAAGATCAATGGGTATTTTCGATTCGGATCGAAATCCGGTGGTTTTACAATCCAACCTTGAATTTTAAAATCATCTACAGAATTATACCAGATTTCCTCAATTTCTCCCAGCTTTACATCCGAAAGAATATCTTCATTTACATGAGTCAATTGAGTAATTTGCTTTGGTTTTTTCAAGTCAAATGTAATCACATCACCGGGATTATGAGAATCGGCCCAAACCGCGGCAGCTTTGCCATTTTTGTTGATGCTGCTTACTGATATATAATGGGTCCCTTCTGTAATTGCCTTTACGCCATTCTTTAATGAAGCAAAATAAAAATTGCGGCTGCCTTCGCTGCGGGTATTAAAATAAACTCCGCTATTGTCACTAGCCCATTTTAAACCGGAAGACCGCCGGTCAAAATCGCCGGAAATCTTATGCGGATTTGAGCCATCCCTGTTCATGACATAAATTTTGTTGGTGATATAGGTATCAGTTGTGAAATCGTAACCAGTATAGGCAATATATTTCCCATTGGGAGAGGGGACAGGGTTACCATCCGGGCCTTTGCGAGTGGTTAATTGCTTCGTTTCTCCGGACTTCACATTGACGGAATAAATCTCCGATTCCCGCCATTGGTATTCGGCATCATCAACTCGCAGGCTGCTGCAAATAATCTCACTGCCATCCGGAGTCCACCTTGCCGATGAGTGGCTATAATCACCTGATGTGATTTGCCGGGGGGTTCCGCCGTCAGCAGGGACGGTAAAAACATGGTTAAATCCTTCTTTTATAAATCCCCTTCGGTCCCGGCGGTAGCGAAGTCGATCGATGATACGAGGACCTTTCGTCCATTTTGCACCTTCTGGTTTTGCCGGCAGTTTCACAGACCAGCGATCCTTATCGGGCACCAACATCGAGAATGCAATGGTCTTTCCATCCGGGGACCAGCGGATATTTGATGGCGATTGCTCGACGCGAGTGATTTGGGTAACCGCACCCTCTGCATCCATCCACCGGACATGGATTTGACTTCCTTTCGGTCTTCCGCTTGCTGTAAATGCGATTCGAGAACCATCGGGCGACCATTGAGCCGAAGATCCTTCAACCAGGAATCGGTTTTTGTAGCCGTCCACATTCATAATCCAAAGCGAAGATTTCCGGCTGTCATTCATTTTATCAACCCATCTCCGGGTATAAATAATCTGTTTGCCATCCGGGGATATTTGCGGATTACTTACGCTCTCCATATCCAGGTAGAGGTCCAGGGTGAGCTTTTTTATTGGTTCCTGGGCGCTCATGTTGGTAAAAGAAAATAGCGCAATAATTAAGAAAAATATTGAAATAGAAAGATATCTCTTCATGATTATCTCCTAAGAATTGAGTTAAATATTTTAGGGATATAAAATAACGTACCTTGAAAGAAAATTGAATGCAAGTACAATTTTTAAATTTGGGATGTTTACTGAGTTGTTTGGCTTTCTTTTTTTTAAAATACCTAATAATACTGAATCTGTTTTGATAACTACATTAATAAGCATCTAATGTCATTCAGTAGGAATCTATTTTAAGCTTAACGCAAGGTGTTGTTATTTAACAAGATTATTCCAGAATGACATATCTTGGCATTTAGAAAAATTTTCAGCTAATTCTTTTTCTTTTTGAACAAATTCTTCAGTTTATCTTTTACTTTCTTCTCTGCTTCTTTTTTTTCTTTCTCCAATTTTTCTTTTGCAATTTGCTCTAAAGTTGGTTTGCTCCCTGTTGAATCCTTTCCTGTTTGTTTATCAGTGAAAGACTGTATTAAGCCTTGTTTTACTTCATCTTTTTTATTTTGTAATTCAGACACGGCGGCTTGTTTCAATCCGGATGTTACGCTTTTTGACGATGTCGCCCAAAGATGCTTTTACGATCGGGTTGTCATAAGTGCCACCAACAGAAACCAATATGTCAACTGTCTCATCATTACCCAAACTCACTTTCTTCCCAACAAGGTTAGTCAGAGCATTCGCTGTTTGTCCCTTTAACTCACTGGCTGGCATTTTCAGTATCAAATCAAAATCCAATGATTTATCAATCCCGTAAGATCCCGAGACAACCATATCCGTATTTTCAATTATGACCGTGAATGGATCTATTTTCATTCGGCCTTCCTCGATTAAGTATGAAGGATGAAAATTATTTAAAACAGGATTTTGCATTTTATCCCATTTAATCGCTTTTGCAACTTCATTGAAAGGAACGAAATCCGTCAAACTTGCAGAGGTAATATCCAGCTTCCCTTGGCTGATGAATTTTTGCCAAAGCGGTGCCAGGTTATTATCCAATTGCGAACTTAACTTTATTTTCGCATTAAAATTGCCATGAAGATGATTTGCAATCGGTGCAAAAGTTTGCACAGTTATAAAGCTTTTGTATGCATCGGCAAATCCAACCTGGCTGATGGATAAATCGAAATCGATGGTTGGGGTCTGAGGAATGTTGCTGTCATATTTACCAGCAGCGATCATTTTTCCACCTAATGCCTCCATGTAGAGACCATACATCTTCAGGATTTTGTCTTTAAGAACCAGGGATCCTCTGACGTTTTGCAATTTTAGATTATCGAAAAGCACTTCATTGAATTGCACATCCATCAGGAATTCAATTTTACCGGGTAGCTCAACCGCAGAAAGTTCAGCACTGGGTCCTTCCATCCATGGATTCAAATCAAAAAAATTAGAACTGATTGCAAGATTACCTTTTAATTCTACATCTTTGAGGAAGTAAGTTAGAACATTTTCCAATTGGCCTTCTGCATGAATATCACTCTTGCCGATTCGAGCATTAAACCGATCTAATGAAACCTTTGCAGGTGTAAAAGATATCGATGCTTCTTTTAAGGAAAATGGTTCCTGTAGTTGAGGAGACGAATAAGTGAAATCTGACAAGTTAAGCTTCCCATTTCCTTTGATTTCCAGGTCTTTTTTCTGGCTGCCTGAAAACTCTAGGTTTGCTTGAATGAGCCCATCGATTTCCGTATTTTCCTCTAATGGCAGAAGTTCTTTGAGATCGCCCAGGTCAATATTGCCTTTAACAAATCCGCTGAAAGTGAGATCGGAAAAAGGCCTACTGACTATGAGACGAGCGTCAAAAAGTTGTTGGTCCATTTCGAAATGAAATTTTCGTAAATTAACCTGGGTGTTGTTTACATCTCTTCCATGGTTGACTACAAACAACTCCAAAGCAAAATGCTCTATTGGTTTCGGCATGCCCGGAAGTTTTAGCATTCCATCAGTGGCTTCAAATTTGATGTCAAATTTAGGGAACTCATTTTCACTGTAATTGCCGAGAATTTTGCCCTGGAAACCAAATTGACCCGATGTTTCCAGCTGAGAAAAATTATTCTGATAGAGGTCTGGGATCAAAGAAATCAGACCTTTAAAATCTGTTTCCTTCGTGCTAAATTGTAAATCAACAATAGTTGTTTCTTCTACGATTTTTAAGAAGCCGTCGAGATTAAAGATAAACTCGTTGAGTCTCAGTTGGTTTTCTTTTAGTTTTAAAGAAAGATTTTTCTTATCGATGACTGTTTCGATTGCGAAATGAGATTCCACTCCATTCAAATAATTAAACTCCCCAACTCCCGCTCTTAGAGATTTAATTTTTGTGTCTGTTTTTAAAGAGACGATATCCTGGCTGAAATCTCCGCTGCCTTCGTGGTTAAATCCTTCCGCAGTCAGGTTCATTCCGGTTTGATCATCTATATAATTGAGATTGGCGTTTCGAATTTCATATCCTTGCAGGGTCAAACCAAATTCTCCTGGCTCACTTTCCCGGGCAGTTTCAACCGTTTCTGTTTTTTTCATGATCTCCCAATTTGGTGTGCCATCTTCAAGAACCCTGAGGAAAATATCAGGCTGATCCAGCAGGATCGAAACAATTTCAATAGATTCTCCTGAAATTAAACTGAGCAGATCAATGGTAACCCGAAAGGAATTTAAATGAACCAAAGTATCTCCCTCGAAAGGTGCTCGATTAACCAGGGTAAGGCCATCAACCGAAACGGTAATACCAGGGAAATTCCGAAATAAGCTAATGCCAACATCATCAAAATCCATTTGACAAGCCAATTGTTCATTGGCTTTCTCTTTAATGATTGTAACGATTTGATCTTTATAAAACATTGGAATTATCGTCAGGGCTATGAGTAATAAACCGACAATAATTCCAAAAACGATGAGCAATTTTTTCATATTAAATTTCTCGCTAAGTTTGGATGGCTTAAAAGTTTCATTGATTGCAATGAGTTTTATATTTAATGGGTTTTTGTTTGTGAGCTTTCAGGAAATGAATTATGAACCTGGGGATTAAGAGTAATCTGATTTCAACTTATACCTATTTATATTCTTTTTTGTCTATTTGCAATGAAAAATTGTAAGAATTCATTATTCTACATTAAACCAGGGGTTCGCGGCCCAGGGGGACGAATAGTCTATTCCTGTAAGTTGTGAATGGCAATTTACCGCAGTAATAGCATCTTCCTGGCTTGAGAATAATTACCTGCCTCAAGTTGGTATATATATGTTCCATTCGGGACACGCATTCCATTATTATCTTTGCCGTTCCAAAAAATTGTAAAGTAACCAAGTTGATAATTTCCGCGAACAAGTGTATTTATTTCTTTGCCCATAATATTAAAGATTTTGATGATCACATTACTTTTAGATGGCAGTCCAAATCGAATTTCAGTACTTGGATTGAAAGGATTTGGGAAATTTTGAGAGAGCCAAAATGAAACTGGAACTTCTTTGGTTTCTATCTGCTCAACATCAGTGATTATAATCATAAAACTCCACGTTGAACTCCAAAGGCCTGCCCCGGCGCTGTTATTTGCGCGAACTCGCCAGTAGTATGTACCGCCTGATAAATTACTGTTCAGAGTATAGATACTAGCCGTGGTTGACGTATTGATTACTGGTGAAGAAAAATTAGAATTGTTGTCAACTTGGATGTCAAATCCAGTCGCACTTGAAACTTCCTGCCAGTCAAGTGAAGGTGTCTGATCTGTTATGTCGCTGCCATTC
>CAYXGW010000016.1:0-25071 GCA_964464595.1 uncultured Deferribacteres bacterium
CAGGTAATAGATAAGGACATGAACGTTTTGGCAAGTTGCCGGCAAGGGTATCCAATTGGGGATTGAACATTATCATGTTTCTTCTGCTTCTATTATCCTGCCCATTATTATCGGGATTCTTTATTATAGAAGATTAACCAAAGAATTGAAACTCATTTTAGGCTTGTGTGGTATCGGGTTACTATTCGAGGGTGTGTTTTATGGAATCCAACCTTCTTTACCATCCAGTGTTTTTTACTTACCAAATTACCTATGGTATACCATAGAATTTGCTATTTTAATGCAATTATTCAGAACCTGGAGTAAAAACAATAAATACTTAACCATAGGTGTACTGTTTGTTGTCATTCATATTGTTTTCTGTTTTATGAATGGCTTTTCTACCTTCAATTCTAATTCTAAAATCCTGTTGGCTGTGGTTATTCTTGTGTCTGTTTTTATTTTAATCAGCAAAACCATGCTGCGGGATGATTTGCCATTAACCATTATTTTTGCCGGGTTGGCATTATTTTTTTCTGTAAATATTATCATCTGGCTTACTTTTGGTCTGGATTCATTCAGTATAGATGCAGGGACGATCCTGTCAAACAATCCGGGAATTGCAGACGATCGGGTTAAAGCCATTATTGCGGATAATAAGGATAAACGCATATCAGTTTACGTCATTCATTCCGTATTTAATATATTAATGAATGCCTGTTTTACGGCTGGATTTATCTTTAGAAATAGATTTGTAGTTGCCAGCAAAAATTCCGGTGTTGTAAGTGCTGCTGATAAATTACCACCGACAATTAGTTATTTTGATGAAAATTAAATAACAGCCGCCAGGATCACGGTTTCTTAATCACCTATAGGCTTACCCTCTTCTCCGGAGCCTAAAATATTTTTGTCTGTTATGTTGCCGTCTGCATCTACAGAATGAATGATGACTTCCGGCTTACCATGTTTAATACCGTACCTGATCCAAAATCCTTTGACTTCATCACCATAATCATACAAAAGCTTGTGGATGATATCCTTTGAAAAAAATCGACCGCACTCTAAATCCGTTAAAAATTCCTTGAATTCCCCGGCCCATTTCAGGGCATCTTTTTCACTTACTATTTTGCCTGCTTGTGCCATTGTAAACTCCAACAATTTGCCCCCGTACTTATTTTAGCCACTTTGATCAATTTTAGTCGTGGGCTCCGGATTCATTTCTTTTTCGATAAATCGTCTAATATTTGACTTTGATTAATGTTAGCCAATTTGATGATACTTTCCAGCCGTTGATACATCATGCGGAGCTCCTTATCCTGTTTACGTGCTGACGCAGTACCCAGGGCCTTAACCTGTTTTACTACCTCGGATAACCGGCCTTTCTCT
The DNA here is from genome assembly GCA_964464595.1 of uncultured Deferribacteres bacterium. Classification (GTDB taxonomy): domain Bacteria; phylum Zhuqueibacterota; class JdFR-76; order JdFR-76; family DREG01; genus JADFJB01. Next base: position 1,366 of record CAYXGW010000016.1, read on the forward strand.
TCAGACCCCATTATGTGCGCTTTAACATCCTGTTCGTCCAGTTTGGCAGCTTCTTTGTATAATTCAAATACTTTTTTATCACTGCCGATCAGACTGACAATAATACGCTCATAACATCTTTTTTTACGATATAGCTTTAAAATAAGTATGAACGACGTGACCAGGGTCACAATCATTGCCGTTAAAAAAAGATGTTCCGTTATAATATCTACCATAATATTCTCCCTGCGATCGCGTCCTTTTGCCGGCACGCGCCCCGCGTAGTTAAATGATTATTTTATTTTGTATTTTCACTATTAATACCAACCAAAGCGTTTATAGCCAATGATTTTTATAGGTTCAAGAACAATTGCAAAATCATTCGTTTTTCATAACTGGTGCAGGTAATTACATGGTAGATTAACAAGGGCTGTAGCGCTTTTTCTCCTTTCCATTATTTTGTTATTTTGATTAAAATTAGGGAAACAACACCTCCCTAGGATTTTCATATGATTGTAACATAACTAAAATATTAGATTTTGTCAATAGCTATTTTTTGAGTAAGTTAGATTTTTTGGTTTTAGTTGTAATTTCGAATTCAATTTTTTGCAAGCAACCAGGCCGATGATACAGGGAACAAGAATTGAGGCTTGAGAGACGGTAAAGATGGAGTCTTTTTTATGATTTTTCTTCCATTCAAGTGAAAATTAAGAAACCCTTTTTTCTTGATTCTAAGCTGTAGTATTTTTATAATACAGTGCTGGCCGCAAAGGTTGGAGCCGTAACAGCCAGCATCTGGGAAAATGGCCTTAATTTTTAGGCCAGAGAAAAAACCTTTTTTGATAAGCTCTTTAGGCAATAGTCTTAAAATGCTTTGATTGTTCGAATTCTTTCCTTTTTCAAATCCCATTTGTTTGGCTCCTGGAGTTACTTTTCTACAAGTAAAGATAACAGAATATATAATAGTATTCTGTTGTTGTCAATACTTATTTAATATTATGATGTGATTATTATGTCAACTTTTGGTGAAAGATTAAAATCCTCACGATATAGAGCAAATTTAAAGCAGCGGGAATTAGCTGAAAAAACAAAATCACATTTCAATACTATCGGTGCTTATGAGAATGATAAAATAGAGCCCAGCCTTAGCAAAATCCAGTCGGTAGCAGAGGCTTTGAATGAAGATTTTATTTGGCTGGCTACCGGGGAAACTTTAGCTGAATATATTTTAAGGAGGCAAGGCAAGTATAATAAAGATGCCCGAGCGGAGAAGCGCAGGGCTACGGATCATATACCGCATATGCAACCTATTGTGGCAGGCTTATTGGAGGTGGACGATGAAGTGCGGGAGATTATAAAGGGAATTGTAGATATGTATGTAAAACGGAGAAAAGAAAAATAGTGTTTGTAGGGGATAGCTAAATATATAACGAAAATATTAGATTTTGGCAAGAACGTTTTTTGAGTGGATTGTGATTTTTTGGTTTAGCCACGGATGAACACGGATTTTCAAATAAGTTATCACCTGATTTAGCGTCTTTCTTCATTTTTCTTTCCAGCGTATCTCTTGGGACAAGCCCTCTATCAATGGTCACAGAATAAATTGGTAATGTGTCATTCCCTTTCGTGAGCAGAGGGTTTTTCTGATTAATAAAAATGTTACCATGTGTTTTTCTGATTACCAAAACAGTATCAATTAGAGAACAATAGGCTAAGACCCTTTTTTGCTGTGACAGTATCGTGACATTTTATCGTTGATAAGGAGTAAAAATGAGCCAAAACCAGTCAAATTGGCGAGAAACAAAAAACCCTGTAACAGATTAATATTACAGGGTTTAAGCAGTGCGCCCACTAGGAATCGAACCTAGAACAAATATCGTTCGTGATTCGATTTTCTACGGAATTACTTTTCCCGGTGGCCGGGGGAAAAAGAGCGACTTACCCAGTTACTAGAAGAATAAGCGCCTGGCCATTTTTGGGTATTGGGGATTCAGCACAATCATCGGATCGACAAAACTTTCCGAGAGATATGCAGATTTAATCTCAGGGGTGACAAACCGCAATGGAGTAATTCGAGGAAATTGTTCGTTGCGTGGAAAAGGATGGTGGATAGATGTCGTGTTAATATACATTTCAAAACCTTCGACTACACACCCGTCAATTCGTGCCATTTTTTGCCAAAATTAGTATTGAACAGATCGACCATGTAATCTATTAGCAGTTCCGTAAGTAATCTTAGAAACGGCTTCTCAAGAAATCGGGGAATATCGGGCAGATCGATATTGAACTTATCATAAACCGCCAAGACTGCATCCACTACAAACTCTTTCTTCTCCCTGCCTGATTTCTTCTCAAAGCGTTCCGCTTCTTTGATGAGAAAACTGAAAAGCTTGACCAACTCATGGCTTATCCCGGCAAAATCCTTTACATCGTCTATAAGCTTTGGCAAGGGATATTTTTGCAGGATATCTTCAACTAAATCTTCCACTTTGTCGAGAGCCTGGTCGACCTCGCTGTCAATCTTATCATCGGATTTTGACTTTAGCCCAATAGCCCTGAGAAAGGCGGTAGCCACATCGGACACGGCATCAACACAGCTTTTTAAAAATGAAATCATCGGTGGAACCTCTCAACTTTAATAATTTAATAAAAATAGAATTGCAGTCGGTTCGTTTGTTGAAAGGCGTCTAACCTTGATAAGAACACCACCGCATCGATTCTCATCCAAGTTGGCTTTGGTCAGCAGTCACCATAGAAAAATTTTGAATTGTGCCGGGCTTGGTGCGCTCTGCTTCGGTGTTCGGGGGCCCGCGAACAGCCATTACGATGAAGATAATTAGCACAGCTAAATTGAGTAAAGCTAGTGATTTGCCCAACTGCACTATCCGTTTGGCGTCGGCAACGTGGTCGATAATTCCCAGTTCTTCCGCTAGAGTATCCAAGCTACCTTTTAATGTTTCTTCAGCTTTTTGGTGGACGAAAATAAACCTGGCGGTCCAAAAACAGAAAATAATGCCAACCGCGACAATGATGTAATAATTAATAGAGTTTTTTTCAATCATCGCGAACTTCAACAATACGCCAACAATGGCAAGGTACATAATCATCATCCTAATCATGAGATTAACATAGAAGTAATAGTCACTTACCTTAATTCGATAGACGTGGTCTTCGGGTACTAACTTTTGGCCCATTGCTTAATCCATACCTTATCAGTTAAAGGACGCCAAAGGAGTTCGTATTATCGTGACTCATGACATGTGAGCTGCACCAAAATAGCAAAATTAAAGATGATGAAATTGGCTTTTATAGAACAAAAGGGGTCTTTTCCCTTCCGAAAAATCCGCGCGTTCAACCTCGCCAAGAAAAATGATATGATCACCGCCATCAAATTGATTAACTATTCGACATTCCAAATGGCTTAAATTGCCTTCTAAAATTGGTACATGTCGCTCTGTTTCTCGAAAAGGTACATTTTTGAATCGTTCTTCAGCATTTAATGCTGAATTTACAAACCGATTTGCCAGTTCTATTTGTTCTTCACTAAGGATATTTACAACAAAGGGATGACCCTCAGAGATAAACATATCGTCGTTGCCATTTTTTTTTCTGCAAATTAATATTAGGGGTGGGTCTAATGAAACAGACGTAAAAGCGTTAACTGTTAATCCATGAATCACACCGTTATTCTTTATTGTGACAATTGTAACGCCTGTACAACACTTACTCATTACCTGTCGAAATATTTCAGATGATACGGCCATTTACAGATTCCTCCTGTTATTAAATGACTAAGTTCCTAAAAAACTCTGAGCATAAAATCGCGGTGAGATGGCACTAAATAAAAAGACGACTCCATTCATCTTCGCGATCATTCATTCCAGATAATCGTAATACCGCCATGCAAAAACCTACGCCTGTTTTTGCAAACTAAACACTTTACGCATGAAATCATTCAAAAATAAACCGCCGGGATCCATCTCCTGGCGTATCTTCTTGAACTTCACCATGTGTTCGCCATAGATCTTGTCGTAGTTCAGATTATTATAGCTATAAGTCTTGCCCCAGTGCGGCCTGCCGCCCAGTTTCAACAGGTGGTGTTCGATCTCGTCGAAGAATTTCTTGTAGTCCGCCGTTCCCATGTAGGTGATGGCCTCGAACATAAAGATCCGCCTGTCACCGACGGCGGGGGCCAGGTAGCCACCGCTGTGGTTGAGAAAGCGGATGTGCATCAAGAAGTTAATCGGGAACTTGGCGTACTTCTGGTATCCCCAGGTCGAAGTACAGCTTTTTCCCGGCTTCGGTTTGGCATATTCGCACACCTTGTCGATGACGAGATTCCAGACGCTCTTGAGATTTTCGAACTCGTCGCCGCACTCAACCGCGTAGGAAAGGTCCCAGAGTTTGCGGGGAAAATATTCCTGGTAATGGAAGATGGACGGGGACGGCGCCACTCGCTCACCCGTCCACGTCAATTTCTTGAGTGTTTTCGACAACAGCGGCGTTATCCGTGGGAAGCGGAGGGCGAACTTGAGTGCCAGGGTGCCTCCCTGCGCCTGGATCATTTGTTGCAGTTTATTCCAGAACCCGGGTACGTTCTTATTCGGGGTATCCCACGGTACTTTATCCCACCGCTTCACCCACACTTCGTCGGTAAAGGGTAACCAGAAGAGTTCTACATAATCGTGGCTGGCAACCAGGTCTTTGATGTTCTCTATGGTTTCTTTCAAGGGGAGAAATTCATCAACGGCGCAGAGCTTGTAGGCATCGACACACTGCAACGTGATGTTGTGCATGATGCCGAGCGCTCCTAAATTCACCTGAGCCGCCTTGAGCAATTCGGGCTCTGCCTCGGTAATGGTCTTGATAGTCCCATCGTGGGTGACGATATCCATCGCTACCACGGTGTCGGAAATGGTGCCGCTATCATTGCCGCAGCCGTGACAACTGAGTGCAACGGCACCTCCCATCTGGATAAACACAGGAACAGGAATGGTGACCAGGCCCAGGCCGTTCTCGAGGGCGAATTTAGTGAAGTCTCTCAGCAGCATGCCCGCTTCGGCGGTGATTCGTTTACTGCCGTCTTCGTGCACGCGGGCCTTATTCAGCTTGGGGATGAGCACAATAATCCCGCCGTCGTTATTTACGACGGGACTCCCCGAGAAAGAGGCTGAGTAGGAATTATTGAGGCCGCCATTAGCGACCCGGATGGTTTTGCCCTCCCGCTTGGCTTTCTTTATAATCTCCCGCAGATCCTCTAAATTATCCGCCACGCACAGTTCTGCTGTGCATTTTTGATCGCCTTCCCAATTTTGCCAGGTTGCTTCTTGGCATTCCATCGATCACCTCGTCATATTTTCAAAAAGTGGAAGAATTGTAGTTGATTTTCTTAGGAATAATGGAAAGCATGTCAATCTTCTTGATATACTCAAACCTTTGATCAACTGTTTGGTTTGCAAGAATAAAAATTTTCGCCGGTGCTTTCTGTTTCTCTGACTCAGAGACTAAGATTTTTTCAACCTGAGGTTTTTGCACTGGTCGTAATTTCTTATCTGAATTTATTCCGGTATTTCGTTTGATGTACCCGGTTTCAAAGCATCTACAGCTCCCGGCTACTGAAAAAATATTCTAATCGGATATCCATGTTTAGGGAGTGGAACGGCCCCGGATTGAAGCACGTCATTTTCTACGGACGAACATTTGGTATTAAGTTTGCAATTTCCATGTTATTATACTTATACAGTGGAAATTCCCTCAAGATTTCCTCAAGAACACTTTCAGATTCAGCGGCGTAAGCAGCCCAAAGCTTTCCAATACTTGCATAGACGGCTATACGAATACCCTTTTTCTGAAGCATTTCTCCATGATCAAATTCTGCTCTAAGAAGTTCCAGTTGTTGTTCCGGTTTATTCTGCTGGAAAAAGCTTGGACGAAGAGTAAATTCTACCAGGTAATTGGGTTGAAGAGTAATTTCTTCCAGGAATTTGGGTTCTCTTTTTTCTGGATTAGTTATCATTTTGACCTCCTTTGTTTAATTAATTGATAAAAACTTTCGTTAATTAAATGCTAATCGTTTCAACAAGTGACGTTTACGCATCAGAAACTATCCAATCCTTATTCCTCTTTAAAAAACTTTAACGGCTATCTGCGGGATATGCCTTTATCAGAATTACACCTATCACAACCATCCGGATCGTAAATATAGTCCGGAAGAGACTCTATGAAAATATCCGGCTCCAATAATGTACAAGTCTATTTGATTTGATAGTTTTCTTACCTTAAACAATAAAGAAAATTCCAGACAATTGTGCTAATAACGGCGATACCTAAATAAAGCTTCGAAGTATTTATGGTAGGTGGATAATAAACATCCGCAAGATCAAGTTTTTCGCTTAATTTTGTATGACGAACCGCCATAGTTTTATAAACACTAATTGCTGTTCTCATAGCAATTAAGACTGCAATATTGAATATTACCCCGAATAAGAAAAAGGGGAGCCGGGCACCTTCTTTTGCGTCGAAGAAGAATTTAAGTAGTGCTCCTAAAACCGCTATATACAATGCTACTGAACGTAAATAGTAACTAAAATATTCTCTACCTTGTTCTGCTAACAATTTAAATTCATCGAAATCCCTAGAAGAATCATTCGTACTGTTTGCATGATTTGCCGTCATCAAAGTCCTATTATAGATTTACTTTGATTTGTCGCCTTTACCATAAGGCAACGGAAAGTGATTACATGCTATAGAATTCCAATAATTGAAATTCACAAACTGAGTTCTTGGATCAGGCATAACAAGAGTTAGAAATCAGAATTGGTGATTGGCTTATTATGTGTCAAAATAATATGGACAAAGCGCCAGGTATCTCTCACTAGATTCAATCCTCTTTCTTATCATATTTACTCTTCTCATAGCTCTCCTCATATTCACTCGCCAAGCCCTTAAGAATTGCTTTGCGGCGCTCAAGTTCCTCTTGAGATATTAAGGAATCATAACCGAGGACCTTCATATACTCGATGATGGCCATGCGGTCCGCAGGCTCAAGGTAAGGGCCGATGACGCCTGGCGTATTTTTTTCGGCATCACGGAATTCATGTCCGGCGTTGGAGTTGCCGTCAATTTCGCGCACATATTCTAGCCGGCCTCTAAACACTCCCAGGAATGTGTTTAACAAAGTGCTAAAAACGCCTCTTTTGATTTTGAATTCAAAGCCACCTTCAAACTTTTCCGTTTTGTAGCCGATTTGTACGGGATCGAATTCCAGATCTCCAACCCAGAATGACTCGTCTCGCTCTTTCACAGGACTTAGAAGCTGATACAAATTGGGAACCGAGCCATTGTGGAGAAAGGGCGGTGTTGTCCAGTATCCTGCCAGGGGGCGTGCCGGGTAAGCGAGCGGTGCGCGATAAAGATTTTCTCGAAAGCCGTTCATTGTGTCCTGTAACGCTGTATCCGTAATTCCGAGTTCTTCGTATCCCCGTTTCATCACCTCTGTCGTTACTTTCAAGAGCGCCTCTCCTATACCGACCTTTTCTTTGCCGTCGAAAAGCCAACTAAGGTTTCGGGTATATATTTCGTGCCCGGCAAAATCTTCTGCGTCCCAGGGATCCGTCCCGATTACATCGAGCCTGTACAGAGGCAATTGGATATAGCGTTTGCCCCATTTATTTGGGTTAACATGTCTTACGGGCGCATGGCAACGTGCGCAGAATCCCTTTGCAGTACGGTCTGGATTCGGAGGATATATATGGCTAGCGGTGTCTGCCGCGAGCTCTGCTTGAGCCGGCCTACGGGCATCCTCCCAAATTTTTTCCTCGTAAAGATACTTGCCTCGCTTCACTGCATCCCGGTTTATCTTTCCCAGAATAGTTTCGGGCCATTTGGGAGGTTCCAGCACTGAGATCAGGGTCTCCATCCAGAACATGTCCTTCATCGTTACGGTTGACGCGAAGAGTCTATCGCGATTCGGGTTTATCAGGTCAACGATGGAATTCACGCCCCATGATTCTGTAACGTTCCGCCCCATTGGCTGGTTAATTCCTGAAATTGACTGCACCCAATCATATTCGTGGGTGTACCAGATTGGGGGAATACTTACAGGCCCTTTTGAGGCTGCAATATTACGGGGATCGAGCTGGGCGAATTGCCCGTTACCCCCCCGACCCAGTGCATTCATCCGGCCAAAACCCGACACGGGGGTGTACGTATTATTCAACGCAGCTTTCAACGCGTTACTGATGAGCGGGCTTTTGATATATTTATTCACTTGCTCTTTAAGCAAGTCCCTTGCTTGCTTGGTATTCTCCCTGCCTTCTAGTCCAAGAACCTTATCTGCGAAGCGCCTGAATTTAGTGGGTAGTTCAACGGTGGCAATGAGGCTACTAGTCATAACCTGGTTTAATGTGGCAAAATTCCACATACTTGGTGCGCCGTCAATGCGGATACCCAATCCTTTGTAGTTAATCTGGGCAGTATGACAGAGTGCACAGGAGTAGCTCATCCATTCTTTATGGCCGTCGCCCAATTGGTCAACATATTCGTCGCGGACGACATTCTTGGTAATGCCAATGGGTAGCCGGTCAGGATTGTATTTTGGCCTGGGGTCCGGGATCACGCGATACCTGGTCATATTTTTATCCGACCGAAATAGGTTTTTGTTTACGAGGTTGATTGGCCAATTAAGTTTGGGCGCCTGTTCCAGGGCCAGAAACCAGTTATAGGGCACAATGAGGCATCCCTGGCTGGTTTGGTAGTATTTCTGGCGTTGATCCTCGGTCCAATCTTGTTCGGTTTGAAAGATGCCGTAAACCATTACCGACTTTGGCGGTTCGGGGAAGACCAATTCATAGAGTTTGTACAGGCCGAACAACACAACCAAAACAATTACGGTAACCCTGAGTATCTTGCTGTTTGCAAACAGCGTAGGAAGAGCACCAAACGGGGTCAACACTGCGCGTATGAACAAATAAATACTTTTAAATATTCTTTTCATGGCTAGCTCCTGCTCTTAGTTTTTTTTGTTCTTTTTTTTTAATTTGGGGTGCTGGAAGACAAGCCTATGGTCACAGGATTCCGATGTAACGCTTTCGGTGAGCTTGATGTAGCCTATATATTGCCAATCTCTGCCGCCGGATAATAATTTTTTGGATGCGACAGAGATGTTGAAAAACAGCTCCCCGTCCTTGTAATTCTCAACTCTCAGTTCATCACGGAAATCAGCCCTATCGACCTTGCGGTTTCCGCTCCATGCTTTGATCATCATCCACTTCGGGGCATTCGACTCCTCGCCCTCAGCTAATCCAAGCTCGGCAACCGGGTAGGTGGGACGGTAGAAGGCATTAAAGTCCGCTCGGACAAGCGTGCCTATTGATGAAATAATGATCCCGAAAAGCCGAATGATATCAAGATTGAAACCAGGCGGCACTTCATTGGTCAAGGAGACATCGGTAAAATACCTGGCCTTGGTGCCGAGTAAGACATCGATCGTAAAAAAGTCTGCAGTCTTGACCCTCTCGTCAGGATCCATTGTCGGAAAAATCTTGCCGGCAAATGCGAAGCCTCGGTTTTGTCCTTGTTTTGTCTTGGAAAGAACGACGGAACTTCGCACGATAATCAACCCCTTCGACCCTTTTTTAAAATAACCGGAATAAGGAGAATCTTCTTTAATTTGCCACGTCCCGGCCAAAGCAATTCCATTTGGATGGATTAGTCTTTGGAAGTAGGGGCCGGTATCCGAGGAGTCATCAAGTGCCCTCTGAGCAGCCTTGAAAAGCTTGTTTTTAATCCCTTTGTAGAAACTTCCCAGTGTTACCACGTTTTGTGGCAGAGTTTCGTAGGGATCGCTAAACATCAGATCTCTTACTTCCCGAAAAGTAGAGCCTCGATATCTATAAGTTGGAAATCTCATCATAAATTATCCTCCATTTCTTATTCGTTTATTAGCTCGACAAGCACTTAATTGCCCGGATTCCAGGCATAAAAAAGTATATGTAGCAAACTCCTCCTTTAAATCCTCATGGCCATCCGCTCTGCGATTCGAAGTTTCATCGGAGCTTCGGAATCCGAACTGGGTTGGGCTCTTTGTGAAGCGGGCCCCTTGTAAATCGCTTCCACCCTCCTGCGCTGACTGATTTAACGCCAGCGTGCGAAGTAAGGTGCAAAAACTCAATCTCGAAAACATTTCAAGCTTTGAAAAAGGGAAGAATCTTGAATTTTCATATGAAGATGCGAGCCCCGTTGTTTCAAATGTATATACAAGGAAACTACATGCAATAATTCCCATGATGCCTTGCGCCAAAAACTGCCAGCCATAATTATCTCCATTCTGTATTTCAAATCGATTAAGCCGTTGCCTGCTCTTGGTTTTTGACCAGTCTCTTTGTAATAGATTTTTTTCTCGGCAATTTAACATCCTTTGCAAGTCCAATTTTCTCCAAATCTGCAACGGCTATACTCACAAGGTCGTTGAGGTGGCTCTTGATCGTACCATCAAAATTGCTTGAGAATACCAGGCTGGGGAAAATCGTATTTCCATACAGATCTTTTTTCTCTTCAAGGATTACCCAGCGTGCGAAGTGAATGGACTCGAATCTCTCCAAGAAAAAATTCTTGCGATTCTCAACATTCATTTCCTCAACCAGCACGAGTTGACTCCTGAGCTCATTCAGTTTTTCAGGTCTGATCTTTGCAATTATTGTCAGTGCGCCTTATCGAACCATCATACTTAATCAGGTAAAGTTGCATTTTTTTTTGAAGATGTTGTTAAACTTGCCGGCTGTCCCTTACCCCCATAATTACGAACCCCTCATCTTTTCGATTTTATTTTTTCTGCAGTGTTTTGTATTTCCATTCTGTTTAGTTTACAGGATATTACTTAAATGAGTAAATAGAGTTAGGAATCGAACTAGATCAAAAGAGGCTGCTCGAACATAATCATATCAGGTTGAACTGTTTTTACTCTATAATATCAAGTGCATCTTAATAATAACCTTCATAGTATTTCTTGGCAATTTCGGGATATTTATCTAGATACTTAGCAAGCTCCTCCTTCGGATCTCTTCCATAATCCTCCATATCTTCATCGGAAAATTTAAGATTTTTCAGATACTCAATGAGATCCATACGCTCGTCATGGGTCAGCGAGGTGCCGTACTCGTGCCCAGAATTTGAGTTACCGGTTTTACTGACATCGAATTTGAAGCCGCCTTTAAACTTGTCCGTCACATACCCAACGTTCTTTGGATCGAATTCCAGATCTCCGAGATAGAACGTCTCGTCCCGTTCTTCCGCCGGCAGCAGAAGCTGATACAGATTTGGGACGGATCCGTTGTGAAGGAAAGGCGCTGTCGCCCATATTCCGGCCAGCGGGCGTGCCGGGTAAGCCTTCGGCGCACGTAATTCCAAAGCACGGTAGCCGTTCCATTTATACTGCTCTTCGAGAGGAAGCTTGAGTTCGTCATATCTGAGTTCCTCTATCCCGGAAAGAACCATAGCAATTACCGTCGCTCCTGGTTCGTCCTTTTTCAACCCAATTTTCGTAGCATCTAGCGTGCGATTGGCAAAGTTAGCTGCATCCATCGTGTCCGTGCCGATTTCCTCGAACGGGAACAGCCGCAATATATAATATCTTTTGTCGTATCGTGCAGCAACTGAATCTTTTGGCGTACTCTCCAATATTTTTCCATGGCAAGACACGCAGTATTTCTTGTAGATATCCTTGCCCCGTTTCACTTTTTCCCTGTCGATCTCTCCCAGAATGTGTTCAGGCCAAACAGGCGCTTTTAACTTGCTGATTAACTCCTCCATCAAGTAACAGTTCTTCAACCTAGCGCTCGACAAATAACGGGGATAACGGGAGTCACCTCCTGGAAAGACAAGACTGGAACTCACGGCCAGTGCTTCAATGATATTCCGCGACATTGGCTGATGAATAGAGCCGTTCGACTGCACCCAATCGTATTGGTGTGTGTACCAGAGAGGAAATATAACTACAGGCGCGTTCAACGCTCGAAGGTTCTTTGTGTCAATTTTGCCGTATAACGTATTGCCTCCCGCGCCGAGAGCATCGACCCTGCCGAAGCCTTGCACAGTAGGGGATTGACCATGCAACTTGTCCATTGCTATCTGCTGGAGTTGTCCTTCGATCAGTTTCTTGAGAAGTTTAATTAACTCATTTTTAAGCGAATCTGCCCCGGCTTCAGTATACTCTTTTTTGAGAACTCTCTTTGCGAAGCGGGCAAATTTACTGGGTTCCACCGGGGTGACGGTCATGCTTATAATTAACCTTTCGAGAAATTTGTTAGAGTTCACCATGCCGGAGCCGCCATCGATGCGGATACCCATACCCTTATGGTTAATCTGGGTTGTGTGGCAGGCCGCACAGGTTAAGCCGATATTCTGTATCCCGGTCACCGGGTCGGGATCATCCTTGGCAAAGCCAACGGGTAAAAGATCAGGGTTGTATAATGTGTTCGGATCCGGAATAAATCGGAACTGTGTCATATGGTCGTTATCAATGAATAGCTTTTTATTGTCGGGTTGTTCCATGGCCACAAACCAATCATATGGCATGATCTCGGATCCTTGAGAGGTATGATAGTACCATTGACGCTCCTCCTCTGTCCACTCTTTGTTGAGACGCACTATGTCATAGACTTTAACAGACTTCGGCAGGCCGGAAAAGTAAATGACATACACCGCTATCCCTGCAACTACCACGATTAACGCAAGCGCAATAATCCAAAGTTTCTTGATTATTTTTCCAATCCTCATGATTAAATCCTCCATTTCATTAAAAGTAGAATCACAAATGTTTTTTGTAATATTTCGGTTAAAATACTACTCCTCAATATAGGGCACATTTACAGATACTTAGCAAGCTCCTCCTTTGCATCCATTCAATAATCCTCCATATCTTCATCTGAAAATTAAGATTCTTCCCTTTTTCAAAGCTTGTAACGTTTTCGAGATCGAGTTTTTGGACGTTACGCCGCTCGCTGGCGCGGAATCAGCCAGCCCAGGAGGATAGCAGCGATCCACAAGGGGCCCGTGTCACCTAGCATGTGGTACAGCAGGTCCACATTAGGATCGCGGATCGCCATCACAGTCATAAAAAGGGCGTGGACTAGGCTCGACCAGAACGTAAACCACAGCAAGCTCACATGCTCTTCTGGACGGCGCGCTGCCCAGATAAGGAAAACGCCGAGCGTCCCCAGCACTGCGATGAGAATGAGTGCATACGGCCCGGGTTCCGGAGGCCATGCCCATCCCTCCGGCCACAAGTTCTGCATCGGATAAATCGCCAAAAACGCGATTCCGATGAGCACCATTAAGAACTGTAGGAAACGTCGTCGAAACTCACTCATAGCTACTCCTTCAATTCGGTTGTGAATGTATCTGGCGTAGGTTCCTTATCTAGCGCAAAGTTCTTATAGTGTCGAAACTTTGAGATTGCCGGATATACTGATTTGCGAGCTCGGTTGATGCCACCTAGGGGTTTGTGTTCCGGAAAGGTACGCCACGGATTAAACGATAAATTTTCGCAAAATTCCATCTGCGCCGGTGAATCAAAACTTTGGGGAAGAATCTTAATAGTGGCAACTTTCCGGTAGGGAGAAAGTGTCTCATCCCATGCCACGATAGGATTCTCAATAGGCATTTTATAAGGATTGGTTTGAAACTGGATCATAAAATCAAATCTGACTTCCTCTTGGGCTAATTGTTCTTTTAATTTTTCGCGCAAGTAATTATTCTTGGGCTTTTTTGGGATATTACTGGTTTTATTTGAACAAGGTTTGAGGTGATATTGTACCGCTTTCGGTCCATAAGCGTAGGCAGTCTGGCTCCAATATGGAACTTCCAAAAGATTGGCACACTTCTGCCGTCCGGCCAATATGGTTCTAGCGATTCGAAAATGAGTCAAGAAAAACCACAAAACGCTAGGTCCGCCTTTATAAATAGCCGCTTCTAAATCATAAAATTGAGCAAGATTTGGCGCTAAAAACGTTTGAGAAGCCATCATAATAATGTCCAGGGTCTTAGCATTTTTTTCGTCTTCCCATAACATTTTCCCGTCGACTTCCATAAGCTTAATGGCCATAGCACGTATATCTCTGTTGATATCAGCTTGAGGGCTTGGATTCAGATTTGAGAAACGAATCCAGGCAGAGTAACTTCGAGCTTCTTTAAATAGCCCCACACGCAAGTCTTCAGGCAGACCAGGTTCAACTATAAATTCTGCCTTAACAGCGGCATGGCCTTTGGCATGAGTATCCCGGTACGTTGTACCCGTCAAGTAGTCCTTCTCTATCAATTTCTTTAAGAGTTCAGTAAGCTTCTTGGTAACTTCTTCCTCATTTGGCTCCGGATACTCTTTATACAGCTCCAATTTCACTTTCTTTTTCATATTGTTTCCCTTCCTTCAAACAAATGTAGGATTAAATCTGGATTCAGAATTTCGTGAATCGACTAAGGCAATGCCTGCTTTTGGTTTTTGACCAGTCTCTTTGTAATAGATCTTTCTCTCGGCAGTTTAACATCCTTCGCAAGTCCAATTTTCTCCATAAGCCAAATTACATACCAGGCTATATCTATTTGATACCAGCGCAGCCCCTGGCGGGCGGAAGATGGAAAAGTATGGTGATTGTTATGCCAGCCTTCACCAAAAATAATCAGGGCAACCAAAAAATTGTTTACGGATGAATCGGCGCCTGTTGGTTTGAAGGGCCTGGTACCAATCAAATGGCAGACTGAATTTATCAGACCAAATGCGTGTAACAGGGCAACACGGTTGAGAAGACCTACCCAGACAACAAAGCAGATGGCGTTATAAATATCAAATGAATATATGCCTCCAATAAAACCTCCAACTACAAATGAAATAGCTATTAATGAGAAATTGGTGATATAATCATTTGATTCCTTATCCATCCATAAATACAGCTTATCATTCACCAGATCAGGCGCAAGGTCTCTATAAATGCTCTTTTCCCAGACATCATTTCGTCTCTTTTGATTCCAGCCAAAATGTACATGCCATATCCCCTCTTTAGGCGTGTGGGGGTCTTTGCCGGGAATTTCAGTGTGCTTATGATGCAATCGATGCATGCAGACCCAGAAAATCGGTCCGCGTTGAATGGCCAGGTATCCGCAAATGGCAATGATGTGTTCCAGCCAAAGAGGAACGGAAAAGGAATGATGTGCGAAAAGTCTATGATAGCCGAGTGTTAAACCAAGCCCTGTTATAGCATAGAATATGAAGAAAGCCGTAATAGCTGACTTAGAGTAGTAAAAAAAGGGCAAGGTGATTGCTGCAGCCGTGGAGAATAAATTTAGAACCGTGAATGGTATGTCAGTCTTGGAAACAATGGGGATAGCATTTGCAGAATTATGATTCATTTCTAACTTCCTCCTTTCTTAGATAACGAATTTGTCGCTTCCGCATTGATCAGCGCGTTTTTACTCTGATCATATTTTTTTCCCAGGATCTTTGCCCATGGGTGGGTTATCAAATACTCACAAACACTTAACTAAAAGAATAAAGCATATCCTGATGTAAAATGTAAACAATTTGGAATATCCATTGTATCGAAATTCATTTATTTTCCAATGTCCATTTCGTATGCCAGTCTTTATTCCAGGCTTTGAAAACATCTCGTATATAGAACCGTTTCCTCCTTGTGGACATGATGCTATTTCGCCTAATAGAACGAAATATGAACGCGTAGGCCTTGATGGGATTCCAATCAAACATATGATTACGTACGTGACGCGGTGCATGCAACAAGTACCAAATGTACATTCTTGTCATCCCCCAAAATGTAAAGGCCGGAGTGGTCCGAACTTTCGGGTCATGCCAACGCCAGAAAGTTGGGCAATAGCTCATGGATTTAAATAGGCTACGAATATTTTGCGCGGCCTCTTTGGGTTCAGTATGTCCATCACGCACCCTGTCCATCTGCGAAAGAGCCTGATCATACAGTTCCCTCAGGTCAGAAAATTTTGAACCAAGCAATCCGTTGTAAGGCTCTTCTTCGGATTTATCCAAAAAGGACTTGTCCTTTGTTTCAAGATATTTAAGATACAAATTGGCATTGAGGGCCGTACCGACTAAAAGAGCCACAACCCAAACCCGGAACCAGGCATCCCATAAATCATAGTCTCGAAAGGAGACAAATGCTGCACCCACAACTTCGTCGTAAATCTTTAGGTTAGATTGAAAGAAATCATCGATGTGCTTAAAATTTTCCTCGGAAAAGTCGTTGGATTGAAAAGCCTTCAGTAACTGTTTAGCCATTAGATCAACAGTGGCCGCTGTTAAATTCAAACCGGAAGAAAACAGGGGGTCGATAAATCCAGCAGCATGTGCCAAAAGACAATAACGATGCCCGGTAATTCTCTTAGAACAGTATTGCATTCGGCCGGTAGTAACCCAAGTTCGTACGGCCTGCGATCCATGGAACTGACGGGTCATTTCTGGAAACATGTTGACATATTTGAAAAACTCTTCCTCTGCGTCCATACCGGTTTCGGGATGAATCTCTCGATTGAGCACCAGTTCGACACTACAAAGCGGGTTAACGGCGTCCAGATGGTTATTAAATGGTATGATCCAGAACCAGCCACCGTCAAAGATGTGATGCAAGGTGCTTTGCGAAAGTGGATATTTCAAACCGTATTTTTTCCTGGGCTGCCCAATCTGCTCATAAAGCTTCACACCCACCATATGGTTAAAAATCGTCCTGGAATTGGTCCTGAGAATAGAAGAGTCTTCACGAAGGTCTAATTTATCGGCCAATGGTGAACGAAATCCTGCAGCATCAACAAGATATTTGGTCGTAAAAGACTCCCCTTTGTCGGTGTTCAGAAGCACTTTATCCTTCTCAAATTCAATTTCCGACACGCAGGTTTGTTGCCGGACTGCCGCGCCATAAGTCAGGGCGATGGACAACATGTAAGCATCCGTATCTTGACGAAAAAAATGACAATCCGGACCCATTGGTGGCGCTAAGGTCGGATACTGGTGAGTCTCTTGTGGATTTTGCTCCTTGCCCTCTCTCTGATACACAAAACTGAAGGCTCTTTTGACGCCGGATGCCGGGCTCACATTGTCACGAAGTCGATGAAAGGAAGTGAAATGCATGATCTCAGGCAAATCGTATTTATGAGCCAAAAGCTTAAACCGAAAACTAGTATCCGGTGTTGTGGCTTCCCCAACTGCAAATCGGGGATGAGTACCAGCATCCAACAAAAGCACACTCAATTTGTGTTTGGCCAGGATAGCACCCAGCATGGAACCACCTATTCCACTACCCAGTATGACTACGTCAACGTCATTTTTCTTCGTCATCGGTTTTGCACTCTTTTAATTTTCTGTTAATGCTCTATATGAGCTGCCGTATCAAGAGATATTGTTTTTCCTTTTGCGATTCGAAAGCGTACTTTAAGGCGTTGCCGAACCAGTGTATAGCCCATTTCCCACATTTTTTTTTCAGTTCCTTTCCACCCATTGGTGATATCATCTATGTACTCCCCTATCAAAGTAGATGCGTGATCAGCGGTCATGTTGAGTAATAATTGACAAGCACGATCAGTCCAAGCAGAAGGATTTTCGCCTTTTTGCCGCATGTGAGCGGAAAAGGGAATGCCTGAGAGAAAATCCGTCCGGTAAGATCCTGATAGTTTCTCTAACTCCAGTAAAGCGTTGTCATTCACCCCGCCGGCGTAAGAGCATGCCATACCCATGCCGCACCACAGTTCCGGCCGCCTTGTTTTGGGAAATCGATCAATGGCCTGCTGAATTCGTATGGGAGAGGCGCCTTTAACCCACCACATACTGCGTCCGATCCCGGAATCAAAAAGCTGCCGGGCATAATTTGGCAAAATACTGGGAGGCTCCTGGCATTGTTCAATGAAACGCTGATGATGGAAGAAGCCCTGATGAAAACCGTACCCATCCGGCACACACCAGGCGAGCCTTGGTTCTAATTTCCGCATAAAGCTATCCAGGTTGCTAAGCCCCCAGGGAACGCGAGCTACTGCGAAACCAGCTCCTACGGTAATGATAAAATCGTGCTTCTGAGCCGCGTTATCCATAAAGGCTCGCAGTCTTCCGGCTTTCCATGGGGTCAATAAATCAAGCATAGCCAAATACATGGCAGCGCCTTCGAATGCAAAGCCCTTATGATGATCATCGAATTTTCGTTCCAATTTCCTCCTGAGGAGTTTATAATCCTGGGTTTCCAATGCCAGATCAAATCCATCGATAAAAACGCAAAGGACTTTTTCCAGATGCGAACGAACATCCGGGTTACAATCCTCATATCCGAGCTTATCAAAAGAGACATCCTCATAGGAAATTCGGAACATGGATTTCTTCAACCATTGAAGCATTTAATTACTCTCTTTAAATTGTATCCAGCTCACTACTCCCTCGGTTTTCGAAATGGTTATAAGTCCTTTGTTGTAATCTGGCAGTTTCAGTTTTGTGACCGTGCGTTTTTTGTCAGGCCAGCGTACTTCAACGGTAGTAGCCACTTCCTTATTTAATCCAAATAGTAGAGGACCGAAATAATTAGAGATAAATCCACCAGTTCCACTTCTATTAACCATGATATATTTATTATTAATAATAAGTTGAGCACCTACGGCATTTCTATTATAGGATTCTTCTGAGTCATTAATCAACTGTACTTTTATCCAGTTGTTTTTTCTATAGGTATTAATGAACACTCGAGTACTACCCGGTTCATAATTTGTCGGCGTAGGAAAATTTGCGTCATGGGCAGGTATTACCTCGATTTTTCCGTTGAGTCTGGCCTTGAGATTTTCCGCTTTTGAGCTGCGGCTGTCATACCCACCAATATTTCTGACCATGATATCGGCGAA
Source organism: uncultured Deferribacteres bacterium (assembly GCA_964464595.1). Classification (GTDB taxonomy): domain Bacteria; phylum Zhuqueibacterota; class JdFR-76; order JdFR-76; family DREG01; genus JADFJB01. The sequence continues at coordinate 20,233 of CAYXGW010000016.1, forward strand.
CCCGTCGTTGTTTAAATCAGCAGCAACAGCAGCTCGTCCATTCTCAGCGGTTTGTATCAGGTCATGATTGGAAATCCGCTCTACAATTCCTGGCCCGTGAAACCCCCACACACTAACATCATGGCTGTACACCATACTACGTTTGCCCCAATTCTGGAGGGGAGATTCACGATAAATATATCCATCACTTTCCAGTCGATCATATTTCAATTCATGGATATTAAACAGATGATGCTCGGCCGTTAAATCCACAAAGCGTAATTTATCTTTATATTTGGTCGCGTTGACCAGTAACCGGCCTGGGCCGGTACCCATAATCGGAAATGTGCCTCCGCCTCTTCCTTGCAGGCAGCCGACCCAGTACAGATCTTGCTTACCATCATTCTGTATATCAATTATAGTGGAACCCCAAGTAAATTCGTAGGGGTCGAGACTCTCCCGATCAAACTCCACATCTTTGGCATCAACGGTGACGAAATCGCGAATATTGTTCTCAAGCGATGCATCCGGTGGGAGAATCCTGGAATGCCTGACCTTATTATCAATTTCCAACCTGAAGTCCGAACCGTCAATAATGGAATGCATGGAATGATGGGATTTTCCAAAAAACTGTTGAGCTATGGTGCATGCGCTCATAACCGGATCGAATAACGAATAAATATCGGGAAGAGGCATGGCCAGATTCATTGATGCCCCGCCAATGTTTCCGGCAAATAAGTCTTCTTTCAGATCGCCATTGAAGTCAGCCGGTGAGAGCGACATCCAGTAACCAGTTTGATTCGCACGAGGATGATCCATCGAAAGTTTGAATTTTTTACCCTGATCATTCAAATAAAGCCGGAGGAAGCCGAGATCATTGGCAACCCAGATATCGGGGTAACCATCGTCATTTACATCGTGTGTTACGGCCGCCCAGGATATCTGACCGTTTTCGGAACTTTCACCATTAATTTCCAAAAAATCCGGTTGATATTTTTCAAATTTCAACATTGCAATTGAATATTCTTCAGGCAAAACAGGAATCTTGTACAATCGATAGTAATTCGGAACAGGATTTTTATCATCATAAACACCGTCGACATCCATACTGGCAGAGCGCTCAATAAAAGTTAAATTGCCAGTTTCAACTAATTGATTAATGTATAATTGGTTAGCTGCACCAGCAAGTGCGGCAGCGCCGCCAGGCCAATAGTCCATATCCATAATATTTGCTTCAAAAATATCTATATCACCATCGAGATCAAAATCCGCCGCAAGAAGTGCCATGGTATTTCTTTTTCCTTCCAGTCCGATTTCACGGCTGACATCACGCCATTCCGGAAGTCCATCGCCATCCTTATCTCCCATATTTAGAAATGTCGAATTGGCGCCCACAGATTCTATACCTCGGGATGATTTGCGCACAACGTTTGTCTGATCGGAAGCTTTATAATCTTTAATAAAATATAACCCTTGGGCACTGAGCGGCAATTTAGCCCTGACCGCCTGCCGGCCCACAGGCCTTACAAATTGACCTAAAACTCTTTGGGTTTTTGGGTGTGACCAAAGCATTCCAGGCAGAATATTCGCAACGATCAAATCCAGTCTTCCGTCATTATTAATGTCAACCGCTATAGCGATGGAAGAAGCACGTCCGATCCTTTTCTGCGAATCCTTTACGCTTTTTCGCGGGAAAAGATAATTTTCTACCAGTAGTTCTTCTTGCACATAAGTATCATTAATTGCAGCCAGATTTTTTGCCTGCTCATATATCGGGTTCCCCTCCCCATCATTGCCCATATTCATATAAAGGCTGTTGTATTGGGGATAGGGCTCATCAAGGAGTACGGCGTTTTCATCTGTTGGCCTTACCCAGCTATTGCCGTTGCGGCAAAAATAAACGTCCAATCTGCTGTCTCCATTCGCGTCAAATACCAGGACGCCCGTTGGTGCATAACCATCGAAAAAACTCGACCAGTCTTTCGCATCGTCATCAAAAATATCAATTTCACTGAAAGGAGACGGCTTGGGCAGTTCTATAAATTCATCCGGATTCAGAGATTGATTCTGGTTCTGTATATTTTTTAAGATGGCCTCTCTGCTGCTGTCCTCTTCAAATTCGCTGCCGAATTCTACAGTAACATTTGTATACTTTTCCACTGTAGATATTACTGTTGTATGCATTATAAGAAATGCAAGCAGGAAGAATATCAAAAATGCTATTTTCTTTTTTGAGATGTTTTTGTTTCTAATTTTGTTCATATTGAATCTCTCGCCAAGTCATTTAATTAATGTTATCATCACGATAACTAAAATAAACAGGCGGTATATATTTTTTGGAATGTTTCTTTTGTATATTATGAAGGGATTTCGGCATATCTACTTTATATTTAATCAGATCTACAATTCTTTCATAAGAGGTTATGGTTATCTCCCAGTGTGGGGTAGCATCATCGGGATGACTGCGTATGAAAATTTGTTCGATTCCTCGACCGTGAGAATTTAAGCCGAATAAATCACTGCCTTTTTGTTCGACAAGATAGGCATAGCTGGGATGAGGCCCCCGCTCTATTAAATACTTTCTTCTTTCCGCTAATCCAACGGCGTGCAAAATGCCGACACCGAATCCATGTATCACAAAATCCTCCTGCTTCACCAGTAAATGCAAAGGCAAATTCCCGATGATCATTTTCTCGTCCCGACCCAGATCAATAATGATCTCTATATAGGTTTCATCGACCGTCCTTTTTGAAGAGGGCGTCCCATCGTACTTTTTGTAACTAGTTTTGGGTCTGACAATTTTTACCTCTGCGGATTTCGGCGAAGCAAGAAAAGAAAAGTCAAATTTACTACGATCTTCCTTTTTGGCTGAATAAATACCCGGCTCAATGAAACTGGACATGGCTACGGGGTATTTATGAAAATCACTCAGATATCTCGGTGGATAAAGCCGTCCGGAGTTTTCGAACATGGCATAATCCCTTTGGATTTTCCTGCGAGAACCCTGCGATGAAAACCCAACTTCTTCGTCTTTCAGCGTAATTCCGACCAAACCCAGTCTTGTAATTTCTTCTCTCAATCGATAGAGGTCAATTTTCACTTCATTCTCCTGCCATTCCAGAGCTTCACGGATAAATTCAGATTTTAGTCCATTCACGCGCGCTACAAGATCATAATAAAAGTCTTCCGGCATAGTAAACCAAGCGTGATAGACTTCACCGGACCTATCCATGGCATTCACTTCCCAGAGGCCGGCTTTCAAACAATTATTGATCACCCCTACCCGGAGAGGCCTGTAATATTCATTGGGAACAAAATCATAATCACCCTTTAATTTCCAGGGAACGGTTTCTTGAAGATTGGTCTGGTAGTGGGCCATTTTGTCGCCGGGAGACCCCAACGGGACACTGATGCTGTTTCTGGAAAATTCCGCCAGTACCAAGTTGAGAACATCGAAATCGTCAGGAGGATTGGCCGGCTGATAATGCAATCGTGGAACGAGATAACTCAGAGGCAGATTCGTAACCTTTAAATAGGCGTCGCTTTCTTTATCCTTTAAGAGGATTGTGGCATTATCAGAACGATCCGTATTGAGGTGAATTTGCCGGACCTCATCCATCCAGCTATGAGTCCTTAAAAGAGATTGGGTGAACGGCGTGTACAGACTGCCACTGGCGGAATTGTGTTCCTGCGTTGGATGGATCGCGATTGTTCCCAGGTCCGTGCCGCCGCATCCTGACAGCAGAGAAAGTAACCCCAGAACAATTCCGCAACCTCCTAATTTCATTAATTCAACATCTTTCTCAATAAATAACAACGTAAAAAGCCAGGGCTCTCTTACCATCCCTGCGATGAAATACCGCCATCCATCACAAGTACGCTTCCTGTAAAGAGCTTTACCTGTTCGCTGAGTAGATATGCAATAAAATGTGAAACGTCTCTCGCCTCGCAGAGTCTTTCGTAAACAGTGTTTTCTTCCCATTGAGCAATCAACCGTTCGCTTTCCGGCCATTTATTAAGTAGCTCGCCGTAGACAGGACCTGGTGAAACACAGTTAACCTGTATATTGTATGGACTGAATTCAACAGCCATACTTCTCGTTAAAGATTCGACTGCGGCTTTTACGCTGCCCATACATCCAAAATAATCCACGTAACCATGGGCCGCCGGCGAAGAAAGGGTGATGATTTTCCCTCCTCCTCTTTTTTTCATAAGATTCACCGCTCTAAGTGCGCTCTGATGGAGCCCAACAACATTTGTTAGGAAAGCCTTTTCCCAGTGTTCCACAGTTATATCTTCAAGTCGCGCCAGCATACCGTTCGAAGCATTGCTAATAAAAAAATCCAGGCCCGAATAGGAATTCTCAATTTCGTCAAATATAGCGTGCAACTGTTCGGAGTTGGCCATGGAACCCCAAATATGAAGCGCTTTGCCACCAGCACCTTTGATTTCCTCCGCCGTTTCTATGCCCAGATTGCGCGAGTGAAAAGAATTCACAATAACGGTGGCACCCAATTCCGCTAGATAACAGGCAATATCCTTCCCGAGCCCCCGGCCAGATCCACTTATAAAGGCAATTTTACCAGAGAATGGTTTTTGCCCAGGAGTAAAGGTTGCAGATGGTACATCTATTACATTTATGTCAGGAGATTTTTTTTGCTCACTGCTTGGCGCGTGTATATAAACATCGGACCTGTCTGGTTCACTTGATGTGGAAGCCCCTGGTGCATATGCCTGGGCACCGCCATTAGACATTAACTCATGAAGAGCATCGGAAATGCTGTTAATACTTCTGAATTTCTCAAGAGGGATATCCATTTTCTCCGGCTCCGGCAGGTTATACTTTTCCCGTAACACAGA
>CAYXGW010000016.1:25171-67887 GCA_964464595.1 uncultured Deferribacteres bacterium
ATCCAACGGATAACGCGTGATCTCAGCGAAGACCTCACGAATGCTGGTTTTAAAATCATCAATAGAGGTCATTTGCGAAATTGTATTCATTTTTAGTGCTCCATAAATTAAATTTTTATAACAGTAAGAATCAGATTGCGCGTGGCCGTTACTGCAACCTGTGCATTTATAATGCGATATGGTTGTCTTACTTGTGCTTTAAAAAATAGAAAATTTTCACCAAACCGTTTATTAAGATACGACAGTAATATATGTCTAATGTCAATTAAAATCTTTATTTCGACCTTGGGAAAATCCCATACGCTTATCTCATTCGAATCGTGCGATTTTAATATGGATTCCTTCAATGTCCATAAAAGTGTATACAACCAGTTTGCTGTCATCTCTGTTTCGGCAGCACTACGTGTGACCCAGTTTCTTTCGGCTTTGGTAAAATTACCCCTGTAGAACGAATCGATTCTTGGAACGGCCATTTCAACGTCTATACCAACAGCTCCCTTCGTTCCGATACACGCCGAAGTCATGTCTCCGCAGTGAGAGAGAGAGACATTTACCATGCTATTCTTGCCGCACCAGGTTAAGCGGGGATATCCGCTTTGTGTCCGGTTATTGGCAAGTACCTCTATTTTGCGGTACATCCAGGATGAAAATGATCTCAAACTCTCAAGTGTAAGCTTTAATGGCACCAATTGCCATTGCCCTGCTTGCATTTTACTATCCATATTCAGTTGATTTAAGAAAAGGTACTTGACTGCTAACCTACCAGCCAGCCAGTCGTGTCGTTGCTTTTTATTTACAATACCAACAAACTTCTCCTTTTCCCTTACAGATAGGTAACTTATATACTCTTTTTCCGACAGGTTGTCCGCTTGCAGGACAGCAACAGAGTTACTTCTGGAAAATTGCGATTTTGAAGCCAATAGGTCAGAAAGCATTCTTTATTTCTCCAAACTTTCTACAAACGCCGCCTTCTACTATCAGCATTACATTCCCTTCGGGGTCGCTCACCTCAATTGGCCCAACATGAAGCAAATCGCCTTCCACACGTGGATTCATACCCCTGAACCGCAATTTCTCTTTAAGCTTGGCTAAATCAAAATCAGTAAAATCATAATACATCTTCATTATTTCACACTTTTCGGGTACATAGACCGGCAAGGTGCGTTCGGAGCTGACATTAATTGTTCCAAATCTCCAGAAGGCATCCACCAAAACTAGATTGGGTGTTAAATACTGGTATTTGGACTCGGGATGGACAGACTCAACGAGTTTGTAGTCGGCCTGACGGTGATTTTCCCCCACTATTATATTGTCCATGCTACTAAACTGACCTTTCAGATGAAGTAGCGAACCTTTCATTCCATAGGGATCGGGCAAGTGCAGACCATCCAGCTGGTTTGAACCAAACTGTTTGTGAGGGGGAGATATTTCCTCTCCGGACAATCTAACCACCGTTTCATTATGAAGAATGTCTTTTTGTAGAATGGCCCCGCTTTTGTGAATAAAATCCGACAGAACATGGATCTGAATCGCCGCTTCTTTTTCATTTTCAGAAACAACCTGAGCATTGACGCGAAGTTGAACACCCCTATTTTCATACACTCTGACAAATCTGTGAAAATGCGTATTTTCGAAAACAGTGACCTTCAGCTCCGGCCGCAATTGCTGAGCGGTTTCAGCAACAATGCAAGTTATGAACGCGGCTGGCAAGGTCGGAATACCATTTACCATATGGTCCAGGAGATACGGGGCATTTTCGGTGCGTATATCCCATTGAACCACATGAAAGTCTTTCCTGGGTTCTTTTGTTGATTGTCTCTGGGCGGACGATTCCGGTGGTGCTGTTTCTATGGCTACTTTATAATAGTCAATCTCACCGTCAGCCATCAGAATATTGATAGGTGTAGTGGGCGTGCCGTTCATCAAGGAAGAAAATATTTTCTGACCTTCCTCTTTTGTAATGCCTCTTAGCCTTCTATTGGCGGCCAGAGCGGCAAATTCAGAACTGCGCGTCATGCCTATGCCAGCCCATCCCAGCCAAGCCATTGACGACCAGTGAGTCATGTCGTCGAGATTGTTCATAGAGGCAGCAATTCGATTCATAGCTTCGTTGGCAGCCCCGTAATCGGGCTGGCCGTCATTGCCCATATAGCTGAATGTCGAAGTTAAGATATGGAAATGGGCCGGCTTGTTCCTGTTGTATTTCTTACATGCTCTGTATATGTAACCCAGGCTGCCCAACTTTGTAGAAATTATGTTGCGAAAATCGTTTAAGGATTTCTTTGTAAGAACCCTAGAGTCTTGGATACCGGCGCCGTGCAATACAAAGTCCAAACGGCCATACTCTTCATAAACGGATTTAACAAATCCGTTTACTGCATTCTCGTCATTGATATCAACACGGCTATATAGAAATCTTCCGGGAAGCGCTTGCAGTCGCTTTATTACCTGATTCAGTTCATTGGCTGCCTGATAGGATAAATATTGCCTCTTCAGTTCGGTAATCTTCTTGGTTTTGCCTTTAGCCAGCTCATCTTTATAGAATTGCCGCTCATAGCGCTGAAAGGCTGACTCATCCATGTTGAGAATGTGTTCCGGAGCCGAGGAAGGATCAGTACGCCCGAGGGCAATTACAGTACAGCTGAAGCACCTTAGTAATTCTTCAATCAGTACGGCCGTTACCCCTCTACCTCCGCCGGTAGCGATTACAATCGAGTCGGAATTTAAATAGGAATTATCTTCCTTTGCAAGCTTGCTGATGGGGATCAGTTTGAATACGCTTCGCTTTCCGTCCAAATAACTTGCTTCTGCCGCATCGTCTCGATTGCCTAATTCAATTTCGACTTGCCGCAATGCTTTGTAGAAATTGCCCTCATTAGTACTAATTATCTTGAAGACCGAGTCCGGCAATTCCCGGCGGAGAGACTTCATAAATCCCGAAACCAGACCTGTATAAGGATCAAGCTGGCGGCCATTATAGGCATTGAGACAGACGGTAATTATGGAAATCTCCTTATTTTGAATTCGTCTATAGGCATGGCGGCATATAACAAACAACAAGTCGAGAAGTGTCCGTTCGTTTCTTAAGTCGTTCAGAAGTAGTGTCTTTTCTGAGTAGTCCTTCAGGTTTTTTACTGCTATAACGGTATCATACGATACCTGGTTTAAGGCCTCTATTGTATTCTGAATACTCTCGTCTGAACTCAGGTCGATCTCTACAGAGTTTGTCAGTGACCCACCTGCCGGACAAACTACTGAATATTGGAGCGAATCAAGAGCACCGGACTTTTCAAGGACCGACCACTTGTCAGGTTGATCCGTTAGAAAGAGTATATGGCATTCATTTAGAGGCTTAGCTGCGCCCTCAACATCGGATGGTAATAGAGACGGAGTAGCATAATATATCGGCGTGCCCTGAACGTACGCATAAGCTTTGGAGATTTCATCGGGCAGGCTGGATTCACTTGATGAAGTTTTCTTTGACTCTGAAGCCGGAGAGAATACGAACATCTTGGCTGGCAAAGAATCATTCTCAAGTTCTTTAATGAAATATGAGGAGTTATTTCCGCGGATTTGATTTATGGCTTTTAAAATCTCAGGAGATCCGTTCGCACCTTTGTAATTGAAAGTTGAATTCACTTCTTGTATTTCGTGAACGCCGTCATTGCGCTTATCTAGCTGTGAAATTCTTAATAGTCCTTGTATTGGAAAGCCAGCATCACGAGCCGTTTCCAAGGTGGTAAGAGCGAGAATAAAGGCCGCCTCAGCATTGGCGGTACCATTATGTCCATTGAATGCATTTAGACCTCCGGCTAGGACTATTTTACAGTCTTTGTGGATAAGAAATTGCTCTGCAACCAGCAGGGACTGAAAGAGGGAGTTTCGCTCCATATCGATCACAACGTTTGGTCCCTTGAGATCGAAAAGACTCGCAATTCTACCCGAAACAACGTTGGGCATTAATCCCGGCAGGGTATAAGGACCGGAAGGCATATTTTTGTTCTTTATTGTGTCAATAATCTTTTTCAGAATACGATTACGGTCGGATCGTGAGATAGAGTCATTTCCGTCTGCTTTGGTGAATAATCGCTTTAACCGATCCAGAAAGATCCTTTCATTGGCTTGTATCCCCCTTTCTGTTTTGCCCTCCAAACCCAGCACGACACCAATCTCATCTTTGAGTTCCTGCCAGTTGTCAGGCATGGTTGAAAATATTTGATCTGCTGCCAGAGCTGCAAGATATTGACTGGCATCCATATGCTCGACTACGTCCGGTAAAAGTATTTTCTTAGCCGGCAAACGAAGAGCCCCGCGCTGAAATCGCAACTGCGATGTCGGCATGCTGCTTTCGAGCTTATCAGCGGCTGGAAAAAGGCTAGCCACACCAACCACCGCCAGGGTTTCAGGCTGGGATTTGTCCACCTTCAGATTTTTACATAGGCTTTGATGATAAGCTTCGTCAAAAACTTCCAAGATCAAATGAGTATTCGTACCCCCGAAGCCGAAGCTGCTAATCCCAGCCCGTCGCGGGAATGCATCGATATTTGACGGCCAATTACGGGAATCTGTGGCAATTGCAAAGCGCGATTGCTCTAAATTAAACTCAGGACTGGGGGAATTGTAGTTATACTGCTTTGGAATTAATTTCTCCTCGAAAGCCTTGCAGAGTTTGATGACCGATGCCACACCTGATACCCAGCCTGTATGACCGATTAAGGCTTTAGCGCTGCCCAGTTCAATTGGCGGAAGATTTGGATCTCTGTTTTGAGTTGCTTCTTTTAGAGCATTCAATTCAACCAAGTCCCCAACCGGAGTTGCAGTTGTATGGGTTTCCACATATTGCAGTGTATCGATATCAATCTTTGAAGATGCATAGGCTCTACGAATTGCCAGAGTCTGGCCCTTCAATTGAGGGACATTAACAGAAGGGCTCTTACCGTCGCTAGACAGCCCCATACCTCGTATCACACCCCAAATATAATCGCCGTCAGCCATAGCATCTGGCAATCTTTTTAATGTAACAATGCCTGAGCCGTCCGCAAAAATGACTCCATCGGCGGCCGCATCAAATGGGCGACTTGCTGTGGGTGTTAAGCCCCGGAACTGGGCGAATAACGTATTGTTGGCAGGGCCAGGGGCGAAAACTCCACCTGCAAACACCAAGTCTGACTCAAAGGTTTGCAAGGACTTGATACCGAGATTAATTGAATAAAGCGAGGATGAACATGCCGAGTCAAGGATGTAGGTCTTAATACTTCGAGAAAAGACCTTTTGAACGACGTCTTTATAAATGTTATACTGAGCCAACTTCTCTGAGTCTCTGCCATTATTACCCGAAATATCCTTCAAAATCTGTGAAAAAGAATGCCGCAGGTTTTCTGGCTCGTCCAGCTTCCCTAGAATTGCTTGCATGCTCTCATAAAAAAGGGCATCATCATATTCATTAGTGCCGTCAGCCGTTGCGCCCAGAATACATTGTATCTTACTTTCCTTCACAGAGTCAATCTCACTCTTGAGGGCTGTTAAGCTTTGTGTAATCGCGAGCGCCAAAAGCCTTTGACTTCTGGTAAGTTGTTCGAAGTCGTCTTCGCTGTAAATAGATGAGAGCAATTTCTCTTCATAGGCAATATTTAGTATTGTGCCATTCAACAGGGTGTAGGTCTTGTCTGGAACTATATTGAGCTCACCGATGACATTGCCCGATACAAAATCGCTGCTGGCATCAGGGTCGATTTCCGCCAGGTTGATAATACCACTCACTCCAGCCTTGATATTATGCCAATATTCTTCGGGACCGTTCGCACCCGGCAATACACACCCCATGGAGACAATGGCAATGGGCATGGGCATGGTACCATTCTCTTGCGGAAACTGTTCGGATCTTAGTTTCTTCGACTCAAACTTGCTATCCGTCCGTTTGTCGATATCAGTTCTTAATGCAGTCCTTTTTTCCGGCGATACTGTTTCTTTCATGTCAGTCGGGATAATTTCACCGACAAATTGCGAATCCTTGGTTAAGATGGTCTGACTTGGAGCCTGTGCCTGCTGGTGATAATGTAAATCAGGATCGAGATAGTTGGAAATATCTTGCACGAGAGCTTGGATGCTTTCCTGTTGAGGTGACATGAAACGTTGCCGGTCGAGTTGAGACTGGCCTTCACTCTTTTCAGAAGAAATGCTAATACCCTTTTCGAGACAAAAATTAGTTATCTCCTCTAGCCCCTTTGAAACATCCTTATTTTGAGGAGCAACCGGCCGGGTGATTACTTCTGTTTTATCGGTCAGGTTTTTTGAGATGATTTTACTGACAATATCTCCTGGCCCACACTCGATAAAATTCCGATAGCCGGACTCATAGACTGAATTGACAACACTCTTGAAATCTAGTGTTTTTATAAATTGAGAAGAAAGTACTTCTGCAAGATCTTGATCAGCAGAATACAACTTTTTTTCTGTGCAAAGATAGACAGGAATTTGGGCGGAAAGGAAGTTATAGCAATTCAAATTGATCTTGAATGGTTTCACTGCGCCCCTTAGAAAGGAAGAATGGAAAGGATATCTGCTCTTAAGAACTGTTAAGGTAATGCCCAGTTGCGCGAGGTACTTTCCCAGTTTTTTCAACTCAGAAGGCTCACCCGAAATTACCGTCTGTAGTGGAAAGTTGATTACGGATATCTCTATGGAAGTAAAGCCGTGTTTGTCCATGATTTCTTTCAGCCGTTCGGGCGTGCAGGACACTGCAGCCATTTTTCCAACAATATTTAGTGATTGGAGGGCAATCACCCGCTGACAGACTATTTTTAGGCCAGTTTCAATAGTAAAAGCACCAGAAACTGTAAGGGCAGCCATTTCCCCAAGACTGTGCCCTACCAGAAGATTCGGTTTTACTCCATCTTGCATCAGGAGTCTCGCAATCAAAACCTCGGCCAAATAAATACCGATTTGGTCCAGATCTGGACAGGCGTTTAGCAGACGATCATGTACTTCCTGTGAAGAGGCTGTAATCAATGGTAAAAATTCATGCTCGAGAAAACGCAAAACAATTTCGTTCGCTCTATGAAAGTATGGCACTGTTTGCGGAAATGAAGTATAAAGCTCCTTTAGGATTGCTTGATTGTAAGCACCTTGACCAGGAAACGTAAAAACCACCTTGTTGAATTCTGATGGATTTGCCTCAACCTTGATAGATTCTGACAAATAATCTTCCTCATCACCTATGCTGAATTCATTTAAGAATTCATCTATGATTTTAGGATAGGCCCTTGTCCTCGGCGCATTTGCGATATATTTCCCGAGTGAAATTATTTCGTCAGTGAATATATCCTTGATTCCTTTGACACCAGTGCTGACACGTTCAGCAAAAGAGGGATTCGTTAGTTTTTCCAAAAGACTCTTCTCACTCTGTGCCTCCAGATGTTGCGAAATCAAGGGAGGGGCTGGCATGAGTTCATGAGTATCCTTATGCATGAGGAGCATTGTCTGGTATCCACAAGATACCGGCTGACCATCGAACTTTATTACACGAAAACACAGGCGTACTGTACTGCGTGTTGGCTCCTCAAAAGTCAAAATGATGGCAACTTTTTCGCCAAGATTAACCGGCATCAAATTCAGACTATATGCATCCCGGGTTAATATCGCTAAGTCCTTTAGTTGTTCTTCCCAGCCGCCTTTTCCTTTAGCCTTACCTTCAAACAATAGGGTCTCTCTGGCGATATTCTGGAATTTAAGATTGACCATATGGTGATGGGTACCATAAACCATGGTATCATGAAAGAGTATTTGATATTGCATTGCAAAATAAGGCATAGAAAGCTCCTTACGGACGAACAATATCCCTGTTTCGATCATACATCTCTGTCACCCAATCGCCACAAAATTCGCCGGGCATACGAGAAAGTGTATAACAAAAGGGATGAAAGCCAGATTATAACCACTATCCTAAGGTCTTCTTCACCTTCCCAAGCAGCCAGAACAATTTTGTCAAGCCTGTACCAGGGCTCTAAGCTACTATAGAAAATAGTGCCAATTAGAGCTGCCCCTATCGTGAGTAAAATAAAAGTCGTAACCAATTTAAAAAGAATCAATATAACATCAGATATTTTGTTTGCCAATCTGGTGAAGTTAGGTACTGGTTGGTCAAGAAATTTCTGTAATTTGTGGTGTAGATCTTGACCTGTATCCCAGATTCGCTGTAGTATAACATAAGTTGAATCGTCCGGTCCACATAGGAGTTGGTTGATCGCCTGTTTCTGAATGCGCTGTCTGGTTCTCTTGGCAAAGTCTTTATTATATTTCTGATATTCATCGAAGACATTGATTTCGTTGTACAGCCGTGCGGCTAGGGTATCATAAAGCAGAGTGGCTCGAATCATACGAAGCACATGCGATGGGAGAGGGATCTGGTGCTCTCTAACCACATCCAGAAGTGAGCGCCAAAGCCTGAACGAAGTGCGCTCCAACCAGTGCGTATGTTTGCTTTTGATCCCATAATATGCATGCCACCATTCATACTCCATTTGTTTTGCAAATTTATCCATATCAATAAGCGGCAAAGGTTCCATAAGACCTATCACACTCTGCACCATGCCGCCAACATCATCTTTTGAGTAATAATAATGCATCTGCCTTAATAAGTTTCTTTCTCTTTCTGAAAAAACACCGCAAGCACCAAAATCTACCATTACGATTTTATTTGGGGGCTGTACAGCTATATTCGCAGGATGGGGATCACCATAAAAAAAGGGACATTCGAAGAATCCGTAAAAACTGGCCCAGATTAATCGTTTGGCGATAGTCCTGGGATTGATTTTTTGGCTGCGTAAATATTCGAGTTTTTCTTCATCATTAAGTTCAATGGCTGCGAGAATTTCCGTCATCCAGGTACCGGTCACAAATTCACTTACAATAACGTCATCTCCCGATAGATCATAATAAACCTTCGGGGCGGTAACTTTTAATTCCTTTCGTTTTTTAAAATAGTGACGAAAGAGCTCCTGGTAGCGGGCTTCCACACGGAAATCCAATTCTTCCAGCAGTATTTGGCGTATTTCCGATCTAAAGTTTTCAGAAACTCCGGGCCGTATTATGGTTAAAAACTCCATCAACTTCATGATCCAGTCCAGTGCGGCCAGATCCGCAGTGAACTTTTTTGCAATGCCCGGCCGCCGAACTTTTACCGCAACCTTGTCGCCGCCGCTTCTTAGTTCTGCCTTGTATACGCATGCAATGGAGGCTGAGCCAACAGGTTCACGGTCAAAAAACTTAAAGATATCTTGCAGTTTTTTATTTGTTTGATTTTCTATTATTCTAATAGCTTTTTTTACGTCGAAGGACGGCAACCTGTCAAGCAGTCCAGACAGTTCATTGCAATAGACAACCGGTAGGATGTCCATACGCATAGACAATTGCTGCCCAATTTTTACCAAAGCACCTCCTATCTTTTCAAATGCTCGACGCAGTCTCTCCGCTCGCCGCTTTTGCAGCCGCTCCGAGCGAGGCTGCCTTACTTGGACGAAAATCTGTTTTAGCCGGTCGAAAAGCAGCCAGTCTATAAAGCTTCCGATCAAAAAATAAAAAATTAGACAAAATAATATCCAGAAGAGACGCCAAATAACTCGTAGTAGACTAACTTTGACAACTCCTCTTATCATCATGGAGGAGCGGACAAAAGTTCCCGGTTCTATTGGAGATCGACTCCCATTAACGTTCTGGGTCACATTAACATTATTGATCTAGTTTCATTGAGGCTATGCTTCGCCCTCTTAGTAAAAACCCGGTAACCTCCAAAGCCTGCCTACCCCTTTTTATCATACTCCTTGTTAAACTTTTTAATAATATTTTTGACACTTGAAGCAGATTGCTCCAGAGTATCAATAGCTCCATCTGCAACATTTTTTGGAAAGTTTTGAAATTTTCTTTCCTCCTTGTCATTTTCTCCGGAAGTTTTGTCCAAAAAGGTCTGAGCCAGCTCGCCCGTCTGTCTGACCGCTTCGACTCCGGCGCTCAAGAATCCCCAGGCGACTCTACTAAACTCATCTACTACAGACGTTATTGAGTCTGTGATGCGGTCTTTCCTTCCTCCATCATTGTTCCCTTTTGATTCGTCACCAGGAGGCCTGGTAACTTGAGGATTTTTAGTTTCGGCCATTGTTCTATCTCCTTAGTTAGTTAGTTTTTGTTGCAAAATATGTGAGTTAGGTTATTGCTTTTTTATTATTAATTCATCATGTTTTATGTTAGAATGAAGCAAGAATTAAGTTATACATCATGATGAATCCCCAAAATTGACCACATCATAACGCTACTCCGTCATGTCAGTCCCATTTCATCAACCAACCATTATCTACAAACGATTAAAAATTACATAAAACGCTAATTGCAAACGTTTTCAGCAAGCTGTGAAGTCAGCTTCACTCAATATTCTAATTTCAATCGTGCTTGTATCGAGCACGCTCTATTTTATGAAATACAACAAAAAGGGTAATTTAAAAATTGGTTTATTTCTCTGTCCTCCATTTAATACAATAGACATTTGTTTTTTCTGTAACATATACTGGCTTACAGATACGTAGTCTCTCTTCAACAATGCCTTGCAAACTCGTTCCCTTTATATTATGTTACAAAAATGTAATCAAATATACCCCATAGATATTGAAAAGTCAAGTAAAATTAAATAAAAAAAATAATATTTAATGTACAAGCATATCTTTGCACTACATCAATTCTAAAAAGATGGGCTTAACAACTTGTTTTTATGAGTGCGCCCACTAGGAATCGAACCTAGAACCTGCGGATTAAGAGTCCGTTGCTCTGCCAATTGAGCTATGGGCGCAAAAATGACGGCATAAAATATATCTATCCAGCAACTGGATTACAAGTAAAATATAGATTTAGGAGAGTAAAACAGGAGAATTTTGATGGAATAAATCAAAGGAAAATTGTATTGTCTCACCCGGAATATGATGAGGTAAAAAGATAGTTGTTTTGTGGGTTGAAATCAAATTACTGGACTGCAGCTATTTTGTCACAAATTTTATTTTCAATTTTCGTGGGAGTATTTTGTGCTATATCATCGGTAAAAACAAAGATCAATTGATTATCAGCTTCTTTCAATAAACAGACACGGATTTCGACAAGCGATATTTCACCCTTCTTGTTTTTGAATTTTCCTTCTAAAGTAAGGGGATTACCTGGAACTAATTTTGTGATTACATTAGCTAATTTCGTTGGCGTGGCTTCCAAATAAACCTGTTTTAATGACAGATTGAGCAGCTCCTCGCGAGAATATCCTAAACTTTTACATGCGCATAGATTAGCGTGTTTAATATTTCCATAAAAATCCGTTAGGAAAAAAGCCTTTGATTGTGTAGTTTTCATTTTTTCAACTTCTTTTTTAACCAAACTTTAGATTCGATATCTCATGTGTTTACTTTTTGTCATAAGTATATTTACTCTCGAAAATAACTGAAGTTTCAGAAACCGGGAAAAATAGTTAGATATTTGCCTTAAATTGTCACCCATTAAGAGCTAAGTTGTCATTCTTTGGCATACACAACTTTACCGCCAACAATCGTATACAACACCTCAGTTTCAGGGATAGCATTCGGATCAATGGTCAATAGATCTTGAGACAAAACTACCAAATCTGCAAGTTTCCCGGCACTAATAGTTCCCTTAATATCCTAGTCAAAAGCGGCAAATGCAGAAGTAAGGGTATAGGCCTTGATAGCTTCTTCAACCGTGATTTTCTGTTCCGGGAACCAGCCGTTCGGATTGGCGCCATCGGTAGTTCGGCGAGTGACTGCCGCATCAATACCCAGGATTGGATCGAGGGGTGCGACAGTCCAATCCGAGCCAAAACTTAATTTGACCCCATTGTCCAAAAAAGTGCGAAATGCATAAGTAGTTTTACAGCGTTCATTCCCGATTCGTTTTTCAGCCCAGCGTCCGTCATCAATGGCATGATAGGGCTGGACGCAAGCGATAACATCCAAGTCTGCATAGCGTTTGAAATCCTGGGGATGAATGTGCTGCGCATGTTCAACTCTAAAACGGCGGTCCACGGGACCATTTTTTTGGATGGCTTCGGCAAAGATATCCAACAAAACCGAATTGGCGCTATCCCCTATCGCATGGATTGCCAGGTGTAATCCGGCACGATCGGCCTCCAGAATGTTTCGTTTCAATTCTGCCGGTTGAGTAGTATAAACACCGCGAGTACTTGGATCTTGCACATAGGGTTCAAAAAATAAAGCAGTGCTGGAACCCAGGGAACCATCGACATATTCTTTAAGACCACCGATTTTAATCCAATTTTGATCCCGGAAATTTTTGATGATACCCATATCAGCCAATTCATGCCAACGTTTCAATGTCCAGCGTCCATCGATTCTTGCAGTCAGTTTTTCCTCGTGAAGGAGTTCCTGGTAAATACGCAATGTGGTTGGATTCAAGTTCATGTCTTGCAAGCTGGTAACACCCACACGTCTGGCTTCAGCCAATGCCGCTTCCAGAGCTCCGCGAATTTCAATTTCACTTCGTGGAGGAATTACCCGATAAACCAAATCTTGCGCTGTATCCTTAAGCACGCCGGAGGGTTCATTGGAACCCGGTTTGCGCACGATTACACCTCCGGGTGGATCCATTGTTGCGGCAGTGATCCTGGCCAGCTTAAGAGCCGTAGTATTTGCAACAGACATGTGACCATCATAGCGACTCACAAATACAGGACGATCCGCTACATATCGATCAATCAACCCTGATGTTGGTAAATTGCCGCCTGGCCAGTTGTCGTGGTCCCAGGTTCCACCGGTTATCCAGACGCCTGCCGGTAGCTCATTGGATTTCTCAACCAGTCGCTGTCCGAATTCTTCTTCATTTTTGGCATCTTTCAATTTTACACCGGTCAGCCAGAATCCACCTTCTGCGAAATGAGTATGATTATCGTTAAATCCCGGCAGTACTAATTTACCATTAAGATTAATTACTTTTGTTTTATCGCCTATAAATGAATCAATATCTTTCGAACTCCCAACTGCTAAAATACGATCCTGCCAAACAGCTACAGCTTCTGCATTTGGGTTTTCTTTGTCTACCGTCCAGATTTTGCCGTTGGTTAAAACCAAATCTGCTTCTATTTGATTCTTTGTAGAGCAACCGGTTATAACTAATAAAACCAAATTAATGAGTAAGCATAATACGATTCGATTTACAAACAACACAATAACCTCCGGGTAAACTAAGTCACTTTGTCATAAAATAGTCATTCAGTCATTAAACAAATGACACTTTATTTTTATTGTTTTCATCGACTTATTCATGTGATCGCAAAGTGTCCGTTCCAAGGTATTTCTGATCCTTGTTGAAATACCATTTCCGTATTTTTGGCAAGCGCATTTCTTCAATTTGGTATTCCTCCTCCAGTGTGATATATTCACCATCATTTTTGCTTTCATCATGATAAAACCGAGAGCCTACAAGGCGATAATTTGTCGGATCAAAATAAAAATACCAAATATCATTTCCGACGGATTGATCATAAGTGACCTTCAGACTCAAGACTTCTTTGCCCTGAAATTTTGAGTTCATGACTTGATTTGCAAGGATTGTCCCCGGATCTTTGAGTTTCATAGGCAAGCCATAAAGATACATATAATAATTTCTGTACCATTTTATGCGCTCGCAGGATAATCGATATTTTTCCTCTTCTTCTTTCGAAAACTGCACAGAGCCATTCAGGGTTGCAGAACAAGAATCTTGGACAAGAGACCTGGTAATATGGATTTCACCCGTCCTGCATTTCATAGGTAAACAGTTCGTTAGGATATCCAGGGTTACCGAAACCTGTCTCACTGTTCCGTTGGGGCGGCTTTCTTCCAATTTCAAGGTCTGATGAAAAGTTTGCCATCGGTCGGCAGGATCATGATAGCGGACACTCTTCTCCAGAACTTCAACAGCAGATTCATGATGTTGACTATGGACATGAAATGGCAGCAAAATTAGAATAAGGAAGCCGGCTATTTTTTGCAATTTACTCCTCAACTGAGTACCTCTTTAGAACCACAATCTACGCTTTATATCTTGCAGCGTCAATGATCGACCAAATATGAATGACCCACCCCAGCCAAAAAACCCACAATATAGCAGCCAATACAAAATGAATAACCGCCATTATTAATCGGCCTTGTAAAAGCTGTCCCAAACCCGGAATGAAAAAACTAGCTAGTGCAGCTATTACATTTCCCGTGGACCCTTGTCCTGCCATAATTATTTTCTCCTTTAGATCGGGTAATTAATTTAGAATGTTTTGTAGTCTACTTTAAAGTTATTGAAGTTTCCTTATTCACAAATTGCCGGTTTATTTGGTCGGTGATTTTTATTTCCAAAGTATATTTACCTTTTTTCAAATTACTTACATCAATTGCAAGATGTTCAAAAGAAAATGTTGAGTTACTTTTCCGATCCGAACTGACCGTAACGGATATTTTTCTTCCTTTGCCAAATAATCCGAATACTTTTCCTTTGTTAGCTTTTTTTGATTGAATGGTGTACTCGATGGAGAAGGAGTTCATTTCAGCAGCAAGTTCCAGGTTATAAACTTCAAAATAAATATAAACCGGCCGGTCAATTTCAAAACTTTTCATGATGTTTGGAATAATCTTGAGCCCATGCCTGGTAAACTTTCCCGGTGAATCCGATGCATGAATGGACGTTGCCAATAGAATATCACTAATGCTCAAATAAGGAGACGAATAATCCGGTAAATTCACCAACAGGTTTTGATAACCACCCAATAAATTTGTATGATTTGGTTTAGCATGAAACGCAACACGATAAGAATCCGGTTCCATTGTGACACGAAACAGGTCAAAAACTAAATCTTTCGCATGTAACTCACTTCGTTTAAAAGGAATGTCTAGAATTCGCGGTTGCTTCAGAATATTGTGCCAACCCATACTGTGTACTGCCAGACCGCTTTCAATTTGCATTACAGTTATCGTATCTGCCAAAGACTTGGCTACGGTTTGAATCGGAAATCCATAATAGACTTCAACAGTCGTTTTGCCGGATTCACCCTTGAAAGTCACGATTGTGTAGGGGAGGTCTAATGGTTTGATTTCGCGATCCCAGCTATGGCGATCGGTTGTCAACGCTGTTGTAACTTCTTTGCTTCGCTGAACAGCCATGTCCACGCTGGCAGCAAATCGCTCCCCAATTGTTGAAGCTCGACTTGCCCTGTAATACCCCGAATTCCAGTGAGAACGATCATTCAACATTGCCGGATCATCGAGCTTGGCACTTAACCGCCAAATCTGGCCCGGTTTTAGAAAATGGAAGGTCATTTCAGGATTTGCTTCCCTGGCATAATATAACCAGGATTGATTGCTAACGCTGGCTACAGATCTGATTTCATCGTCCGGCGGGCCATGTCGAAGATAAATTACACCCCGGTCATCCAGCCATTGATTCAATTTGAAAGTTTCGGGAAATTGGATATAGTTCAATTGATCCGGATTGTTGGCCCAGGTACGAAAAGCATCGAATTCATAGTTTTCTTCGGCATAAATCAAACGACGGTAATGTTCTATAAGCCTGGCGTTTTGTTTTGACGCAGGTGTGGGATCGCGACTGGCCCAAAAAGTGCGAAAAAATGGTATCTTGTCGTTCACCGAATCCATTGCTCGATAGGAATCAAACTCATCCTGAGTGACTATATATTTGATATCTTCAAAAACCAAATCCGAATCCAGGTGAGATTGAATTCCATCGACGGCCAGCCAAAAATAATTTTCGACTTCTTCAGGCTCATGATTGTCAAATTTACTTCGAATCATTGAGAGGAATATGGGTTGTTTGCTCATGTTTAAATCACTGGCAAGCAATTCTTTAAAGATAGAATCTGCTTCTTGTGTCTTGCCTTCCCGGCGTAACTTTTCGCCAATGTAGTACCTGGCCTGGTCCCACTGTTGCTGAGATAACCACGATATGGCTTCATCCATATTTTTGTGATCGATATAATGGCGGTATAGATCCAATAAGCCAATTTGAGCCTTGATTAATTGTGGCTTTGAGCGTATCTGTTTATGGCCCAGTTGAATGGCTTGGGTATATTTTTTTCGATATCTTTGCAATAAAGCAAATTGATAAAAAATATCTTTGAACAACGAATCCTTGGCTATCACTTTTTTAAAATGCTTTTCAGCATTTGGCCAATCTTTAATTAGAGCCAATAATTGGCGGAACTTACCATATTCTCTGTGACAAATACCCCGGTAATAATGCGCTTCAATATTTTCGGGTTCCAACTTCAAGATTTTGTCGAATTCTTTGGAAGCTTTACTCCACTTTTCCTGGTTGATTAAAACTTTACCAATGGCAAAATACCTATCTATTTGCTTAATTTCGTTTTCCTGGGATTGTAAAGCGTTTGAAAATGCAGGCAAGGAAATAGTATTGATCAAGAAAAATAAACAGGTGAAAATAAAGAAACAGTGTTGGAATTTTTTCATGTTAAATGGATAGATTAATGGTCTATCTATAAATTGAAGGCTATTTGTGTAAAATTCAATTTTTAGTTGATTGAACTCGTTGTTGTTCTGACTTACGAAATTTTAAATACTAAAATAAAAATTTTAACTTCGGAAACTTTCCAAACGGTTTATATACCACTTTGGAAATTTAAACTCACTGGCTGCTTTTACTATTTTATCGATATAATCATTAGCCGCCGAAGTTGGTTTCGTTAATGAAGAAATATAACACAGTACCGGCTTCAATTTGCCATCCATTGTGTCGACCAAAACAGCTTCAGGCAGATATGTGCCACCTAAAACATTTTGCGCATGTGCGTAAAGTTGTTTTAGTTGCTCATGAGTTGTGGAGAAGATGATTCCATAAACACAATGCTGGTTTGATCTCACAAGTTTGCCAGCGGTCGAATTTCAATATCAAATCCACTTAGTTTAGCGACTTCGTATTGCTCCGGTTTAAGACCCATTTCCTTCAAGACTTCGAGATTCATGTACGATCCATAGAAAAATGTCCAGACTTTTTGCGATGGCATTAAACTGAAAGCTTTTTAGGTTAAATAAATTAAGTGCTATTTTTAGTTTTGTTCTTTTTCATCGTTTGAATTTTTTTGTAAAATTCCCTTAAATCACTCACATCTTTTATTATTTTCTCAATCTTTGTCATCTTGCAACCTCTTTATATCAACATTATCCTTTTTACACTCATTCAGATTATTAGTCTTAATTCCAGCAAAATTCAAATATAATACCGTCATCAATTATTCAAAAATAGAAATTTGAACCAACTCAAAAAAACGATTACGTAAATTCCTTTCACCAGGACTCTGGGTAAATACCAGAACGATCAATTCATTTTTGGGATCCACCCAGGCCATTGTACCATCCGATCCACCATGGGAATAAACACCCTCTTTTGATACTGACCAACCATATCCGTAAAAAGATTCTCGACTTGATCTTTCCTTAGGTGAATAAATTGAGGCGGTATGGGCAGTGGTAATGAGTTTAACCGTCTCTTCTTTTAGGATGCGTTTGCCGTTGTAAATGCCGCCGTTGAGAAACATCTGGCAGAAAACCGCATAATCCATGGCAGTAGAAATCATCCCTCCTGAAGCCCGGACAAATGGATATTGCGGTGGATTTCCAGGCTTCCAGCCTTCCACCCAATTTCCTTGTCTTTTGTAGTAGACTACCGACATCCGTTCCAACTTACCGTCCAGTTTTTCCGCAACTTCGTGATGGTAACTGTCGACCATGCCAAGTGGGGTATAAATTCGCTCTTTCAGAAAAACTTCAAGTGATTTGCCGGAAGCAATCTCGATAAGCGCTCCCAGCGTATTGTAACCTGCATTGCTGTAGCTGTATGTGGTCCCTACCGGTTCAACAATCCCAACATCACCAAATCGTTTAACCTCAAGTAGCAACTTTGGCGCATCAGGATGTTTGGATGATTTTTGGATCAACGGCCTGAAAAAAATCGGTCGTATGCGGAATCCGCTGGTGTGTGTTAGAAGGTGATGTATTTTGATGGAACCTGATTTGTAGTTGTCAAATGATTCGATATGTTTACGCACATTATCATTGAAATTCAACTTTTGCTCCTCGACCAAAATACAAATTCCAGTCGCAACTACGGGTTTCGTATTGGAAGCCATACGGAACATCGCATTTTTTTTGATTGGGATGCCTTTTTTCTTATCTTTCCATCCAATGGCCTCATGCAAGACCACCTTCCCTCTTCTTGCGACGAGTAAAACCACACTACGCAAGTCATCTTTTTCAACGGCTTCTTTAAACAAATTTACCCCGGATTTTAGAATATTTTCATCCATGCCCACTTCTACAGGTGTCCCGGTAGAAAGGGTAACATCCTGGGCTAACAGGTTATATCCAAAGAAAAAAATGAAAATCAAACCTAAAAACATTCCTTTTTTCATCTTATGCATTCCTCATTTATATTGTGATTTTGGCATTTCTGTGGCTCGATAATTTCAAAATTTCAGCTTATTTTACAGCCCCTGCCTTCCCGGACCGCCGTGGATCAGCCCCGGCACGAGCTTGTTTCCCATCGATAATTGCTGCTGATGCATAACCCATTCTTAATTCGCCGCGCATGGAAATACGCTGGAGGTCATGTCCCATCTTGTGAAGTTGGCTTAATATACCTGGTGCAAATCCATCTTCCAGCTGCACCACAATCTCACGCACAATGTCTCGATTTTTTGGATCCCGGCGGACCCCAACCAGGAACCGTGGTTGTTCTATGGCCTGTTGCGGACCAAGACCTTGATCAATAATCCCAGCTACAATTTGATAAACTGCTGATGTAATCCAGGCGTTACCTGCAGCTCCAACAGCCAGGTAGGGCCGCTTTTTCTCGCCCGTTCCTTTAAAAACAATTGTTGGGGAGATACTGGTTACGTTGCGGGCAAATGGGACACGTGCGTTGTAGTCCTTGGCTTTCGTACGATATGAACGCAATTTGTCATTATAGATAAATCCTAGTCCCGGTGTCACATAAAAATTTCCTCCCCATGTGCCCAATGTTTGGGTAACGGAAACCATATTGCCTTCAGCATCAACAACGACAAAGGCTGTGGTACCTGTGGATGTGCGGGTATCCAAAACATCATCGGCGCCCCAGCACGCTGCGATTACGTTCTCTTTTAAGCAAGCGCTATTTTCCGGTGTAATACTATGATTTAAATCAAAACAAGATTGCCAACGTTCTTTTGCCAGTTGCTTATCGGTAAAAGGACTTATATCGACAGGCCACAGACCCGGATCGGCGATACGCCCTCTTGTTGAAGGGGACAACTTCCAGGCTTCTATCATACTATGCAGTGTCTTAAAATCATCTCGAAACGACCCGGGATTACGGTATTGTTCCAGCAAATTTAGTTTGCCAACCAGGGTAACTCCGCCTGAAACTGGCGGTGGTCCGGAATAAACGGTGTGGTTTCTGTATGTTGTCGTCACCGGCTCACGTTCAACGGCATAATAACGTGCCATGTCTGCCAACGTCATGACATTGCCTTTACCACTCAGGTCCTCCACCATACGCTTAGCAATTTCACCTTTGTAAAATGCTTTACTACCTTCTTTTGCAATTTGGCTCAAAGTCCAGGCTAAATCAGGGTTGCGTAACGTATCGCCCGGTTGCAGCGGATTCCCATTTGGAAAGAAAAGTGCACTGCTGCTTTTGTATTGCAAATAGCGTTCTTTTTCCCTGGCCAGAGTAGTTGGAAATGCATCATCAAGAGTGAATCCTTCGCTAGCTAATTTGATCGATGGTTCAACGAGTTGTTGCCATTCCACTTTTTTACTGCCATATCGCTGCCAGGCAAGTTCCATCCCGGCCAGCGTTCCAGGAACATTTACGAGAACAGGACCATCTCGCGGCAAAGTTACAAGCGCTCCGTTTGTTAGGGAAGCCGCTTCCGGGACACGAGTCAAAAATTCGATGCATATGGGTGCATCCATACCGTTGAGAAATATCAGCATTTCACCATATCCCCCCAAGCCGCTGGCATCGGGTTCTACCACACCCAATGCAAAAGAAACCGCTATGGCTGCATCTACAACATTGCCGCCTTTTCCCAAAACCTCCAACCCTGCAGCCGTCGCCAAAGTATGAGCGCTGGAAACAACCGCTTTACCCACAGCTTCTGAGCGAAGTAAGGGGCGATCACGAAGCAATTTGTAAATAGCTTCCTCAACAGCCGCCTCATCTTTTGCGGTTTGCACTTGATCTCGATATTTAGTTATTAAGGATTCCCATTGGGAATTTGTTGGACCCTGATCAAAGTTGTAGCGCTTAGTCAGATAGGTTGCTACTCGATCAAATCGTTCCAAATAACCTTCGGAATTATTTATTTGTGCGTTAATCGGCACATTTGCACTTTCAGAATCCGGGGGTGGCGGTGCAGGAACAAAAGTTAAGACCTGATTTACAGCAAGTGGAGAATCATAATGCCGCGTACCCAGTTCACCGGGATCACCGTTGTAACCAGGTCCTGTTCTTGGCAAATCAACTAAAACAAGAAACTCGCCATTCGGGGACCAAGCCGCTACCCCACGTTTTGTACTAACCAGGTTAGAATAGCGTCCATCCTGTGTGGTGATATAAATACCCGGTTTATTCCCGCGTTTTGAAAAAACAATACGATTTCCATCTGGTGACCAGGATGGATACTCCGGCGACAAATCGCCCACAACCAAGGTATCTGATTGATCACGCAAACTCAGAATCCGAAGTTGTTTACGGCCTTTGCGTTCTGCGATATAGGCTATAGATGTGCCATCCGGTGAAAATGCCGGTGAATATTCAGCTCCCAACTTACTAGTAAGAGGTTTTTCATCGCTACCGGGTTTCTTGATCCAAAGATCAGCATCCGGTCCAAAACCTCGTACCCAAACGATATCGCCATTGGTTGCTATGCAGGGTTCTGTGTCAGGTTCTTCCGAAAAGGAAATACGTTGCAATTCCTGATTTCCACCGGCTGTTCCGAATTTCAACTTCCATAGATCAAACGAACCGGCGCGATCTGATGCAAAAATCAACGTCCGGCTATCTGGAGTCCAGGCAGGATCGCGGTCTTCCGCCGGCCCTTTTGTGATCTGCACCCAATTCCCATCCGTTGATTTTGTTGCATCATCAAATATTAAACTATCTATTATCTGTAGCTCCCAGATGTTTCCATTCAGTGATAAAGCAAGGCGACCATCCGCACCATAGGCTGGAGCTCCCAGCCCAATCGATTGTGAAAATGCTTTTTCTTGCAATTGAGGAAAGAGCATCAAGCTTATAATGGCTAGTGAAAATATAATCATGGACATCCGCCTTTTTTTATGGCACATGAGTAAAAATTACACTTTTTTGTTTATTCATATTTTAACTATTTTTCATAATATTTACAACGATATTATTTTAGAGTTAACCAGAGCAATGAATAAAAAAGTTATAGTCGTAACAGGCGCGGCTGGTTTTTTAGGATCAGCTATTACTGTTGCATTGTCACAAGATAATAAAATGATCGCTCTCGATATTCGACAGCCAAGCAGGGCATTGGTTGCTGCAACCCCTGGCGCAAAATGGTTACTGGTGAACATTGCAGATTCAAAATGTGTTATCAGATCCTTTCAACAGGTTAAAGCCGATTACGGCCAAATCGATTTCATGATTCACTTGGCCGCTTATTATCATTTTGGTAGAGATTGGCGCAAAGAATATGAACAAACCAATATTACAGGAACTGAAAACATAGTAAAAGCGTCAATCAATCATGGTGTTCGCAGAATACTATTTGCAAGCAGTATATTGGCATTGGGACCTCCGACAGCAGGACAAATTCTAAATGAAAACTCGCCTACAAATGACTATATTCCCTATGCCAAATCAAAATCTGTTGGAGAGAACATAATTAAGAATGGAAGCGGCCAACTTCCCGGAATTATCATTCGATTTGGCGGAATTTTTAGTGATTGGTGCGAACTTCCGCCCCTTTATAGCCTGATCAAATTATGGTCAAAAATTGGGATAAGTGGCAGAATCATGCCTGGCAAGGGAGAATCCGGATTTCCTTACATACATCGATCTGATGCGGTTCAATTTGTTAAACGCTGTATTTCCTTGCACAACCGCCTTGATTCCTGTGAGACTTTCATGGCTTCACAACATGGCGCTGTCTACCATAAAGAACTATTTTCCGTTATGAAAAATACCCTATTCAAACAAAGATTTTCTAATCCAATTTCAATTTCACCAGGAATAGCAAAGATTGGACTTTTTATGAAATTGGCACTCGATAAAATGGCCGGAAAACCATCTTTCGAGCAGCCATGGATGCTGGATTATGTTGATCTCCCAATGATTGCAAATGCCAGCAGCACGCAACGCAAGATCAACTGGAGCTGCAGCCCTGGGAAAAGTGTTTTGGACAAGCTTCCGATAATTCTTAAGCGCTACCAGGATCAACGCAAGATTTTTAACAAAAAAAATATGCTAAGAAATGAAGGTAAATATGTTTTTTCTAATTGAAATATTTTCGAGAAGTGCAAGGAGCGATTAATGAAATGGGATGAGGCCGATCTCCTGTGCAAAGATTTACATACGGCACCACAACCGGAAATGGGTAAAATTCTGGTTACCGGCGCTACTGGTTATGTGGGAGGACGCCTCGTTCCGGAATTATTGGCCAGGGGGTATCATCTGAGGATAATGTCAAGGGTGGCTGAAGAAGAAAGCCAGGAAAGATGGCCCGATGCGGAAATAGTCATTGCCGATGCTCTAAACATTGAACAATTGCTTGATGCCCTGGACGGGATCCACACTGCATATTATTTGATCCATTCATTGCTTCTGGGACCCAAAAAATTCGAATCTGCAGATATTCAGGCAGCTGTCAATTTTAGGCTAGCCGCAGAAGCGAATGACGTTAAGAGGATCATTTATCTCGGTGCTCTTGGCGATACTCAATCATTGGTATCACCACACTTGAACAGCCGGTTAGAGGTCGCAATAGAACTTCAACGTGGCAATGTTGCAACAACTGAATTACGCGCAGCAATGATTATCGGTTCGGGTAGCGCTTCTTATGAAATTCTTAAACATCTGGTAAAAAAATCTCCAATATTTTTTTTGCCATATTGGACAAAAACCAAGTGTCAGCCAATAAGTATTCGAGGCCTGATTAATGTACTGGTTGGTGTACTAGAAACAGAAGAAACATCCGGGAAATCCTACGATATTGGCGGAATAGAGATTTTGACTTATGAACAAATGCTTCGATCCTTATCCGGAATTCTAGATAAAAAGAAACTCTTTATCAATACATCATTTTCGAATATCCGGTTTTATTCATATATAGCAAGTTTACTCACTCCTGTACCTGACGGGATTATCTTTTCTTTGTTGGAGGGTTGCCGGGATGAAGTCATATGCCGGGATTTGGCCATTCTTCCTACATCTCTATATAAACCAATATCTTTTAAAGAAGCAATACTAAACGCAATGTCTCGGGAAGAACGGGATACAGTTCATACTAGTTGGTCAGACGAATATCCTCGTGCGCATGAGCTGGCTATAAAATTACATGAGCTTGAAAATCCACCTTTCTACATTAGCTCCTATTCACTTTTATCTGCAAAAAGCACCGAAGCTATCTTCCATTCTTTCTGCAAAATAGGCGGTGAGGAAGGATGGTTCCATGCCAATTGGATGTGGCGTCTAAGGGGAATACTTGATAGGATATTTTTAGGTGTCGGAAGTTCTCGTGGAAGGAGAAGTTTATCAACTTTAAGAGTTAATGATGTAGTAGATTTTTGGCGGGTTGAACAGATAAGGAAAAACCAGAAGCTTCTATTACGCGCCGAAATGAAAATACCAGGTAAAGCCTGGTTGGAGTTCGAAATCAATAAAGATGGAGAGAATAACCGTTTGATTGTCACTGCTTATTATGATCCTAATGGTTGGCTTGGAAAACTTTATTGGTACAGCGTTTTACCATCCCACTATTTTATTTTTACTAACCTTATGAAACAAATTGAAAAGAGAGGCTAAATACGCAAAGCAAAGCAACATTTAACCGCAAAGTTCGCTGGGAACACAGCGTTTAATTAATTTGCTCTGCTCTCAGCACACTCAGCGTAGGTTAATTCCAAAATATGAATAAAAATCCTGATAACTGCTTATTTAATCATCAACATTTTCCGCGTTTGACTTAATCCCTCGGCGTCCAGTTTATAAAAGTAAACTCCGCTGGCTGCAAGTTCACTTGCAGCAGTTAACCCATTCCATTTAATTTGATATCTGCCTTGACTCTGTTTTTTGTCCACGAGCGTTTTTACTTTTTGCCCAGCCATGTTGTAGATCTCTAACTTGACCTGAGATTCGACAGGCAATGTGTATTCTATGGAAGTTTCCGGATTAAACGGATTCGGATAATTCTGGAAGAGGGCAATCGTAGTGGGGATTGAGATTCGATCGTCTTCGATGGCTGAAATATTTGCGTTGGCTCTGCCTCTGGTTGGTTCATCAAAAAATACCCAGTTACTTGCACCATCGGGTGTACGACCTTCACTTATATCCGCCATCTGTGGACCAAAATCGTAAAAATCCAACCCGGTTGTACTATCTGAGTCAGTAAATATTATGACATCATTGCCACTGGAAGATAACCCAAAGTTCAGAACGTCTTCAAAAACAACCAGATATTCGCCGGGATCCAGGATTGTTCCATGGGGAAAAGTCCATTTGGTATTGTTACTTCTCTCGTCTGAAAGGAAACAACCTGAAAGATCATAAGCTGTATTGCCTCGGTTATAAATTTCAATCCAGTCATCCGGGCCGCCAAAATCACTTGTCGACTGGAATTCATTGATGCACACTGGTGAAAAAAGTTCGCTGTTCGCGTTGCTGGCGCCAGGCGTCGGCGTGGCCAGATATTCCGGCGCTGAGCCCTCTTGGGGTTTGAAGCCCATGGAAACATCCGGACTCATGATCCCATATTTCCAACCATGAATGAGAACGTTGCCGCGTTCAATTGTTTCAAAAAGAGCGACTGTCTCCCCTGCAGAAGAAAGCCTGAAATTCACATGTAAATCACCTTGAGCAGTATCATCATCCGCCCAGAGGAGCAAATATTCGTTTACTGCAAGGTTTATCGATGGAAGTTCAAAAGCCCGTGATGCACCCAACGTGTTACCTACATACATCCCGCCCAAGTTTATTGTAACATCATCTTCATTATGGATTTCAAACCAATCATCGTTTTCACCGAACTCGTCTGTATTTACGGCGTTGTTTATTGCCAACACTTCAGTGATTCGAAGCTTTGGCGGAGTGTAATCTACGGTGTAGGCATGAAATTCATCAGGCGCACTATTGGGCCAGGTATCTTGCTGTCCCGATGTCATCCGTGGCCAGGGCGTAGTATTTTACTACTGTTCCGCTATTTTGAGGGGGAATAATGGCACTGTAGGTAGAATCTCCGGCAACGGCATCACCGTTTTGGCCTTCGTCATTCATGAGTTGTGGTGCGAACCCATTGCCCGTGTCGACAAACAATTCTACTCTGTCCAGGCCTTCAATATCGAATGCTATCGCTGTTATCAAGACCGCGACAGAATTTGTCGGCAAATCAATTGAGCGCTCGCCATCTTTACAGGTTGGCGCTACATTATCTGTGAAGACGCTATTAATTATTCCTGGCGTGCCATCGTTAACTGAGCTTGGATCCCAGCTTGTCGGTAGCGAGTTGTCCAAAGTAGGATGCAGTAATTCCAGAGATGGACCGTTACCATCCGGGGAGCCTGGCCAAGCCCCACCGTCATCATATTCAACAATGTCATGCAAGATGTTGGAATTATCGAAAAGACGAACGGCATCTCCACCATTCCCTAACCCCCAGGCGTTTGAACCGGTATCGAAATCATTTGTGTTAATGTTCGATACCCCCGGGTACTTCTGTTGAAAAAGCGTAACGTTACCGGCTATTACAAGATATTCTCCCGCTTGCAAAATCCCTGAAAGAATGCAGGGTGTATGCAAGTCATTTTCGTCCAGGATATACCAGTCTGTAACATCTATTGCGCCGGTTGAAGCATTGTAGATTTCAACATATTCAACATCTTCGCCGTCGCTGTTGTACATGATTTCATTTATGACAATATCATCGGCGGACCAGGCAGTAGTGGTTACCGTGATGATCAATAAACTGCAAATTGTAATCAGTTTTCTCATAAGAGACTCCGTTTCAAACCACGAATTTCACCAATTAACACGAATTAAATAAAAACTGAATTCCTCAAGTTAGTTATATAATCGTGGGAATTATCTATTCCATAAC
The DNA here is from genome assembly GCA_964464595.1 of uncultured Deferribacteres bacterium. Lineage (GTDB taxonomy): Bacteria > Zhuqueibacterota > JdFR-76 > JdFR-76 > DREG01 > JADFJB01. The sequence goes on from CAYXGW010000016.1 coordinate 51,552, forward strand.
AGTATTTTGAAAATGGGCGCTGCATCAGATTGAATTTTCTGATCAATTCTAGCGCCCAGTATGGGACAAGCCTTTCTACTTTGATCTCCAATAGCAGTGGCGATTCAAAGTTTTTCGTAGTTATCGCATCATCATAATAGAGCATGTCCTGCTCATTATAAGCCAGATCGACCGAACCCCGAGCCAAACGGTAGCAAAGTTTACGATCAAACGTGACGCGTCCATATTCTTCAAGTTCTGTCACATATGGTTCACGAAAGTACCGTACATGCAAAACCGGGCCTGCTCCATACCAATAAATCAAGTCTTCAAAACTGTCAATTCTTTCCCTGAAAGCTGGCTGGGTTACATCCGATTTTTTGGGGGAAAACAACTCAGGCCATCGTTCGATAGGGAGGCTATAACGAGTTTTCCAAATCACACTGGCCTGGCGGTATTTGATTTCGGCCCAAACCTTGTCGTTGGCCTTAAGCCCATAGTAACGCGCGCGGGGTTTGTACCGGTTAAGCTTTCGATGTTTGGTATCGGTATAAAACCTCAGGTCCGGGGTATCAAAATAGAGATTGTTGACAATATAACCTTTCTCACCTTCGGGAACATGTTTATCCAAAGAGCAGATATTTTTGATGTATTCCCGGATCTCGCACGCCAAATTCTCATCAATTACATATTTTAGTTCGTATCGTCTGATTCTGCTAAAATTCATCTGGTATCCGGTGTATTTACCTCTGGCTGCATCAGATTTTCATGGCCTTCGATACCCAAAGCATAATACAAGTCAATTAAAGCGTGGGCAAGGTCGCGCCGCTTCTCACTCAATAGTTTGTTTACATCCAGAATCGTCAGCTCCATTTCCATCACTTCATCCGGCATGAGCGTCTCATGCTTCTTGGCTTGTGCAATGACTTTGTTCGCATCGAAAATGAGATTGTCCGAATTTCTCTTGAAATTTCTCAAGTCAAGAGCCAGATCTTTGTAGATGGCGTAAGCCGACCGGATTTCATCAGCTATCGATTCTCTGATGGCGTTGTATTCGTCCTCCTTCTTCTTAACTGCCAAATTGGTGGCCTTGATATTGCCACGATTCCAGTTAAAAAACGGTAGACTAATTCCTATTCTAAATTCCGCCCAGTCTCTCCTGTCCGGTTCCTCTATATGGTAGGATATATCAATAAAATTTGGCCACGGAATCAATTTATACCGTTCATAATTGTTTTGCTTGACCGCCAGTTCAATTCTATGTTGAACCAAATCTATTTCAGGCCGATTCTCATAGGCAATCATGACTAAATGGTCAAGGTCTTGTTCAATTTCAGGTAGTTCTTCCCAGACAAGTGGAGTGTCTTCTGCAATTCCTGCTCGTTTGGTCAGCCGTCTTCTGGCAAGACCCTGTCTTTGAATTGCCCTTGCATAATCACTTTCCGACTCCGCGTGCCACATTTTTGCTTTGGTAAAATAGACGATAGACCTGTGGCCAAATTCTACCAAATTTTCAATTGTTTTGATTCTTTCATTTTCGACCATCACTCTTGTCTGAGCAATCTCTTCGAGTTGGTCATACATTATGACGCTTGCATACGAACGGCGAACTTTTGCAATCAATTCGTGGCTATACCGGATTTCTCTTACCCTTCTGTCCGACAGACGTACCCTGGCTTGTTGCTTCTCTTCACCCAATTCGCCAAGCTTGGGAATCCGCCAGCGTAACCCGACGCGTAATTCATCAGATTGGTCAGTGTAATAGCGCGAAGAAATCTCGCTCAGCCGCAGTTCAGGATTGCGTATTCTGCCACTTGAATTCAAACGATATTTTGCAATTTCAACGTTGGTGTTCAGGGATCGCAACCTTCTGCTGTTTGCCAAAGCAAATTCTATGACCTGTCGTTCTGTAAGAGCTTTGTCCGTGCTTGTTTGGAGATTAATTTTTTCAATCTCTGAAATCACTCCTTCATCTTGACTTGGTTGAGCAGATGCGGCCGTGTTTTGAACGATTAAACCGAAAGCAAGGATAACATTCAAGACAACACGTCTCCATTTATAAGCATCGTTGCCAGTGGTTATTGTACAATTCATTTTACCCCCACATCGACGTAACAAAAGGCAGGCAGCTCATCGTCTTTATCAAATACAATCATAAAACGAGTCGGACCCTGAAGACAAACTCCCTCCGGTTTTAACCCGGGAAAGCTGAAAAGACGCACTGCTTCTAGCCGTCCGTCAGCGAATCGGTTGATTCGATGAAACCCACCGAGCTGGTCCTTGTTGTCAACATCAGCAACGGATGATAGTGCCCATAGAATACCGCTTTGGTCGAAGGTTAAGTCTGAAATGCTGGCAGACCTGTTTTTGTTATTACCCAACTGCACATATCCGTAGACCGACAATTGATCCGGCTGAAGCCGTTTTTTCTCAAAAACACTATCAACATCATCTAATTTCCAGATTATAGCACCCTTATCTGTAACCGGTTCTTTTAGTCCGAAGTAGAGTGTATTGTCCTGGAAGGCGGCGCCCTCGATATTTAGCACAGGCAGGCCATCCTTATCAGATTTTTCCAATCCCAGTTCTACCAACTTTTCCCGTGAATAGGATTTAAGGAGCAGGGATAGAAGCTTGACTTCCCCTTGTACTGAAAAGCTCCTGCCCTTAGCCTTAATTTTTAAGATTTTTTCCCTTCTTGCCGGACGTTTGCCTTTTTTACTTATATTTTGAGAAGATACGAGATAGAAAACACCGTTTCCTGCAGGTGTAATTGCCTCCAGGTCACTAACTTTTTTTATGCCTGATAACCTTACGCGGTCAGATTCTACTTTGCCGTTCTCATCCATTAGAAACAAGAAGGGTGCATGCTCTGAGTTGGAATTTTGAATCCCGGTGTCATCGCTAACGATCAAATACCTGCCAATTTCATGTATCCACACAATCCCCGATGGCTCAAAACGGCTTTTATCCCCCAGGGAGTCGGCGATTTCAATGTTTAACAAACGGGGGGAGTTTTTGCCATTATCAATGGTCGCATTTTCAGCGGCTGTTGCTGTCGCGAGATAATCTTCCGTTTTTGCAAGATCCCCTATGCGCGCATTGACGATCTCTCCCGGAACAAGGTTATGATCTTTGATCAATGCCACTTGTACTTTGCGTGCCCAGAATATCTGTCCACGAAATGAAAGCCTTTCTGCTGCCCGTGAAAAGCCAGGATGCACAAAAGTTACTACGCCTGTCGTGTTAAAATCACGACTTCTGGAAGATGAAATATCCACTTTCATTCCAATCTCGGGCTGATCTGTAGATTTTTCCGGGATATAAAGAGTCATAAATCGGGGTCTTATTTCTTCAACGGTTAAGACGGGAGCAAATTCTTGAACTACGTCACCTGGGCGAGCATAGATTTCCGTGACAAACCCATCGCCTGGTGACGTAATAGTTCGCAACTGAATTCGATATTCCGTTGTGGAGATTTGTCTGCGCAACATTTCCGCATGCTCCATTCTCTCCAAAAAAACAGACTTCGCCATACTGTCAATATCAGCTTCTTCAAAAAGGTTTCGGGACAGACGTGTCTTCTCAAGTTTTTGAGATTGATATTCCAGATCTTTACTTTGCTCCCTTAGGTAACTTTCTAATGCATCTCTCTGGAGTACCAGCGTTGTTAAATCTCTGCTGTGCCCAAGTCCTGCTTTTTCAGCATTTTGTAGTCGTTTAATTTCAGCATTCAAACCAGCCAGCTCGGTACTTTTCGATTCAATAAGCGACAACCGATCCATCAAATCAGATGCTTCATTTTCGAGCTGCAGCCCCATACGCTGGATAAATATTGAATACCTGTTGAGATGTGCGTTTTCGAATTGCTGGATACTTGCTAATTCATTTCTCAGTTGGTTCAGATTCGTTTTTAAATCGGAGATGTCAAATATGGCCAACACTTGATCCTTTTTTACTTTGTCGCCAATCGTCGTGAGTACTTTGTGTACCCTTCCCGCTTCTTGTGCTCCGATCAAGTGAGATTTGTTTTCCACAATGCCAATGTAATTCTGTTTAAGGTGCCAGGTACTGTAAAGATAAAGAGCTACTACTAGGGCACTTATCCATAGAATTATATACCAGTTGAAATTCTTAGTTTGATCAAATCTTAGGGTTGGCATTCTTTGTTATACTTCCACGGTCGCTTCCTGATTCGTGTAGGTAAGTCCACGAATCCCGCTTACTTTTTCCAGTTCACGAATTAGAGTCAGATTATCTTGCGGAACTGATAATTTCACCTGATAAGCATAATCGAATACCTGGCCCTGAGCAACTTCCCGCAAAGTAACCAGAACAAAATGTCTGGTGTGATTTTGCATAATGCTGGTTACTTCGGCTGACGCCTGCGGTTCTGAAGGTATTTGAAAGCTACCGTCATGTCTTCTGCGCGTTCCAAATGGAGATATGTATAATATAAATGCGATTGAACAAAAACATAATCGCACCTGTAATTGCGGTGGCATAGCTCTGTACGCCTGAAGCAACGCCAATTCCAAGGGATGAAAAGAGAAACACCAGATCGCGCGGTTCCCGCAAGTTTGTCCGAAACCGAATGATGGCCAATGAACCGACAATACCAATACCCCGGGCAATATTATCACCAATTGCGATCATTAGCAGGCAGGAAATAATGCTTCCTAATATCATGCTTTGTACTAATCCGCGTGAGTAAGATAATCCCTGAAAAGTACGCTCATAGGTCAGGGCGATTACGGTTGATAGCAAAAAAGTTATTAGGAAGGACAATAAGGCTATTTGCCATTCGATTTGTTCGAATCCGTAATTTAACAGTGTTTGCATTTCGTCATTCCTTCATTCTGTCGATAAGCTAACAAACCCATTTTCTCATCGATTAAATATCCTATCGAAATGGCCGAGAATAGAATCACACGCTGTGACCAGTCGGACTATTTCAAAACTATTAACTTCTTTGCCTGCACAAATCCCGCCGCCTCAATCCGATACAAATAAACGCCACTGGAAACACGAGTTCCGGCCTCATCATCCCCTTCCCAAACGATAGAGAAAGAACCAGCTTCAAACTCTCGGTCCACCAAAGTTTTAACGTGGTGACCAAGCATATTATACACCTTAACTATAACTGCACTGGATTTTGGAAGTTGAAAGGATATTGTTGTGGCTGGATTAAATGGATTTGGATAGTTTTGTTTCAGCGTAAATCCCGATGGCGTTTGCCAAGCATCATTTTCAACACCGGTTGTAAACGGTTCGGAAATAACCCACGGCCGGGCCTGTTTGATAGCGAGCTTGTCTTCACTGGTAATCTTGTATTCAATTTCCATGGCGAAGTCATCCCCTGAACCAACCCCATAGAGCGTGCGGAACTCGGCTTGGATTATTCCGAGGTAGGACGCAGCTCATTGAGGTGACCTTCCGACAGAATCTGTTCGCTGGCTGCAACTAGATTGGAGGGACGCACGATGGTGTACCCGGCATTTGCTGTTGCAGACAAAAGGATTTCTTCCGGAATGGAGAGTGCATCAGGATTAGTCACAAGGTCCTCGCCCACTTGGGTATTGAGATAATAGGTATCATCTGTCTGATAGATAGGATCCGTGGTTACCCCCACTCCATTTGCCTTTTCATTTGAAAAATTTGGATGAACCAAAACTCCCATGGCGGTCGCTAAATTATCGATCCGGTAGAACTGACGCTCATCAAAGGCACGAAAGTTCCAAAGGCTGGCGAAAACCTGTTTGATGGACTTGGAGATGTGCCCCTCGTCAGGGTGTTTCGTCTTCGAATCGTATAATCCAGCGCCGCTGAACCCTGGTAAATCTTCGTTATTCGTGCTGGATCGACATCGGATAGATGTGCCTTCCGGAAAAGAAGTCTGCAATTTCGTGAGCGCATCCCACATCCAATCTGGCATGTCTCCGTCTTTGATGGTTTTGCGGAACTCAGACAACGTTTCATCCTGCACGTTGTAATCCTCTTGAAACTGGGGATCAGCAAGCATAGCTTCAACCTGATCATAAAATCCATTGAACTTCATGAATTCGTCATAAAAGTAGAACGGAACGCCAAATCCATCAGGGATCGTGCCCTCAGGAAAACCGAACGTGCGTAGCGTAGCCAGGTTCGCAGCTTTGACCCCGAAACTCGACCACTGCTCGAATCCGATCGCATCTAACGGCGTAATTGAGGTCACCGACAGATCGCGAACAGGCGTTTGAGGCTCAGTCGGGCGTATATTGTCATAATAGGCTTCGACTTCTGCCAGCATGGCCTCACGGATCTCGTAGCCAGCCGCATCGACTTTGAAATAGACATAGTTCCCGATCAGCGCAGCGATCATCTCAATTTGAAGGGCACCCGCGATATATGCGTTGGGCACGTTATCCTGGATGGCACGCAGATTCACGTGCGAAAGTGGCGTTTGCGGAACCGTCGTTATAATTCCGCCGGCCCGAGGCATCTCGTTGGGAAGGGCTTCGTAGATCACGATATCCCGCGAATTAGGCCGCTCCTCCAACTCCATCACGCGTAGCAGCCCGTACCCATCCGTGATATTTAGCGGAATATAGCTGACATCCGCAAAGATATCTTCCTCGAGGAGAATCGCCACCCGGGATGCGTCGAAGAGATCCTTTTCTTGGTAATAGCGCGGCAACGCAGCGTTCGGCATGGGATAGTAGGCCAGGTTGTTTCGTAAGACTGGCATGTTGGCAGCGATGAGTTCGTACGCCATCTGCACTGCCACAAAGACGTAGCTATCGTTTGGCTCAAATTCAAACCGATAGACACCCAACTGGCCGCTCGGCGCTATGACGTTCGGATGATAAACTATTTCACCTCGCATCTGTCCTGGTAATCCGCCTCTGCCTCCGGTGTTGATTCCCACAGCATTGGCAAACCTGCGATGGGCACGGTGAGTTTCTGTATTCATAAAATAGACTTGCGGATTATTTGTATTCGCATCAAGAATATAGAACTTCACGAATTCCAGATCCTCCAGATGAGTGTCAATGAGTACTTCCAGACCCTGGTAGGAGAGTCCTTCGAACGTCGCTTGATCCGGAACGGATACCGCGCCATCCTGAAAACCAATTTCCCTGGCAGGATTCAGAGGGCTAAGTCGGACGGGGTTCAGCAATTCATCCATGTCGTCTATACCGTCTCCATCGATGTCGGCGGGTTCGTCCCGTCGGTATTGAATCACACGATAGTGTTCGGAAGGATAAGCGGCCAGCTGCTCGGTCAGTGTGGTGGTGCCGTCTTTCCCTATAGTCATCGAAACTGCCAACTCCGAATCCCCTTGCAGATCGTGACGAAAGTAGAGCACGTAGTAATACTCCGAAGATGACGTCACCTGAATCTGAATTCGCCCGCTAGCGTCAACGGAGACCTCACTGATTGGAACCTCTTGGGCTAAAGCGCTCACAGTCGCTGTAATCGTGAGAAGAAGAATCGTAAGGATTTTGTTTTTCATAGTTCTTACTCCTTATGCATAAAGCGAGGTTAATGCAGATATCTAGTTTTGATACAAATATAATACGAATGAATCTGCCTCTACCCTATGGTTATGGTTGAACGCCGTATTGTTGGTTTAAGCTACGGAAATGAGTGATTAAATAGGAAGAGGAAATATATCGCAGTGTAAAATCTGGATGTTTCACCATTTTAAGCGAAACATTACAATGAGTTTAGTACTTACTTGAGGCTTTGCCTGGTACTTTCATTTCGGCACGTAATGAAGCTTCTGATTTTTCCTTATTCATTCAACACGCCAAATATCTAACATCATTAACTCTTAAAATCCAAAATATAAATAAAACCCCTAATAACTCAAATCAACTAAGCCCCCAGGTAATCCCGCCAACAACAGCGCCGAAACCAGCGCCAATGGCTATTCCCATAACTAAACTGAATTGCCATCTTCACATTTGAAGCTTGCATTTGTTCTGCGTACCATGGGTTATTTTTCTTATAATGTTCAATCAAAATTCCCTGTGCAATTCCATGCAGCAGTCTTGCAATAATACTAGAAACCAGGATTGTTAAAAATGGATTATTTCGCTTTTAAGAAGAGCACAACAATAATCCAGATAATATACAATCCCCACTAAAGAGGCTGTTGCAGAATAAGCAAAAAGCCTGGAATTGTCATCCTGAATGGAGCGAAGCGGAGTGAAGGATCTTGTTTGAAACTTGTTGTAACTCTAGTATAATCAAGTTATTAAGGGCAGCACCAGCAAGATTCTTCTCCCGCCAAGGCGGGATCAGAATGACATTTCAGATGATGTTGCGCATTCTGCAACAGCCTGAAAAGCGGGCTCTCAACTTTCTGTTTCATCCCAACCAGGGAGGATAACAACGCCATTATTATTCCAGTTGATGCAAGGCCAATAATTAATTCCCATTGTAAATTTGTGAAAGAATTAATCATCTTTTGCTAAAATCTCAGCGTTATCGAATGAAAAACAGATGGCTTCCAGAACCGTGTCATTCTTTTGGAATTTCGATTTATCTAGTCCGATTTACTCTTTTAATGATCCATATGGGGCATATTAACCTTTGGACCCGGGGCAAGATTCTGTTTTAAGAACCGGGTTAACAGTTCGTATAAATGAAGTGTCGTATTTCGACCTTCGAAAATGCCATGGGTGCGATTGGGATAGGCCATCATCGTAAATGGTTTATTATGTTTGACCAATTCATTGATCAAAGCCTCAGAATTCTGGTAGTGAACATTGTCATCTCCAGTACCATGAATCAGAAGGAGATTGCCCTCGAGCTGATGTGCAAACGTGATCGGTGAGCCATTTTTGAAACCTTCCACATTATCATCCGGCAAACCCATGTAGCGTTCCTGGTAAATCGTATCATAATAACGCTGGTTGGATACAGGTGCAACAGACATTCCGGTATGATATACATCCGGATGCCTGAACAGCATATTCAGAGTCATGGAACCGCCGCCACTCCAACCCCAAATACCAATCCTATCGGGATCTACATAAGGCCGGGTTCTGATAATTTCTTTTGCAGCCGCTGCCTGGTCGGCCGATGCCAGAATGCCAATCTGGCGATAAATACTCTTGCGCCAGTCCCGGCCCCTTGGAGTTCGTGTGCCCCGGTTGTCAATACTCGCGACCAAGTAACCCTGCTGTGCCAGCATCAGGTGCCACAATGTCCGGCTGCCACCCCAACGATCGGCAACCGTTTGACCAGCGGGTTCTCCATAAACAAAAAAGAACAAGGGGTATTGCTTTGCAGGATCAAAATCCGGCGGTTTAATCATCCAGGCATCCAGCTCTACTCCTTCACCAATATCCACTCGAAAAAACTCAATGGGACTTTTATCAATCTGACTGAATTTCTCTTGCAGGGTTTTATTCGCTGCAAGTATTCTCTTTACTTTGTGATCCGGTAGACTGATAAGTGAAATGATGCGCGGCGTATGAACATTGGAATAGGTGTGAAATGCCCATTTTGCATTCGGCGATATTTGATAGCTGTGTGTACCGGGTTGATCCTTGGAAGTAAGCAGTTGAGGCTTCCCTTTCCCGTTAAGCCGGGTTCGATAAAGATAACGCTGAGTCGGATTATCCGGCGATGCGATATAATAAAGCCACCCGCCTTTTTCATCGATGCTGCGGATGCTTGTCACATCAAACTCTCCTTGCGTCAGCAGTTTAATCTTCTCGCCGGACCGCGACACGAGATATGCATGATTCCAGCCGTCTCGCTCACTCACCCAGGTAAATTGTTTGCCATCATCCAGCCAGCGCAGATCATTGACAACATTTACCCAGGCTTCGTCTTTGTCAGTAAGAATCGTACGAACTTTGCCGGTTCGAACATCGCCAAGCATAAGTTGATTGGTGTTTTGCAAACGGTTTAGATATTGAATAATCACTTCATTCGAACTCGCAGCCCATTCCATCCGGGCAATATAATTATTCCTGGGGTCGCCGGGGACATCGAGCCATTGTGTGCTGCCGCTAGCCATACTGATTATACCGACCCGACAGCTGGAATTCGTGGTTCCCACTTTAGGATATTGAACTGGCACGATCTTGGAATAAATAGAGTCTGTAGTATTGACCATATAAAATTCACCCACTCCTTCGGCATCGAGCTGCCAATAGGCAATGGATTGACTGTCCGGACTCCAGCGAAAGCCGTTCCGCAGCCCAAATTCTTCCTCGTAAACCCAGTCGAATGTGCCATTTATGATGGTGAGGGAACCGTCGCTCGTGAGTTGTTTGATATCGCCTGAGTCCAGGTTTTCTACATAAACATTATTTTTCATGACATAGCCGACAGATTTATTATCCGGAGAAAATGTTGTAAACATCAAACTCGATTCCGGTGCATTATCGCCAAGCTGTTTGAGTTCCCCAGATTTTAAGTTCAGGATCCAGTAGTCCCCGCGTGTATTGGAACGCCATACCCTTTTTGTGTTGGTGAAAATGAGCAGCGAGTTTTTATCCGGCGACCATACATAATTGCTTATGGACAATGGATTTTCCTCACCAGTGGGGACCAATTTACTCGCAGGTACAAGAATCTCACGTTTCCCCGATTTCGTTTCATAACGGACAATATCCCGGCCGTCGGATTCGGAGCGTTCCAGTGTGGTGTAGCCCTTCCCGTCATCCAGCCAGCGCGCCGGACCAAATCGTTCGGATCTGAATTCCCCCGAACTGAAGATACGTTCTACAGTTAATTTGGATGGATCGGGTTGTTGCGCGTAGACAGTTGAGATCACTAACGCAAAAATCAATAGGTTGAATAAACAGGTAGATTTTTTCATTTTTTAGTCCTTTCACAATCAAGTGATTTAAGAATGTCATCGCGAGGAGCGAAGCAACGTGGCGATCTCATGAAAAATTAGGAGGAGATTACTTCGTCGTCCCGTTTGGACCGGACTCCTCGTAATGACACCAAAGTAATTTATTATTAGTTTTTCAAACTTACTTTTATTCTCACAATATCACAACCGTCAATAATTCGCAAAATGCATATGAGCGATTCGGTATTCATTCTGATCCTGTACGTAAATCGCCGTAAAAGGCCCTTTCGATGTCTGATCTTCGTCTTCCGATTGATTAAGAAAATACCATATACCGCTGACCACCGCAACATTCGACCTAACCGTGGTGTGAACATCTTCTACCCAAAGTTTATTTGGTTGGGCTTTGCCGCCTTCAACAAATCCGAATCCTTTATGGTGCTCAATAACGGCTTCGATGCCTTTGATAAGGCCTTCTTTTTCAGAGGAAAAGTAAGTAACAGTTGAGTCTGTTAGAAAGAGTTTTTCAACCCGGGATAAATCGTAGGAATTCCACATCGCCACCCAGTCGTTCATTTGCTTTTCAATATCAAAATCAGGGCTGCTTTTTTCCCTGTTATTCAGATCAGTATTGTTTGAACAACCTGGTGTTAAAAAAAGAAAAATCAGCCATATAAATGTTGGGCGTGCTGCTTTCATTGGTTTGCCTACCTGAAAATTCCCAATTGAAAAAACAAAGCCTCGATGATTTCTTCTTGTAGTTCTACTGAATCAATACTTCCAAGCTTCTTTAACAACCGTTTTTTATCCAGAGTTCGGATTTGAAAACACAGCGCTATGGATTCTTTTGTTAACCCACCAACACCTTTGGGAATCAGAGCTTCGTTTGGATAAACTTTTCGACCCACTTTTCTTGAAGCGATCGGAAGGACATTTACGACGGGTAGAATTTGATTGATTTGATCTTCGCTAATTATCAGGACGGGGCGAGTTTTGCCTTGTTCGGAACCAATGACTGGATCAAGGTTTGCGAGGAAAACTTGCCATCTAAAGGTTGCCATTTCCTCCTACCATTCTTCTAAGTCGACATTCTTAAAATCTTCAGAAACTTCTCTGAGATCACTTAAGAAAAGCTTATCCTTCATTGCATTTTTAAGTTCATTTATTTTGTTATTATAGTTGGAGTTCTTTGTTTCTCTCCTTTTATTTAATTCCTCTTTTAATTCTTGTGTTGTATAAACATTTCCTTTTTCCACATCAGATAGTCCTCTATTTATTGATTCTATAAATGATTTCTTATGTATTAATTCATCATATTCAGAAGGTGAGATTAATACGCCCGCAGGTCTGCCATTCTGGGTAATCACTAACGGATGTCCTGTTTTATTGATTTTCCTCAGCCATTTTGATAGACTGGTCTTAAATTCACCAATTGGGATAATATCATCCGAGACATGAAGAGTTTTCATCTATAGCTCCATATTTAAGTCATAAATCAGATCTAAATATAGACTCGTTTTTAAACCTATGCAAGGACATTTTAATTATAATCTGAAACGCCGGACCACCGCTATTCGGTTGTTTAAGTAAGCTTTGCCAACCGGATTTTTTAGATCCGGGTTTAATCGTAGAACTTAGAAGAATTGTAGCAAAAAGTACAAAATCAATATTATAATTTTTACGGCAAAATGGACTTGGTATAACCTAAAAGGATTATTTGATTTAAGAGAAATAGCTTGTAATAATAATATACTTTCAAACCCAAATTGAATAGGATTTAATGGTATATGAATGCTAATATCAACTTGTTATAATAAATAATTATAGCAAGTTTAATTTAAAAAATGAAAAAATCCTTTAAGGCTTTCAGAAGAAGTATATTAATGATCAAAAGGCAAGAAATTACATAATAGAATCAAGAAAATCATTGATTTTGGACTTATCAATTTGTAAAATATAATATTGTATAACTGTAAATATTTCTTAACTGAAATCAAAAACTATCTTTTTTTTAATGTGCAAGTTAACAAATAAACAAAAACTGCCATTATAGGAAAATATTCGATGTTTCGAATTTGTTCATTAAAATCTCATTTCAGAAGACTTTCAAATCTACGAGATATTAGGTTGATTGGACATCGACAAATACATCATTATTTACTTACAATGATTGGAATTTTAAGTGTAATTTTGGGCAACGTTGTTTTTTATCAACCCTTATACTCACAAGAACCGTCTCAGCTCGAAGAGCCGAAAGGCCAAATAATAGACTTCTTAAGTGATCTCTCGGATACTTTCGGGTACCTGACTTTTGCAACCAATATAGATTCTTTTTATGTCTTTATCAACAAAGACCCCAAAACGCATAAATCTGTTACTAAACATGATACGCTTAAGCTTTCGGCTGGCCTAGGTACTTTAACAATTGCATCACCAGCTAACCGAGATCATACAATCGAAATTTATATAAGACAAAATACAATTACTGAATATAGTATAGAATTTATGGGTTCTTTAAATAGCAAAGGTTTGATCGCAAATAGTAGCTACCCCCGATTTCAACTGCAAGCGAATTTGGTCATTGTAACGGACAAGGAATCATTTATATTCATTGATGGAAATAGAGTGGGGCAGAATTACATCAGAATCGATACGCTTGCTGCTACTTATTTAATCCAAACTAAACACCAATATGCTGGTAACTCAAAGAAAACGGTTCATGTCAAATCTGATAGGCTAGAAATTGTTGAAATGTTTAATAAACCCCATAGAAGTATTACATTTGCCCTGGGTCTTGTTCCAGGACTGAGCCAATATTATTTGGGTCAGAAATTGAAGGGAACTTTTTTATTTACGGCAACCACAGCAGTTTTGGGATTAGCCTATAAATACCAGCAAGATTTTAATTCCAACAATAGCTCATATAATGTCGTTCGATCAATTTACCAGCTTGCTGACAGTGAACAGAAAGCTGTTCAATTAGGAGACGAAGCTGAGGCTTTGTTCAACTTAGCAAAACAAAGTGCTAGGAAAAGAGATATTTTTTTTGGTACTTTTATCAGTATTTACATTATAAACATAATTGATGTTCTGAAACCGCCTGAAAGTGGTTATCGTGATGAAAGAAAACATAACTTAATGCCCTTAATTCAAAACAACACTTTTGGTTGGAGTTATAAATTCAGTTTTTAATCGTGTGTTTAATAATTATGAATTTAAAAGAAGGTAGTTGAATTTTTCCTTATCAAAATCTAAGGTTAAACTAAACCACCGTTAATGAACTCGATGCACCGCGCTTTGGAAATGAAGTTGAATACATGTATAACTTTCGGAATTTTGCAGTGTTAAGAAAAGAGTGCTTCTCACAAATAGTTTTTCTGATTTTTGCAGATAAAAGTACAATAAGTGAGCGCTTTGAAATACATTTCGGAATCTAGAAGAATGTTAGCTGATAGAGTAAATTTTATCTGCTGCTTTTTTCTTTTTGTGTCCATTTCAACTATTTCATGTGATTTCCCCTCTGATTTTAAAAGAAACAACATTCACGATGGTAATGGTGATTCTTATATTCCCACTGCACCTACATCAGCAAAAGCAGTTCTGATTCAAAACACCGTAATTGTTACCTGGAGCGACAGAAGCTCCTATGAAAATGGATATATAATTGAAAGAGCATTTGATGATTCAAATTTTGTAAAAATAGCCGAGCTTCCTGAAAATTCAAATGAATTCAAAGATTCTTATCAAAACAAGTTGTTGACGATATACAAAATTACCCCTTTTCAGAAAAGTACGGGAAATCTTAAAAATAATTCAGTCTTTGCTTCACTTGATTTTTATCCTCAAAATCTGAATGTAGAAATTTTTGATGAAGAAGTACTTAAAATTAGCTGGGAAAACATCAGCCCACTAACAAAAAATCTTCTAATAGAAAGGCAAATTGAAAACGGTCCATTTATGAGAGTAACGGATGTTGAAGTGAATTTTTCATCGATATTTGATACTACAACAACATTCGGGATCTTTACTTATAGGGTGCAAGCAATTGGAGAAAATTCCAAGAGTGGTTTTGCTTATGCTGAGTTCGAAGTGAATCACTTGGCACCTGGCCCGCCAATGAATATAAAAAAACAGTTTGCAAATATAGCAATCCCACTTCATGATGGAAGGATTTATGTGATTGATAATTCCTCGACAGGTGAATTCTATAATCCATTTACAAAAACCTGGCAAGTTTCTCGGAAAACGTACTCTGGAGCTCGAGCGGGGATCGTTTTACAGGATGGCAAGCTGTTGCTTTATGGTCTAAGACGAAATCAACAAAGAGATTTAGTCCCTTTTGGCGAAGTATTTGATCCAGCAACTGATAGTTGGTCAACACTCGGGCCAATAGATCTGGAAGGTGATAATAACCATTATTATCTTAATTTACTTCGTGATGGGCGGGGTTTATTGATTTCTAGCGATGGTCGACGTTCTATATGTGCCTTTTATGTGCCAGAGAAACAAATGTTTATCAGAACTAATGGGTTCTTATTCCCAAGAGATAATTTTGCGTTAACCGTACTTCCCGATGATAATGTTTTAATAATGGGAGGAATAATCGGTAGCAACGTGTTTGATAATTGTGAAATTTATAATCCTGAAACTGAAACATGGACAGAAGTTGCGCCCATGCTTGCAAAAAGACGAAGTTTTCGTTCTATACTATTGAATAATGGGAAAGTCCTAGTCATTGGGGGCCTTGATGAATCGGGACCTATCTTCGGTTGTGAAATATATGATCCAATAGCGAATTCCTGGAATCCTGCGGCTCCTACATTTGATCGCAGTTTGGGGTTGGTTCAGAAGATGGCAGATGGAACAATTTTACTGATAACGCCAGGATTACCGTATGAAACTAAAGTCTATGACCCGGAAAAGGATACCTGGACAGTAACATGTACTTTTTCAGAAGATCGAATACTGCCAGGGGCATTAGCCCTTTTACCTAATGGTAGGGTATTATTAATTGCCGCACTTTCAATCCAAACAGAAATCTATAGGCCTTAATTTTCATAAGTAATATTTGTTTCCAAAAGCGCAACCAAAGTATTCAATTTATATGTTTATTTAAGTGCATGTATTTTGCTTTTGTGCATAAAAAACTGCTTACTCGCGTATCAAGCTAAATTTTACAGCTTGTGGTTTTTTGTTATTTCAGTTCGGTTTTGATTCAAGTTCATCCCGCTATTAAATCAGCTTAAACGTAAGCCGTTAGGCTTAAATATGTAATTTTAACTTGTTATAATCTTTAATTATCGCAAGTTTAGACTAAAAACATAGGAAGCATAAAAAGTCTCTTGAGGACATTTAGGCCAAAATAAATTTGGTATATTAACCACGACTATTCGGCCGTAAAGTTAGCTTTTGCAACCGGATTTATTTAGATCCGGGTTTAACCGGCTCATTTCAACCGCTTCTCCAGGGCGTCGGCAATCTGCCAGGCCACCCAATAGCCATGCTCGATGCGCTCCTGCTCGCTCAACCCCCGTTTCAACATTTCGTATTCCG
>CAYXGW010000017.1:0-67636 GCA_964464595.1 uncultured Deferribacteres bacterium
ATCATTTATCTTGTCCCTATGTCTTTTTTCCAATTCTATTCTGCGACAGCCTGCCTGGCGGGATCAGAATGACATTTCAGATGATGTTGGGAATTTTTAAGCGCCTGCAAACTTTGATCGAGCAATACATACTTAGTCATATATCCTCATTAATCTAGAGTGATTAGAAAGTTAGAAGCCAAGCAGGCCTTTGATGACGTCGAACCTGGAGCCTTTGACCAACAAGGCGAACATGATATAGAGCCCGATACCGAGAGTCCACTCGACACAAACCCATACGAGAAAATTGTTGTGCTTGATAAGCCAATTCTTTTTGAGACGGATGCCAAGCAGGACGGAAGCGCTAAAATAGAGGGACTGCATGCTGCGTTGGAGGACCGATTTCCCCTGTTCAGATAAGGCATTTGCGTCGGACAGAACATCCTTAAAAATGACTTTCTCGAAGGCGCTAAAGTAGCGTTTTTGCCATAGAATTGCAAAAGCAATGATAATAGGTACGACCACGAAAACCAGAAACCGCCAGGGTTGATAACCCCAGCCAAAAAACCAGCCATACATTGTTTGCTTAATAACGACCCACGACCAATATGCATAAATTTCTTTTTTCTGCCAGCCTAGCTCGTACATGACCGCATCTGCGGAGACTTTATTACCTTGAGCCAGGAAATTGTCTCGTAATCGATGGTAGAGAGTTTCAATGCGCTGGTAGTGTTCCTTTTCATCATATAAATTTAAAATACTTCTTTCAACGAGCCGAATACGAAGATTTTCTGTACCCTTGAATTGATCCCAATAGAGGTGAAGCTTTCCTTCAGGAAAAGTTGTTTGATGAGATACATAGATAGTCTCGACAGAATCAAATATTGCCCTGCGGAAATCTACTCCTTTTTCAAAGTTAATGCTGCCTAATCTCAAGATTTTGCCAAATCGACATTGATCCATAATTGGTATTTCCTTAAAGGTTGCTCTGGTGAAGTTGGTTTCTTTTGAAAAGGTTGCCTGGTTGAAGTTGGCGTCTTGTGCAAAGGTTGCCCCATGGAAGTAAACGTCTTGTATAAATGTTGCAAAGCTGAAGCTGGCGTCTCGTGAAAAGGCTGCCCAGCTAAAGTCGGCTTTTTGTGAAAAGGTTGGTCCTACGAAGTTGGCGATACTATCAAACTTAGCCTCTCTGAAGTCGGCGAATTGTGAAAATGCTGCCTCTTGGAAGTCGGTGAATTGTGAAAAAGTTGCCCCACCGAAGTCGGCGATACTATCAAACTTAGCCTCTCTGAAGTAGGCGGATTGTGAAAAGGTTACCCCGCCGAAGTCGGCTTTTCTGTGGAAGTTTAAAGGTGGTTTAACCATCCAAAACTCATCTTTTCGGCTTTCATCCGGCATCCCACCATAAGGCCATTGGGTAGGGTTTTTTTCTTGCGCAAAAGTAAATTGGAGAGATAAGAAAATCAGGCAAAATAAGATAAGCGATTTTTTGCAGCACAACATTTACGCCTCCTTTAGGCCACAGACTTAGGCCACAGACTTGCACAGACTAAAACACTTTGTGCCTTTGAGTCTTTACAACTTTGTTCCTTTGTGTCTTTGTTACTTTGTTACTTTGTGCCTTTGTCACTTTGTGCCTCTGTGCCTCTGTGCCTCTGTGCCTTGCGTTCAAATCTCAAACGGCTCCGTCAAAATTGCCAAAAAAGTCCTTACGCCTTCAATGTAGTTTCCGATGCGCAGGTTTTCGTTTGGACTGTGTTGATTATTATCCCGATTCACAATCGGTACGGTAACAGCAGGTACACCCAACGTCACAACAAATGGCGATATGGGAATAGATCCACCACTGGTTCGATGTCGGACCGGTTCCTGTCCAAAAGCGCGAACCATGGCTTTATTAAGCCAAATCCCGACTTCCGAATTAAAAGGCGTTTGAAAAGCGCCGTATGAAATATTAGAAACAAATGAGGCAATTTTTCCGTGCTGCATACGCTCTTCTTCAGTGGGTTCCCGGTCGCCAATTAGATAGTAGCCACGTGACAGGACATGCTTTTTGACCAGATCAATGAGTCGTTCCGCCTTGGTTTCCGGTACCAGCCGCACATCGATTTCTGCGGTTGCTGTGCCGGGAATGATGGTCCGGACTTTATCGCCAATCCATCCGGAAGCCATGCCCCGAACATTGAGCGAGGGATATTGAAGCGATTCCTGGTAGGTAGACGCCACCTGGTCTGTTGTGGCAATACCCAACTTTCGTTTGATATCCGTTTCATCATCAGGAACCCGGGCAAGAATGGCACGAGTCTTTTCGTCTAAAGCTATGCCGTCATAAAATCCGGGTATAACCACACGCCCCACATCATCTTCCATGGAACCCAGCAGTTTTGCCAGACGAATAGCCGGATTGGGTACAAAGTTGCCGTAATGCCCGCTGTGCTGAGGCACCCTGGGGCCAAACACAGTTAAGGTAATGGTTGCAATTCCCCGGGCGCCAAAAGTAAGCGTGGGCCTGTTGGTTAAATGCCGGGGCCCATCGAAGATAATCAACATATCGGCGGCAAGTTTTGCCTTATGTTGTTCAACAGCCGGTGGCAGATGCGGCGAGCCCTGTTCTTCCTCAAAATCCATAATGACTTTGATGTTGTAAACCTGCTTTAACGCCTCGCTGTCAAATGCATCAAGAGCTGTCAAAAACGCCACAACCGGGCCCTTGGCATCGGAAGCAGATCTGGCAAACACCCGCCAATCGAGATTGATTTCCCCTTTTAATTTTTGCCAGGAAATCTCCCGCCATTCCGTCCCTTGTTTCTCTTTGAGTACGGGTTTGTATGGACTCTCCTGGTACCACCTACTTGGGTCTACCGGCTGGCCATCTATCTGTAAATAGATGAGCACTGTTTTGCTATTGTCATCCACTCGGCGTTCGGCCAACAAGAGTGGTGGGCCGCCAGATGGCAGAATTGAGATTTCGAAATTTCTTTTTTGGAAAGCCGTTTTTACCCATTCTACATTTTTTTGGACATGATCTGCAAAGTGGGCATCATTTGGAATACTTAAGAATTCATGAAGCAAATCAAATGATTGAACGCCGTACTTTTTTGATAAGGCATCTAACTTCTCTTGATCTAGTTTTTGTGCAAATGGTTGACTCGATAGTATGTTCAAAAAAATTAATATGAAAGCAGCAAAAAGTTTAAATTGTTTCATGTTTTTCCTCCGCATAACGTCTAAAGAAAATTTTACAAATTAATAAACTGAATTCTTCCATGAGACTGATTCCATGCTTTATTGATAGTATCTAATATATGTTTCCATAACTTGCTGTTTTTTAAATAGATTCCTTCTGAATGACAGGTGTTTTATTCTACCTATTTCTTCCTTTTGAAATGGTTTTCAATATAGACTTCAAAATCCAGTTAATCCTGTGAAAAAAAGAAAAAAAGGCTATTAAAAAGTTTGATCGAAAAACAAAGTTTTACACTGTAATCTCATAAAACATACTGGAATTGTCAACCAAGGTGATTCTCACATCCAAGTTAAGGTTTGAAATACTCTTGTCAAAATACCCAATGGATAAAGTACCTGAAGAAAAACCATCTTTACAAACGATTATGCCATTTTTTGTAGCATTATAATCTAATTTTCCTATTAAGCCATATTGGGATTGCTTCTCAAACCACTGCAAACGATGCGGCCAAAATTGTTCTGCATAAGTTGAGAATAATACAGTACCACCCTTTTTTGTGATTCGCATAGCTTCTAT
Source organism: uncultured Deferribacteres bacterium (assembly GCA_964464595.1). Classification (GTDB taxonomy): domain Bacteria; phylum Zhuqueibacterota; class JdFR-76; order JdFR-76; family DREG01; genus JADFJB01. The sequence continues at coordinate 3,743 of CAYXGW010000017.1, forward strand.
GATTAATTGAGTTTGATCTATTGCAAACGCACAAATTCCATTTTGTATACAGAATACCATATCAAAGGAGTTATCAATGAAACCAAGCTGCACTGCATCCATGGCGATAAAAGAGCAGGTAGAATGATTTTCAAACGTTTCAAGAGCTAGCTGCAAACTTGATAATGAGGTATTAACTCCGAAAATGAAATCTGTTTCTGAAGATATTTCTTTGATTACCCGTCCATAACCACAACCCAACTCCAAAATTTTCGATGATGGACGAATTCTCTTACGGACAAATTCAATTTCCGCTTTTAAGTAACGTTGCACTCTTTCCGGAGCGATTGAATAGCATCGTTTGAGTCGTTGAGCAGATAATGATTTTGTGTAATAATTTTGCAATGATTGATTATTGTTTGTAGCTGATTATTATCAAAATATGTCAATCATTTTTTAGCCATTGGAACATATGTACCTTTAAACCAGACGTACCAGGTTTTTCCATCATCTTTGGATTGTTCGATTAATTGGATCACATTGCCTTCGGACGTTGGAGTTAGGGTCAAGCGTGATTTTTCTTTGCTGCCGTCCATCAGGATATTCTCACCCTCAGTCAACCGCATGGCGCCGTCTCTAAACTCACCGCGATACCAAATAATGTATCCGGATGCGGCTACCCATAATTGTTCCCACTTGCCTAAAGCCGGTTCATACATATTCAGGCTTGTCCCTGTTGATCCGGAACTTCCTGTCCAATTTTCCTGAATTGCGCAACCACCCTGGATTTTTTTGATACTGTTGGTACCGACCTTCTGATTTTTCTGATTAAAGACATCCCATTCTCCAACCCAAAAATCCAATTGCCTGTGTTTGGCTGAACTTTCGCAGGGATTTTTGACCTTGCTTTGGCCGTATGAGTTTGAGCAAAAGAGAAGCATTAAAGTGATAAAAATAAGTCTCATTTTATCCATAAATACACCCTTTTGATAAGTTATTGTTTTTATAGTACATAAATATTATACCGCATAAGCCCTACATTTTATTCTACAACAGTTACTAACAATTTATTTAGCACGTCAACACGGTCTTCCATATCGTGAAAAACTTTTATTTCCCATTCTCCCACACGATTCAAGATAAATGATTTCCATGTCCGATATCGAATCGAACCACTCACGGAAACTAGTTTCGTATAACGGGTTATTCCATTTTGATTAAATTGAACGATGATATTATCTACTTTATCTTCTCTTGGAACAACATACATCATCCAAATCATATATTGTTCATCTTTCTTCAATGAATCTGCTGCTACATTATTTGCACATTCATTTTCTTCAATGGTCGTACAAACTTTCATATCAGCTAAAACGACTCCCTGGCCTTGCCCGTTATAATAAAAATTAAGAAACGATAACGCCGATTCAGGAGTAGGTTTCGATTGAGCAAAAATATTCACAGATACTATTAGTAGAGTAATGTATAGAACTGAAGTTTGAATGACTATTCTCATAAAATCCTCCGTACAATTTAGTATTCAGTAATTCTATCCGCTTTTATGAATCAAGAGTATAGATGAATTATTCTAACATTACAAATATTTCTATTAATTAACAAATGCTTATTAATGGTAAATTATACGAATTCGTTTGGGGAAGAAATAAATCCTAAAAGAGTCTAACCTTATCTGTTTTCTAACGCATTTTCTCAAAACTTCAAAACCAAGCTGAACGGAGAATTTAAGACTACATCTCTGGTGATAAGAATCTATTTTCCAAGCACATTTCTTTCAAACCTGTAGTACAAATAGCGAACTGCAGCGGTTTGGAAAATCAATCCTACGATTACGGCTATCCAGAAAAACATCTCGGATCCGCCTGCTTTTACGGCTGTAAAATAAGCAATGATAGGCCAATAGGCCGGCACTATTCCACAAAACAGATGCCAGTAATCCTGCACAAAAAACATTGCAGCAGGGAGCATTACGAGAAAACCGCTACCCTCCATTACTGCAAAACCCTCCACCTGGTTTTTTGCAAATCCTGCTATTACGAGCGCTATTAGAGGAACCTGGAGGGAAGCCACTATAGCAACTGCCCAGAGCTTTAGTGCGGACAACTCAATTATTCCGATTTGCATATGGACAAGAACGATTACGGGAATACTCACGATTGTATACATAAAAATACGCAGGATAAAATATCTTCTCAAAGAAAAAGGCGTTACAGCTACTGCTAAAAGGGAAGTCTCAACTTTTTCATTGAGAATCTGAAGAGCCATTGCAACCCCGTAAGATATCGCAGGAAGTACCACAAAGATAACAATAATAAGAGGGTAGTACCGGGTTAAATCGAATTGTGCCCGAAATATTTCTGTCACTTCAGGAAGCCCCCATCGGATTATCAAACCATATATAAACGGTGAGATCACACTGTAAAGAAGAATGGGGTCTCGAATGATCCGTTTGGCGTCATATCGCACAACGGTTAACCATAAGCTCATGTTAAGCCCCTTTACGTTGTGATACAAATCGGTGAAAAAGCTTTACACTGAAATAAAATGCCAGAATATTCCACAAGGTCAACACGATGGCAGCGCCGTAGAATTGCAGCGTTGGCATGCTGCTCAAGCTGCCTGAAAGTAGGATTATTGCAGGGTAGCTTGGAATAACCCACAATAGCGGATGATCTAAAATACCAAAATGCCAGAGAACCGGAATGCCGGAAATAGCTGTAACGATTAGCGTTGTAACAGCAAAATTATTAATATTGCGAAAGGGAGCCGCGAGGATAAACCCTAACAAGTTATAAAATACCGCGTTTAAGCTTAAAGCCAAGACGACTCGCAGCCAATTTACATCTTCAGCAATAAAAAGAACGATTATACAGGCCAAGGTAGTACAGAAAACAGTTAAAGAGATAATCTTGGAAATAATCCATGTGCTAGTCGCTACTGGAGTGACAGCGAATGCGTAAACAGATCCCTGGGTTTTTTCTAAAAACATAGCTCCGGCGATGAACAGAAAACCAAGGCTTAAGGTATCGCTGGCAAGGACCACCGGAATCCATAAATTGATGTATTCTTGTGGTATAAAAGCCAGCATTATGATATACATTAAGGTAGCAAATCCTCCCATCAGCCAGAATTTCTGCCGATATTGCTGGACAAAATCCCACCGAAGAAGTGACAAAAATCCATTCACAGCAAGGTTCGCCCGGTGGTCTTAATGAAGACATCTTCCAAAGTCGCCTCCAGGCTGTGAATAGCTTCCATTGTGCCCGAATTCAGAATTTGGAGAAATTGAGCGTTTTCGCCGAGTGATCCGAAATCAAAATAGGTTTTATTAACCTGACCTTTATTGAGGGTTTCTACTTCAACCTGTTTTTTGCCGTGTTTGAGCTTTAAAGCGCGTGGAGAATCGATTAGTATAACCTTGCCCTCGACGATAAAAGCTACACGATCACATAGTTCATCCGCATCGTGCATATTGTGGGTGGTTAAAAATATGGTTTTCCCTTCCTGCTTCAAGGAAAGGATAATATCTTTAAGCTTACGCGCATTTACCGGATCTAAACCGGCAGTAGGTTCATCAAGAAACAGGATATTGGGGTTGTGCAAAATAGCTCTGGCAAAATTAAGCCGCATTTTCATCCCTTTGGAAAAATCATTTACCCTTTGCCGAGCGGCATCCTCAAGCCCCAAAAGATTCAATAACTCCCGGGGATCACGAGTTTTCTTTTCATAAAAAGAAGCAAAAAACTCTAAATTTTCCAGGGCTGTAAGTTTGCCAAAGTGATTGGGCAGTTCAAATCCAACTCCAATCTCGTAATAAAACTCAATTCCCCAGTCTCTGGCATCTTTGCCCTGAATCGTGATTTCTCCCTGGAAATTTGTCAACAACCCGATCAATAGCTTCTGGGTTGTACTCTTACCGGAACCGCTAGGACCAAGAAAGCCAAAAATTTCCCCCTCGGCAATTTGAAAGTCCAGCTCTTTTAAAGTTGGGTTTTTCTGACTGGGGTAGGTATAAACCAATGATTTCACATTTATCATATTTGATCTCTATTGTGGAATTTCATTTGACTAATCCCAAAAGAATCTAACCGGTTTAACGGTTTCCCAACTCATTTTCTCACAACCTGAAAACATGAAGGCTTGATATAAAAATACCTGTTGTTCAGTCATTAAATTGAATTAAGGATATTGAATCATTTCAGGGCCGTTCCATCGGTACTGTTCAAGGTTGATCGATTCATTCTTATCGAAACGAATTCCTTCGGTTTCTAATATTTTTAGTTGAATGATATCGCCATCTCCACTTGCTCTTGTACTTGTTTTACCTTTATAGTTGATAACTCTCTGCCAGGGAACATCTGAGTAGTTGGGAAGCGCCGCCATTGCGTATCCAACCATCCTGGGTGTGCAGCTGCCAACAATATTTGCAATTTGACCGTAGGTGGCAACCCTACCTCTGGGAATCAGACGAACGATTGAATAAATATTTTCATAAATTGATTGATTCATAATTTTTAGATCTTAAAACAAGTTGTTGCTTTAATTTCATGAAAGGAATTTCTCAATTTCCGATAACTTGTCTTCACCATCTTTTTCACCCAATTCGATTAATTTGTGAAGATAGTCTTTCTGAAACATAACCATACTCAACCAATCGGGGCTGGAGGTTTTCCGGGAACCTTGTTTGCGCATCAAGTAACGAAACAGGGGTGGTAATTTGGGTTCGAATTGCAATGACAATTTGCCCAGGTCGACTGTCGGTCTCAGGGTAAAAAGTTCAATCAATCGCCTGCCATCACGCTTTTCCTCCGGTAGTTCCCTCAACAACCGATTCACTCTTTCCAGACGATCTGCGTCCTGATCCAAAGAATCCAGGAAAACAGCATTCATTAAAACGCCCGCAATTTGAGATGGGGGCGGATAATCCTGAATAACCGGCAAATCGGCTTCTTCCTTTGATCTTGTATAGCGGGTTGAGATTGCCAAAATGCGGTCAGCGCCTAGATGGATTGCAGGAGAGAGCGGTGAATAAAGCCGGATTCCTCCGTCACCATGCCACTCATTGTCGATTTTAACTGCGGGAAAAAAGACCGGAATAGCTCCCGAAGCCATCACATGATCAATCGTAAAAATGGTCTTTCTGCTAACTTGGTTGGGTCTTTTCCAATTTTGCAAACCGCAGCCCTGAGTCCATGTAATGGTCTGGCCAGTCATATAATTTGTGGTAGTAATTGCCAGAGCCTCGAAAGAAGTGTTGTTTAATTTATTTTCAATTTCACTGAATTGACCCTTCTCGTTACTTAAGTGTTGCAATAAGAATTCGCGTAAAGGATTCGTATTTACCAGGCTTCTGATTCTTGGTTTTTTCGATCCTGCTCCCAGCAATAGGAAAACAATGGATTTAATCATACCAGTTAAAAGAGACTTTGTATCCACTCGAAATATTTTTTCAGGTGTAATTTCATTCCAGGTTTCAGTAAGTGCTTGAATGGCCTCGGTGCATGAACCCGGATGATTTGCGATAAACGAAGCATTAATAGCACCTGCAGACATTCCTGTAATAATTGGAATTTGTAAGTCAGCAAAATATTTTGCTAAACTCTTCAAAAATCCAACCTGGTATGCGGCCCGAGCGCCGCCGCCGGTTAATACCAGGGCTAGTTTTCCATTCTTCATTTTAAAGAATACGAAGGTTTAGTTATCATTTTCTTCTACCAGGATCAATCTAACCGGACCGCCAATGGCCCGGGCTTTATGTTTTTCAGCATCCCCTTTTAGGATAAACACACCATCTCCGGATTCATATATTTGTTTTGTTCCATTGAAATCAATCTCAAGAATCCCTTCAAGTATATAACCGATGTGGCCATTTTCGCACCAATCAGGTTCTCGAAATTGTTCATTAAATTCAACAAACCGTAATTGTCTGCCATTTCTTACAAAGGATTTGAATCGTACTCCCGGAGAAGGACTAACCCAATCCATTTTTTCAAAATTAACGCGCATTTTATCCATTTTATTTTTAACCTGAAAGTACGAAATTAAATCCAGACAACATAACTATATTTTGATCGATACCATAATTCGAGAAAAATCTAAAAATATCATGAAACCCAAATACACTAAATTGAGTTTTAGGGTTGTTCAAACAAAATTGCGACTATGTTTCAAACTCCCTATATTTTGAATTCCATGATTGATGCCGAAAAAATACTAAGTTTTATTTAATGTAATAATTTATTTAAATCAAAATGATTAAATACCAAAAAATCACAAAAGTGTTTGGATCACTGATTTTTCTATTTTTGGCCTGTTCTGTTTGCCTTTCTCAAGATTATTTATGGCCGACGAATGCAAGCAAGAACCTTACTTCTTCCTTTGCGGAAACACGTCCGAACCGATTTCACCCGGCCATAGACATAAAAACCTGGGGTAAAGAGGGCTACAAAGTTTTTGCAACTCGAAACGGTTATATCTGGAAAGTGAGAATATCCCCTTTTGGATATGGTAAAGTAATTTATCAAATTTTAGACACGGGTGAAATAGCACTTTACGCCCATTTGCAAAAGTTCTCTCCGTACTTAGAGAATGTTATGCGAAAAACCCAGAAGGCAAAACGACGACATTCCGTTACAAAAATTTTTAAGAAAAATGAATTCCCAATTCAAAAAGGAGATCTTATTGCTTTTACTGGCAGCACGGGAATCGGCTATCCTCATCTTCATTTTGAAATCAGAAATACTGATAATTTTCCTACGAATCCTTTGCTAAAGGGATTCAAAATAAAAGATACCCTGGCACCTGTTCCAACCGCAATCGGTGTGGAGACAATGAATTTGGCATCTCAAATTAATGGTTGGTCTACTCCTCAGATTTTTCAATTGATTAGAAAGGGTAGAAATACATATACAGTAAAAAATCCAATTCAAATATGGGGAATAATCGGATTTTCAATTAGTGCTTATGATCAAGCTAACGGCGCTAGAAATAAATTTTCTCCTTACCAACTCATTACCTATTTAGATGGTGAAAAAATATTTCAAAGCACTTATAATAAGTACTCATTTAGCCAAAATGCCCATGTGGTTCTTGATAGAAACAACTGGTTCTTATCAAATCATGGCAAATATTTTCATAACCTATTTGTGGAAAAGCTTAACAAGTTACCTTTTTATCATTCCTTCGATGCGGAGCAAGGAATTCTTTATACATTAGGTTATGCTGATAGCCTCTCTAAACAAACGAACTATTTATCATGGCTTCTGCCTGAACCGTTATCCTCTTCTCCAATGGCAGAATTCGATAACCTCTACTTACAGATTCTCCGTAAACCTTTTACAATTTTACAGCCGGGAGATCATTCACTAAAAATAGATCTTTTGGATTATTTTGGCAATAAAACTATTATTCATGTTCCTATTATTGCCGGGCAAAAACCAAAGCCTGAGAAACAATGGATAAACCCATCCGAAATAGCCGAACTCATTGAGAAAGAGGGCCAAAATATTTTCTGGCATTATTTGGATTTAAAAAGTCATTGGCAAACCTTAAATCCGGATAATGATTATGATTTTCTTAAAGCTAATTTAGCCACAATGGGAAAAGGTACTTATGGCACCAACCATTTTGATTTTTTGCAACCAACCATTAAAATAGCAAAAACCAACAGCCAGGGGATAGAATATTTCCCCCAATTTATAGTACCGGAAAACTTTGTTTATGATAATGAAAATATTAATCTGGAATTAATAGTAAAAGATCCCTTTGCAGTGGTTGAAATTTCGAGTCAAAATCCTATTTTAACTCCATTACTACTTCATATGAGGAATAAAAACACCGGATTTAAGGAATTGGAATTGACGACTCACAACTTATATAAATTTAGCGCCTGGTTTCCGGCATACGAACTCGCAGAAGACTCCACAACTTTTGTTCTTTACTCAAAGCAGGATGTAATTAAAAAGCCCATAATTCAAAAAAGCTATTTTTATCATCGAATTCCGGTGGATCAAAAATATAGGTTATCTTTACCGGGCTTAAATGGTGAATTGAATTTTCCGGCAGATGTTAGTAATCGCAATATCTATCTTTCATTGGAGCAAGTCCCCAGAAGTGATTTTGGAATATCCGTTCCCGGTGATTCAATTTCGCCTGTTTTCAGGGTAAATCCACCCAGCGCCGGTTTCTTAAAGAATATTGAGCTTTCAATTCCGGTATCCAGTGATATTGACAGTATCCAGCAAATTGGAATTTACACACCTAATTTACGTAAGAAAAAATGGAATTTTATTAGCAATCAATATGACAGTAAAAATCATAAGTTTAAAGCACGATTAATTTCTATCAGCAGGTTTACGCTTTTGCGAGATGATGAACCTCCAAAAGTACGCCTTATTTATCCCGCAAATGGAAAAACCACAAGTAATTCGAAACCAACTATTCGCATCCATTATTCAGATAACTTATCAAAGATTGGAAGCGAAGATGATTTTGAGATGCTTCTCGATGGACAATTTTATATAGGTGAATTAGATCCGGAGGTTAATCAAATAAAGTATGCCATAGAAAAGCCGTTATCAAACGGTTGGCATAAAATAGATTTTTGGATTCAAGATCGAGCAGGAAATCGAACCAATCGTTCCTACAGTTTTAGAGTAGAAAACACAAAATGATTCCCCTAAATGATGAAAATCCTACGCAAATCATTCCCTTTGTAACTTATACAATAATAACAGTAAATATTTTGGTGTTTTTTAACCAGTTTCTTTTCGAAGGAAGTGAATTTGTTATTAAATATGGAACAATACCTTATGAAATAACACACTTCAGGGAAATTGCATCGAGACCTGAACTCCAAACACCTTTTGCCAATATCCTTACACTTTTCACATCTATGTTTATCCACGGTGGATTCTTCCACCTTGCAAGCAACATGCTATTTTTATGGATTTTCGGAGATAACGTAGAGGAGCTAATGGGATCGTTTCGGTTCTTGCTATTTTACGTGCTTACAGGCCTTATTGCATCGCTTGCTCAAATTATTATAGCACCATCCTCCACAATACCTATGGTTGGAGCAAGTGGAGCTATTTCCGGAATTTTGGGTGCCTATTTCTTAAAATTTCCAAAAGCCAAAATAAAAGTACTCATTATCTTTTTCTTTTTTATTCAGGTAATATCAGTCCCTGCTGTCATAGTTTTGGGATTCTGGATCCTCATGCAAATTATGAGTGGGTTCACTTCTCTTGATGCATTGGATATGGGGGGAGTTGCCTGGTTTGCACATATCGGAGGCTTTGTCGCTGGATTAATTTTTGTAAATAAGTTCCAAAAACGCAAAGTGCAAATTTGGTATTGATTTAGTGAATCTAGTCTCGATATATTGTCATTTATTCGATTTAACAATTTATGAATTCCGAATATTTTTCTATGGAACAAATAATGATGTACAAAAAAAAGCCCCCAGCTTTCGCCGGAGGCTCCTTGGGAGGAAGAATACTTTGTGGATCATTTAAATAAATCGATATCCTACACCATGTATCGTTTGTATGTAGTTAGATGGATAACGAATTTCGCCTAGCTTTTCTCTTAATCTTTTAATATGAACATCAACAGTACGATTCGTGACATATACTTTTTTGCCCCAAACTCTTTCCAGGATTTCAGTACGAGAAAAAATACTTTCACGCCGTGATGCTAATAAGTAGAGCAATTTGAACTGAATATAAGTTAAGTCTATTTGTTCGCCATCCTTCTTCACTCGGTGAGCATCCAGGTCAATTTCGAGATCTCGAACTTTAATGTGATTATGCCCATTCTTCAATCTTCTGATAAGTGCGTCTGTTCTTGCTACAATCTCTCGAACAGAATTCTCCGCATGAATGACGTCGTCAGCACCCATTTCAAATGCATGTATTAATTCATTCTCGTCGTTTAATTCACAGTGAAGAATGACTCCAATATTTTGAGTCAATTGGTCGGTTTTTAATTCTTTGCTAATCTTCCAACCGTTTTTATCTTGCAGATTGTAATCCATAAGGATAAGAAGCGGAAGATCATTTGTAACGTAATCCAATACTTCTTGCCCTGTACGTTTAAACATAATGTCGTACCCTTTTTGTCTCAATATTCTACTTACAGAGTTTTTGCTTTCATTCTCTGGAAGTGCAATTAATATTCTTTCGTTTTCCATGATCTACCACCTTATGTTAAATTTTGGTAATTTGTTTTGTTTTACTGTAATCATTGCAATGAGTGTGCCAAAAATACCATTTTGAAACAGTAAAAACTTAATAAATGTAATTTTTAACAATACTATATTCAGTTCAACAAATTGTTTTTAAATGGTTTACAACTTTATTACAATTTGTTTATGAAAATGGAAATAATTACAATCTCTTAATATTTAAAGTCAATTTGATTTATATAGGTGGTGGAAAAATGACCATTTGGTTAAAAAATGATCATTTTGTGTAAATTGGTTAAATGGCTAGAACCTCCAGTTTATATCCAAAGAGAATATAGAACTGCGTGAATCATTGTGCTCAATTTCCCGATCTTTGTCCAAGTCATATTGCATGATCAAAGTAATTTCAAGGGGGTTTATTACTTGATAGGATATATACAATAATGTGCTATTTTGGGATCTATTTGTGTAAAGACTAAAACCCGGGATAGGCTCATCACCTGCATCGGGATAGGAATTAAACAAAAATGTGTGGCTCAGACTGCAGAGCAAGTTTTTAAAGTTGAAAAAATCCAGTGACAACAATAAACCCTGGGATAAAGTATTTTGACTGATGAGTAAATTCGATTGCTGAACCTCATTTCTATTATATTCTTTTGATTCCAGAATATAATTGATACCCAAATTGAGTTGGTTCGAAAAGTCAAATAAAAATCCGGGTTCAAATCTCAGGTAAGTAAAATCCGGTGTATATAAATAGGTATCAGGATGATCTCGAAGAATAATCTCCCCTGATAGTTTTAACGAGACTGACCGAATTAGACTTTGACTTACATTTAATGTAATAAAATGTTGTCGGAAATCCGTTAGAAACGACGAATCCGAGTTTACTTGTGTATATTTCATATCCCGGAATTGGTACCAGCCCAAAAAGGAAGTATTCAACGAAGAATTAAAAGAGTGTTGAATACTGAATCTCTGATCTACATAATCATAAAGTTGAAATGTTTTTTGAATCCTTTGATCGATGGTGAAATCAATTGTTAACCGGCTATTGAAAAAATCAGAAGTTCTTAACGATGTTTGAAATTCGTTTTTCTGGAATGTCGGAAACGATTCTGATTCATTATCATATCTTCTATATTGGAATTCATCCCCAATTGATAAGCTCAGATCATTGCCAAACTTCTTCTCAAAATAGAAATTTGAAATGCTTTGCCAATACTCGATAGGAAAGCTCCGTTTATAGCTGAGTCCATCGAATAGCTGACCAAAGCTTATTTCAAAACCGGTATTAAAATTCTTAGTAAATTGTGATCGAGTTTGCCAGGACGTATAATCACGGCTTACTTTCATCAATCCGTCTAACTCAACTTCATGATTATTAACTTGGTAACTGCCCCATCCCAGGCGAAATCCACTGTAAGGATTGTTTTGACTATCGATGAAAGTGCTGTCACTAAGCCCAAATGTCAGGTTATACTGCTGCTCACTAAAATCCATTCCAAAGATAATCTCAGTAGTGAATCTATCAATTGATGATTCAAAAGATTCATCTAAAGATGCTAATTGGTTGTGTATTATTGAATGACTACTTTGCTCTTCGGCACGTTCAATAATTTCGTCCAAATAAATCAAGGCAAGATCGTAATCCTCTTTATCTGCCGCATCTTTGCTAAATTGTTTCAATTCAATTAGCTCTGTAAAAATTTCATATAATGCAAACTCCGCCCATCTCATTTCTACATTCAGGTTTTGAATTTCATACTTAAGAATCGGATCAACTACTTCTTCATCCTGGTTTTTTTCATTTTTATTTTGACCATAAAGATGAGGTAATTCAAATTGGGAAATTAATAAAAAAAGGGATAAGTAATATAGCCAGAATATACTAGAAAAGAGCGTGGGAGATTTGAACTTCATTTGCTTGCCCAAAACACAGCTTACTGCTTTTGATGTTTTTCAATTCGGTCTATAAGTTGAAGACCTACTCGGGAAATTTCTAACACCATTTCATATTTTTCAGAATTTTTCTCATTTAATGTCAATTGATAAATCTCTGTTTCCAACGCAAACCAGGCAAGGGTGAATGGATCGGTGCTATTGCCAAATTGAGTTTGTAATTCGCGATGTTTCTGTTCAAACCTGGCAAAAGCAGTGCCTGCTTCAATCCTGAGGTTATCAACTTGTGCATTATTGGATAGTTGAGTTTTTACACTAAGTACAAATTTGGTTGCAGTAAATAGTTTTGCTGTTGCAAGAATTTTATTGCCATTTGCATATGCGTGTTGACTTTCCACTAAAAACCGACGAGCGTTTATTAGGATGTTTTCAAAGTATTGATTTTGGCTGTTCTGTACCTGAAGTTCGATTTTTCTTAGCAAATTGCTAAACAGATCCAATTCTTGCTCAAACCTGTTACGGATGTTTACATCCTCTTTTCCGGACAGTTTTGATATTTTACTGACAATCCGTTTTGCCAGTCTGACTTTCTGTACAGCCTGGGAGTAATCTCCGGCATCATATGAGCGAGATGCATCTGAATATACCTGTTGAGCCTGTCGATATAGCTTGTTCTGTTGAGAAATGGGATTTTCATGTAACGACCTCCCGACAGAATTCATCAATTCTTTTACTTGCTGCAATTCCTCAAATGCGGCTTGCTTCAAATTGTGTAGTGCAGCAGTTATGGATGGAGGCTTGCATACATCAATCGCCCTTAGAGTTAGCCGAGTGCCCCAGCCATAATGTTCAATAGCCCTTTTAAGTTCACGCCGGTTAAAGGCGGCTACAGCCTGTTTTTGTTGATTTAAAGCTTGTTTGTATAATTCACGGCAAAGTTTCTGATCTTTGCTATTGCTAAGATCAAACTTACGATCTCCGACCAGCAGACCCTGAATTCGGTTTATTAATTGCTCATAATTGGCCTTTGCCTCCAGGTAAGAAGTGTATAATTTATCCCCTCCAGCCCACGATAATAAATCCCAAGCTTTATCGATATTGAATTTGGCTACATGATAAAACCCTACGGCTTTCTCAATATTCTGACGTTTAACTGCGCCGTCAGCTTCATTCTTGTTCTTCTGAGCCAGTTGCAGAAATCTCTGTGCTTTTTGATTGAAATTACTTTGCAGCACATTTTTTACCATCCGAATTTTATCTTCCAATTCTTGCTTCAAGATAGTAATTGGGCCTCGAAAAACCAGTGTCATCGCACGATCTATGAGTATCTTAGCAGTTTGTATCTCCTGGGCCGCAAGTCTGAACTGTTTATTATCGAGAGCATGAATCGCTTTTGTAATAAGTACTTCAATTTTTTGGATAAGATCATTAACTCTATTATTTGGGTATTGTTTGTTAATGTCTTTAAGAAACTCCAATTGACCCTTTACAATCTCGATAGATTGTCGGGAACTTACATCTGTTGGTTGAGCATCAATAGATGTTGCGAATAACATTAACAAAATGATAAGAGACATTAGTGATTTTAAGAATCTAGAAGGCATTTCGATTTTCCTGTCTTTTTACTTCCAGTGTCCCGGAATCCATCGATAACCTAAACGGGAGTTTTTCCAATGACCTGGAACCCATTTATTATTTTTTTGAGGTTTTACCCATTTACCTTTAGCCCAAACATATTTGTTGCCATTCCATCTCCAAACCCCGGCAATCCAGACGGCATTGACAAAAGGCCTTGCCGGACGAACATCGGCTCTTTTAGCCGGTGGCGCTGTTTTTACATAAACTGTGCGAGTTGCACATCCCTCCAAACTTAAACTAGTTAAACTTGTAATCATTAATATTGTTAACATTGATCTGATTTTCATTTTCTAACTCCAGTTGCTGATAATAAATTTATAAGAACAAAATCCAAAAGGCAAATCAAGTTCAAATTCCATACCTCAAGAGCGCCCCCATCCATGGAAGCGCCATGAGATATGAATTTCAGTTACTTGAGTAAAGTCATTTTTCGAACTTGTTCGAAAGTAACATTTTTTCCGTTCTTTACTTGAATACTATAGTAATAGATTCCTGACGGCACTTGAGTTTGAAACTTGTTCAATCCGTTCCAGTTTATGACATGATTTCCTGCTTCCAGAATCTCGTTTGCCAGGGTTACAATTTCCTGTCCCAATAAATTATAAATCCTAAGAATAACTTCTCCGCTAACTGGCAGGTGTATTTGAATTGCAGTTTCCGGATTGAATGGATTCGGATAGTTTTGATCCAATCCATATGATTCCGGAATCGCACCATCTATTGCATCGACACCGGTTGCGACATCACTATCCATCGTAATATTTGCTTGATAATTGTCTTTCCCGGAATTTAAATCAACGGTTACTGAATCATCCGAGGCAAAATTATTATCGTTATTTTGCTTTAATCCGGGTGCTGCAGCGATTATCTGCACTTGTCCTGCTTCCATTTCATTGATTTCATAATTACCTTCCTCATCACTAACTGCAAATCCATCTATTCCACGCTTAGATTTTGCATATATCAATGCATTGGCAATGGGTTGGTTTTGACGTGTTGCTACCCTGCCTCGGACTCTATATGGTCCAACGCGCTTTTTAGCTAAGCCGAAATCAACATTTGACGTTTCATGCGGTGAAACTACACTCACTAATGTTGCTCTGTGCCAATTGTGGACATCATCAAAGAATTCGCCAATGTAGCCATCCGCCCAAGCCATCACGAAATAATCACCATTGGGTAAACCCTTTAATTCATAAAGTCCATCTGCACTCGTCACACTAAAAAATGGCGGGCCACCATGAGCACCAACCACAACCACGATTGCACCCGGGATGGGTAAGCTGTCAAAATCTGCGGTCACCAAACCACTGATAGATCCTTCGTGATCAGGAACAGGTTTAAGGCTGAAATCTATGCCAGTTTCAACTTCTGCCACATCTAATACTACTGCAGTAGCTTCTTCCCGAGTTGCTGCATTATCAAAAAATTCCCGATAAAATCCCCTAGCCATTGAATATACATAGTAAGAACCGGCGGGAAGGTTATCAATCCTGTAACTTCCATCATCATTTGAGAAAGCTTTTCTTTGAAAGGGTGAGCCAATCATTTTTGCGATGATCAGAGCTCTTGCCAGCGGTGGATTTCCTTCTTCTTCCGAAACTACAATCCCTTCGATTGCAGAAGCAGCATCCAAAGTAAAATCAATTTCATCAACCTGCTCATTTATACCAACAGAAACAGGAGTTGCATCGCTTAAACTCATTGCATCTAAGTAGAATTCAGGATGGAATCCTTTGGCCTTTGCTTTTACAAAATAAATACCGGCATATAAATCAGTCAATAAATATTCACCGTTTTTGTTCGTTTCAGTTTTTACCGAATGCCCTTGTCCGACTTCGGGATATGCAAAAACTAAAGCTCTCTCAATTGGACTGCCATTATCATCTGTTACCACACCGCTCATCGTACTAAATGGCAGAAGAGCAAAATTGATGTCGCCTGAATGTTCATTTTCTATGACTTGAACTGGAGTAGCTAAAGCAGGATCGAAAACATCATCAAAGAACTCGTTATTATAATCTTTTGCTTCGACGCCCATTAAATAAAAGCCAGGATCCAATTCCAACAAGTATTCGCCATTTTCATTTGTGCGTACCTTTTTGTCACGGTCCAGACGTGGATTATTCAAATCCCGGGCAAATACAACGGCTCCTTTTATGGGGTCGTTTGTCGAATCATCTACAATAACGCGACCCGAAATGGCGCCATGCATTGAAAGACCAAAATCAATACCTTTTGTGGTATCCGGCACTTCGACATGAACAGCAGTGGCTTCATCCGGTCTGGCTGCATCATCAAAAAACTCATGCTGATAACCCGGTTTATCAGCTACGACCAAATAATCACCTGTACGCAGGTTGTCTATTACATAATTCCCATTTTCATCCGTTACACTATGTTGTTTTAAACTTGTATCTACACTATTCCTACCGAAAACACTTACATGCGCATGGGCAAGCGGTAATGAGTCAAAATCGCTGTAAACCGTTCCTGCAATAACTCCACCATGATTCAAAGTAAAATTAACCCCATTTGCAGTATCATTTTCAGTTATCTGCACGGGTGTTGCATCTTTAAAGCTTTGAGCTTCCTCAAAATATTCCGTGATATATCCTTTACCTTTGGCCCAAAATACGTATTTGCCCGGAATCAATTTCTCTAGTAAATAATTTCCATCAGCGTCAGTTAACACTCTTCTTGACCAACGTACGTTGCCTATCCGATGAGCCACAACTTCTGCATTCTCTACCCCTTCTCCGGAATTCTCGTCTGTCACTATGCCGGTTGCAGCGGAATTGGGCCGGCTGCCAACCACTACATGCGAACCACCAAAAACCCTGGTTCCATTGTACTCTACATAGGCTATCACTTCGCCCTGATCCGGATCATTCCCGGCAACAAATAACCCACGCTGGTTGATTTTTCCAATATGCCTCGGTTTAGTCAACCAGTTAACGAGTAGATTTGGAACAACTCTATCGCTATTCTTAAAGCTTAATTTAGCATGAAATCTTAGTGAATCTCCAAAACCCAACGCGGCTTTTTCCGGCTGGACAATTAATTCCAGTTTGTGGCGATCGTCAGCATCAGTCTCCCCTATTACTATTTTTGCTCTGGCTTTAACTTCACGATTTAATAATATTGCGGTCGCGGTTATTACTCCGTTACCGGGTTTGTTTCCCGCAATAAAAAAGCCATCATCGGTTATTCTTCCTAAATCTTCAGGCTCTACTTTCCAATCAATTCGATCGGCAGTTACAGCAGTGAAATTTGAAACCCCAAATAGTTGTGCTCGAAAACGAACCGTTCCATGGACTGGCACTTTAGCTTCCTCTGGTGAAATAACCAAAATATTATTTGTCTGTTGTTGCGCTGTCGTTTCCGAGTTAAACAGTCCTAGACACACAGATACAGCAAGAACCACACTGTTTAAATATTTAGTAAATTGCTTCATGATACCTCCTGTTTAATGAATATGAAAATTAAGAGTTTGATTTACGGATATGAAAGCCAATCTTGCAGATTTATAATGAATGTTTCTTTCAAAATAGATATTTAAATAACTTGAATGACTAATCTTATTTAGATCGGATGGAAAAAAAATACTCTTAACAAAAACGCTTATTGATTTTAACTTTCTAACTGATTTAAGTGTCATTTTTTCTTACTGGTTTTTTCTTATTATTATGATAAGAGGGAGCCGAAGCTCCCTCTTCCTTACCATACACTGCTACTCGACGATGTAAGTAATACCCCAAATTCTAGAATTATATGGTTGCAGGTCATCATAGATTGTACCATTGTCAATCGCATCGACAAAGGCATGGTAAATTCCACGTCTTTGACCAACAACCCAGTATCCGCTGTAGGTTCCATCCCCAGCAGTTTCATCAGGGAATACTCCATCATCATTCAAGCCCTTCCTTGCGCGTCTCATCCGGCGATCGTTCTTATATCGCAGCGAAACAGTTTCGCCAGGTTTTTCCAGGTATGGTGAAGAATTATTAATTTTTGCAAATACTTTTACAGAATCGCCTGGGTGCAGTGTTGGAATTGCTTCCAGGTCTCTAAAAAATTCCAGGGGATCTTCTATGGACCATTCCTGTCTATCGGAGTTTTGTATGGTTATATTTTCAAATGAAAGTGACGTTTCGGGACTTTGCGTTTCTGATCCGGATACTGTTCGTAATTTCCAGTTTTTCCGACGGTCTTCGCTATTTCCTCTTTTTTTGAATATCGCTTTTCGGACAATTTCATTTTCCATGTCTTTTGTATAAAGAATTCCCTGGGCGACTGAATCTGTCGTGTCCGAAGCCAGAATCAGGAAATTGCCATTAAAGGACTTTACGATTGTGGCTACGAGAGTTGAATCGTCTAATCTGTCAACTGATAGATGTTCTAACTGAAATCTGCCTTTACGGCCAAATCGAAGTGGATCGATTAGGCTGGTTGTTTTGCCAAATCCATCGATAGAATAAACAAGTGGCTGAGCGCCGTCATCATTAATTCCCGCAGATGTAAAATAATCTTCATTCTCTTCAATCAATGCCCTTATGAGTTCTTCATCAGAATCCAAATCTACTGAAGATGGATCTTTTGAACATCCAATCAATAAACCAACAGCTAATGGCGTTAGCAACATTCTAATCCAAAAATTCCTTTTCATTATTTTCTCCTTTAATTTCCGGTTAAATTTTTCAATTTATCTTTTACTATTTTTGGGCCCGGATTACTTATTCTGCTCTCTCATAACTCAAACCCTGTGCCACTTTTTTAAAATGTTCACTTTACTTAGATTTAAGCACAAACTATCTAAAATCGCTTACTATTATTAAACCGAATAGATTTAACAATAAAATTTTTGTACCATTTGGTACAAGCAAATGAACCTAAAGGTACGGTTACACTGTTATAATGGTAAAAACAGTTGCACTGATTCTAACACACTTTTAAATTAGACAATGCAAATAATATTGAGGTGAACCAAAAAAATGAAGGTGTATTCTATTGGCCATAGTAACCGGAGCTTCCCTGGTTTTCTTTCTATTCTTCAGAATTTTCAAATCAATCATCTTGTGGATGTCAGACATTACCCGGTTTCAACGCGATTTCCGCATTTCAATCGAGAAGCTATTGAAGACTCATTTTCCAATAGTCCTGATGTACTCAAATACAGTTTCCTGGGAAAAGAACTTGGAGGAAAAAGAAATATCGACTACTCAAAGCACATGAAATCAGAATTATCTATTTCAGGCATGAAAGAATTGTTGAAAATTGCAGAACGCGAAAATACTTGTTTTATGTGTGCCGAAAAGAATTATTTACATTGTCATAGAATATTTATTGCCGATAAATTTATTCAGTCAGGCTGGCAAGTACTTCATCTTATTGAAAAAAACCAGGCAATTTCTCACCAAGCCTCGCTATTTTAATTTTTGTATATGACTTTCTAAAATGAAACCAACCATCATTATAGACGGATACAATTTGATTCACAGAGTTAAAGAATTGCGCGAGTTTTTGAGAATTGATATTCAACACGCAAGAACAGAATTAATCAACAAACTAGCAGGATTAATCTCCAGGAAGAATATAAATATTCGTTTGGTGTTTGATGGCGATCGAGTTGGGCAGCCAAGTCACCAATCGATTAACAGAATTCAAATTATTTATTCAATCAAACCTCAAATTGCCGATACTGTTATCAAACAATTTGTGGACAAATCCAAAAATCCTAAGAATTTATTAGTGGTTTCTTCTGACAGTTCTGTATACCAATACGCTAAAAGTGCAAAAGCCCAGGCAATACGCTCGGAGGAGTTTTACGCCAAATATTTTGATTCAAAAAAAAGTAGCACCTCCCCCAATTTGCAACAAGAGATGAGTAAGGACGAATTGCAAAACTGGATTAACATTTTCAATAATACTGATGGAAATGAAAAATAAGCCTAAACAACAGGATTTGGAATCACAAGAATCCTGGTCTCAGAAGCTTCAATCGATCATAAAACGGAGACGACTTGCAGTTTACATGATTATCGGGGGATTTCTCGTTCTGTTGATCATCTTTAATTTTGGGAATTTCTTTTTACTCAATCAAATTCGAACGCAACTTGAATCCGAGCAAGAGCTTCGGTTGAAATCAGTTGCAATATTAGCAGCAAGTCTAATTGAAAAAAATTTACAAGATGAAGGGTTACTATCCTTAGAATTCGGACAAGAAAATCAAATCACACTTCTTCTAATTCAAGATCAGTTAATGAGCATCAAGCAAACCCATCAATTGGAAGGTTTGTTTATTATAGATGAAAAATACTCTACCATCGTTGACAGTTATTTGGATTTCGAATTTGACATATCACATGCCTATTTAAAAGAGGATTCATCTACAATAAAACTAGCTTGGTCTGGTATTCCAGTTGCGAGTCCTATTCACATTTTAAATGATCAGCGATTCATGAGCGCTTATGCACCGGTGCACAATTTAACCGGGCAAACAATTGGTATTCTGGTAACCGAAGCAAATGCCTATTTTTTCGATTTATTGGAACAGTATAAAAACACTTTCTTTGCTACTGCAACAATAAGTATCGGAATCTTCATTCTGTTTGTCACATTCATCCTTTATGCACTGAGGTTGTTAATTCGCACTCAAGAATCCCTAACAAAATCGGAACGACTGGCCATGATGGGACAGATGTCGGCTGTGCTCGCTCACGAAATCCGCAATCCCTTGGGTATTATTCGTGGCACTGCCGATGTGCTTAAGTCCAGGTACCAAAATGAAAAGCATCCGGACCAGCTCTTTCAGTATATTCCCGATGAAGTAAATCGGCTCAATAAATTGGTAAATGATTTTTTACTTCTAGGTAAAGAATCTAAATTAAATTTTGAAAAAAATGATTTGAATATGTTGATTGAATCTACAATCGAAAAAATGAAACTCAATAACGAACAAAGTAAGGTCAAATTTCACTTTGATGCAAAAGCAATTGAACCATTCCCATTTGATCTTGACGCAATGCAGCAGGTTCTGATCAATTTATTTCGAAATTCAATGCAATCAATAGCGTCCGAAGGTGACATTGTTATTAAAACAAATTACTCAAATAGTAAACATAGGAATTTTTACCAGGTTCAGATTATTGATTCAGGTTCGGGTATTGAAAATCCAGATATTATTTTCGAACCCTTCTATACAACAAAAAGCTCCGGAAGCGGTTTAGGGCTGCCGGTATCAAAAAAAATTATTGAGGGTCATGGCGGTAAAATTGAAGTTGAAAGTCAACCAGGTAATGGTACAACCATTACAATTAATCTACCTGGAGAATATCATTAATAAGGAAATCATATATGGAATCCATATCAATTCTAGTAATTGATAACGAAGAAAGAATGTGTGAAATATTGAAAGCCTGCCTTGAATCGGAACAGGTTGAAGTTGATGTTGCCTTCGATGGCGAACAAGGGTTTAAGCAATTCCTAATGAAGCAATACGACCTGGTTATTACAGATCTCAAAATGCCAAAAACTACAGGTCTGGAACTGTTGGATAAAATTAAAGAAAATTCCCGGGACACAGATGTAATTCTGATGACTGCATTTGCTACTGCTCAAACCGCTGTAGAAGCTATGAAACGCGGAGCGTACGATTATTTAATCAAGCCTTTTGATATGGAAGAATTACGTTTAAAGGTGGATAGGTTATTGGATAATAAGCGTTTAGTGACAGAAAACCGGGATCTACGCCAGCAACTAAAAACACGCTATAATTTTGATAACATTACTGGTAACTCAGGAAAAATGCAAGATGTTTTTAAACTTGTTGAAAAAGTTTGCAATGGCAACACAACAGTTTTGATTCGAGGCGAAAGTGGTACCGGCAAAGAGCTGATTGCCCTGGCAATTCACCAAAACAGTTCGCGAGCCGATGAACCATTTATAGCTGTGAATTGTGGTGCAATTCCGGAAAACCTGTTGGAAAGCGAGCTATTTGGCCATGAAAAGGGTGCATTTACCGGGGCGGACCGGATTAAAAAAGGCAAATTTGAAATTGCCGGGAAAGGAATTATTTTTTTGGATGAAATCGGAGACCTATCTCCAAGTCTCCAGGTTAAATTGCTGAGAGTACTTCAAACCAAAAAATTTGAACGGTTGGGAGCAAATGAGTCAATTTTATTAGAAGCAAGAATTTTAGCGGCTACCCATCGGAATTTAGAAGAGACCTTAAAAGAAGGCACTTTTCGGGAAGATTTATATTACCGCATAAATGTTTTCCCTATATTTTTACCACCACTTAGAGAGAGGAGTGAAGACTTACCGGAACTCGTGGATCGCTTTATAAAAAACTTTTCCCGAGACAAAGCTATAACCATAGAACCAACAGCACTTGAATCTCTTATAAATTATGATTGGCCGGGAAATGTGCGTGAATTAGAAAATGCAATTGAAAGAGCGACAATCTTATGTGGTGACCAATCCATAGCTAACGAACATTTTCCACTTTACATTCATTCACAAAAACCATTGAAAAGTTTTTCCGAACTTCCTGATAAAGGAATTAACCTTGAGGAACATGAACGGGAGTTAATCTATCAAGCTATAACCAAGTCACAAGGGAATAAAAGTAAAGCTGCAAATTTGCTTGGAATTACAAGAAGAAAACTGTATTCAATGATGGATCGATTGGGAGTCAAAGAACTCATTAACCAATAATGAGATCAACAGAAATTTCTAACCATATAGAGAATGAATATGCGTAACAAGTTAAAAATTCTATACTCAGCGATCACAATACTATTAGTAATTCCCACAACCTCAAATTTTTTACACCGGATCCATTTTGATCCTCAGGTTATAGTCGAATTCTCATTGCAGGATAATAACGAAACCAGTGAAACTGTAGTTACATTTATAAAGGAAGGAGGATCTGCTGACCTGGCGGGAATTAAAGTAAACGATATTCTGCTGGGTTTTGATAGCATTAAATTTTTGACTTGGAGGAATAAACACCAACCAGGCGACAAGCTAGCATTCAAAATTCGTAGAGGTAGTGAAGAACTTGATGTTGTAGTGACATTGGCACAACGAAATAGATTAATGCCTGTACTTACTTATCTGGTCGGCATGTTGTTTCTTGTGGTTGGTTTTGTTGTGGTTATCAAAAAACCGGAAATGCGCACACCACGACTTTTCTATTTTTTCTCAGCGACATTTTTCAACATGCTCGTATTCAGTTTCATATCTGTCAATCAACCGTTTTATGATGTAGTTACTACCATCCGTTTAGCGGGTCTCATTCTTTTGGGGCCTTCCATGGTTCACTTTTTTATGAATTTCCCAAAACGAATCTCTTTTTTACATAAGTATCCCAAAGCTGTTTTTCTCGTTTATCTACCCGCGATTTTGGTATGGACTTATGTCCTATACTTCAACAAACACTTCATTTTCGGAAATATAATTATTGGAATTTATTTCTTCGCTGCATTCTTTTTACTTGGCGAAAACTCAGCGAAAATTACCAATCCCCACGAACGAAAATCGATTCGAGTGATACAGTTTGGCATGTATTTAGGATTCTTACCATTAGGCGTTTTCGCCTATTTCCCAGATTTCGTGGTGAATAAATTAGGTGAAACTGCGGTTGCTTTTGTTTTTGGATTGATGGGATTTGTGCCTATATCGTTTGGATACTCAATCATGCGATATGGTCTGATGGATGTGGAAATCATCGTTAAAAAAAGCCTGGTTTACAGTATGCTCACCAGTTTTTTTGTACTTCTCTATTTTCTTATTGTGATGGGATTGGGCGGATATTTGGCAAATAATCTTGGTTTTGCCGGCCAAACTTCAAATATCATTTTTCTGGTAATTGTTGCAATTGCTTTTCAACCGGTTAGAAACGGTATCCAAAACCTGGTTGATCGGCAGTTTTATAGAAACAAATACCAATATCAAAAAACCTTGCTTCAACTGAGCCAGGATCTGCCGGGTATTACTGATATGCAGGGCATTTTAAAACACATAGCGGATACGATATCCTATGCCATGAAGGTTACTAATGTTATGGCCCATCTGTATGATCAAAAATCCAATCAATATGTGCTTCGATTCAAAACAAAAGGAACAAAAAGATCTAGAATTAATTGGAAAGATGGAAGTAACAGCCTTATTGAGCTTATAAAAAAAGAGAAATCTTGCTGTCTGTTTTACAAAATAGAAGAAGATGCAAGTTACAATAACCTCTTACTATCCGAGAAAGTAAAAATTGAGAAAGCTGGAATCGTATTGTCTATCCCAATGTTTTATCAGGATGCATTGATAGGTTTAATCGGGCTTGGACCAAAAGCTTCCGGTCAGGTTTATAGTATGGAAGATTTGGATCTGCTGCAAACAGTGGCAGGAAATGCCGCAATCGCTCTTGTGAATTCACGACTGCACCAGGAAGATTTACGAAAACAAGCATTTGAGAATGAACTGGTGATGGCTCGTAATATCCAGGAAGGATTGCTTCCAAAAGAAGATCCGAATATTCCGGGAATTGAAATTACCGGAATTTCTTTACCTTCAAGTATAGTTGGCGGAGATTATTATGACTATATTACTTTACCAAAAAATCGCTTACTTTTTCTCGTTGGAGATGTTTCCGGAAAAGGTATGCCGGCAGCTATTTATATGTCAAAAGTGCAAGGGATGATACAGATGGGCGCCGGAATTCATAGCAGCCCAAAAAAAATTCTGATGGATGTTAATCGCAGGATTTACAGCTCCCTGGACTCTAAATCCTTCATCACAATGGCTCTGGCTAAGGTTGATACCAAACTCAATAAAATCACCTTTTGCCGGGCAGGACATTTACCCGCACTCATAAAAAGGAAAAACTCAACCGAATGGCTGACTGGCAATGGCATCGGTTTAGGCCTTGAAGAAGGAAGCATTTTTGATGAATCCATTGAAGAGCACCAAACTAAACTAAATAAAGGCGATTATTTTATACTTTTTAGCGATGGATTGACTGAAGCAATGAATCAAAACCACGAACTTTACGGAGAAGAGAGATTGCAAGATATCGTTGAAAACGGAATATTTAGCTCAGCCGGTGAATTAAAAGATTTGCTTCTTGATGATCTGAAAGATTTTCAAGCTAAATCTAAACAGACAGATGACATCACGATTGTCATTGTTCGATTTCTTTGAAATACTAATTATGGAAATTAAAACAATTGGCTAATTTTCAGAAAGGCTACAAAAACAAAATCAAAATTCTTTTATTCCAGTTTAGGAACGAGAATGACCCCATCATATACGAAGAAAGAAGTGCTTTTGCCAACAAAGCGGGCATTCTGGAGGAACAAGTTCAAATTTTCGATCTTTTGCAAGGCACCTGAAACTGAAAAGCTAATTCCTAAATTTTTGGATCTGGATTTTGGGTGAATATAAAAATACCAAAAAGCAAATGACTAATCTCAAATTAGTTGCCATGAAATTTTCAAAAATTCAAACCTTCATACAAGCTGACAAAAGATTAGAAACCATTTATAATTGGACTATTTTGTTTTTTTGAAATTTGGATTTGAAATAGAAATTTACTGAATTATATATGTTATATTCATAAGTTTAAATCAAAATGTCAGATAAATCTTATGAGAATTATACCTCCTTATACTTTTGAGACCGAGCGTCTTCAGATGCGTTTACCGATCAGTGAAGATGCTGATTCCATATTCGAGCAATATGCACAGGATGAAGAAGTCACAAGATATCTCATTTGGCCGCCGCATAAAAGTATCGAAGACACCAAAGAATTTTTGAGGAGATGTCAAACAAGCTGGAGCTCCGATTCTGATTTTCCGTGGGCTATTATTAGAAAAGAAGACAATGTATTGATTGGTATGGTTGCGATTAGAATCAACGAGCACGGTGTAAACCTTGGATATTTATTGGGAAAACAGTTCTGGCACCAAGGCTATATGCTTGAAACCCTGAAGCCAATTATTGATTGGGCATTCAGCCAGGATAAAATTTACCGAGTATGGGCCTTTTGTGATGTGGAAAATTCATCCTCTGCCAATTTACTTGAAAAAGCAGGGCTGCATAGAGAGGGGATCCTTCGCCGCTGGATTGTTCTGCCTAACCGAAGTAATATTCCAAGGGATTGTTATAGCTATTCTAAAACCAGGTGACCAAATACAACTTTAGAATTAATTTTAGTTTGAATTTTCTTAATCAAATCCAGGTTAAACACATATCAAATTCATAATCATGTTTAATTAGCGCTACCCCAAAAAGTTTTTAAATGATGAAAAAAACGAATGCATTACTCTTGATTTTAACTCTAATTTCGCTTTTCTGCGGTTTCCCATCAACTGCACAAGAGTCTGCATCAATTGATGGATTTATAAAGGACCTCAGTTCCGGAGAAACACTAATCCATGCAAATATTTATGTGGCAGAGACATTGCAAGGCGCTACTTCAAATAGAAGCGGTTATTACAGAATTACTGGTATTCGTCCTGGTCGCTATATGTTAATAGCATCCTACATCGGGTATGTTAAATATCAACAAACAATAACAATCTCTTCGGGACAACATCTTCGCAGTGATATTGAACTACGGCCATCGATTATCGAAACGGAAGGTGTGATTATAGAAGCTGAAATGGCCATTGATGAAGCGAAACCGGTTGGTGTAGTGGATATGCAGCTCAAAATGGTTAAACAATTACCTGCAATCTTGGAAGCCGACTTATTTCGATCGATCCAACTGCTGCCGGGAATTAAAGCTGCCTCTGATTTTTCGAGTGGACTCTATATTCGCGGCGGCAGCCCGGGACAAAACCTTATTCTTATAGATCGAACCACCGTCTACAAC
The DNA here is from genome assembly GCA_964464595.1 of uncultured Deferribacteres bacterium. Classification (GTDB taxonomy): domain Bacteria; phylum Zhuqueibacterota; class JdFR-76; order JdFR-76; family DREG01; genus JADFJB01. Next base: position 30,340 of record CAYXGW010000017.1, read on the forward strand.
CCCTCTCATTTTTTTGGTTTCTTTTCGACATTCAATCCCGATGCTATTAAAGATGTTCGTATTTACAAGGGCGGCTATCCAGCCGAATATGGGGGCCGCCTGGGTTCAGTAATTGATATTTACAATAGGGATGGTAACCGCAAAGAATTCCAGGGACGGGTAAGTATTGGGACCATTGCCAGTCGTTTGATGCTTGAAGGCCCCATAAAAAAAGGTTCCTGGATGCTCGCAGCTCGACGATCCACACTCGAACCTATGCTGGCAATTTTACGGAACAATGTTGATGACGTCCCGGATGCTTTTTACTTTTATGATCTTAACGGAAAAATCAATTATGATCCTGGTCCCAATGACAAGTTGAATATGTCGCTTTATTCGGGATTGGATAATGTTAAGTTTCCTTTCGCAGATGATGCCAACTTTGACTTAAGATATGGAAACTTAACTTTAAGCACAAATTGGACACATATTTTCTCTCAGAAAATCTTTTCCGTTTTTACACTCACCGGATCACGTTATTTTAACTATCCTGGCATAGTCATCAATGCTACAAAAATCGAACGAGACAATAAGGTGGCTGATATTTCCGCAAAAGGCGATTTCGAATTTATTGGTTCAAATCACCAAGTGAGAGCCGGCTTTTGGGCAGGAGTTTTAAACCTCACATTTAAAAACCGGTTTGATGAAGAGGAAACTTTATCTGAAAAAATCAATGCAAAATACGGATCGGTTTATTTTGAAGAAACCTGGAAACCTAAAAAATGGAATATTAAAGGAGGTATCCGAGGCAATTTCTTCTCCGCCGGCGATTACATTCGTTTCGAACCCCGCCTGTCAGTTGAACATGTTTTCAGTCAAAGATTTCTATTACAAGTTGCATTGGGTCGATATTACCAATTTTTAACCCTAATAACCAATGAAGCTTTTAGCGGTTTCGATACCTGGCTGACAACTGATGATGGTGTGCCTCCTGCTTGGGGTGACCAGTTTATTTTGGGTTTAAAAACAAGACCAAAACAAGGGCTTCATTTTGATCTTGAGATTTATTATCGTACTATGCGTGATCTGTTTGAATTTGATCCACGAGTTCCCGATCCTGCCGGGTTAGACTACAAAGATCTGTTTCGGTTTGGAAATGGATATGCATTTGGCGCTGAATTTTTTCTGGAAAAAAAAGAAGGAAGATTGTTTGGTTTTATTGGTTATACATGGGCAACCAGTCGTCGCCGATTTCCAGGGTATAATAATGATGAATATTATCCACCCAAATACGATCGAGTTCATGATATCAATATTGTGATGAATTATAAACTGAGTGAAAAATGGCGATTAACTTCTGTATTTAATTTCGCAACAGGCCAGACATTCACACCTGTTTTAGGGTCGTATTACTTAAAATTTCCTACAAACTCTTCGGATCGGGCGCCTTTTATTGTTGGTAACTTAAATTCATCACGGCTGCCCTCATACCATCGATTTGACTTGGGATTAGTTCGATTTGGGAAGTTCCTGGGATTTGCAGATTACCAACTTCAAATTCAAGTTATCAATCTATATTCAAGGCGTAATCTGTGGTTTTACTCATATGACCTCGATGAAAACCCAATTAAACGGGAAGACGTCCGCATGTTACCCATTATCCCTAGTTTATCCTTTTCATTGGATTTTTAATTTGAATATAAAAAATAGTAAATTCGTACCTATTCTACTCCTCTTCTCTTTTATCATTAGCTGTGGTGTAACGGAACAAGAAATTTTTGAAGCGGAATATATTGTGGAATCCTATCTAATTGCCTTAGAACCACTACCGGAAGTAAGGCTCTCCAAAACAGTTCCGTTTGGTCATCCTTACTATTTTGAAAGACAAGCGGTTTCAAGGGCTAGGGTTCAAATCAAGCTATTAGACAAGAATGGAATGGTTAGCCAGGTTTATCCCTACGTGCAAATTATAGACGGAATTTATTTATCAACAAAATCCGGTGCGGTTGTCCAACCAAATGGAACGTATGAGTTGACAGTTACTTTTGACAATAATGAAGATATTTTGAGGGCAGCCACCATTGTCCCTGATAGTTTTTCAATCATTAAAGTAAATCGTTTTGTTACTGAATTTCAATCCAAAGAACAAGTTGAAATAACAGTGACTCAGAGCTTTTATCCTGGCAGACAGAATATTTTCCTACTTTCCACTGAATCACTTAATCCTAAATTGGAAGAGTTAACGCCATTCTTAAAAGATTTTTTTGATCCGGAAGAAGATGATCTGAAAGATTTGACTATACATCAATCGCCCCTGTTTAATGAGGAGAATTATGAACTTAATGAGGATGGCACTTTGACTATCAAGATTCCATGGATCGCAATTAACTTTTTTGGACCAAACAGATTTTCAGTGAATGCGATTGATGATAATTTTTTTGATTTTGTTCGCAGCCGGGAAATTCAAACCAGGGGCTCCACCCTCTCTCCAGGTGAGATACCCGCAATCATCGAACATATTGAAGGTGGCACCGGAATTTTTGCCAGTTTATCACGCGTATCTGTAGAGATACTAGTAACCCGCTCCAACCCATAATAAATAAAATGTTATTTAGGCTGAAAAAGAAGGTCACTGTACGAAACTGAAACCAAATCGATTCTACCAATTTCAAATCTGGCCTGTAAATCATCCAAACACTGTTTCGTATCCGGTTCATTTTCCCCTTTATTTAAAACGCCTTCAAACTCTACGAAATTACCCAGTTTGTCTACTTCGTCTAGATGGATCCGAATATTTTTGTATAGATATAACATTCTGATTTTAGACACTACAATTGAAACACCCAAATTTTCCGATAACATCATTTTAAGCTCTTCGCTGTTTTCAACAGCCAACCGATGGTAACGGCTTTCTCGACTTTCGGTAATATTTTCTCTGAAATAGCCAATTAACTCTGCAGCTTCATTTTCAGCTTCGCGCAGTTTTAATCTACCCTGGTTTACATTGAAATAAGTATCTACCTGTTTTCTACGCCATTGGAATTGAGCGCCAATTTTATTAGATAGTCCTTCAGCATGTTTGAGATCCGAATATTTTGCTTTAATTTCTATGTTTCTCATTTCTCAAAATAGTTTCATTTCGTATTGTTGTTAAGTATCAAATTAATTACAACTTTAGCAAAAGAAATTCCTGATTGTGTGAAAAAAGTAAATATATGCATAAAATTTGTATGCTCAATGAATTGCGAAGCGTGTCCGTTCATTGATTATTTTTAAGCTACGCAAAGTTTTTTTCAATATCTTAAATTTTTAATTGTTATACAAGTCCCTATCATTGATTGATACGCCCCTCTTAGATTTCCGGATGAAATAATATGCAATTCATTTGATTCACCGCGATTAAATACATTACATTTAATCGGATGTGATATTGTCGAGGTTTTACCGGATTTTTGAATCCGGTCAGATTACTGCACTTTGTTGACCTCAAATATTTGCTTATGAGTTTAAGTCCATTATTGGAAAATCCGGATGAGATATCAAAAGTCATTTATTTTGAAAATTTCAAACCATTAATCGAAAGGACGGTTCCATGTCTAAAACATTGAATCGCCGGCAATGGCTGGCCCGCAGCAGCACGGCTTTAGGTGGGACGTTGTTAGCAGGATATGGTGGATTAAGCCCTGAACTTATTCCAGAAGGTTATGCCACTCCGAATTCCCCCATCCGAATGATGTTTAATGAAAATCCATACGGCCCATCACAAGTTGCTCGTAAAGCTATGATCAAAGCTTTTAACGAAGGTAATCTCTACTCAAGAGACGCCTATAATACCTTACGGAAAATCTTTGCAGAACAGGTGGGAGTAACGACTGATCATGTCATTATCACGTCCGGTTCAACTGAAGTACTGAATGTGGCTGGCCTGGTTTACGGATTGAACAATGGCGAGATCATTACTCCGCATCCGACTTATGGACGGCTCTACCGTTATGCCGAACGAATTGGAGCAAAGGTTCACAAAATCCCACTCGATGAAAATGTACATTTCGATTTGGACGGGATCAGAAAAGCAATGAACAAAAATGTTAAACTGGTTTATTTATGCAATCCCAATAACCCCACCACGACAATTACGCCAAAAGACAAACTGAGAGAACTATGTGAGGAGCTATCGAAAAATACCTGTGTCATGGTTGATGAAGCCTATTTTGACTATGTGACCGATCCTCAATATTCTACCATGATCGACATGGTTAAAGATGGGCATAATGTTATTGTTACAAGAACAGCCTCCAAAATCCATGGTCTGGCCGGACTTCGGGTAGGCTTCGGCATTGCCGATCCGCAAACCATTAATAATCTCCAAAGACATTTAACCGGTACCACAAATATCATTGGACTGCGAGCTGCAATAGCAAGTTTTCAAGACAAGGAATTCCAGGATTTTAGCCGGCAAAAAAATCTAGAATCCCGGGAAATCGTATACAAAGCTTTAGAAAAAGCCGGACGCAAATATTTGCAAAGCCATACTAATTTCATTTTTTTCCACACTGGCCGACCGATCAGAGAATTCCAAAAAGCGATGGAACAGCACGGCATCATCGTTGGTCGTCCATTTCCCCCATATGATGATTGGTGTCGATTGAGTATGGCCAAACCGGAAGAGATGGAGCTTTTTGCCAGTGCGTTTGAGAAAGTGATGGGTGTAGAAGTTGGGAGTGGGAATTAAGGCATAAGGTATAGGGTATAAGGTATAGGAATTAGGTGGTTAGCTGTTGGATATTGGAATTACTCTCTCCCGAGAGGCTGTGTCTTGAGCCTATCGGAGGGGAAGAAAATCCTTGATTGGGATTTTCATGGTGTGTAAAATAGTCGACACGGAGAAATGGATAATCCCTGAAAACTAGTATTTATCACAAAACAGAATGGCTGTATTTCAATTATTCTCCCCCAGTCAGTGGTTCGATCTGATCAAATCTCAGGTTGCTTCCTCCCTGCCCTCTACCAGTTTCCCGGTAACGACCTGTCCAGATATAGGTTTTACCATCGTACCATCGTACTCGTTGAATCGCCCGTTTTACGATACTGCCTGAATAGGGTACTTCTTCTTCGTTAATGTAATAGGGTGCTGGCACCTCATTCAATAGCAAACCTTTTGCCTTAACTACGTCTACAGGTGGATCTCCCAACTTAGGCATGGAAGCTCGTTGAAAATAAATATCCTGGACAGCATTTTGTTTTTGTACAGGTAAGAAAGGAATCCAGTTTTCCGGAACGGATGTGCCTAACAAGTAGCGAATAGCTGCTGTTGAATTGGCAATAGGTGGAGGTAAAACTCCAGTCTGGTCAGCTGCTTCGTTTCCATTAATTCCTTTGCCGGTGGCATCTGGTATTGTTTCCTCTATGGCCCATACCATATTGGCCATTTCATCCCGCATGAAATTAACCTGTTCTATGGGATCGCTTTGCAAGGAGTGTATTAAAGTGGACGGTAAAAAGAACTGTCTATTATACAAGCCAATATCATCTTTATTACTAATATTAAACATACTCCATCTTTGCCACTCGTTTTCATTTCCTTCATTTGCTGCTCTGATCAATGTTCTATCTCCAAATACATCGGTAACTACCAGTCCTTTTACTTCACAGATGGTATTGACCGGCATAGTGTAGGGGATCACACTCCAATCGTTTCCGTAGATCAAGCCAAACTCGGCGAAAAGAAGCAACAAATGATCGGTCGTTTTGGCGTTGATCTTTCCAAAATCGATCTGCCTTTCTTCCATTTCCCAAAAGCGTGGATTGGGCATGCCTTTAAATTCTGCCGGCGTTGGAAGAAATGATAAAATCTCTTCTTTTTCTTCAGCAGCAACCGGGTTATCTAAACTTAAACCATTGGATTGAAGATTTTCACTAAAGGCATACCAATCGAGTCTACCACTGTAGTATTCACTGGCTTCCAATACTTCTTGATCTCCATTGGCATAAGGGGCCGCTACTGAAAATTGATAATCTAGAGTTTTGGGATGCCATGCTTTATCATTTTGATCTGCAGGCTGACTGTACTGTCTTGAAAACCATTCCTGGTATAAGGTAAAGAAAACCTCCATTTCAGTTAAATCACCCGCTTCAATTCCTAAGTTTACAGAAATCGTGTTGTCTTCAATATCCTTATAGACTTTTGCCCCATCAATCACTCGTCTTTTAGTTGCGATATACAGATTCAAGCCGTCAATTTGCCCTTTAAAACTCTCTTCTTTGTCAACCTCAAAGCCATATTTTTCCAAATACTTTGAAATATATTTTGAACGCAAAGCGACTGTATGTAACTTCAGTAAATATTGACCCATTTTTACCCGCAGACCGTAAGTTACCCGCAGATCATTATCACCAAATACAATGCTTTCCCTCTCCACAAAAGTTTCCATAGGAATATTATCGCTGTAATTTCTGCCGTTCTCATGATCCAGGGAGATCCTGTCTACTTTAGTTTGGCCAGTAAGTAGTCTTGCATCGATAGCAGAGCCCGCATCTTCGGCCTCTAATTCTCCCATTTGCCACTGTCTTGTTATCATCCATAAGGGATCCCGAATTTCTGCCCGTAAACTTCGTTCGAAATTTTGACTTCGGGGTCTGGGTTCTAATCTGTTATAAGCTGTAATACTAGGTTCCCGGTAAATTACATTAAGCAATTTAAGGTCTGTCATTAATTGGGATATCTGATGATTAGCCATAACTATAAATCTAGTGTTTCATTGAATTCTACTAATTGTGCCGTTAGCAATGGAGCAAGAAATGCCATATCCAGCGATATATTGTTTTTACTGGTACTGAATTCTGAGATCACAGCAGGTAAAAACTTATTCAACATAGTAACGTTTAAGTCCAATTGATCCGGCTCAATCGCTCTTTGTTTGGCCCTTTTAAAGGTATCGAGAACGGTATTGATTAAATGATTCCATTTCCAAGCTCCTTCTTCCTGAGGGGTAACTGCCAACAGAATGGCCTGTGGTGGAACGCTGTTAGGCTGGTTGAAATTAAATGTCAGTCCAGTTACTTCCTCTCGTTGAGGAACCACTTCTACCCAATCATCTACTATTAATCCACATTGCTCTCTAGAAGCATCAAAGCCCTGGGGCGAATAATGTGCATAAGATAAAGTATCATGATCTATAGTTGTACCTTCAGGATATTCAACAGCGAGCCAGCTATCATTTTCTTTATAAGGTAATTGCATGGCTTCGCACTCAAGGAAATCGGCATTAAATCCATCGTGGAACAATTTCATCATACCGAAGGTGTGCATTTTAGGACGTACTAATGCTACTCCGTGCAACCACTCGTCCATTACCAATGGATTATTTCGTTCAGTGCTTGCATAGGAAAGTAATTGGGCTGCAGCAGAATGTGCCTGTTCAACATCCGGAATGTTGTTATAGTTAAAGCGAGGAATTATTACATAATCATCGCCAATTAGCATTTTAGTGAGCTCCACTAACAAAGTGATTTTCTGGTTCGGAATAGTGGAGACATCATTGACCTTAGCTAGTTTAGCTGTATATTCTACCCCTGTACTATCAAATCGAGCCTTAAGTGATTTGGCCTGAGTTAATAGACTATCAATCTGAGCTTGAAGGAAGCCCACTGCAGAGTAAGGAAAAGCCAATGAGAAGCCAGAGTCAGCTATGCTTTTTATAACATTTCGGAGGTGGTTCACAGAAGTTTCCAAAGGAAGTGATTCTACATCTGTCATCGCCTCCCCAAGGGTAACAAACAACCCATTCAACTCACTGAATATATTTTCTACTTGTGACTGCAAGCCACTTACGTTTATGTTTTCAGGATTTTCAACAGGTTTAATAATCGTTTTTGAGGCGGGTTCATAATCCCTGGCATGCACGGGGCGTGAGCCCGATACCAGGTTCCGCATTGAATCTACAAAAGGCAGAATCTCGGCAAATGATTTGATATCATTTATTACGGCCGGATCTTCCCCGTTGTTTATGAACTCAATTTTTATTACAACATCATCAGCTAAAGATTTATCTTGTGCAAAGGCATACCGAATACGGGTTTCCAGCTCAGAAGTCCCTGATTCTTCCGTTTTATTTCGGATGAGATACATGAAGTCGATGGGCTGAATTGCCAGTTCTTTCAAGTTTAAAACAGCTTCGATATCAACGCCTCCATTTTTCAATACCTGTTCTCCCTTTTCATCATAGGCCGTAACTTTACAACGGATCTTGGTGGGATCCCCAAGTACGCTACCTAGCCAATGATTGATGCCAGGTTCGACCCTGGCACGTAAGGTCATTGGTATATCTGTCCAATCTGTCGGTGCTGTGGAAATAGTTGGGTCGAAATGTATTACTACTCTATTTGTTATGGACAAATTGGTCCCTCTTGCCGTATTGATCACTTCTATGTCAGGTAGGAGTTCTCCATCTGCCAGGGCGCGCACTACAGCAGCAGCTCTATCAAAATTACCCATAGCCAGTTGATAAGCACTTTCAGCTGTAAGCACATCCCTAAGGGCATCAAGCGCATTCAGAATGTTATCTCTTACTTTTACTATTGCCTCTTTTTCATCATCTGACATTGCAACACTGATAAAAGGAGCTTCTTCTGTTGTTTCTGCTAAAAGCAAACCGTTCACTACATGGAAATCATCGATGGTTTCTTCGGGGCCAGTAACATTTCCAGCTTGCGGTACCTTTGTCTTTTTGATCGGGTAAGCTGATCGAAAATCTGGAATAAATTGATTTAAGAATTGTGGGTCGATTTGTTTAGTCGACCAGTCGTGAAGTCCGCGCTCAAACTGGTATCCAAGTAATACCTCTAAGGTTTGTCCATTTCGAATTCCTTCAATTAAGTACAAAGCTCTTCTGACACGTTCTGAAGACAGATTTACAGCCAGCATTTCTTTTTCTTCGGGAGAAGCGTGAGTAAGATAACCGCTACGTAAAATGGCTGCTGCTGTAGCATGATTGAGTGAAGGAGCATGTACATACCCACCGTTGTTAAAGGCAGTGTACAAATTGTCTTCCCCTTCTCTTAATGCTTCCGGAAGTACAGATTCATTTATCTTTTTTCTGTCGTTACCTGGCTTGACATTTTCAAGGTATCCGTAGGAACCCATATAGATCCCTTTTTTACGTTCACTGGCATCGCGTACAATATTTCGTTGCTCTTCTAATCTCCTGGCAAACAAAGAGGTTTGCCATGCGTCCAGGCGATAAGTCAAGGTGTCGATATGCTCTACCATTGCTCTTTCCAATGATGCCGTAGACATGTCTTTTAAAATATCTAGCCCTTCTTTGTGATCGAGTAGATCAGTCGCAAAATGGGAATTAAAAGGGGTTATCACATTTTGAGAGTGAATGTGTTTGTAAAAAGATTGATTTGGAGGAGCAGAAGAAATGATGTTGTCCATTGGAGCCTGAAAAATTTCCCAGGGTGAAACAGAAGGTATGGAACTCATGTTCATAAATTTTCGGGATCGTACAAGTTCTTTGGCCTCTATTCCTTGCTCTTTCAATAGAGAGAAAATACTCTTGCTGGATTCAAGTAAGAGGGAATTCAACAGCAACATAAAAAGCAACGAGTTTGGAGTTTCTGCTTCGCCAAAGTCCTTGTTCTCCAGTTTTTTTTCATCACCGGCATTTTCAATAAGCCAATGGATGAAATGTTTTTCTAGATTTTCATTATAATACTTAATCGAATTTGTTTCGGAAAATGGCAAACCATCTATCAGGTTCTTCTTAGCCAGGGCAGTATGATAATGCTGAAAAATCAATTGCAGAAAAAGAGGTGGAGGTTTTGGGTCTCCATTAGCATCATTATTCTCATAACCCAGTTGGCGGAGTGCAGCTGTCGCGAAAGCTTGTTCAAAAAGCATTCTTAAAGTATCTTCTCCATACTGTCCCCCCCAAGCAAATTCGTCCAGGTTCTTCAGATAATCGAAACTATATCCCACGCGTTGAAAAAACTCTACAGAGGTTGGATGAAGTCCGAGGATCTCCATCAGGTTTTTTCCCGCATCCCCTTCTTTACTGATCTGTGCCAGATTTGGTATGAGATCACTCCATTGCTTTTCCATATATGATATTACAGAGTACATCTTATTCAGGAACGGATCTTGGAATAGTTGTGGTAAAGAAATACCTACACCCACCGTGTCTACTTGCTTTTTGGGATACTCCCATGATTGAAAGTCACTGGTGAGGAGAATTCCGTATGGCTGGTTCCCTACTCGTATTGATGCTAAAGGACCTCTGCCGCTTACATAGCGCTTAAAATGGTAACGTAGTTTTTTTAAGTCATCATCACTCACTACATCGTTGAGCATACTATCCATGAAATAGCCAAGTGTTCCGGCATACAGTGCAGCGTTCATAGCAGAAGCTTCCACATGTTCTTTAGCATCACTGTTGCCAATGTATTGCAGCGCTTCGTAGTCTATACCGAGCAATTCAGCAAATCGCTGGCCATCAGTCAGGGTATTTCTATCGGCCGAATCAGGATCAAATAAAGGCTCTCCGGCTTCCACAAAATAGCTCTCTTCGTTTAAGGGATCGCTTTTTGTAAATCCTGAATCTTGCTCTTCTGTATTGTTGGTTGGTGTTCCTTGTTTTAACAGACTAAATCCATTCCTGGAATAGTGATGGTTTTGAATGAGATTTTCAACCAGGTTTTTACCATCGTCCTCATCGGCGGTATTTTTCAACCCAACTACCAATAACTGGTCGTATCCCAGTGTTGCTCCAAGAGGATCCAGTTCATCTAAATTCAATTTAAATCCCAAGCCTTTTTCTACTGCTAATTCAAATTTGGCTACCCATTCAAATTCAGGCCCCAACTCAATTCTGTTATCGTTTTCCTCATTTTGTTTAATGGATGGTGTTTCTCCATCTTCCCCCAATGGAGCTGGTCCGAGTATCACAATATCATCAACTGGCTTGCTTATGAGACTGACTTTCTCGATCAGTTTATTATCGCGGTAGGCCATTAAAACAAAGCGATCGGGCAACACACGACTGTGAGGAGCTTTGGTCCACTCGCTGGATTTTGTAAAGTCTTGCGGGGGGAATTGCAAATCGTCTACAACTACGATCTCATTTCCCCAATTGAGCGGCTTGGTTTGAAGAGCCAACCAAGCTGAACGATTGGGCCCAAAAGCATTGACCAACATACTCCACGCTTCTTTTCTTTCATCTTCATCTTCTGTTGCCCACAGGACTTTCCAATATGCAATTCCGAACTCGATTTCTCGTTCTGTTAGTATTTCTTCATGTGTGTGTATTGCAATCTCATCCGGGAAGACTCTTATCCAGAGTTCATTTTTACCGGCGACCTCTTTGAATTTCGTTTCAATTCTCAATGGTAAAAGAAGAATAGGTATATCATCATTCCATTCTTCAATGAGTTGCTGAGGATCTCGTTTAAATAATGTTGCAATCAGGATATCAGTTTCTTTTATTCGCCTTTTAAGGATGTTTTTTTGCTCTTTGATTTGATCTTTAATAGAATCAATCTCTTCGTCAGGGTTTTCCCTGATGATAGGATTCCCAGCTATCATCCGTATCTTTGCACGAATCTCTTCCAGATCTCGTTGTGCTCTATTAATCTCTTCCTTAATGGTATTTTCATTAAAAGAAGAGAGCTCTTCTTTTAATCGATTTATTTCTTGTTCAAGTTTATCAATACGACCTGGAAATTGTTCAACTCTTAAATTAAGAAACTTCTTTTCATCTTCCAATTTCTTGCGTTCAACACGGTTTAGGTCCGGTTCTGAAAGTGCTGCGTCTATTTGGCTAAGGCGGTTTGTTATTTTCTCCGTTTCTTCTTCTATCGCAACTATTTGAGCTTCCTTTTGTTGTAGCTGTTCTGATAAACGAAAAAATTTATTCAATTTTCGCTGCAGCTCATCCAATTCAGTTTGTTTACGTTTTTGTTTATTTCGTAAAATTTCAAGTTCAGATTCCTGTTCAGAGTCAACTATAATCTCTTTTTCAGCAAATTTCTTTTTCTCTTGCAATAAATCGTAATGCCGTAATTTTAATTTATAAAGCTCTTCATCTTCCTCTTCTCTGGCTTTGCGCGTTTTCCGGATGGCATCTATGTCTTCTCTGTAGGTATTCATTGCAAATTCTTTATAAGTCTTTTAACATTTCTTTAGCGTGAACAGCGATCATTACAGGTTTTTGGTAGAGTATATATGCCATTGTAGCTGCATCATTTCCACATTGAGACCTGCTTTCATCTGTGACATTTGGAATTGTGCCCTCTGGAATAAAGCTGGTATGTGGTAAAACAGTAGTTTTAACAAAATCTTCACCGTTATCGTATTTGTCCCATGACATATCATCCCATGTTATAGGTGTTTCAGTGTCTTCATCCGGTTCGAATGAGATGTCCATTCCAAATCGAGGAGCTCCTGGAATTTGCTGAATAACAAAATAATAACCCCAATCATCGGAAGCAGATTGTGGGTTTTCATCTCCTTTTGCATCCTCAATAGTCAGGTCAAACCCAAAGAATTTAAAATCCGGATCGATATCTGATTTGAAAATGGGGAATTTGATTTCTTCAGCCATTTGAGTTGCTGTTTTTACTTCCACAATTATTGGCTCTTTGCTTGGGTCGGGACTTCCGTCACTCATAAAAATCCTTGCTTTCTGCGCATAAATAATCGTGTTCGGATATTTCTTCAGAAGGTCTCCTCTCACCACGAGCACCACTTGTTTCTTACCGTGTATATTTCGGTTGTTATGCTGTCCTAACTTTGAAGTGCTTGTCCATTTGTCGAGGGGCTTTATATCCTTATATTTTTCGGTAATCTCTTCCTTGCTTAGATCTGTTTCATTATTAATAATCCCCTTTACATCCCAGAATTGGCGAAAATAGCTTCCGCGTTTATCGGTTGGGTATTCTCTCCAAAGCAATTCTTTCCCAAATTCATGATTCAAGCCCACCATATAGGATTCAATAAATTCCGGATTGGTTAGCAATAAGGAAATGGTATTGGGAGGGATAAGGTTGAGATTGGGAATTAATAATTCAGAAGATATATCACGAAGTTTCTCATACATAGGATCCTCGAAATCGGGATAAGCCATCGCAGGCACCAATCTTTCTGGTTTTAAGAGCCATGCAGGATTGAATGTAAAGTATACCTGGGAAGCTAGTTGTTTTGGAAATACGATCCTGGGGTCTACAGCTTTAGAAAGTTTTAATTGAGCATTGTTCAGGTCGAATGGAAGTCTTTTCTTTTCTGCTGCTTTAAATGATAACCTTGTATTTAGTTTTATAGCAGCAGTACGAAAGTTTCTAGCTTCAAGATTATCACCTCCACCTCCCGATGGAGTATTGATGGTAAATGTTGTAAAGGAGAAGGCGTCAGGGGATGAAGAAGATGTTTCCGTATTCTGGCTTATGGTTGTTCCTCCTCCTGTGGAGACTGGAGGGATTACGGGATCCGTTTCCGTAAATCTAAAAGAAGGACGTGCCGGAGTCTCCCGGATGATATCTACCAGTTTTGTAGGATCATCCATCGTTTCTACTTGCTGTCTTCTTATTCTTAGTTCCCTTAAATAAAAATAGATAGAAAAGGTAACCAGAGCGCCAAGAGCTAAAGTCATCCATAATCCCGTGAAAATTCCAACTAGGAATAAAGTAAGTAACACGATAATGAGAAAAAGCAGACTGTTTCTGATCAACCATATAAGGACAGGTCCGTAGGAAGAAGCAGGGAGATTTTCGTTTAATTCATTGACCGTTTCAATGCCTTCTGGTACTAATTTCGGAGGAGCCGGACTAATTCTCCCTACATTGAGGTCATTTAACAATGTACTATGACTAAAGTTTTGATCAGCGGCTTTTAGTTTTTTATAAAATACACCTCGAGGCCTTGTTATCCTCCGAAACGCGGAACTTATAGCAGATGTTGGCAAACTACTCTCTTGCATTTGAGCATAAAGGGTGGTTGACGATCCTTTCACCTTCTTGAGCAATGGCGCAAAGATAGTGATCATGCTGGTGGGTTTGAGTTTGCTAACAAAGTTCTCCTGCACTTTTATGGCAAAGGTCATGGAGAAGGCAGCCCGCATTATTTTTTTATTTGCTTCTATGATTTTCCGAACCTGTTCCCATGCCTTCGCAATGAAATTTTCCTGGCCCTTTTGTATTACATTTGTTCCAAACCCCGAGGGCACGCGCAACCTGGGATCTTTATTCAAAGCGTGCAACCAGCCCGAGTGGTTAATATCCAATTCGTGGTGTAGAGCATGATTTTCACCGTAAATAGGCGGGCTTACAACAGGATCAATAGAAGTATTGCTTTGCTTTTGTAATTCAGCCGGGAAGTTTAATATATCCTTTAGATGACTAAAGTAAGGCTTCTGAAGATCAATACTTTCTGGCTTGGAAATAGTAGATGGTGCCTTAAGTGCTCCTTCAAGGCCGATGATATTCTGATCGGCAAAATTGGGTAAAACTGCACCAATATCCGTTCCTACTGTCATTCCAAATCCCGGCTTTGATCCGTCCATATCGCGAATACCTATCCTGCTGTCCATTGCCCGTGGTTCCAGTAATTTCACAAGCGATTCGAAATCTTCTTTTTCTCCGGTTCTGAAATACCATTCATAGTATACCGGTAACTCAATACCATTCGACGTTTCGTTCCATGCAGGCTGTTGAGCGTCTATAGTATTCGTATCTTGACCAAGGCCAGCCATTCTACCTGTTTCAAAAGCAGGGACCACAAAAGCTCGATATGCACTATTGGAATCTAATCTGCGAGGACATACCAAGCGACAGATGATTTTATCGGAATTGGGCTCGTTGAGATCATGGAGAGATTGCAAAAATTCTTCAAATTCAGAATCTGCTTCATGGCCTTTGTTAGTATGCACATGAGCCCATGCCCAGGTTTCTGTACCAGGTGGTAATGAAGAAGCTGATTTAACTTTAACTGTAGGCAGCGGTACGCGTCTGTTATCTTTCGTAAACTCCTGCTCATCTTCATTAGTAGATTCTTTCAACACGATCAATGCAATCCAGGGCCTTAACTTATTATTGTTGGCTTTTGCCGGAGTATATCGCCATGCAAAATCTTCATCATACAATTCAATAAATGGCAAGTAGTTAGGTTCGAAATCGGTGATCCAGTTTTTAGGTTCCGTTCTTACTACTTGTTGAGGGTTAATGCCAATAACATCTCCGGGACCCAACAATTCAAAGTTTTTATGGACAGGTTGAGCATTTACTGCAATATCAATGGGTA
Organism: uncultured Deferribacteres bacterium; assembly: GCA_964464595.1. Taxonomy (GTDB): domain Bacteria; phylum Zhuqueibacterota; class JdFR-76; order JdFR-76; family DREG01; genus JADFJB01. The sequence goes on from CAYXGW010000017.1 coordinate 45,608, forward strand.
TAGAAGCTCTATCCAATATTGCGGACGAACTCATACCTAGATTATCAACTTCATTAATATCGGCTGCGATACCTTTTCGCAACCATGATCCAAATGTATATTTTGCTACTGTTACGGCCATAATATTTAAATCTCAAATTCGGAAACTACCTGAATGTTTCCTTGTAATGAAGGATCGTTTTTAATCAAATTATCATACATTCCATAGGCTTCTGCTTCTGTAGAAGCGGTAAGACCCTGTTCGTGCAATTCCAGGTCACTTACGTTGACAACACTATATCCGGGATTGGCAACCGTTACTTCTGCAGGTGCATTGTTGGCAATTTTTCTGCTAACTGAGAAGGCATTTTTACCTATGTCAGTTCCTTCCACCAGAATATTAAAAATGCCGCTAAACATTGTCATCAGACCGGCTTTTAGGGTTATTTTTTTATGAACATAACTCATCTCATAGTTAACCTCTTTCTGAATGACATTGCCACTATGAGTTGCATCACCGGTAGCAAACTTTAGCCCGCTCTTCATTTTCTCAAATGACTTACGGGAGAGTTTTTTACTGTCGTCAAGTTGCTGGAAATTCGCTATTGCAAATTCTTCTTTTACATCTTCTCTTGGCCCCGGGTATTCAATAGAGAAGCGTGTATCATCCAGCGGTTTTTTATTGCCAAATTTATTAATATCGAGATCCAGTGGAACTACTTTTTGACTTGCAGATAGTATTCCAAATGGATGAACGATAATCTTGTTTTCAGCAAGTTTGATTTGTTTTAACGTAACCGTGAGATTTGTATTATTAGGAAAATCAGCCTGCCAGTTGCGATCGTCCTTAAGAGCATCAAGCACCAATTGAAGCACATCTGCGGTCTCCAGAGGTTGTGCCGGAGCATCTTCTCCCCACGTTACGTTAAATCCTACTGTAATTCTAAAGAATAGGATCTTGAGACTGGCTTTTCCGTTAGCATTCCATGGTGTTGGACCAGAAAGTGCACAGCTTACACTAACACTAGCTATTACACTCGTGCCAGCTCTTAGCGCCAGACCGGCGTAGATCTGTGCGATGAAATAAAATGGGTTGAATTGAACGAGTAGATCATATCCGATGTAACCATAAATGTTGAACCCGGCTGCAGCTGCGTACAATTCTACCTTTGCTCCACTTTGTACCGTATTGGAGGTAATGGCAAAATAAAGTTGAGCGTTGAGTCTTGGATTATTTCCGGATAACAAGGAAAGCATAATGCGTCTCATTCCTATAAGATCCGAAGGCACTTCATTAAAAGCGGGATGGAAACCTCCTACTGAGATCACAAAAATAGGATTCTTCCACCCTATTCTGAGTGCCATATCGCCGGAAAGCGTAAATACGAGAATACTGGAATCAAAAATACTGGCATCAAACCAGATTAGTCCTGCGTTAAAATCAATACCACCGGCAAAATTCACCTGTAGTTTTAAGATGGCCGCTTCTTTGGTTGGCAAAATGCAGCGCAATACACCAATTATTACGAATGCAGGTTTTGGTATATCGAGAATAATTCCAATTTCAAGTGTAATAAGTGTTGGGGTTCCCCAACCTATTTTCGCCATCGGGGCGATGATGAAATGACCTTCTACAATAGGGAATATTGTTTTCAGGTCACTAATAATGCGCGTAATATTCGCTACTACATCCTGTGGGAAAAGAATACTGCTAACCGCTCCGGTTTTCACTCCGGTTCGTAATGCTTCAAGATTTGTGCTTCGATTTAATGCTAATAACCCACCCACTCCATTTAATGTAAAACCAAAGCTTAGTTGTATGGGTGTAAACTCTGCAGTAATTAAGATTAAAAAAGCAAAGCCATCAGAACCATCCGGCATTTTGGTATTGATGATGCCGATTGCTTTAAGTGCTATTGTATTTTGGAAAGTAAGTTCAAGAGCGCCGAAGTACTCTCCTTTATCAAAATCGAGGTACAAGAATCCACCGCCTTTAACGGCTCCGGTATCCAAAGAAAGTCCAACACCGTTAGGTGGTTTGAAACCGATATCCATCTGTAAGGGTCCTAGGTTTCCTGTGTTATCATCCGGAAAGGAAAATGTTGCTTTGATACCCATGTTCTGAACAACGGCAACGATAGCTCCCAATTCTGCTTTGATATCGGCTCCAATAGTAACCGGGATCTTTCCGTCCTGCAATTTCAATGCGATGGTTAACCCTTCCAATGTGACCGGTCCAAGCTCAATATGTGTGGGCAACCTTACTTCCAGGGCGCTGCTCCCACCGAAGTAAAAACCTCTTTCAGTAGAGACTCCCATAACCAGGTCAAAATCAGCCTCAATTTTGGTGTCGCCTAATATTTTTGAAAGAAACCCATCACCTTTGGAGCCATCAACCAGAACTTTGAGTCCGTTTATAGCTGTCTGAAACTCAAAATCACCGGTAGCTTCCGTACCACTCCAATTTACCTTCGTTCCCATGGAAATAATGAGTTCCTGCATTTCAAATCGATTGCCTCCAGCCTCTCCAAACAGGATAATAGGTTCAGGAGGTTCCTGTTTTTGCACAATGAATTTCACCTCTAATTCCCCACTAATGGAAGTATTGTCTGAGGGATTAAAACCGACATCGCCACTGGGTAAAATGTAGACTCCAGTATTTTTTGGAGTATCGATGGCTGCTTTTACTTCCATTCGCAAATCCTGTCCCATCGGTATCTCTAAAACGTCCGGGGCAATTTTGTTCTTTAGCCGAATAAGCAGGCCAGGTGGGGTAACATCAGTTTTTGGTACTGCTTCAATAACGACTAGATCGAGTCGCTTAAGAGAAGTTGAATCATCGTACCATACAGGCATCCCCAATCTAGAAAGCACTTTTTCGGAGAGCTCGAATAATTTTTCTCCATTGAAATCAGTGTTGCCCCAATGATAAAGTTCTTTGGCTGTAGCAGCAGGATCGCTAAACCAACCACCGATACGGTCAAAGCGGTAAGTGTGTATTTCATATTCCGGGTTGGCAGGGTCAGAAGAATCTACATTAAATTCTTCTCTGTTTAGTAATCCGAAAAATTCCAAACCATCATTTACACCTCCAATACCGTTTTCTATATAGTGGAATATCAAGTAGTTAACGATGCGTTTGGCAATTTGCTCACCGCTTAAGCTAGAATGAAAACTATTTGCTTGATTCCCAATTGCTACTGTGCCATTCATAATAGTGACAATATCTTCGATGGCTTTAATTGTGTCTTTCGCAAGTTCAACATAGGATTCAGACTCTATATGGGCAATAATTTCGGCAACTTGAACAGTCAGATCTTGAATGGCGTCAATGGAAGCCGTTGCTGCGCTAGAAACGGATCCTGCTTGCGCATCGGTAAGTACAATACCGATACGTCCGAAAAAGGCCTTTGTCCCTCCTTGTGTGGAGAGTTCTGTTTCAATGGGTTTGAGCAATTGCTCAATTTGAATTACAAACGCCTGTATGGTTCCTGGAGCGTCATTCATGTCATTTCGGTGGTTTTAAGGTGTTCTATAAAATCGTCTACGCTGTTTCCTTCAAGCAACATTGCTTTAATCAAGCCGCCATGTGTTTCTATTGTTTCTTTTAATGGAATACTTCCATGTTTAGGCAGTATTGACTCCATTTTGTCCAGTAGCACAGCTAAATCCACCCCATTGATTTGAGTTGGAAGCTCGTCAAGGTCACCCTTGAGATGGTTTAAAAAGGCCGCAAAGAATGCGGGTCCTTTATTACTATGCCAAGCCACAGTAACAGGGCGGCATTTCCGTACGAGGTACCCTATTTCTCTTCGTACGTGTCGAAATGCTTCATGCAGTTCTCTTCCTTTAGCAGTTGATCGCAAAACTTCAAATAATTCACTTAAATGTTCTTGCTGACCATCAGTTAGCGGTTCGGGTTGAAAGAGGCCGGAATCCTTTTCAGGTGTTTCGATCTGATGTCTGGCAAAAAATATCCCATCTGTATTCAATTCATTAGAGGCTATAAGTCCGGTACCATCCGTAGCCCCGCAGCTACAACGGCTGGTTCCTCCGTCGGTGGGTATGCAGTATCCCATTTTTTCCAGCACAGGGAGTATATGGCAGGCGAAACTGGGATGAGCGGCCGTTGTACCATCGGGTGGAACACCGAAAAGTAATCCCACAGCCCTGCGCTGCTCATCCACTACCAAGGCTCCTGAGTCTCCTTTTTCACCGAAGTGGGCATGTCCGTTACAGTTCACACTTGATGACGATGTATCAAAATCAATTTTAATGACTTCTTTTATTTCGGTGCCACCTATCCAGGGCTCAACCCATGTAACTGATCTGACAATTCCTTTCGTTTTACCGGTAGTGCGGCCTACTTTAAAAACTGCCTTGCCTATTATGCTTGTACTTCCAATGATACTTCGGACATCAATGATAGTACTGGAACCGCCTACATTCAAACCAAGTATGGATGTATCATATTCGATCACATCTTTTGTACATGTGGTTCCCCAACATTTGCAATCAATATTGATCCGTGAAGTTGCGCAATCAATAAAAAAATCCCTTGAAGTAGAACCCCGGGGCGTAAAAGGGTAATTCCCGAAAAACGCACCTGCATTTACCTTGCCTAATGCATTAGATGGCCCAATATTGGGAAATCCTGACGGCGTAGGCAACCATGGCTGGTAAATATAATGCCCCCCCAGAAGCCGCCCATGAGAATAAAGCACATGCCAGTTGGATAACAAATGCACATTCTCCCGGTCATTGTCATGCTTCTTTCTGACAATGCAACCCAGGGTTGCTGCCTCATATCTTCTAGCGGAATCTAGAGCAGAGCATATTTGTATTCCGCCTTTTATCTTTTCGTGTTCGCTTGAATCATTACAAACGCCTAATTGCAATGTGTCAGGAATGGTAACATCAACCAAATACCCTTCAAAAGAAACTGGAATCCTTTCATCGGGGCTTATATCTTCCAATCGTTTTTTTTCAGCTACAATCACGATAATCGAAATATCTTCCCGGTACTTATTGTTTGTCTTCTTTTGACCAAAAGCTACGCCAATGACGTCTTTAAACTTACTGAATTTCTCCTTCGCCCTACTATATACTGTTTGAAACTCTTCTTCGTGTGAAAGGATATACTCGTTATTTTTTAGTGTTTCGTCCATAATAGAAAGTAGATTACATTAAGGGTTAGCGATTTTTTCGAGTTCGTGGTGTTCGAATTTCTCTTGCAATGTACTATTCATCATTTGATCTATAGTATTGCTTTGTTCAATTTGTGATAAGAGTATCTTGGCATATTTTGTTAAATCCAATTGCAACGCTTCACTGCCATATATTTGTAAAACGGTTGCCATATTAGTGAGCAATTCAAGAAGTTTTATCCCATTGATTGTCTTGGGTATTTCCCCTTTTTCTTCATTAACAACACTTAAAACAGCTGCTAAAAATGCAGGGCCCTTGTTGCTACGCCAACGTACAGTTACTTCTCTTCTGTGGTTCACCAAATAAATAATTTCGTTCTGGTGCTTTTCAAACAGCTTATATAAATGCGCCCCACCGGAATGCGCTAATAGCTTCGTTTTCAAACTAAGCCATTGCTGTTCTTCTTCCGTCCCTACGGTTGAATTGACTGCTACAGCTTGCATTGTACCACTAGTCGAAGTAGTTGCAGGACTTAAGTTAATGGTAATTCCTAACGCCGATTTAACATCCGCAATATGATTAGCAATCGAGGAGTAGGTACTTGGGCTGGTTCCAACGGTACTTCTTCCCGATGCAAACAGTAGCCCAATAATTTTGTTTTGATGATTGATGATCACCGACCCAGAATCGCCATGCTGAGAAAAGGGAATAGTGGTGGTGGTTTGCTGGATCTTTATTTGTCCTGAAAATGTATAAGTAGTACCCCCTCTAGTAATACTAAAAGTCGGAAAGTTGTCATCCACAACACGTCCAACTGTCCGGCCAGTGGATCGTCCCACTTTATAAACGGTTTCACCAATAGTCGCACTAGCCTCGCCAATGATGGTGTTTTTGGGAGGATTTCCTCCGACACTGAGACCATTAATTTCATTCTTATAATTTCGCCCACAGCATCTACTACATATTGAATTACAACCATCCAAGCTGGCAATGGCGCCATCTACTTTGGTGGTAATGGCGTGTTTGAGCAGTTTCCCAATGGCATCGGTATCATCTTTGGGCTTGAAAGGAATTTGAGCAGGAGTAAGTACTGGTAACGTGGTTGGACTTGGTTGATAAATTCGATCACCTATTACCGCTCCATTGGCTGCCAAAACATGCCAATTGCTTAGAATAACAATCGAATTCGTTTGTGTGTAGGTTGCCATACAGCCTAATGAACCTCTCGACATTAGCGTACCAGTGCCGGTACTATTAAAACCAATAATTCGATTAGTTACTGTAATCCCTCCTATTAGTTCCTGATACCTCGCGTTATCCTGCTCAAAATTTATCGTTTCAACAACGTTAACATCAGTGGGAATACCGTTGATTTTTTCAGGAATGATATCAGCCTTGTCCAACACTTTCGCGGCTATTTTTTCCTTTACATACACTCGAATGCATAGATCATCGGTTAAGCGCGTACCTTTCTCTTTAAGCCCAATGCTAACATGCACCACACCTGCCATACTCATAAGTTGTTCTCGAACAGCATCATTCAAGGCTTCTTCGATGAAAGCGTTTTTATCTTTTAGTTTTTGTATATCTTGTGGCATACTATATATTCAAATTGTCTCATTCATAATCGTAACTTCAATGTTTCGAATACAATATCTAGCTGATGCATTATCGGGAGAATAGGAGAAGCAATCCCATCACCATTCGGACTTACCCCCCACAAGAGCCCCACTGCCTCATGATTTTCATTTAGCACGGCAGCACCAGAATCTCCGTTTATAGAAAAAGGAGTTCTATTATCAGAATGGATCAACAGTTGATTTTTCGCAGTAATGATATGGCCGTCGACTATTGCCTGGTTGGCATATTGAACGTCCATTATAGTACCTTTGGTAAGCCCTGTAGCAGCCCCTGCTTTATACACTTTCTCGCCTGCTCTTGCCTCGGCATGTCCGGTAATTTGCGGCAACGAAACTGTTATTTTCGGGCTAGAAATGGTGCTTATAGCGCAATCGATAAAGAACTCCCAATTGTGAAACCAAATATTTCCGATTTTACCGGCGATTACCTTGCCTAACTCGGTTAAACTTTGTTCATTCTCTTCTACTTGCCAAACTTTATCGTTTACTGCTGCATTTTTTCCAAAGATGATATGCCAATTACTTAAGATTACCGGCTCGCCGCTTTCACGTAAATAAGCAATACAGCCCAGGGTGCCGGGAACACCTTTGCTGTTGACAATTCTATTAGGTTGATCGAATATTGTTCTTGAAGATTTCGTGTTGATATTGTCTGTTAAAGTTGACAAGTCATCAAACTCCATCTAATTTTGATCCAATAAAATACTTTCCGCCATAACACCTTATAAATAGAATATTATCCATGTGTCAGTTCATTAAAATGCTTTACGTGGAAATATTTATTTGAATATTACATTTAAGTAACTTGATATAATGTAAAATGCAACTTTTTTTGATACAATTAGGAAAAAATTTTCTCCTGATCACAACAAGAAATTAAAATCAAAAAATCTTATCTGCATTTCGAAAGTGAAGTATTATCCTTGCATGGCGAAATCACGCAACCAACCGGTTTCAAATGAAAAGGCTAAAGTTAACTACAAAAATGTAATTTTTTTTCTTGACTATAATATGATTTATTATTAGCTTTTTTTCGATTTAGTATAAAATCGATCTCCCTAATGCAAAACCGAGCCATATTTCAGGAGGAAGATATAGGGAGGATGCCAGTTCTTTTCTATCGGTTTTGCGCTAACTATACAATAATAGTCCGTATTTAGGCATGTTCGAATAGTGGTTTACTTACCCAATAACACAAGCAGTTGTTGCTTCCTTTTCCCCGGCTGTCAATTCTGCTTTATGTGGAATCTCTTAAGGGAAAAATTAGAATTAGTGGGGCTTAGTGAAAGCACTGGATGAAATGACAAATTCACAATTAAGAGAAGAGATTAGACAGGCTGTTGAAATCGTTCTACAGAAACCTCTGGATACAATTAACCCCAATCAAACATTTGTTGGCGACCTGGGTTTGGATTCGTTAGGAATCATGAAAATGGCTTTGGAATTGGAAAACCGTCTAAAAATCGTTATTGAAGAGGGGGCCGAATTTGAAATTCAAACTGTAGCTGATTTGGTAGAATTTCTGAAAGCAAAGTTAATAGATAACGACTCAAGCATTTGAAATGGATAACTCTGTAGAATGCCTTCCTGCCGTTTTAGTGCGGGCTTCAAATCAAACAAATGCAGTTCGATTTGTTGCGCGCAACAAAGATGTCCTGAACTTAAGTTATCGTGAGATTTTGCGCCGAGTTTGTTTGGTCGCTGACAACCTTAAAATATTGGGTATTCAGCCGGGAAATAGGGTGGCCATCATACTCAAAACATCTCCTGAATTTTATGATGCATTTTGGGGAATATTATGGGTAGGAGCCATACCGGTTACAATCGCTCCACCCAACTTTGCTATCCAATCAGAATACGCAAAACGCACAGCCAATATGTTAAAAAAAGTGGATGTATCCTTAGTATTAACAACCAAACATCTCTTGAATCGGATTGCCTATATTGTGCAAGATGCCTTTCCTGAAACCGGTTGCAAATCAATCGAAGACATGCTTGATCATTCAGAGCCTTTGCCTGGCTACTATCCCGTGGATGGAGATGAAATTGCTTTAATTCAATTCTCCTCAGGAACTGAAGCCGAACCTAAACCGATTGCCTTGACACATAGACAAATCTTGGCCAATGTGCAAGCGATTATCGATCTTATTACGTCTCACAACCCGGGTAAGCCTATCGGTGCATGCTGGCTACCCCTGTATCACGATATGGGATTGATCGGTTGCTTGGTTACTGCAACTGTATTGTCCTGTGATATGATATACCTGGCACCAGAAACCTTCGTTTCCAATCCAGCTTCCTGGCTCCAGATTATATCCAAATACCGTGTTACTGTTAGCCCGGCACCAAATTTTGCCTATGGAATGTGTGCCGATAATATAGATGATACGGACATTAATGGACTGGATCTTTCTTGCTGGCGTCTTGCTTTAAATGGTGGGGAGTTTATAGCCGAAAGTACTCTTAATCGCTTCATTAGCCGCTTTCAACCAGTGGGTTTTAATCCCAACGCTATGATTCCTGTTTATGGGTTAGCCGAAGCGGCCTTAGCAGTAACGGGTTCAAAAATTATGAATCGTTTTCATGTCGAACGTTTTAGCTCAGAATCACTTTTTAGCGGCAAAGTTAAACATTCTGACTGTGGTGTGCCTCTTATATGTTTAGGGGCTCCATTAGCGAGTTTTGAGCTTCGTATTACCAATAATAATAATGAACAATTACCGGAGGGCGTAATTGGTAAGTTATTAGTAAAAGGACCTTCAATAATGAAAGGTTATTTTCGAGATGAAGCTGCTACAAATTCTGTTATTTCAGACGGCTGGCTCGACACAGGAGATGATGGATTTCTTTTAAATGGAAAGTTATTTTTGTATGGCCGCCGTAAAGACCACATTGTGATCAATGGACGCAACCACTCGTCTCAAATCGTAGAAGATGCTGCGGAAGCCGTCTTAAACAGGCGAAACATATCGGCTGCAGTTGGGATTGGCCCAGAACAGGGGCAGATTGAAACCATGTCAGTTTTTATTGAAAGAGAACGTCATATCTCGCTAAAAGACGACCAAAACGTTGCCGAACGTGTATATAAATCTATATGCGACATCACAGGATTACTTCCCGAAAAGATAATCCTTGTCCCAGCGAAAACATTACCCCGTACAACGAGTGGAAAAATCCAACGTAAGGAAATCATAAGGCAATTTCATTCCGGCACTATTGCCTCCACTGACAGAATTTTTGATTTTAAGCCTCAAAATGACTAGCATAATTCAAATGGCGTTTGCAATCAAAAGTGTATAAAATATTGTAAGCTATTTGAATAAATTTTTCTTGATTCTCTACGCATATCAGGCAACCTCAATTTCGATATTTTTAGTTTGGTTATAACCAAATATTGTCAATTCTAATTCTTCTTTTTTTCGTCCTTGCTCAAGATAGTCTCCGTCGAAGGTACCAACGTCTCCCATTTTAGGCACTTTTTTCTTTGTGCCTTTGTGCATTTGTGCCTTTGTTACTTTTTAACTTTGTGACTTTGTTACTTTGTGACTTTGTTCTGCTAAATATCTTTGTACCTTTTCTTTAATATCACCTTTAACGTTTCTGATCGTTGCCAAGTCAGCCCTTTCTGCAATGGCTTCAATGGATTCTGTTAAGTTTTGAATGTTTTGTCCTGCCCAAAATAAATGATTCCAATATTTACCAAGCATCTGTTTTTCATAAGCTTCATTCAGTAATTTTTCTGCAATCAAATAGTTTGTTTTCCGATAATCCTCCGGAATAAAACGCTTCATCCGATACGAAAGTTGATATTTTTTGCATAACTCAAATAGTCTCTTATGTCTTGGAAGAAGATAGCTCATTGGGGGAGCATAGTCTCCATCATATTGTTGGGAATCATAAGAGAAACCGTAAAGTTGTTCATAGCCCGAAACCAGTTCAGGAAACCTTTCTTTCAGGTGTTTCAAAAACCACAACGCCTGGCGATCCCGGAGTGTCATCCCGCCGCCAAAAAGCAAATAATCCGCACCCGCATTTTTCGTTGATTTTACCAATTCTTCCAAAGCTTCATCCGAATCACACAAAAACGGAATTAACGGGATTAACAACACGCCGGTCTGAACATGTTTAGTATTTTGTTTTATCTGGCTAATTACTTCAAATCTCATATCGGGGGGAGGCGATCTTTTATCCAGGAATTTCGCAAACTCTTTATTTGCTGTTGTTATTGTGACTGAAATGCTGCACCATGAATTTTTTCCAATCTCATCAAGTATTTCCAAATCCCGCAAAACCAACGTTGATTTCGTTGCCAAATGAATTGGATACCGTTGGTTGGTAAGCACTTCGAGACATTGACGAGTATTTTCATATTTTTTTTCTGTAGCTTGATAACAATCCGTGACTCCCCCATCCTAACCACATCGCTGAGAAATGTTCTGGCTTTAGATAGACGATGATCTAACATCTTCCCCACATTTTGCTTTATAATAATTTTGTTTTCAAAATCTTCCGGCATATAGTATTTGGCGCTTCGGGCATCACAATAAATGCAGCCAAAAAGACAACCATTATATGGGTTGATCGTGTAACGATCCCAAAACCAGCTGTCAATAAACTTTTTCTTGTTAATAATGGACTTAAATTCTTTTTGGATAAATTCAGGCATCAGTTTTTTGCATATCTATGATTAGCACTGCTTTTTTGTTCACTATTTATTTTTTTCCACTTCATAGGTTAATTGAATGGAACCACATTCATAGCTTTTGGTCGAAATATGTTTAAAACTCATCAAAATGAACTTAATTAATTTACTAAAAAAAACAAAACCCAAGGCTTGGGTGCAAGCGGTTTTTAAATCGGGGTAAATATCTTGTTTTACAAGTGCAAAATTAATCATTATTTGCTTTTATTCTTTTTTTTGATTTTGGTTCAGGTCTAAAATGTAGGTAACAAAATTGATTATCTGAAATCATATTTTCCCGGATCGTGTTGCAGGTTCAAAAAGTGTTGCGGTAGGAATTATTATTACACCCATCGTTACAAAGAAAACAACTGTGAATGGATCGTGCCTTTCATAATATTTCATGGCACTATTAGTCGCGTAGTTAATGTGAACCGAATTGCCCAATGGCCGTCAATGCAGCGTCGCGACCGGACTTAAGCGCTCCTTCCATGAAAGCCACATAAAACGATGAAGTGTGCTCACCTGCGAGGATGAATGAAGGGGCATTGGAAATTCCATTTTCATTTGCATCGATTGCCTTCTTCCAGTCGCTGAGATAATGCACGTTGGCATGGTTTCGGGGGCCGGGGCCGTAGGCCGCGTAGCCAACCTCGTATCGTTGACGATGGTGCTTGACCGGGAAGCCAGCCATCAAAGGATCGTTGCCGGGTCGGCATACATGGTCTTCCACCCATTTCAGGGCGTCTTTTTGAGGCTGACTCACCATGTCCGGCATGGCATTGTAGGTGAGGTAAAACATAATCCAGCCGTATGTTCAGGACCCTGCCCACCTAAATAATCGCGATTAATAAACAGGTGATTACCGTCCGTTTCGCCCGCTTTCCTTACCGCCACTTTGCCATGCTTTCCATAATTGATTTTCTTATGGAGCGCATCAAGCACATTCTTAACAGGTTTGGAATTGACAATATCCAACGTCCCATACAAATGGGCGGGAACACATCCGAAGCCGATTCCTGCTTTGTCGGACCGTTCCACGAGACTTCCCATTGGTTCTCTTGGGCCTTGATCTTGGTCACCGTGCGATCACACAAGACTCGTGAGCCCATGTGATCGTTTACAATGCACTCCATCCGGTTGGCAATTTCCTGGTTGCCCTCCTTTACGCGCATGCACTCATGCAAACCCATCGACTGCTAGGGGATAAGGCCGGCTGTCCACTCAAACTGGTCGATGGCATTTTGGTGGGTGATAAACGCCAACCCGATCTCCGCTACATTTCCATATTCGCCAGCCATCGAATTCGACCAGATCTCGCGCGCCAGGGTGAGGTCAGCATTACTTGAGTCGTATGGCCAGTTAGCGTCCAGCCATGCTAGTGCCGATTCGCTTTTCCATTTCTTCACATTGCCCAGCTCATGGGGCCAGGCGTCAAAAGGTTTCAAGCTGAGATAGTGCGCGTGTTTCAGGGTAGTTTTCTGACCGTAAAATGTTACGGTGACTCCTGGAGAAAGCTGGATGGTATGGCAATCTGGCGCGTCATCACTTTCCTCCACAATTACAATCGGATATTTATCCTGTTCAAGTATTGTACATTCCACCAGAAACTGCTTCCCGAGAAAGGTAAGCAGCTCTTCAAATGCCGCGAGGTACTCACGCGTTTTATCCGAGAGTCCCTCCTGGGTGTGGACAACATCGGCATTGATGCGATAGCTGGAGGCGTAATCCATCTCTCCTTTCTCGCCCAGCGACCAACCGGGTGTGCAGTCGATATCAAGGCCAAGACGACCACAGTAGTCAAGTGTGGTCACGAAGTTGCCATCTATAAACTCACCACCCATCTCAACTTTGTAGGAGTGCCGTCAGCCTGGTTTAGCGTCCAAATACGTCCTCCCACGCTATCGTTGCGTTCCAGGACGGTAACCTGTACCTCCTCGGTATCGTGATTACAAGAGTTTAAAACCAGTTCGTATGCCACGGCCATGCCGGCAAAGCCCCCGCCAATTACTGCTACTTTTTTCATAGTAAACTCATTGATTGGTGATTGGTACCCATTTTTTGATTCTCAAACTTTGCCAATTAAAAATGCAAATAAAACTGCCTAACTTATTAATAACTGGAATACATTCCTCCATAACACATTATAGAATAGAGTTTTACAATATTTATATTAAATACATATAATATAATATAATATGCAACAGTTTTATGACCATGCAGATGTAAAGACAACTGAAATCTATGCCCATATCACGGAGAATAATATCTCAGTTTTTCAAACCCCCTTGATGTTTTGGCCTATCGTGAACCTACCGTGTTAGTCGAAATAACTATTATTCACATTCATCTTCTGTAGCGCCGTCTCGATTCGGACAATGCGTTTCTCGAAGACGCTGCTCTGTGCTTTCAAGCTACTATTTTCTGCTTTCAAGCCTTCAATCTCGGCTTGTTTCGCCTCGATGATCCGCTGCTGTTCCTGGGTAGCACTCACATTGAGCATGGCAATAGCTTCGTAATCTACGGTGTGGAAGTCATCCACCTCTCTACCGTAAACAAATACTTTCTGTGATCCGGAGTCCGGAGTAGGGAGTGCTACCTTGAAGCGATTCGGTTCTGCCTCGATTACTTCGTAAATTTCCTGGGCGTTTTCGGTAATGATCTTCACCTTTTCACCTGCCGCAAGATCCGTAGCCAGCATGATCCAGCCGTCTTTAAGATGAGCACCACAATAAATGTCGGGAACAACTTCGGTGATATTCGAAGAAACTGCCTGGGGATAGATTGCTTTCACTTGCTGACCAACCACTTTTTTATGCGGAGCACTACCTTTTGATAGGGTATCTTTCAAGGTATAATTGGTGATTTCAATAGCCATCAAGGTCTTCAAGTCTGCTTTGCCATCGGAGATGCCCAGGATATCTTTCATCCGCTCATCGGAGTGCGCGTTGAACTCTCTGCCTGCAATCCAAGAGGTTGCGTAAATTGGTCCTGAGATTTCCAATCAGGCTTTCTTAGGGTTTCTGGTTCCGATGCCGACGTTGCCGTCTCCTTGCACAGTCATGAACTTTCCAAACGAACCAATGTAGGCTTTTCTTTCACTTCTGATTGCCCTGGCGGATCGCCATCGTCCCTATTAAATTTATCCAGTTCTTCTTGCAACACCTGAATGGCTCCGCTGATTCGAAGAAGGGTGTTATTAAGAGCACGCCTTTTATCGTCAAGCTCAGCCATATTTTTTTGGCCTGATTCAAATTCGGCTTTCAACTCTTCAATTCGCTTTTCCAATTGCTCACGCATTTTTTCCTCCATCAACTATTGTTGTCACATGTGGCTATTATTTGCATCATAACCATAACTGGGATTCTACCTTTTCCTTTGTTCAAAGAACCAAGAGCCTTTCCAATTATTGCACCTATAGCTTTCTCTGGCTCCAAGACTTTTTGGGCGTGGCCCTTTGTGGGACTGGTCGTGAGCAAATCACCTATTTTGATCGGAGCAATGTCCGCATCAACTTTGCAATGGGCATAACAGCCCAAGATGGCCATACTTCCCATTTGTTTGTCCTCAACTTTTTTCAAATCTATTTCTTCACTGAATTCAGGGACATTTTTTTTCAGAGGATGTACATAGGGCTTTGGCTTGGACTTTCGCTTTTGTTTACCTTTCCCGGCCTTTTCCGCTTCGGCTCTTTTTTTAGCGAGTATCTCGAGTTGTTTTTCTTCCATTTCTTCGACAAAGGGAAGATTGCGATCGGTTAACACTTGTGTAACAATTCCGCAAACACAAGTGTCATAAGCTTTATTGGTCAAATCAACCTCAGGTATCGGAATATTGTTTTGACTGGCACAATAATGAGAAATCTTATTTTTAGCAATAACCACAACATCACCTTGTTCAACAGGAGCCCCCACTCGATTGATAAAATGATCCACAACAAAACCCGGTTTGCTACCACTACGAATTATCAAATTTTGCGCCCAAAGTGTTCCCCTAACATGTGCATCGCCGTTGCTTCGTATTCGTAGCTGCGCTTCAAATCGCTTCCCGGTACGTCCAAAAAATACGTCAGGGAGCGGATGTCCGATACGGAGATCATAATCTGGGGCAGGGTCTGTGCCAGAGACATTTTTTCGTACCAAAGAAAGTTTGAGATTATTCGTGGAATCAGGCAGTCCAAAGGGGAATCCGACAAAACAAAACCTTTCGGAGAGTATTTCTCTTGTAAATTTCATTTCATTTTCTGTTGCATTCACAGTACTGAGCATCAGAGGGCCTCTGCATTCCAGTAAGGCATTTGGATTTGGTGCACCAGTCCCAATGCCGACCCTGTCCGGGTGAACGAACAACATTGGTGAGTTGTCCTCTTTTCCGATTTTTAAAGCTCTGGCCTTAACCGTTCCAGCCACGTGCAGCTTCGTCTTCGGATCTGCCGTCCCAATGCCAACCTTGCCATCATGGGTGATTCGCATTTTTTCAGCTAATGGGTCGCAGTACTCGTGGCCGTCCTTCGTTTTGAAAATGAGAGGTCCCTGATAACCATGATCATGACAACTTTCACGCAGGGACTGTGTTTCAATGGTCCATTTCGGGGTGCTGTTGCCCCACCCAATCCCTATTGTTCCGTTTTGTTCTGGTAAGTTCCCGACATCCAGCGATTTGCTTTTGACATTACCATTAACATCCAACTTCGCCTCAGGTTTCGTCGTCCCAATGCCGACCTTGTCCGGGTTAACTAGTAACATTGGTGAGTCGTCCTCTTTAACCTTACCGTTTGCCCAAAGAGCAATACCTTCCTTTGCTCCCATGCGCAGCCAACTGTTTTCCTCCGAGTTTATTGTAGGATCGTTATTCTTTGTATTACCAATCAACAAAGACTTTTCTCCCTTCTCGTCAGATTTGGTTGTCTTCAAAGTGGTTGCAATAACTTCCGGCTTCGTGATGATTACATTTAGCGTGCTATAAAGCCGCAGTGCATCTTTTTTGGCAACCACTATAAAGTTTGCATTTTTGTTCAATCCATCCACCTTCCAATAGGGGCCTTCCGGGGCAGGCGTTAAAAGTTTATCATCCTGGTAAAGCTCATATTCTGTCCCATTGCTGTCCCAGGTTAGTTCAAAAGTCTCGCCATTTTTAAATGTCAGGCAAGGTTGGTCTTGGCCTTCTACCTTTTTAATGCCGATAAAATTTTGCAGGTAAAACTGGTCTGTCACTTTCATGATTTTTTCCTTTAAGTCTCTCTCCTCATATTGACCATTGCTTTCTTTTTTAGCTGTTTCGGTCAGAAGCATTTCAATTTCTCCGGTATAGCTGGTGGAATTTCCTATGGTGGTTAAAGTAAACTCGATCGAGTGGATGGGACGATAATCCATTAAGTTGTAAGAATAGTAATAATCATTGCCCTCCATCCTTTGCTCGCCTTCAAGCCCGGCAGGGGTACCATTAACCACGATCTCTCCGGCTTTGATATTAGCCGACAGCCTTTTCTCTGCATCGGTGATTTTTATCTCTAACTTCTTGAAACACCGGTTACACATTTCCTCTCCTTTACCTGCCACCGTAATGCCGGCCTTCTGGTTGCCTTCCAATGGGGAAGGATCGGTTGTAAATGTATATTCAAGCAGTGTGGAAATTTGTGCTGTTTTCATCATTTTTTCCTTTTTAGTTTTTGTAAAAAACTAATCTATAAACGAACTCAGGGCCTTGGGTTTTTCAGGGCGTTTCAGTCGAAGGTATCCTTCGGTAGCTTGCGCTGTTTTTCCTTTGAGATGTTCAGCTACAGTTTGTGGGGCTACCACTTGCCATTCGGGCCATCCTTCTTCTTGTTGTTTTTGCTGCCATCGCCACTGGCCTTGCAACTCGGCTGGCAACGGCATAGTAATGGCGGGCTGCGATTTATCATTCCCTTCTTCTTTGAGCATGATCTCCTGGGTTAGCAAGGGGCCATAACGAAAAACCAATTCCATTTTGCAGAGGGCTTCTTCTGTAAATTGCTCCGGTAAGGCTATAGAACTCATCGGTAACAATCCTGTTTCCGCATATACCTGCGCCCTGGGATCAACCAACATGGTTAGGATGGCTTTGTTGTCCATGTCATTACGGTTAAAATTCAGCCGCATATATTTGCCCGGCCTGATTTTCTCGATGAAATCGGATTCCCCCCCGCTAGGGTCATGCACGGCAAAGAACCGGTTGTATTTATTTCCTGTGAAATAACCGATCAACCCATCTTGCCGTCCCCCCTGGCTGCCAAGCCGTATGTCGAACCATTGATCGATCAATTTTGGGAGCGGTAGTTTGGCAGGCTTCCAGTTGGGGTCGGTAACCGGTTTCCCGGCCAACTCGAAATGAAGCTGCACCCTTACCAGGGCCATGGGATGCCCCATTAATACGGACTGGAATTGTTCTTCACTACCTACTAAAGCATCGGTGGTCCATTGGGTAGTGTCTATGGTTTCCATGAAGCTTTTAAAATTCTCCACCGCTTCAGCTCCTTCCTGACACAGGGCTTTTAGCAGGTCATGTAAATGAGGGTATTTCTCTTTCACAGGATACCCCTGATTATCCCGATCGAAGGCTCCCCAGGGTGAAGGGTTCCATTGGATGATGGGCTTGCCGTCTGTGTTGACTCTTTTATCTGCAATACCCAGGTATTCACCTTTCCGGTCAAAAAACGACAGGCCTTCATCGAGGTGGTTAGGAATGACCCACGCACATACGGGATGTGCATTGGGATCGGATGCAACCAGTTTATTATCATCCAGGTAATCCAACCAATCGAGATTCAGGCGGCTGTATTGGAGTAGCCGGGGTGGCAGCTGTACCCAGCGGTAGGGGTGGGGTGGAGGTTCTTCAGATTTGACTATATAGTTTTTGGGAGTGTAGTTGTCATCCCTTGCCGGCATAAACAAGGTATCCCTTTGTAGACTGGAATACTTTCCTTCGGGATGCACCAATACTCTGGTTTGCCCGAATGTGTCGTACACATACAACTGGGTGAAATAGAATTGTCCTTGCCGGGTTTCCCGAAAAGTTCCTGATCGATTTGCCAGATCCGGGAAAGCATTGGTTTGTTGCCCGACCAACGCTATGTTTTCTCCTTCGGGAACACGTTGCAACATATCGGACAATTGCAAAAGCTGCAGGTTAAAGCCGGTAAGGGCTTGGGTCAGAAAGTCCCAATCATCAATTTTTTCAATAAAATCTTTTAAGTTCTGAGGCTGCTCATCTTTCGGATATTGACTTAGTCGCAGGTTGAGCCGGTCCTTGAGTAATTCACTGTTTTGTGGCGTGAGGAAGGTTCTTCCCCGAATCATAAAATTAACTTGGCTTTCCACACAACCTTCAAACTCATATTCCCTGCCGTTAAAAGTCCAGCATGCTTTACCTTGTGCATTGACAGATGGTATAGGATACCATTTCACCATCCATTCCAAAAAAACGGGTTTCCACGGTTGCTTCCATGACTTCAGGTTGAGCAAGGGCAAAACACCGCTATATGTTTCAGGGTTGTGTTCTGCCATTGCTTCTTGAAGCGCTACCTGCTGCTCTGGGTCCTGAAGAATCTTCTTAGCAATGCGGGTTGAATTACCGGGGTCTAGCAGTAGCCATTCAGTGAGCAATTGCTTGATCAGGCCGGGAGTATTATCGGTTCCCAGATCGGGGAAGATACCGGCATTCCCCAATTCTTCACCGGTAATGGATCGGCCTGCAAAGGAAAATTCACTGACTACCTGATTGGCATTCCTGCATTTCAGCTTGCTGCCGGATACAGATTGCTTTTTCGGATTGATCCCTGTGATGATCACTACCGGATCGTTGGTCATCCAAAAGGGAGTCTTGGTCTCAGCTTTTAATTTACGAGTGGGTGCAATGCCTTTGGCTTCTGCGAAGGCTTTCACCTGTTCCTCCATGTTTTCCTTTTCATTCGGTTGAATGGGCAGCGGCAATTGTTTAGACAACTCTAGCAGTTCGGCATGCAGGTTTTTGACTTCTCCGGGAAGGACTTCCATCTGATCCTTCAACTTGTTCTTCAATACCTCATCATCCTTAACACTTCGGTCGAAAGGCAGGCGTTCTTTCTTCCACCACGCGATGTATAACTCCCGTTGCTGGTCTTCGAGGAGAAGTTGTTTCCGGTTGAATTCCTCCTGATCATTATTGAGCTGCGCGAGCCATGTTTTTTCTTTTGCAGTCTGCTCCGTTGATATTTGCCGCTGTTGGTTTTCAGGTGTATCTTCATCGGAAATGGCCCAGGATATTCCGCCTTCTTTGGGGATAAACCAGTTTTTCCGAATGCTGTTAAACACCCTCTCTTCTCCGTTGGGATCATCGAGAGAAGGCAATAAACCGTATTGAAAAGCCCTTAGCAACTGGACTTTCATCTGCTCATTCTTGCTCCCATCTTTATTTTTATTCTTAGTCGCCTTACGCTTGAGCAGAGAGGTCAAGGCATCTGTGGGCGTATTGCCCACACCCAATTGCATATTGGTAATGCTTGTAGGGGCGGGTTTAACCGTACTGCTGTTCACCAAGGTATGAACCAGGCCATGATAAACACTTCGCTTTATGCCGTTCAGTGGTTGGTTGTCTGGCAGTTCCCAATCCCGGGCCGTTAGAAAAGCCCTTAATTTTTCGTCGGTTTCGAGGCCTTGCACAATGTCCTTAGTAGTGTCGGAATACCATCCGGTTACCAGATAGCTTATCGACTTATCGACCTCGTTTCCATCGATGTCTTTCAAATCATCATGGAAAGAGAATACATTTTTTACGTGAGGCTGGTATGAGAGAAAATTGATGTCACCCATGCCCAGGGTGTTCAGCCACCAACGGTCTTTCACTTTGTCTTCTTCGTTCCAATGTTTACTTTCAAGAGGAAACGATTCGCCGATGTACGTGATGGCCTTAGAAAGATCTTTTACATCGGGAGCAAGAAAGGGGCTGCCAGTCCCCCTAAAACTTTTGTCATCACTGTAGAGTATCCATGCCTTGGTTTTCCGGTCGTTTACGGCTCCTGCAAGCCTTACGATCAGCCAACGGTTGGGGAGGTTATCCCATTTAACCTGGGCATCCGGATCGACTTGCCCCTTGCGCATGGCTTTGGGAAACGTCCAGTGAAGGTATACACCCAACTCTGATGGTTTATTAAAATTAGCCTGACTGAGTTGAAACACCCCGGGTTCTGCGCTTAAATACTCTTCCAATCTGCCGCGCGGATCCATTTCCCATCGCCTGAAGGTTTCATTTTTTCCTGTGCTGTTGTGGGCAAAAGCCGTTAGTTCTACAGGTATCAATAGTGAATTTTCGAGATTCATAAGTTTCCTGCGAAGCATAATTGAAGAGGTAGATTGGCCATTTGAATGGCAAACCCGGAGGAGTTGATGGGTTGGCCTACCTTGTTTTTCATTTGCGGAATGAGGCCTTCGGGACTACCGGGTCGCAGGTCAAGCACCCTGCTTTTATCAACACCCACCGGGGTATCGCGGGTAAAATCTTTTTCGGTGCTTCCGGTGGTGTTGAGGATGATCCAATCTTCCTTCTTTTTTCCTTTTGGAGCAGTGAGATCACGGACTTGAATTTGCCCTTCGCTATTGGTGCCAAAACTCAGGCCTTCGTGGGCTCGTTAAACGTCAGTTTATCGGGAATGCCACTAAATAGGATGAGCAAGACATCCTTGTCAATGAGGTCCATCCGGTAGACCGGCAGTCGAGCATTGTTCTTATGGGCATTGATGGCCAATCCTTTCCAACCGGAAACAAGAGGCGACCTTAGGAGCAATCCGGAAATGGACAGTGGGCCGGTTGTGTTGGTCATTTCCGTTTTCGCATCGGGCAGGATGTTGCCGCGGATCAACCGGGCTTTTTCATGCACCAGTTCGATGATCAATTTTTTCACGACTTTGTACCAGGCGCTGTCTCTGCTGGAATGGATGCTGATGCTTAAGGCTCCGTCTACCAGCGATTCCAGCCAGTTAATGTCGACATAAAAGAACCGGAGCGACGGGTTGGGCAGCATACGAGGATCGGCAAGGAGATGTGAGAAGGGAACATCGTATAACAAATAGTAACGACTCAATTTTTCAACGATGGGCTGCAACTCGTGTTTGATTTCTTCCTTGAGGGCCTGGAAGACTTCTTTGGTGCTAATAAATTTCTCTAACTTTTCTTTAGTCCGTTCAGACCCCACAAATTCGGTACCTCCCCGTTCGATGTCTACTTCTTCTTGTTTTTCTTCTTTGATTGTTGCGATTTGGGTTCCAAGCGTGCCGTTCACTACTTCGGCAAATTTCTTTTCTACCAGTTGGGCCTGTTTCAGCTCGCTATATTTTCCTCTCAAATCTGTAAGAAAAGCCGAATTGTTATAATCCATTAGTTGGTCGATTTTCCGATGGCTGTTGCGGGTAAAATGAAGCAGCTTGAAGCAGAACTCCTTATCTCCGAGGGCCAGTGCTCTGCCGGCTTGCCAGGCAATGGCGTAGCTATGATCGAAGAGGCCGGCATGCTCATCGTAGATCATTGCACGGGAAGACGAGAAGAAGGGAATTTGTTCTTTGGGCAGCGCCGGTGTCTTTTCAGGACTCAA